>JASGDN010000001.1:0-3482 GCA_049841275.1 Thermomicrobiales bacterium
GCACGCCGACGAATGCTCCGACGAACACGCCGACGAACACGCCGGTGCCATCGACGAGCACGCCGACGAATACGCCGACGAACACGCCGACGAACACGCCGGTGCCATCGACGAGCACGCCGACGAACACGCCGGTGCCATCGACGAGCACGCCGACGAATGCTCCGACGAATACGCCGACGAACACGCCGGTGCCATCGACGAGCACGCCGACGAATACGCCGACGAACACGCCGGTGCCGCCGACAAGCACGCCGACGAATACGCCGACCAACACGCCGACAAGCACGCCGACGAATACGCCGACGAACACGCCGACGAACACGCCGACAAGCACGCCGACGAATACGCCGACGAACACGCCGGTGCCATCGACGAGCACGCCGACCACTCCGCCTCACTCGGCGACTGTTACGCCGACCAAGCCAGTGAAGACGCCTGCCCCGACAAAGCCGGGTACCCCGATCGTCAAGGAACTCCCGTCAACGGGTTCCGGAAACGCAGGGTCGGATGGTCTGAATGGACGGTTCGGATCGCCCGGAGATAGTTGGCTCCTGCTGGTGGCGGCAGTCGGGCTTGCAGCGACGGCCACCGTCCTGCGGCTCGAGAAGCGGCGGAAGCGTCGTAGGCCAAGCCATCGGACCATCTGACAGGATAAGGTGATCGTTCGAGGTCATCGTTCCTGATCCAACGAAGAACGGCGCTCCCATCATCGGGAGCGCCGTTCTTCGTTACCGTGCGGAGTACGGGGACGTGTTCAGCGGGAGGACACATCCGAGGTCCAGCTGGTCTGGATGGCCCAGCGTTCCGCCGCATCGATGATGAGATCGCAAACGGGGTCCTTCACGTCGTAGTAGGCCTCCACGTCATCCGGATGCAGCCGGGCGAGGGCTTCCTTGATCTGCCGGTAGGCTCCAGCGGCCATCGGGGTGGCGCGCAGGTAGTCGCGGAAGAGAATCGGATAGCGTTGGTTCGGTAGACCCGCCTGGCGGACGTGCAGATGCATGGGCCGCATGCCCTCCGGGGCGCGGAAGTAGCGTTTGCGCCACCGGGCAGGGTCGGCATCCGCAGCGGAGAGGCCGGGCGGGATGTGGTCCCCGGCGATGGTCGGGTGCTCGGTGTAGCCGAGGGTCGCGAGATGATCGCGGATGGCGTCGTCCGTGAGGTCTGCCACGGTGATCTGGATATCGATGATGTCCTTGGCGGCCAGCCCGGGTACGGAGGTCGAGCCGATGTGATCGACGCGCAGCGCAAGGTCATCCATCGCGGCGCGGATTGCGGTGGCAAGTGCCGCGAAGTCATCGGGCCAGGCGGGATCGTAGGGCACGATGACAATGGTCGGCGATGATGACATGGGTACCTCCGCCTGGTGCGGTGCTTCCGAAACGAATCAGAAACTGCCGCGAAAATCGGGAACCGATGCGAACCATGCGGCGTCTTGCATCCTGGAAGCGAGAAACAGGCACCGGCCAACCAATCGACACCCAGGAACCGCTGCTGATCCTTCGCTCCGGGACCCATACCGTACAGCAAACATCCCTTTCAGGAAAGGTTCGACCACCATGGTCCTTCGCATGCGCGAGGCCGGGCTTGAGACCCGTGCGCCTCACACCATCACCATGTCCGATTACACAGAACTCAAGGCATCCCTGCGTGGCTGCGTCTTCATGCCGGGCGAACCCGGATACGCCGGGGCCGTGGCGGCCTGGGTGGCCAATGCCGGGCACCGACCCGACCTGGTCGTCCTTGCCGAGTGTGCCTCCGACATCCAGGCTGCCGTGCGGTTCGCCGGGGATCGCGGCTGGCCAGTCGGTGTCCAGGCGACGGGACACGGCGCGCTCATGCCCATCACGCGCGGCATCCTCATCAACACCTCACGCATGCAAGGCGTCTCCATCGACGCGGAGGCTCGCACCGCGCGGGTCGAGGCTGGCGTGAAGTGGGCGAGCGTCGTTCCCCAGGCGCACGCGCATGGGTTGGCGCCACTGGTCGGCTCCACGACCGATGTCGGTGTGATTGGCTACACCCTCGGTGGTGGCACTGGCTGGCTGGCCCGTCAGTATGGATTTGCGGCGGACCGCATCATCGCGGCGGACCTCGTCACGGCGGATGGAGACCTGCTCCATGTGACCGAGGTCGAGCATCCGGAACTCTTCTGGGCACTGCGCGGCGGTTCCGGCAACTTCGGGATCGTGACATCGCTGGAATTCGAGTTGGTGCCGGTGGAGACCGTCTTTGGCGGCAACACCTTTTACCCGATCGCCCACGCAAAGGAGGTCCTGGCGGCCTTCGCGGCGTGGACGAAGGATCTCCCCAGCGAGATCACGGCGAGTTGCGGCATCCTGCGCATTCCGCCGCTGCCCACGCTTCCGCCAGCCTTGCAGGGCGCGACGGTGGTCTTCACGCGGGCTTGCGGGATCGGGAACCTGGAGCAGGCGGAGGCGATCATCGGGCCGATCCGTCGCATCGGGGGCATTACACCCCTGATGGATACCTTCGGGGTGATGCCCTTCGCCGCGATCGACGCGATCAGCATGGACCCGGTCGATCCGATGCCCTTCGCGGCCACGACGACCAGCATCAACGACCTCGATGAGGCGACGATCGATCGCCTGCTGGAAGTCGCAGGTGAGGGGCGCGAGACGCCGGTGATGATGATCGAGATTCGCTTCATCGAAGGCGCGGTCGATCGCATGCCACGCTTCGGCGGCGTGGCGAACCGCCACGATGCCCCGATGGTGGTGATGATCGGCGCCGTGGTGCCCGATCCCGCGCTGGCACCCGCGATTCACGCGGCGCTGGCCGACGTCGAGGGCGCGTTCGCCCCGGCGAGCAGCGGCGACCTGCTGGTGAACTTCCTGCACCTGGGTGATTCGTCGGAGGAGCGCGTTCGCGCCTGTTTCGCGAAGGACGACTATCTGCGCTTGCGCCAGGTAAAGGCGGATGTCGATCCAGGGAACATGTTCCGCTTCAACGCGAACATCCCACCATGCACGGTGCCGGGCGTAGCCCGGATCGGCTGAGTGTCGTTGGAACAGATCGTGATGATGGAGGGATGCTGCGCAGCATCCCTCCACACGTTTCAGTGTGACGTGCGATCAGAGCTATTGACGCATCATGGCATACTGGAGATACACGGGAGCAATCCCGATAAAATGCCTCGGGCATTTTTCCCCTGGTCGAAGGCGTAGGGTGTATTCCTTGCGGGGCGGTATCCAGTCCGTCTAGGCCAGGGGTTTTCATGCTCGGAGTGGCTATTGACGGATATTCTGGCCGCGGGTAATATCAGCATATGGGGCTAGCCCGTGGCTAGTCGGCGGGAAGGGATGCGCGCAAGCGCATCCCTTCAGCTTTTGTTCCGGTCGAAGGGATCGTTCGCTGGTGTAAGAGTGCCTAACACAACCGGGTGATGGCGTTGAAGCAGATGAGGCAGCAACCGAGCGTGGTGAAGGCCTGATGGATGTCGACGCGACGTTCGTACC
>JASGDN010000002.1:0-16080 GCA_049841275.1 Thermomicrobiales bacterium
ATCACGGCATCGACGGCTGCGACGACGCCCCCGACGGCGAAGCGGGCGATCCGGTCGCCGCCGCGCCCGATCGGCGCGCCCCTGCCAGTGTCGCCGCCGGTCTTGCCGACTTCCGCGACGCGGGCAATGTGCTCCTGCGTGTGATAGGCGAGCAGAATCTCGTCGTCGGCTTCGAAATCGGAAATGCGCTGCATGGCGTCGGTGTAGCCGTAGAGGTCGAGCAACTGCTTCGACCGGATGGCGATGGCCGGGCTGGAGAGATGCGGTACCGGATCGGCGAACGGATAGGGGTCGCGGTATCCGATCAGATACTGTCCAGGGTTGTGCGTCAGATAGCGGTCATCGAAGACAAGGCCAACACGGCGGTCACGGCGATGCATCATCCGGTCGAATCCCTTTGTGCGGAGGACGATCTTCGGGTACGGCTCGCCACAGCCGCGCACTCACCATAGGGGGATTTTCGGAAACGCGCAAGCATCGCCGGGAAATGACGATGTCCGGCTGCAAGGTCACAGCCGGACATCGTCCCGATCATCTTTCGGAATGGGGGATGACGCCTAGTAGTGGACGGCGAGCGCCATGTCGTCCATGACGTTCCACATCCAGGTGAAGGTGCCCCAGTCGTAGTAGCGAAGCTTGCCCGTTCCCGGATCGGAGATGTAGATGCCGCCATCGTCGTAGCCATAGGCGACCATCACATGCTCGCCAGCGGTGAGCTGGTAGGTCGTGCCGTCGGAGGCGGTCTCGTAGGTGCTGGTGTCGCCCCAGAGACCGAGCCAGACGAGGGTCGGATGGCCGGCGGCGATCTGCTGCTTCAGGGTGTCCGTGCCGCCGTAGAAGACGGTGCCGTTGAACCCGAAGGCCTGGAGAGCCGGCACCAGCGGCTCGGCGTAGACGCCGTAGTCCGTGGTGTTGCCCCATTGGCCGTTGATGTCGCCGCGATATCCCCAATGCGGGTTGGCGCTCTGGGGCACGTAGGCGTCGAACGACCATTCGCTGATCCAGTTGCCCAGCGCGCCAGTCGCGATCGAGAGCGATGCGTACTCGCAACTCAGGCCACGCTGCTGCTGGTAGCTCGAGATGTTCGGGACGATGACGGCGCCGGAGTCGCTCGTCGTGGAGGCCGCGCTGGAATCGCTGCCGCCCGTGTCGGCGGACGCCGACGGAACGCTGCCGGAGAAGGACGCGACCTCGGACCCGGTGGAGCAATCGCTGCCGTCGGTCCAGATGGACTTGCCGCCGACGTAGGCGCCATTGATGTGGAATTCCAGGTAGAGCATTGCGCCGGACGAGGCGCCAGAGGTGTCGAAGGTCAGCGAGGCGATCCCGCTGTCGTCCGTGACCTCACGGTCACTGCTGATGACATCCGAGGTGCCATCGTAGGAAAGCGCCAGCGAGACATCGGTGCCAGCACTCGGGGCGCCCCCCGAGCGGACCTCGAACGACACGTTGACACTGCATCCTGGGGCTGGATGGGTCGCGGAAATGGTTGCCCAGGCCTCCACCGACGCATCCTGCGCCAACGCAGATGGCACGGCGAGCGGTGAGCACAGGCTTGCGGCGATGCCGCCGATGACCAGTGCGCGGGTCACTGTCCGTCGCATGATTCCCCCTCTAATCCCTTGCGGGCTCAGGTCGTTTTGTGAAGCGAGCCGCTTCACGGTCCCACAGTATCGCCCAGTGTACGCCTTCCGGACAGCGCCGGATGTCTCCCAGGCACGCATGAAAACGACTGTACCAAGCCTGAGCGGATCGTGCATTCAGGTTTTCACAGCTGTGACGGCTGTGTCACTCCTGTGAAAAGCTGGCACCGTTTTCGATTCCGCGTACGTATGATACCGGCTTTCCCGGCGGAAATAGGGCAGGCGGGTGTCGACATTTGTCCCGGACCGGATAGTGACAGAACTGTGCCATATAGACACGGTATGCATTCACGACCTGGGGACGGATGGCCGCTAGGACGCACCAGCATTGGCGAGTTCCTGCTCGTCCAGATCCTCGCCCAGGAAGTGACGGCGCGCGGCCTCGTCGGCCACGAGGCCCTCCGGACCGGACATGAAGATGGGCGCGAACCCACCCGCGCTGGGATCGAGGGCGCGCGCGGCCGCGACCCGTTGGTGCAGGGCTTCTGCATCCAGCCCCACCTCGGTCATCAGCGGGGCGGACCAGATGGCATGCTGGCGCAGGGTTTCGCGAGCGTTGCGCTGGGCGGTGGCGAAGCGTTCCGGCACGGTGGCCCAGTCGTCGGAGGCGGCGAGGAGATCGCGCAGGGCGCGTACATCGCGGAAGGCGAGGGAGAGGCCATGCCCCTGGCTGGGGTCGTTCGCTCCGGCGGCGTCCCCGATCAGCACGACGCCAGGGGCGTACGTGATGTCGGCCACGATGTCCGCGTTCGGGAAGAATCCGGCTGGCCCTTCGGAACGCCACTCGCCGATGGCGCCAGCAGGCAGCCATGGCCGCATCGCCGCGATCAGCGCATCTGGCAGGTCCTCGCGCTGCAGGCGTTCGGCCTCGGGTGTCGGGCAGACGTAGTAGATCCGATTGGTGCCGCCGGCTTGCGGGAAGACCATCGCGAACCCACCAGGGAAGTACGCCTGGTGTGCGGAATCCGGGTCGAGATGAAGCCCGGAGACGATCGCTCCGGCGATTGCGTGGTGGATGGGGTCGCGCCGTCCGGAGCCACCGATCCAGGTGCGAATGGCGCTGCGTTGCCCATCCGCGCCGACGAGCAGGCGAGGAACGACTTCGATCGACCGTCCGTCCGCCTCGATCGTCGCCACGATGGCGGCGCCTTCGCGGCGGGGCACGAGGTGCGCGGGACGGTGGACATCCGCCCCGGCTGCCGTCGCGGCGGCCAGCAGCGCATCCTGCATCGCCGGGTGACGGACGCTGATCTCGCCGGGTGAGCCGGGCATCAGGTCGCTCCATTGGAAGCTGTCCGTCTGCTCGCCGTCGCGGTAGCGCGTCCAGCGCGAGAGTTCGACGCCATGCGCCCCCCCGATGACCGTATCCGCGAGGCCGATTGCCCGCAGTTCCTTCACCCCCCACGGGTGGATGCTTTCGCCCCGGATGCGGTCGCGGAAGACGGGTTCGCGCTCGACGATCGCGACCGAATATCCCTCACGCGCGAGGACGGCGCCGAGGGCGCTGCCGGCGACGGCTCCGCCAGCAATCAGGATATCGACGTGATGCCGGCCCGAGGTGTCGGACCGGGTGTGTGCTGCGGTCATGCGGGGTCCCTGGGTGATTCGTTGAGGCGGGTCACACACGACGGAGCGCCCGGGAAAGGGCGCTCCGTTGCGTCACTGTCTTGCAGATGGTAGCGGGTCAGGAGCCGTGCGTCTCGCCGATCATGTACGCGATGAGGATGATGATGAACGCGGCCGCGTTGGCCAGCACTGTGTAGATCGTGCGCTGGCGCGGATCGGTGCGTGTGCTGGCATAGCCATGCTCGAAACCGACCGGGATGATCGCGAGCAGGGCGACGAGGTAGTGGACCGACGTCATCGACTTGCCGGAGCCGAGCAGCGAGAAGCCCATCATGTATTGCAGGAGGAGGAGCGTCGCCGCCCCGAACGAGACCATCTTCTGCCAGGAGAAGGCGGCGCCGGTGATGAGGGTTCGGACGTTCAGGATGAGGGCGGCGAGGAAGGCGAGCAGCGTGAGGCTGCCAATGATCATGTGTGCGGTGGTCAAGGGCGTCTCCTTCGAGCGGTGTGGACCTGCGTGCGGATCGACCGCACCAGAAGGGGCGCGACGGTACCCCGAAGATGGTGGATGGTCGCACCTGCGAACGGGACGCATTCGCAGGACGCGCCTCGCACGCTGTCGCTTCTCCCCGCATTATGGCATCATCGGCAGATGCCTGATGCCGGAAACACCCGATTGCCGGGCCGATTCTGCATCCATGCCAGTTGCGGAGACCGGACCCCGGTGGAATCATGCGCGGTGCAATCGCGAACGGCTCGCATCGCCAGGCGGCCGTGCCGGGCGACAGGTGGCACGGCCTTTGTATACTGCGGTGAAACTGGCAATCGAACGACAACGTGCAGTCACGACGCCTCGTGGTTGTGCTCCGTCCGCGCGATGGTCTCGCCCGGTATCAGAGTCGATTCGATGGGCCTTTGCCTTATGAGGACGCAAGGACGATATCCATGACCGACCATACGAAGAGCCAGGCCCGCGAGGAGGCCGTCGCGACGATCGAGGCGTTGTTCGCCGAGAATCGCACCTTCGCCCCGCCCGTGGAGTTCGCCGCCCAGGCAAACGTGAGCGATCCCGCCATCTACGAGGAGGCGCGGCAGGACCCGGAAGCCTTCTGGGCGAAGCAGGCGGAGTCGCTGAGCTGGTTCAGGAAATGGGACACCGTGCTCCAGTGGGACCCGCCCTTCGCGAAGTGGTTCGAGGGCGGCACGCTCAACGTTGCCTACAACTGCCTCGACCGGCATGTGGAGGCCGGCAAGGGCGACAAGATCGCGTACTACTGGGAAGGCGAGCCAGGCGATACACGGGCCATCACCTACGCCGAGTTGCTGGCCGAGGTCTGCAAGACAGCCAATGCGCTGAAGGAACTCGGCGTACAGAAGGGCGACCGTGTCGCCATCTATATGCCGATGATCCTGGAGGCGCCGATCGCGTTGCTGGCCTGCGCCCGGATCGGGGCGCCGCACACGATGGTCTTCGGCGGCTTCAGCGCCGAAGCCCTGCGCGACCGCATCAACGACGCTGAAGCGAAGGTCGTGATCACGGCGGATGGCGGATATCGGCGCGGCAGCGCAGCGGCGCTGAAGCCGAATGTCGACAAGGCGATCGAGGAGACGCCATCGGTCGAGCATGTCCTCGTGGCGAAGCGCACCGGTCAGGAGACCGCAATGGCCGAGGGGCGCGACCTGTGGTGGGACGAGATCGTCTCCCGCCAGTCCGATGTCTGCCCACCGGAGGAAATGGATGCGGAGGACATGCTCTACATCCTCTACACCTCCGGCACCACCGCCAAGCCGAAGGGCATCGTCCACACCACCGCAGGCTACCTGCTCGGCGCGTCCTGGACGCACAAGGTCGTCTTCGACATCAAGGACGACGACATCTACTGGTGCGCCGCCGACATCGGGTGGGTGACGGGACATTCCTACATCGTCTACGGCCCGCTGGCGAATGGCACGACGGGCGTGATGTACGAAGGGACCCCGACCACGCCAGGGCCAGACCGTTGGTGGGATATCATCGAGCGCTACAAGGTCTCCATCCTCTACTGCGCGCCGACGGCCATCCGCGCGCACATGAAGGAGGGGCATCAGCATGCCGAGAAGCATGACCTCTCCTCATTGAGACTGCTCGGATCGGTCGGCGAGCCGATCAATCCGGAAGCCTGGATCTGGTACCACAAGTACATCGGTGGCGAGCGATGCCCGGTCGTCGATACGTGGTGGCAGACGGAAACCGGCGCGATCCTCATCTCGCCGTTGCCGGGGATCACGGTCACGAAGCCGGGGTCTGCGACGTTCCCGCTGCCCGGCATCGATGCGGACATCGTCGATGACCACGGCAACTCGGTGCCGCTGGGCAGCGGTGGGTACTTGGTCGTCCGCAAGCCGTGGCCGTCCATGCTGCGCGGCATCTACGGGGACGATGAGCGCTACAAGGCGACGTACTGGAGCAAATACGAAGGTCTGTACTTCCCCGGCGACGGTGCCAAGTGCGACGAGGATGGGTATTTCTGGCTGCTTGGCCGTGTCGATGACGTGATGAACGTCTCCGGGCACCGCCTCAGCACGACCGAGATCGAAAGCGCACTGGTCTCGCACGATCTCGTGGCGGAGGCGGCGGTAGTCGGGCACCCCGATCCGCTGACCGGCGAGGCGATCTTCGCCTTCGTGACCCTGAAGGTCCGCGCCCAGGACCACGAGGGCTTCGGCGACGAGCTGCGCCAGCATGTCTCCGAGAAGATCAGCCCGATCGCGAAGCCGAAACGGCTGATGTTCACGCCGGACCTGCCGAAGACGCGTTCCGGCAAGATCATGCGGCGACTGTTGCGCGACATTGCGAGCGGCCAGCAACTGGGTGACACGACGACCCTGGCGGACCCATCCATTGTGGAACTGATCCGCGATGCCAGCCTGACGTCGAAGGACGACGAGTAGCGTGTACGAACGACGCAGTCCTCGGTGTTGCAACACCGAGGACTGCGTCGTTCTGGTGTTCCCGGGAGAACGCATCGCGGAAAGGCTCGTGGGAAGGGATGAAGTGAGATCGTCCGTCTTCTCATGCGCGGTTTCGCGGACAACGAGATGGGGTCTTGATTGGGGCCATTCAAGGAAACATCGATACGGTCGTCATGATTCCGGGTACTGGATCTGACGAACGGTGGCGATTGCATGGGTGGACGTTGTTGCGTTCACTGCGTCTCCGAGCGTCGCGGATCGAGCCGAGGTATTCCGAGCGGCGATTGGTGCAGGATCGGGCGCGATTGACCGCTGTCCTGAAGTGCTTTCATCTGGTCACCTCCAGTACGAACGTCATGACCATGTGCGAGCGGATGCTTCCCATCCTCAACATCCGATGATGGGCGCAACAGGCCTCCGCAACGAGATGCCGGTGATCCGCCGCTCAGCCTCACGATTCTGCTTCTCCCTTGAAATGGATGGATGATGAGCACCACATCAGCAGAAATCCCGTCACCTGATGCTTCAGACGCTTTTCCCACAATCAATTTCGCTGGAGAGCTCGTCGCGCTTGGGCCACTCCGCCGGGAATTGCTGCCGCGCTATCATCGGTGGAACAACGATCTTGATGTGAGCCGCACCCGTGGGGTTGGTTGGCCCGAATCGTTCGAACGAACGACAGCGGAGTTCGATCGGCATGTTTCCGCTGATCGAGCGGTCGCATTCACGATATACGCACGAGAGACCTGGCAACCGATCGGCGTCTGCACGTTGTCGGACATTGACCACCGATTTGGTCGCGCTACCTTCGGCATCACGATCGGCGAGTCGAATTTTCGGGGTAGGGGGTATGGGACAGAGGCGACTCGCTTGCTCCTCGACTTTGCGTTCTCAGGCCTTGGGTTAAGCAACGTGATGTTGACATGTTTCGCATTCAATGCTGGGGGGAGGAGAGCCTATGAAAAGGCGGGCTTTCGTGAATTTGGGCGGCGGAGAAACGCAAGCCGTCACGGCGGAGGGACCTGGGATCTTGTTTACATGGAATGTCTTGCCGACGAGTTCGAAAGCCCGATGCTAGCCCGTGTGCTCAATCCTCCTGAATGACCGGAGTGCCTCACAGTGCACCCGACTCTTGGCAGTGCCACGCTCCCTGGATCGTCCTCTTTCCGTGGATCCCGATGCGGAGTGGCGACGTCGTTGACCTGCCTCAGATGCCGTGGAAGACGATCCAGCCCTCGCGCGATCCCCCATTGAATGCCGGGTAGTGGCGAGGATTGGACGCTTCCGGCCAGCGCTGGCGCAATGCGTCGTCGAGGGTGCCCAGCCAGTTGGTGATGGCCGGATACGTGGTGCCGGTCCGGCATGTCGCTACCGCGAGGTCGATCGTCCGCACGATCTGGGTGCGTCTCCGGTGTGTCTCGTCCGGCGGTTGGCCGTTGTCGGCGATGAGGGGCAGGCGGGTCAGTCGCAGGATCGTCCAGGCCAGGACGCCGGTCGCAAGCATGGGGACGTACACCGCATCGTCGGCGACGGTGGGGAACCCCGGCAGAAGCGCTGTTCGCCATGCATCCGTCATCGCGGCGATGGTCTTCTCCGGAAGATCGGCCCAATAGCGGTAGGCCGGGAACCCCAGGGCGAACCCGCCGCCATCGATGCCGATATGACGCGGATTGGCTCCCTCGAAGTCGATGAGCGCGATCCGGTCGCCTGCCACCAGGACGTTGCTCGGGTTTGCGTCGGCATGGGTCAGAGCCCACCACGCCGGATCGGTCAGCGATGACGCCAGATCCTCGATCTCGATGGCGGCCTTGCCGAAACCGGGCAGGCCGAGATGGGAGATCGCCTGGGTCAGGGTCGACCATGCATCGGGCAGCGGAGTCATGAGGATCGACGCCGGGTGCCACGGGGTGGGATCGATGGGGGTCGTTGCGGCGTGCATCGTGCCCAATGCCGTTGCCAGCCGCACGAGCCCGTCGTGGGCGAGTGCTGGATCAGTGCCAAAGAGCATCCGCTCGACCGTGCTTGCGCCGGCGATATCCTCCATGACGATCGCGCCAAGGGCATCATCGGCGGCGTAGATGTGGGGAACCAGTCCGGTTGGAGCAAGGAGGTCCAGCGCGCGCCGTTCGGCCACGAGGTTGCGGGGATCGTATCCCCAGCCGGAGCCGTTGGCGCGCCGCGTCTTGATCACGACCGTGTGCGGGACCTCATGGTGATCCGAGTGCAGGCGCCAGCGTTCGACCGGAGCCCATTCGGAGTCCACCGCCTCGTGAGCGATCGTGTCAGTCCCAGGCCCGAATGTACGAACGATCAGGTCGCGGATTGGATCGTCATGATGTGGCATGTCTGCTCCTTGGCCAGCGCGGTGTGACACCATTCCCTTGCGTCGGACCGCCTGTCGATGCGGGAGGCCAGTGTAGTCGGTCGCGGACGTGTGGGCGCGACACCGACCGTTCGCATGCGAAGGACCTGTTGTTCATGCCGTTATCGTTAACATCACTGGGCGTCCATTTCCTTCCCGGAGGGGCAACGTTCGACGGCATGCCGGTCGGCGGGTTTTCCGGGATCGATTTCGATGCGGACTCCGGCCGATGGGTGATCGTCACCGACGACCGTTCGTCCGACGTTCCTGCCCGCGCCTACGATGCGACGATCGCGGTGAGCGAGCAGGGATTCGGCGAGGTCACGCTCACCGGCACCATCACCTTCCGGCAGGCCGATGGGTCTCCGTGGCCGACCATCGCGGAACCCGGCGCGACACCGGACATCGAGTCGATTCGCATCGACCCGGCGAATGGGCATCTCTGGTTTGCGAGCGAGGGCAATCCGTCGCTCGGCGCGCCGCCGGAACTGGTCGAGAACGATGCCGAGGGGCGCTTTATCCGGGCGTGGCCATTGCCTGAGCGGTTCCACATCGCGGACGATGGCGCGAGTGGCCCGCGTCCGAATCTGACCGTTGAGGGCATGGGGTTCGCGGCGGACGGGGAGACGGTGTGGATCTCGCTGGAGGGACCGCTGATCCAGGACGGGGTCTTGCCGACCGCGGAGGCCGGTGCGCCGGTGCGGTTCATCCAGGTCGACCGCGACGGCAACGAACTGCGCGAGGTCGTCTACGAACTCGACCCGCTGGCGGGGGCTTCTGACAGGAGGCGTGACGCCGGGGTGAGCGAGATCCTCGCCATCGACGACGAGCGGCTGCTTGTGCTGGAGCGGCAGGTCACGGACCGCCTCTTTGGCATCCCGGATTTCGTCGTGCGTCTGTACGAGGCGACGTTGACCGGCGCAACGGACGTGCGCGGCCTCGACACGCTGGCCGGGGCGGCGTACACACCGGTTGCCAAACGCCTGCTGGCCGACCTCGGGCAACTCGGGATCGGTATCGTCACGAATTTCGAAGGCATCTGCTGGGGACCACGGTTGGCAAACGGGCATCGCTCGCTCGTGGCGATCGCGGACAACAATCAGGTGCGGCTGCTGCCGTCTCAACTGCTCGCGCTGGAGGCCGGAGATCTGTGAGCGACATCGGACCGGGACCACTCCGGCCATGCGGCCATTGCATCGGTCCGGTACGATCGGGGAAGCATGCAAGCCGGGTTGCCGGTGTAGCCGGTGCCAGAATGGGCATTCGTTTCACTCGGAGAGAGGCGAGCCGCCCATTCCACTCCAGGGAGTCCCATGCAGGAAACGATCGACGCCGATATCGAGACTATGCAGCAGTTCTACCGACAGGACCGCTACCAAGCCTTCGTCCGTCCGGTCGAGCCGGATGGGGCGAACGGCAGTGCCTACCTGATTCACGGATTCATGGGTACGCCCGCCGATATGCACGGTCTGGCAGAACTCACGCAATCGTTGGGGTTCTTCAGCGAAGGCCCTCTCGTGCCAGGGATGGCGGGCGAGATCGACACGCTGGGCACGATGACTGCCGAACGTTGGCGGGCGAGTGCACTGGCGGACTGGGACCGGTTCGCGGTGACGCATGATGGACCGCGCATCCTCGTCGGCTACTCGATGGGCGGGGCGCTGGCGCTGCATATCGCGGCGAAGGCGGCGGTGCGTCCCGACCTGCTGATCCTGCTCGCCCCCTTCACGCGGATTGGCGACTGGCGTGGGAATGTCCTTCCGGTCGCCCGGCATGTCGTGCGGTCGATCAACTTCTTCGGTGATGTCGATCTCGCCAATCCCGGCACGCGCGACTGGTTCGTGCGCGTCATGCCAGAGCTGGACATCGACGACCCGCGCGTACAGCGGGCGATTCTCCACGATTACCTGGTGCCGACCGTCGCGCTGGACGAGTTGCGCAAACTTGCCGATGGCGTGCGCCGCCTGATTCGCCGAATCCCGGTCCCGACCGTCGTCGTGCAAGGGCATCAGGATACGGTCGTCCTGCCGCGCGACGCATATGCCCTGGCGTCTGCGTTGCCGGCCATGCTCGAATATCACGAGATCCGGGCCGACCATATGCTGCCGTATCGCGGGTTCCCATGGTGGCTGGAGGTGCGTTCGTTGGTCGAGCGGGCGATCCGGCAGTACGTTCCGCGCGGGATATCCGGATGAAGCCAAGGAAGGAGATCGTGTCATGACGAGAGAGCGACCGACAGCCATCGCCCATCGCGGCGCCTCGGGATATGCGCCGGAGAACACGGCGGCCGCCTTCGAGCTGGCGATCGAGATGGGTGCGGATGCGATCGAGACGGATGTCCAGCTCACGCGGGATGGCGAGCTCGTGCTATTCCACGACCCGACCGTGGAGCGCGTATCCGATGGCGCTGGTCCAGTCTCCGACTACACCCTGGCGGCGCTGCGGGAGCTCGATCTCGGCGCATGGTTCGACCCCCGCTTTGCTGGTGAGCGGATCGTGACGCTGGCGGCGTTCGTCGAGCGGTGGTTGCCACGCATTCCGGCTGCGATCGAGATCAAGGATGCTCGCGCGGCTGTTCCTGCGGCGAAAGCACTGGTTGCCGATAGCATGCGCGAGCGCGTCCAGATCACGTCGTTTCACTGGGGAGCCCTGCTCGACGCGCAGGAGGTGGATGACCGGTTCATGCTTGGCTTCCTGAGCAGGTATTTCGATCGCGACATCATCGATCGTTGTGTGGCGCGTGGATTCGCGCAGATCTGTCCGTATGTGGACGACCTCGATCCTGCGATGGTTGCGGAGGCGCATGCGGCCGGGTTGACGGTGCGTGCCTGGGGGGTGTCGAGGCGCGAGCAGATCGACATCCTGCGGACATGCGGAGCAGATGGGGCGACCGTCAACTGGCCGGACTGGCTTGTGGGGGAATAAGCCTTCGACTCGCTCACGATTGCGCGAATCGGTTGACCGGTGAGCGTCCCTGCTCGTATCCTGCCGATATCTGATCATATAGGTCGGAAAATTCGCTGGACTCAATGCAGGAGTATGATCGTGACCCGTCGAACGAACCCCGCTGCCGACATCCTCACCCGTGCCGAGGAGGTTTCGATCGTCAACGCCCTGACCCGGCGCGGCTTTATCGGGGCCGCCAGTGCCATTCTGGCGGCCTCGGCGGCGGGATCGGTCCGCGCGGAGGGCACGCCGGAGGCATCGCCCACATCCAGCCCGGTGACGGGTGTCTGGCCGCGCACGATCCACGGCAGCCTGGGCGATGTCACCATTGAGGCGAAGCCGACCCGCGTGGCGGCCGTTAGCGACTGGTTCGAGGTCGACTACCTGATGGCCCAAGGTGTCCGCCCGTTGATCTACGGGTTCACGAACCGGTATGGGCAGGGCGTCTCCCCGTGGTTGATCGAGGCCGGTGGAGAGGATCTCGAAACGTACGATCTCGAAGGCGCCAACGAGCCGGATCTGGAGCTGATTGCGGCGATCCGTCCGGATCTGATCGTGGCCGATCCGTATATTGCCGAACAGATCGTGGCTCCCCTGAACGAGATCGCGCCGACGGTCGGTGTGCCTGCCCCATATAGTGGGAGTGAGGATTGGCGTGAGGGGCAGATCATCGTCGGGCAGGCGACTGGCAATGAGGAAGCCGCCGCGGCGGCCATCGCCGAGACGGAGCACGTGATCGCCGAGGGGAAGGCCCGCCTTGCTCCGTACGCCGATCGCACGGTGACGATCGCGTACGCGGCGAGCTACAATGGTGGCACCCTTTATTTCGCAACGAATTCCGGACAGGAGGCGACGCTGATCCGCGAGTTGGGCATGAAGTTCGCTGGCGCGACCCAGAATGAGGGCCTGTCGCTGGAGAAGATCAACATGCTGGCCGATGTCGATATCCTCCTGAGCTACGATTTTCTCGAGAACGGGACGTACCTCGAAGGGAATTCGTTGTTCCAGAGTCTTCCGGTCGCGAGCAACGGGCAGTACGAGGCAGTCTCCGCCAGCGCAGCGCGGGCGCTCTTTGCACAGACGACGCTCAGCGTGCGCTGGGTGATTCCGCAGCTGGTGGATGCGATCACGGCTGCCGCCGAGGGTCGGGGAAAGAAGGTCGTGAAGTAACCCGGCCACGCCTACGCGCGCTACAGCAGGCGCAGTTGACCAGGATGCCGGCCGAACGTCACGCCTTCGATCGCCAGCAGCGCCTCCTTGATCTGCGCTCCGCCCGTGTAATACCCCATCTTGCCGCCCGCGCGGACCACCCGATGGCAGGGGACGATCACCGGAATCGGGTTCTGGCCCATCGCGTTGCCTACGGCCTGCGCGCTTCCCGGCATCCCGATTCCCGTCGCAACCTCCCCGTAGGTGCGGACTTCGCCCCACGGAATGTCGAGGATGCCATTCAGCGCCTTCTCCGTGAATGCGCTCGTCCCTTGCAGGTCGATCTCGCGGGAGAACTCGCGCAACGCTCCCGCGAAGTAGGCGGTAAGCTGTCCGGCCCAACGCCGGACCTCCGGATCGGCGGCGGCCTCGACCGGGACGAATCCACGCGTCTCCAGATCCCGGAGTGTCCTTGCCAGTGGAAATGATCCCAGCCACGACACCGCGCAGACGCCGCGATCGGAGACGGCGATCAGGAGGGGACCGATCGGGCTGGTGAGCGTGGTGTAACGGGCGCGGTCGACGGACGGCGAGGACATGAGGAGCCTCCTTCTTTTCAGGGCGAGGATAGCCGATCCGGCAGTGGCGTTTGCGTGAAGGCGGGAGCGTGCG
The DNA here is from genome assembly GCA_049841275.1 of Thermomicrobiales bacterium. GTDB lineage: Bacteria > Chloroflexota > Chloroflexia > Thermomicrobiales > UBA6265 > JASGDN01. The sequence continues at coordinate 13,291 of JASGDN010000002.1, forward strand.
CGAAGATCAGCACAGGAAACCGGACTATTCCGGAACGCCATCTTTCCGTCACGAGCGAAAGGACCGCCCATGTTCTCCGATGCCAAGCCCGAGTTCGACCGCGCGGCGATCCACGCACGCATCCTTGCCGCCATCGATCGCGAGCGCGATGTCATCCTCGGTGTCGGCGATCAGATCCACGCCAATCCGGAGCTTGGGATGGAGGAAGTGAGGGCCTCCGGCCTCCTGACGGAGACGATCTCGCGCTACGGGTACGAGGTGGAGCGCGGCACCGGCGGCCTGCCGACTGCATTCAAGGCGATTCGCGGCGGCAAGGGCAGTGGCCCGGCCATCGCGTTCCTCGCCGAATACGATGCCTTGCCGAATCTCGGTCACGGGTGTGGACATAATCTCATCGCCAGCTCCAACCTCGCCGCGGCGATCGGGCTGGGCGAGGTGATCGCCGAGCTGGGTGGCGAGGTCATGCTCGTCGGCACGCCGGCGGAGGAGAACCTCGGCGGCAAGGTGCTCATGATCGAAAACGGCGCCTTCGATGACATCGACTTCGCTTTCTCCAGTCATCACGCCGGGCACGTTTCCGGGGTCGCCACCGAGGCGCCGGATGGCACCTGTCTTGCCGTCTCGCCCCGGGTGTTCAAGTACCATGGCCGCACGGCTCACGCCGCGCTGGACCCGCACAACGGCATCAATGCGCTGAACGCCGTCATCCAGCTCTTCAACGGCATCGACGCCATGCGGCAGCATGTGACGCCCGATATCCGCATGCACGGCATCATCACGAAGGGCGGCGATGCCCCAAACGTGACGCCGGACTATGCCGAGGCGTACTTCATGTTCCGCGCCGCGACTCGCCCGGCGGTGGATGCGCTGATCGCCAGGGCCGAGAAGATCGCGGAAGGCGCGGCGATGATCACGGGCGCGACGCTCGAGATCGACGCCGATCAGCCGGACTATGACGACGTGGTGCCGAACTATGCGATGGGGAAGGTACTGCTCTCCCACTTTGGCGATGCCGGCCTGGCCGAAACGCCGGAGGGGCCAGCCAACCCGAAAGCCACCGGCCCTGCGCCGTACTCGACCGACCTTGGGAACGTCAGCCGCAAGGTGCCGACGGCGGCGGTCAACTTTGCGATCAGCGAAACACCGATTCCCGGTCACTCCGTTCAGGTGGTCGAAGGGTCGATTTCCGAGATGGGACGGTTGAATGCGCTGGCCACCGGCAAGGCGCTGGCGCTTGCTGCCGCCGATCTCCTGATGGACGAGGCGTTGCTCGAAGCCGCGAAGGCCGAGTTCGCGGCCGCAACGGCGTAAGATGACGGTCATTCGTGGAATCGAATTTGCGCGTGGCGTTCCATTCGGGCCAGTGCCGGCAAGCCGCCGTGCCTTGAATGTGGCACAGTGAGACGGTGGATTCGTCGGGTCCGGAACATGTCGTCGCTGAGATGAGAAAGGATGAGAACGTGGCTGCCGAGAATGTCGCCTTCATTACCTTCGACGAGGCAAGCAAGACCTTCCAGATGCTTGCCCAGCTCAAGCAGCTCGCGGTAACTGGAGACCTGCGCCTGCGGAACGCGGTGGTGGTCTCCCACAATCCGGATGGATCGCTGAAGATCGAAGATGGCGCGAATACCGACTTCGGTTCGGGTACGTCCACCGGTGGCCTGGTCGGTGCGGTTGTCGGAATCCTCGGCGGGCCATTGGGGGTGCTCCTTGGTTGGGGCACCGGCGCGCTGGTGGGTGGCGTGTTGGACACGCGCGATGCCGCGACACGCCTGGGTGTGATCAACCGGATCGCCGAGATGATCCCGCAGGACCGGAACGGCCTGATCGCGGAGATCGGCGAGGAATCGCCGGATGCGCTGGATGCCGCCGTGAAGAATCTTGGCGGTACGATCGTCCGTACGTCCACCGAGGCGATCGAGGACGAGGTCGAAGCTGCTGCGGAGGAAGAGGCCAAGACAAAGCGTGCTGAGCGCCGCAAGCAGCGTGAGGCTGACTTCGAGGGCTTCACCGACAAGGTGAAGGAGACGTGGGACGACTTGCGGGCGAAGCTGCCTGGCGGCAAGCACGAGGAATCCGGTTCCGCGAGCTAACCCTGGGCAGGATCGGGCGCGGGCACGGAGACACAACACGGACGGAATCCCGTCCGTGCCGTGTCGTCATTTCGGACAGGCGTCTGTCTGAGGATGTTCGGTGACTGGATGGCAAAACTCGGTAATTTTGCGGATGGCAAGCGCAGGCCGCGAACGTATGCTGGATGTGGGTCGATCGTCATCCCAGTTCGCCAATCGTGCCGGAGTGTTGCCGCCGTGGACGCCGTTGTCTTGCTTGCCGTCGCCGTGGTTGTCGTCAATCTCGCCTTTGTTGTGGTCCCGGCGCGCGAGCTGAGGGGCCTGCTCCTGTCTCCGGGCCGACCTGTCGGTCCCGTGGCGGAACCAGCAACGGCGCCTTCGGTACCCGTCGAGCAGCCTGTATCGACCGTCGTCCGACAGGTCTCGTGGGGTGTCTGTCGTGCTAATGTGGCACCGGTTGGTGGGGCTCAGGTTCGGCGGGCGATTGTCCTGCGATCGGTTTCACCGGTGGCAGGGGCGCCGGTCGTGGTCCCTGGCGTTGCCGGAGACTGACTGGATTCGCGGTGCAGAGACGAAATCGTGAAGAAGGGCGCTGGCAGATGTCTGCCAGCGCCCATATTAACGATACGGCCACCGCGCACCCTTTAAGATCCAGCGAGTGGGTATCCGTGTTACGTAATTGCGTGGGTTATGGCCGCGATAACGGCGGCGGGATCGC
>JASGDN010000003.1:0-8971 GCA_049841275.1 Thermomicrobiales bacterium
CGCGATCCCGAACACGACCTACTACGAGTCGCTAGTGAAGACGAATCCGATCAACGTGGAAGCGGGGATCGGCCCGGATGGCTGCATCGCCCCACCCGATGTCCCCGGCATCGGCTGGGACGCCATGCCGGGGTAGTTGCCCTCACCCCAGAGAGGGCCGTCTTGTGTGACCCGGCAGCTGTGACGATCGGGCGATCCGGATATCGGCCCCACGTCATGGAACGACGCTGGACGGAACGATCGGCTCTATGAAACGGTTGACTTGTGCCGACGTTGACGCCAAGATGGGTGCAACGGCGCCATCCGGTCGCCGAGCCATGGAACGTCCACCCCAGCCGGAGCTCCATCGGACGAAGGGGAATCTGCCCTCCCGGTCATTGCCATTACAGGCCATCTTCCAAACACCGCGTCGCTGGGGGACGAGGGTGTATCGAGGAGGCTTGTTCATGACCAAGCACGGTAGTTTCAAGAAGGTTGTCCGGCGTCACGCCACAGCAACCGGGCAACGCTACACCGAGGCACTGACCGATCTCGAAGGCCTCGACGACCGGATGATCCACGAGCCCTCCGCCGAGCACCTGCTCGCGCATATCTGGGATCACTACCGCATCGACGCCGTAGCGGCCACCAAGGTCAGCACCCACAAAACCTATCTCTTCCGGATCGACCGGTCCGACGGCGACCCGTGGATCGCGCGCGTTTCCACCCGCGCGCCCGAAGTCTGGCGTCGAGGGTGACGCCGCGATCCTCCGGTTCCTGGAGCAGCACGACTTTCCCGCGGAGCGCCTTGCCGTCAATGACGCGGTGTCGGACTTCGGCGAAAGCACGGTGCTCGTCACCCGGTTCGTCGAAAACACGCCATTCCCGGATGTTGTCACGAAGCTCGGCATGATGGGCGACCTACTTGGGCGGCTCCATACGCTGCCACTCGATGAGTCCGTGAGCCGTCCCGGCGGGGCAGACCCCGCCCATGAAGGGAGTCCACGTCAGACTTTGATGGCAGCCCTCGCGTTCCTCGACGCGGTCGCTACGAAGGTTCCGGCATCCGAACGCGAGCGATTCGAGTATCTGCGCGAGCTGATTCTCTCCGCGGACGACGGGGACGGGCTGCCGGAGGCGTTGATCCATGGCAACCTGCTCCACAATCCCGACCATGCGCTTCTGACCGACCACGGACCAGTCGGGATCAACTGGATGTCAGCCGGACGCGGCCCGCGGCTTGCCGACTTTGCCTGGCTGATGTGGGGTACCTGGCGGAATCCGGCCCTGATCGACGCGGCGGAGAACGGGTACCGCCAGCACATCGAGTTGACCGATGAGGAACTCGATCGCTTCGAGGGCGTGATGTACGTCAGGCCGCTGTCCCTGGCGGGCTTCATCATCCGGCGCAATATCCTCGAAGGGAAAGACGAAGACGCGCTGGCATTTGTCGATCCCGAATATCTCCACGCAACCGCGGAGGCAACGAGGAGAGCGTTTCGCCGGTAGCCGGGAACCACGAGCAAGCACGTCATCGCACGGCGAACCCGGACGGAGGTGTGCATCCGTCCGGGTTCGCCGTGCTTCCCCACCCTGAATATCGACCCGCGGTCGATAGGCCAGACAAGCTGGCCTGCTATGAGTTCGTTCGCGCCGTCCGAATCACGACCTTGACACGCACACCGCCATCGCCCGAGGTGACGTGATACGCGCTGCCCTGACCATGCACCGCCATGACTTCGCCGCCGGACACCTCCAGCATCGTGTCCTCATCGATCGCCCAGCCCTCGGCGACCGCGCCCGTGCGCATCGCGTGGATCAACCGCGTCAGCGTTCCCCACTGTGAGGCGTGGACATCCACCGCGAACGGGACCAGCCCGATGCCATAGCGCACCGCAAGGAACTCCTCATCCTCGCTCACCTCGTCCGAGCAGATCGGCAGTTCGTGGCCGTGGTTGGCATCATCGGCTGGTAGCTTCCAGCCACCCACAACCGCCGTCTCTGCCGCGATTGCCGCTCCTGCCGAGAACCCGGCATAGGGCATGCCTTGCCGAACCATCCCGGCAATCACCTTGCCCGCCGAGGCGACGATCGCCTTCTGGTAGTCCGGCGTCAGGCCGCCACCGACCGCGATTCCGGCCGCCCCGACAAGCTTGGCCTCCACCAACGGACGGTCCGGGGAAACATGAATGATGCCGACCTCACGCGCGCCTGCCGCCGTCAGCGTCGCCACGTATCGTCCGGCATATTCGTCCCTCGCCTCAATATCCTCGTCATCGAGCAGCACGCAGGCAATCCGGCTTCCACCCGTCGCGTTCACCGCCGCTACGAAACGGCCCCACGTCTCCGGGATCGCCGTCTCGGTCCACCCACCGCCGATCAGGAATACCGATCCCGTTGTCATTGCGCGCCTCCCCTCATGAGATTCACCAGAAATCAGTCCCACACGACAACGCAGCAGTCATTCCTTCGGTTCCCGGCTCAATGACTCCCGCTCAACCCCGGTTCCTCCGGCAATGGGTAGCAGCCATCGACCAGACGGATGGACGAGCTCTCCGAAATGAGGCCACATTCCATATAGATGGTGTTCGGCAGCGCCGCCAGCAGGTGCAGATGCGCGCCGCCCCCATGCGACGCGTAGGGGATGCCCATCCCGTGCGCCATCAACCCGATCTCCAGGCATTCCGTCAGCCCACCCGCCCGCCGCAGGTCCGGCTGCACGATCCCCACGGCGTTCGCCGTGAAGAAGTCGCGGAACTGGGCGATCCCGTATCGGTTCTCGCCCGTTGCGATCGGGATATGCAGCTTCTCCCGCAGCAGGACGTGACCGGGAATGTCGTCCGCCCGCACCGGCTCCTCGAACCAGGTGCAGCCCAGCTCCTGGTAGACCAACCCGCGCCGCACCGCCTCCAACGGCGTGAAGACCTGGTTCGCATCAACCATCAGCGCCGCATCCGGCCCGATCGCCTCCCGCACCGCCGCGATGCGTTCGACATCCTCGGTGAGCGTCGGGCATCCCACCTTCATCTTGACACCACGGAAGCCCTGCGCCATCGCACGTTCGCTCACCTCACGCAGGCCGTCGATGCCGAGCTCCAGCCACCCGACCATCGCGTAAGAGGGCACGGAGGTTCGTTGCGCGCCGAGCAGCCGCCAGACCGGTTGCCCGAGCGCTTTCCCCATCAGGTCCCATAACGCGAGGTCGATTGCCGCAATCCCGAATGTCGCGTAACCCGCCGTGCCGTGGTAGTCGGTCAGCGCCTGCAACCGGCCCCGAATGACACGGATCAGAAAGGGGTTCTCCCCCACGATCTCCGGCGCCAGTTCCTCCCGGATCAGTGCGGCGAGCAACGACGGCGACGACGGGACGCGTCCGAAATAGGTGTCACTCTCCCCGGTGACGCCTTCGTCGGTGTGAATGGCAACATGGCAGTTGCCGTTGCGGTCGAGCACCTGCAACGCATCGCGAATCGGACGCGCCTTCGGTTCGGAGGTGAACGAAACGTCGATGGCGGTGATCTTCATGCACTGGCTCCTGACCGGAAATGGATCGCGTGCTCCATCTTCCCGCACATTCCGAAGCACGTCGATCTCCGGCCCGCCGCGTCTGCTACAGTTATCCGACCATATCAATCAGGTATCAGCCGAGGAGGTCGTGGTGGTAACGGGATCTGGAACGGGCGGAAGTAAAGGAGCGGAATTGCTGGATCGCGCCGTCTACGAACGCGCCGCAGCCCTCCGGCCCCAACGGCGGGACGCACTGATCGATCGCCAGGTGCTGCCACGAGCCATCGCCTGGCTCACCGATGGCGGCTTCATCTACCGCACCACCGAGAACGGCGAGCCGCGCCACGTCCTCGTCGATCCGCATACCCGGTCCCATACCGAAATCACATCGGAGGACGCCGGCGCACTTCCAGTCTGGACGCCGCCTGCCCCGCGCCGTCCGGTCTCCCCGGCCGGCACCTTCGAACTGGTTCCACGCGACAACGACCTCTGGCTGCGTGACCTCACCACCGGGGATGAAGCTCGCCTCACAACCGATGGCAGCGACGAGCAGCCGTACGGAACCGACGCCCAGAACGGAACGGGCAACACCGGTAACGCCGATATCCGCCCGACGATCGTGAACTGGTCCCCGGATGGGCGATTCGCCCTCACGCAACGAACGGACGTGCGCGGCGCCCGCCGTGTCCCGCTGCTGGAATCGTCCCCGGCCGATGGCAGCTTCCCGCGCACGGAGACCTACATCGATGCCTATCCCGGCGACGAGCACGTTCGCCTCGCCGAGGTGTACATCGTCGATACGGCTTCTCGCTCGATCCGGAAGGCAGCCATCCCACCGCTCGTCTCGACCCATTCCTCGCCGCTAGTACGCCACGACCTCTGGTGGGATGCCTCCTCCCGCACGGTCTTCTGCCTGCACTCCTCCCGCGACTGGCTGGCGCTCGTCCTCTACGCGATCGATCCGGAGACCGGCGCGGCAACCGAACTCGTGCGCGAGGAGGACGAGCGCCGCGTCCGTCCTTCCCAGCAATTCCACCAGAAGCCGAACGTTGCCGTCCTCACTGATGAGGCGGGCACGGCGCAGGAGATCGTCTGGTATTCCCTGCGCGACGGCTGGGGACATCTCTATCGCTACGATGCCCGCACCGGCGGCCTCATCCAGCAGCTCACCACGGGTGAGTGCGGCGTCGAGGAGATCCTGCGCGTCGATCCCGCCTCCCGCCGTCTGTGGATTGCCGTCTCCGGCCTCGTCACCGAGGACCCGTACCGGCAGACGATCTGCACGGTCGATCTCGACGGCGGGAACCTCGTCCCCCTGACCGGAGACGGACTCGACCACCGCGCCCTCGTGCCACCCTCACCGGAAGCCTCCGCGCTCGGCTACCTCGACTGGGCTTCGACGGTCGATACGCCGCCAACCGTCACGTTCCGCGACTGGAGTGGCGACATCCTGGTCGCGCTGGAGACCGCCAACCTCGCCCGGCTCGAAGCAACCGGCTGGCAACGCCCCCAACGCTTCCATGCCACCGCCGCCGATGGCGAGACGCAGGTCTGGGGCACGTTCTTCCTGCCGCCGGACTTCGACCCGACGAAGATCTATCCCGTCGTCGACCATCTCTATCCCGGCCCGCAGCGCCATCACTGCCTGCCGTTCTTCTTCCCGAACGATGCGGAACCGCTCGCCGCGTTGGGCACGGTCGCCGTCACCATGGATGGACGAGGCACACCGGGCCGCAGCCGCGCCTTCCACGATTACTCCTGGCGCAACGTCGGCTGCGCCGGAGGGATCGAGGACCACGTTTCGGCGTTGCGGGAACTGGCACAGACACGCCCCTGGCTCGACCTCACCCGTGTGGGCACGGTCGGGCATTCGGCGGGCGGATTCGCCGTCGTCCGGGCGATGGAGATCGCGCCGGATTTCTACCGGGTCGGTGTGGCGCAATCAGGCCGCCACGACGGACGCATGGTGATGGCGATGATCATGGAAGCCTACGACGGTCCGCCGGATGCCGAATCCTACGCCCGCGCCTCGGCGGTGGAATCAGCCGGGGACATCACCGGCAAACTCCTGCTGATCCAGGGGGAGATGGACCGCGGCGTGCCGATGGCGCATTCCCTCCGGGTGGCAGAACGGATGATCCTGGCCAACCGCGACGTGGAGATGCTGATCCTTCCCGGCGACGATCACATGTACACCCGATTCCTGCCCTACGTGGAACGCCGGACGTGGGACTATCTCGTCTGGCATCTGCTGCATGTCGAGCCGCCACACGAATTCCGGATTGCGTGACGATCCACGCTGACAGCAGCGTCCAGGATGGGAGCCGGGGCGCACCCGTTCGAGCAGCGCGCACCTCATCGCGGGCATCCGGCGTGAAGCGCGGCATTCATCCGCGCGTCGGGCACGTTGCCTCGCGCTACCATCTGCCAGGATATCGGCCACGCAGACGGAGCCATCGATCGCATCGTCCTCATCGGCCGCTGCACCCAATGACCGGGCCATTCAACTCGGGATCTACATAGTTTCTGCGTAGAGCCCGGCCCTAATCTCCTCGCTGTGGGCGACGCGATTGCGTAGATTCACGGACGATACGATGCTCACCCCCAAGGACAATGATTCCAGCGTGGATACCGCCTCACGCTCCGGAATTGCACGACCCGCAGGCCGGACAATCACTCCCTGGGGGATACCACCATGACAATCCGTCTTCGCGGTCTGCTCGCGCTTGTAGTGCTCCTCGGCCTTCTGGCGCCGAACACCATCCAACATCCCACCAGCACCGCGCCCCAACCCACTCCCACCGAAGAACGGGATCCGGAGTTGCAAAACCCGATCATCCTGCCCACGCACACTGGGGAAGAGCCCGAGTTCGAAGGACCCATCATCCTGCCCACCCAGGAGCCGACAAGCGAAGGGCCGGGACTGGGACCCATCCTCCCATCTCCAACGCCAACTCCTCGCGTGCTCGAACCCACCGCCACGATTCCGCCTCAAATCACCTTGACGCCGGTACCACTCGATCCGACGACGACGCCCACGCTCCAGCCAACCAATCCACCCCCACCGGCTCCAGAAACACCCACGGCGGCGCCCACCAACCAGACCATCACCAATGTGAATGGGAGCACCCTGTATTTCAGCACCATCATCCACCGGCCCCGAATCTGCCCGGCCACGATCGATCCGTTCACCCCGGCCACCACCGTGCGAGACCTGGAATCGGCCTGCACCGCCTATCCCCAGCAGATGGCTTTCGACGTCGGAACGGCCAGCTCGGCCACGACAAAAACATCACGGCATGGCTCAGCGGTGCTCTTCCGCGTGCATCCGGCCACGATCACCAGCCAAACCGTGCCACTGGAAGGGCTCACACTGGCCAGGGTCGCCTGCTCCACCTACCCGCCACGGTCGCAGGCCAAGGATGTCACCTTCACCACGCATCACATCCAGAACTCCGCATCGACCATCTATCGAATCTCCACTGAGGCAAAATTGCTAAAGACCACACTCTGCACCTGGTATCTCGCCTCCGAACTGGAGGTCGGCGAAATCACGATCCATGTCTGGCAGTGCCCCGCCGGTTACAACCTGCTGGACTCCGGCGCCACGCCCGCAACCGATTGCACCCTGCCCGTCGACGGAATGTCCGCATTGCTCCACCGCACAGCCGGATTCAACGTCTATGTCCAGGGAACAACCGGCGACGATGGCCCTGGCACGCTCCGCTTCTACAGCCTGCCTCCCATCCATCAATGGACGGTGCACGTTGCCACCGGGCCCGGAATCGGTACAGCAGTGTCCGTGTCCTGTAATGGATCACCCCTCGCCGACTCGCACGACGCCAACGTCTGGCTCTCCGCCGGAGAACACGCCGTGTGTCACTTCTACTGGGTGCCGCCAGGTGCCGCCAGCTCGGATCCGCCGGTCGCATCTCTCACCGAGCGGATCGCGCCGGTCAGCCACAGCGAGAGCGGTCCACCGATCCCGACCATCAGACCTGCCATCGCGAAGGCCGCCGGAGCGCCCACCACCGGCACCAGCAGGCCCATCCCGTAGAACGCTAACGCCGACGCCAGCGACACGATCGCGCCCCACGCTGCATAAACGCGCCCGCGCTCCGTCTCCGGCACCGCTTCCGCCAGGTACGCCTGAAAGGAGATCACCGCCATCGCGTCGAGGACACCGAAACAGAACCACGCCGCGTAGATCGCAGGCATCGCCGGACTGAATGCCGCCGAAACCAGGAAGAACGGCCCGAGATACCCCATCGCCAGCATCACCGGCCGCCCGATCCTCGCCTCCACGCGGTGCGCCAGCAACGCGCCGGTCACCACGCCCGCCGCCATGAAGGTCGTCATCAGCGCGAAGGCCGAATCCGCCCGGTCGCCGAGGTGCAACGTCTCCTGCGTGTAGATCACCCCAGCCACCGTCATCGCCGCCGCCGCGATCTGGAAGAGCGATTCCGACGCCGTCACCCCACGCACGATCGGCACCCGCCGCACCGCGTGGATGCCCGCCCACATCTCCGCCTTCGCGGCCTGCAACACCCCTTCGGTCCCGAACGGGCGATCGGCCTCGACCGCCGAGAGGCGCGGGATCACCAGCTTTCGCAGTGCCAGCAGCGATCCAATGAAACACATCGCCTGTACCCAGAAGACCGGCCCCGGTCCCAGCGCGGCAACGATTCCCGCTCCCGCCGCCGGAATCGCGATCCGGATCACGCCGTTGGAGACCTGCACCAGCGACAGCGCCGCCACCAGCCGGTCTTTTCCAGCCACTGAGGGCACGGCGGCGAGTTCCGCCGGCCGGCCGACGGCATTCCCCATCGCGATCAGGATCGCGAGGATCGCCAGTTGCCAGATCGCGGTCGAGAACGGGACGAGGGAGACAAGGGCGAGGCGGGAGGCATCGGCGCTCATCATCAGGCGACGCCGGTCGAGCCGGTCCGCCAGCAATCCGGTGATCGGCGAGAGGATCACGCGTGGCAGGATCAGCACCAGCGCCATGAACCCGACCATCCGCGCCGAGCCGGTGAGGCTGAACACGAAGAGCGGCATCGCAATCTGGGAGAGCGATTCGCCCGCACTGGAACACAGTTGCGACACCCAGAGCCGGCGCAAGTTCGGTTCGCGCAGGAGTTCGGCGAATCCCGCCCGCCGCGATACGGTGGCGGACGATTTGGCATGCGGGTGGCCTGGCGAGGACGAGGTAGAGGGCGTCGATGCCGACGCGCGGACACGCCGCGACATGGGAATCTCACTTCTCAGCGCCCGCTCACGGACCGGGAAGGGCAGCATGTCCGGTTGCCTCATGGGCAGGATGCCAGCATACGCGAGTCCATTTCGCCCTGCAACACGGTGTGCTGGTTCGATACATGTGAGACAGATCAAGAGGCAAGGAAGGCGGAGGGGGTGACGTACCCGAGGGCTTGATGTGGTCGGATCGTATTGTACGTCTCTTCGAATGTTCGAAGGCTCGCGGTCA
>JASGDN010000004.1:0-38414 GCA_049841275.1 Thermomicrobiales bacterium
ATGATCCGGCCGGCCGCTTCTCGCTTGCTATGAGGTGCTTCGTCCGGCCGGAGTGTTGCCGGACGCGCCCTACATCGCGTCTTCTTCACGCTCCGTGAGTGACTCATCGATGTAGATGGAGGCATCCGGAGCATCGTCTCCGTGATCGTCGTCGGAGTCCTCCTCCACGACCTCCTCGTCCGAGTCTTCGAGCAGCTCTTCGTCGTCGCCGAACAGGAAGTCGCTCTCGTCGCGCTGGAACAGGAGTTCGCGCTCGCGCATGAGATCCTGCGTGGCGCGGACCTGGCGCGGGAAGGCGATCTTGTCAGCCTGGGACGGGTCGCGGAACGTCTCCCGGAGGATGAACCGGAGGCTCTGGCCGGAGATGCCGAGTGCGTAGGCTTCGAAGCGGTTGCCACCTTCGATCAGGGCGATGACACGGCTGCCGGTGCGGGCTTCCACTTCACCGAGATGCCGGCCATCCTCGCTGAGGACGATGAGATGGCCATCCTTGACGGCAAGTTCGAGCTTCTCGCCCGGTGAAACCTCGGCCAGGATGCCAATATCGGCAGGGTTTGCGAGCTCGTCGACCCAGGTGCGGCCGACCTCTTCGATGAACACCGCGCTATTCGGGATGGTGGAAACCGCGGTCTCCTCTCCCTCGGGGGAGCCTTCGGCGCGGTTGTAGAGCATTTCGAGGCGCTGGAGATTGCGGCGGGCGATCATGTTCGCCGGGTCCGCCTTCAGCGCATCAGAGTAGGCGTCGCGCGCGGCAGTGAGCTGGCGCAGTTCGATGAGCGCCCGCCCCTTGCGGTTCAGGGCCTCGGCGTCGCGCGGGAACCGTTCCAGCATCTGGTCGTTGATGGTGATGGCAAGTCCCCAGTTTCCACCGAGCGCGGCTTCCTGGGCCTCGGCGGTCAACTGACGCTTCGTCTTGGGTTTTTCCAGCTTGGCCAACCTGTCGTGTCCTTTCGGGACCGCCGCGATGCGTCATCGCCTGCGGAAATGATGGATAGAACGGAGGAGTCGGTGATGAGCGAACCTACCGGGGTGTGCCAACGGGCTCGCCCATCAGATACCACGGGCTGGTGCGCGTGATGCGAACGTCCACGAGCTTGCCGAAGAGGTCGCGGTCGTCGTCGAAATGGACGAGCGTGTTGCCGCGCGTACGGCCAGACCAGCGCCCACGCGACTTGCCTTCCACAAGCACCTCGTAGGTGTCTCCCAGGCGCTGGCCGTTGATCTCGGTACAGATGACTTTCTGAAGATCCTCGAGCGCCTGGTGACGACGGAACTTCTCCTCATGCGGGATATCGTCCTCCCAGCGCGCGGAGAGCGTGCCGGGCCGCGGGGAGTACATGGCGAGGTGGACCTTGTCGCAACGGGCCTCGGCAAGCATGTCGTACGTCTGCTGGAACTGCTCGTCCGTCTCGCCGGGGAAGCCGACGATGATATCCGTTGCCACCGTGACATCGGGCATCTGCTGGCGGGTGTAGGCGATACGTTCCAGCCAGAGATCGCGCGTGTAGGTGCGGCGCATCCGGCGAAGGACCTCGTTGTCACCAGCCTGGACGGGCAGGTTCATGTGCTCGCACGCGGTGCGCAGGCCGGCCATGGCGTCGATGATCTCGTCGCTCATGTACTTCGGGTGCGAGGTGAGGAAGCGTAGCCGCTCCAGGCCCGGAATCGCGTCGACGGCGCGCAAGAGATCGGCAAGCGACGGTGTTTCCGGCAAGTCGTGGCCGTAGGCATTCACGGTCTGGCCGAGCAGCGTGACTTCACGTACGCCGTTGGCGGCCAGTTGCTCGACCTCGGCGACGATGTCGTTGAACGGACGGCTCGTCTCCTTGCCGCGCCGGTACGGCACGATGCAATAGGAGCAGAGGAAATTGCAGCCGTAGATGATCGGCACGTAGGCGGTGATGCCTGCGCGGCCGGCATCGGTCTCCGGCTGGTAGTAGTGCGGCAGCTGGGTGATGTCGTCGTCGAGTTGGGCCATCTCCGGCACGAACTCGCGCAGCTTCTCGAAGTCCGAGGGATCGAAGAAGAGATCCACATGGGGGAACTGCTCGTGCAGCTTCTCCTGCTGCTTCGTGACCATGCAGCCGGTGAGAACGACGGACATGTCCGGATTCGCGCGTTTCTGGCGCACGAGGGAGTTCAGCTTGCCTGCGACCTTGTCCTCGGCCGCCTGGCGCACCACGCAGGAATTGAGCACGACGATATCGGCGTGTTCGTCCGAATCGGTGCGTTCGTAGCCCGCCTCCTGCAGCATGGATGCGATCTTCGCGGTGTCGGCCTCGTTCATCTGGCAGCCGATGGTCCAGGTGAAGAAGGTCTTGCCGTTCGGCGGCAGGCGTCGAAGAACCGGCAGTTCGGGTTCCTGCACGGGGGTAAGCGGGATGATGGGTTTTGTCGGTGATGCAGGCATGCGTGGGTCTCCTCGCGGCATCGGACACACAAGAATGCCCCAGGATGTCAATCCGGGAGCATGATTCGATGCCACAACGCCAGAGTATACCCTGTCGTGCCGGGCAATGGCAGGCCGAATCCGGAGGTTGTCGCCCCAACCACGTTCAGGCGTCATGGAAGACGGCCGGCGATGCTCCTGCCGCGGGAAACTGGCGTTCCAGATTGTCACCGAATGAGGTACAGTACAGAGGAAAGGTTTCCCGGTCGTCTCCGGATGGAAGGCTCGTCGAGCCTGGAGCGCGGGAACCAGACGCGGTGTCGTTTTCGCATCGGAGCGCGGCGATCCGCGGGCGATTCCGGGGGCAGGGGAAGTGAGCATCACCATGATTGATACATCCGTGGTTCGCAGGCGTGTCGTGGCCGTCGGTGCGGGACTCGTCCTGCTCGGTGGGGCGGTCGCGTGGCCGGCGTTGACTGTGACTGCGGGGCCAAGTGCCGGCCCGTCTTCGAGTGTCGCCGCCCAGAACGTCGACTATCTGAGCAGCGACGTAGCATCGTCGTTGAGCCTGGGTTTCACGGTACTGGTTCCGTCGTGGGTTCCGTCGCCGTTCGGCGGCGCGCCTTCGGTCAGCACGTCCGATGGCTACTACAGCCTCTACTGGATGAACGGTGGCGGCGATCCGACGTTCCTCCAGGTGTCGGGGCAGGTCGGCGGTTCGTTGCCAGGCGGCTCGCCATACGACCTCAACAATCAGCTCTTCATCAATGCCAGCGTCAACGGATACGACGCGATCCATGATGTCACGCCGATCTACGATCAGGTCTGGTGGATCCAGGATGGCGTGCTCTACAACGTCAACAGTAAGAACATGGCGGATACGGACAGCTTGGGTCTGGCGAATTCGCTGATGGTGCTCGATCCGGGAACCTCCGGCGGTGATACACCCACCGAGGAGACCGGCGGCGACAACTCGGCGGCATGGCTTTCCGCTCCCGGCTCGGCGACTTCCGGCGATGCCGTGACCGTGTCTGTTGGCGATGCGTCCAGCGTCAATGTGACGGTGGACGGAGGTTTGTTCGTGGAGACCGGCGATGTCGGGATCTATGGGGTGACGGATGGGAGCTTCACCTGGACGGCGCCATCGGTGGATTCGCCGACGACCTACACATTCACCCTCACGGACGCGACCACCGGGGAGGCGTTGAGCTCCTCCTCAATCACGGTCAGCCCCCAGGTTGCCCAGCCGACGGCTGCACCGGCGACTGATGTTCCACCGACAGCTGCTCCCGCGACGGATGTCCCTGCTACAGAGGCGCCGTCGACCGAAGTACCGGCGGCGGGTGAGACGGAGGCCGTGGCAACCGATGCGCCTGACACCGAAGATTCCGGCACGGATTCCTCCGCTGACGCGGCTGCGGTCGTCACCGCCGATTCGTCTCAGGGCGATGGGACCGGCGTGCGCCCGACCATGACGCCGACCGTTCCGCTGTCGGACGGTACCGACGGGCCTGCGCGGCCGGTGGTCGGGGGTGATGGCACGGGCGGTATCCAGACCGTTCAGGTTCCGACAGGAAGTCCTTATCAGCCGTAGCGCCGGCGAACCAGCGGTGGCAACGACGAGACGAGGACGATCCGGCAAGGATCGTCCTCGTTTCCTGTTGTGCGGCTCATGACCCGCGCGAGTGCGCTCCTGCTGGCGAGGTTGACTGTTCACCCGGCCGTTTTGTGCACGGGGTAAACCCAGCGTATACCGCTGGGCCCGGTCGATTCTGGAGACCGGTCGTCCGACCGATCCCTGGCCAGCGTTTTTACATCGCTTCGGAACGGTATAGATGGCCGAGGTCGATGCGCTGAGGGTCGCTGCAGATGCGGGATCGGCATTCAGGTGTTGAGGTACTGGATGTGTGAGGACAGTATGAATCAGGGAACCCATCCCGAAGCGTTGCCAGTCGAGGTCCTGAACGATGTGTCCAGCGTGATTGGGTCAAAGGTCACGCTGCTCGATCGCCTCCCCGGAGGATTCGATGTGGGGGCTATCCGCATTCAGGTGGACGGCAGGGCAGATGCCGTGCTCAAAGCCTGGCCCCAGGTACGCCCCAACCAGGTGGAGGAGGTGTTGCGAACCCAAAGCGTGGTCGAGCACATGCGCGGACGGGGCTATCCCACCCCGGCCTTCCTCGGAGTGGGGGCCACGGCCACGCATGTCTGGAGTCTGGTGGAGTTCGTTGACGCAGCTCCCATTCAAGAGCTGACCCCGTCCCTCGTCGAGCAATTGATGGAGATCGCCGAACTCCAGGCAGGCCAGGCCACCGAGCCCTACGACCACTGGGCGTACTCTTGGTGGCTCGCCACCGGTCGGGAATACGGACCGGACCTGGCTCCGAGTCTGTCGAGGGCCGTCGCCGGACTTCCTGGCCATTCCCCCGAAGTCTCGGCCTTGGTCGAGCGCATCAGGCGTATGTGTGCCAACGTCCCTCCACCACGAAGCGCACCCGACATGGTCCATGCTGATTTCAAGCCCGACAATGTCCTGGTCCGCGACGGATCGGTGGTGGCGGTGGTGGATATCGGGAATGCCGGAAGCGGCACGCGAGCAACCGATCTCGCCACGCTCCAATGGCATACCTTTGAGGATTCGCTGGACGGTGCCCGAAGGCTGCTGTGGACGAGAATCCTCGCCGTGGTCGGCTGGGAGGGAGCGGCGGTAGTTGCGGCGACACAGATCCTCACCCAACTCGAGTTTCCTATCCGCAACGGCTGGCACGATGTTGTTCAAGAGGTGGTCGAGCGCGGGCATCGTGCCCTCGACGAGTTGAACGCGCTTCGCTGACTGCCGCCGGTGGAGATGGTGTGCGAGATGGGGATTCCGACTGCTATCGGCCGGCATGACGCTCAACACCCACCCAGGCAAGAACAGCAATACAGCATCGTGAACCAATGTGGCAGGAGACGTGGCACGTGTACGACCAATCAACGCCGTTCGGTGCCGAGCCGGCTACCAATCCGGCGCTGCTGAGGACGCTGGAGGCCGCTGGTCTGCCAGCAACCGGGAGCTTTCATGCCAAGGCCGGCTGGGTTAGCCGCGTGTGGGTGGGCGATGAATACGTCGTACGGCTGATCAACGACCAAAGACACCGCGACGCGTATCGCCACGAGGCGTCAGTCATCAAATTGCTCGCCGGCAGTGAGGTCCCACACGCCAGGATCGTCGCCCACGGCGACGGGCCGGACGGGCCGTGGTACGTTTCCGAACGCCTTCCCGGTCAATCCCTGTACGAGGCTTGGCCGGCGGCGGACTCGGCTACGCGCCAGGCAATAGTCGAGAGCCTCGGCTCGGCGTTGCGTGCACTGCATCACGTGCCGGTCCAGGCCGATCTTCTACCGCCCTGGCTGGCTGGCGCGCTCGCAGGGAAGCCGTGGCCTGCATTCCACCCACCCGTCGTGAATGCGGCACTTCAGCAGGTCGAGGCTGCTCGGCGCGTGCCCGGTCATGACGCGGGCCTGCTCGACGATGTTGCCGATTGGGTCCAGGCTCGGTTGGCGATGTTCGCTGCCGATAAACCCGTTCTCGTTCATGGCGACCTCCATGGATCCAACGTGATCGTCGACCAAGGACGTGTCACCGGTCTGATCGATTTCGCGGAAGCGCTGGCTCAACCGGCGGATGTCGAGCTCGATACCATCCTGCGCTGGTGTGCGAAAGCGCGAGAGTTCCCGCCCACACCCGAGGAACAAGGGCTGGACGAGACCACACTCACCGAGGTTCCTGGCTGGCTGCACGGCGCGTATCCGGAGTTGTTCGCGCGCGAGCATCTGCGTGAGCGGTTGAACTTCTACGACATGTACGGAGTGATCACGTTGTACGCACACCATCCCCAGCCTGACGAACGCGGCGCGGCGCGGGAGCGCATCGCTCGCCTGCTCTCCGGCCACAACCATCTCGATGGACTCGTCTGGTAGGGCGCGGAGCGCGAACGACGCCCTCATCATCGGCACCCCCTCACGTATCGAGCTGCTGAAATCCTTATGCGTGGATCGGAAGGGCGATGGTGAAGCGCGAGCCGCCGGACTCCGCCGCATCGACCGAGATGGTTCCGCCGTGGGCCTCGATCAACTCGCGGCAGATATAGAGGCCGAGACCGAGGCCCGGCACGGCGCTCTCGGCGGCGCTGCGCGCACGGTAGAACGGGGTGAACAACGCGTCGCGTTCGGCCTCGGGGATGCCGGTTCCTTCGTCGGTCACGGTGATCGTCGCGCGGTGGATGAAAGGCTGTTCGGTGAGCGCGATCGAGATGGTTCCTCCCTCGGTGTACTTGATGGCGTTCCCCACGAGGTTGTCGATCACCTGAAAGATGCGGTCGCCGTCGAGTGCGGCTGGCAGCGATTCGAGGTCCGTGTCGAGCATGATCGTGTGGTCGGTTGTGCTGGCCCGGCGCGACTCGACGACGGACCGGCAGATCGAGACAAGGTCGGTACTGGTCGGGCGGATCATGAGCCGGCCCGAACGCAGCCGGGAGACATCCAGGAGATCGTCCACGAGTCGCGTCATGCGATCGGCCTGCGCCTGCATGGTGGCAAGCCACGCGACGTGGTGCTCGTGACCTTCCTGGTTGGTGAGGTCGCGGCCGATGATCTGCGCGAAGCCCCGGATTGGCGTCAGTGGCGAACGCAGCTCGTGGGAGACGACGGAGAGGAACTCGTCGCGGAGGCGCTCGGCCTCCTTGAGCGGGCGTACGTCCTGGAAGACCCCGACAACGACATCGACGTCGCCCTCCTCGTCGTAGAGCGGCGCGGCGCTGGCAACGACCGGGATGCGGTTGCCCTCCGGTAAGGTCACGGTGAGTTCCACGCCGGTGACGACGCGGGATTCGGCGCTTGCCTTCACAATGGGAAGATCGGCCTCGGCGACACCGGAGATGCGAAGCTGGGTGACGCGCGTGGAGCGTTGCTGGCGCTCCGAGCGGAGGCCGAACATTCGCTGGGCGGCGGCATTGGAGGTTTCCAGCATCATGGTGGCGGCGCGAACGACCATGACAGCTTCCGGCATCGTCTGGATGACGGATTGGAGGCGGCGCTCGCTATCCTCTGCGCGGTCCAGCTTCAGTTCCTGCGCGTCGGCCAGCCGGGCGGACTCCATGAAGGCGACGGTACGCAGACCCAGCGCTTGCAGACGGGCGACGGCGGTCGGCGAGAAGCGATACGGAAGGTAGAGGCCGATCCAGGCAACCCCGACGATCTGGTCGCGGGGGCCGAGGAGCGGCACCCCAACCACCGAGCGCACATGAGGATTGGTGTCGATGACGTCGAAAGCCTCGGGTTCGAGCGCGAGGTCCGTCATGATGACGGGACGGCGCTCGACGGCGACGCGGCCGACGAAGCCTTCGCCGATCTGGAGGGTGGTGGAGACACTGGGAACACCGTCGTTCGGAAGTTCCTCGTCGGGATCGCCATAGGTGGCGGCGCGGATGAGGGTCTCCTCCTTCTCGTCGACGAGGTAGAGCGCGCCGGCAGTGGCGCGATTCACGCGGACCATGGCGGCCAGCAGCGATTCGAGGACCTCGAAGTAGGCCTCGACATCGCCGGCATGGCGGCCAGCGGCAACGATCTCGACCGTGTTGAGGGCCGTGTTCGCGGCGCGCATAGCGGCTGAGTCGAGACGGGCAGTCGCTCGCTCCTGTTTGAGGTGCTCGACCATCACAAGCAGGAGGCCGGAGCCCACGGTGAAGGCCACCAGCGTAGCGACGACTTCCGCATCGAGATGGTCGGGGAAGCGCCAGGGTTCGCCGACGTAGAGGAGGGGGACGAGCACCAGCACGGCCACAATCGCGGCGAGACCGCCGACCCAGTCGGAGACATAGCACGAGATGCCAACCCCGACGATGAGAAAGATCATCGGAATGGTGAGCGACTCGAAATCGACAAAGGCGAGCACCAGCGCCGGGATAGCCACGAAGGACAGGCCGGCGAGGATACGCCAGGCATCGAGGCGACGGCGGGTGGCGGGAGGAAAGCGTTCGTCCCAGCGATCGACGACCGTGCTGGCGACCCGGCCCGAATGCTGGCCGACGCGATTCAGGCGCTCCCATGTGGAGGGCGCCATGCGTGCGCGGGCCCATTGTTTCGTCGATTCCAGCAAAGGATTCCGGAGCCTCTCGGGAATGATGCGGGGATGGATGCGAACCGCTGTCCGTACGGGAACGATACGGAGTGGCGCCGAGGCGTGTCAAACGGCACGCCTGAGATCTGGCCATCGCGGCGATGGTGTCTGGTGTTGGCCGACGGGCGGCACTATCTCACCCGACTGGCATAAACGGAAGTCGGGCCTTGCGCATCATCCCTAGACCCCCCTTGGCGAAAGGTCAAGGGCAAGGCATTCCGCCAGTCGTTCTGGGAGTCAGCCCGCCCGCGCTGCTCCTTATCGTCCACAGAGAGTCATCATGAGCGGAGCGACGGATGACAGAGAAAGCCGGAGTGGCGTCACGACCGGTTTGGCCGGGCGATGCTCTGAACCAGGTCCCAAGCCGGCGGCGAGAAGCTGCCACCCACACGGCCATCATTCGGTCTCGATCCTGGATCGTCTGGAGCGACGCGCTTGTGCATGGGGCTGCATCGTCTGTGCGCTTGTGACAATTGCCCGGAGCGAAAGCTGGGCCGATGTGACGCAGGGCGTGCGGTGCGCCCAAATCCTGACCGAAATCCTAGGTGATTGTCGGCGCGGGTCGGTGTATGCTCCACGGTGAAGCGGTGTGCGATCGTGGGTGCGCATCGCATACCCCGGTCCATGCAACAGGCATTCGGATGGAGTCGCGGGGTGGTTCAGCCACGCTTGGCGTGGCCGGATATGGGTGGACGCCGAACCGGGGCGTCCGGGTACCCCGCATCCGCTCTAGCATTTCCTGGGAGATTCAGTTCCGTGAGTGTCGAGAACGAGGTGGTCACCGCTGCCGGTGACGATGCTAACGTCATGACGGACGTGGCGATTATCGGAGCCGGGCCGACCGGATTGTTCGCGGCGTTCTACGCCGGGCTGCGCGGGGCAAGCGTGCAGATCATCGACTCGCTGGAAGAGGTCGGTGGTCAGTGCATGGCGATGTACCCGGAAAAGTACATCTACGACGTCATCGGCTATCCGAAGGTGCTGGCGAAGGACTTCGTGGCGGCCTGCCTGGAACAGGCGATGCGCTCCGATCCAACGATCCGGCTGTCCGAGCAGGTGAATGCGCTGGAGCGTCAGGAGGACGGCACGTTCGTCCTGAAGACTTCCAAGGGTGAGCGTTACGCGAAGGCGGTGATCATTGCCGCGGGTGTCGGCGCGTTCGAGCCGACGCGTCTCGGCGCCGAGGGTGTGACCGAGCTGGAAGGCAAGGGCGTCCACTACTTCGCGAAGCGGATCGAGGATTTCCGGGACAAGCGCGTGGTGGTCGTCGGTGGCGGTGATTCCGCGGTCGACTGGGCGCTGACGCTGGAGCCGATCGCGACGAGCGTTCATGTGATCCATCGTTCGAAGTTCCGCGCGCACGAATCGACGGTGGCCGAGCTTGAGGCGTCCTCTGTGGAGCTGCACTATCCCGGCTACGAGGTGACGCACGTTCGCGCAGGCGATCATGGCCGGGTAGGGGGGATCACGTTCAAGCATCAGGACGGCACGACGCAGGACCTGGAGCTGGATGAACTGATCTGTGCGATCGGGTTCAAGGCCGATCCGGGACCGATGCGTTCGTGGGGATTCACGTTGCAGCGGAACCAGATCGTGGTTGATCCGCGATCGATGGAGACGAGCGTGCCCGGCGTGTTCGCCGCGGGCGACATCGCCGCGTACCCGGACAAGTTCAAGCTGATCGCGACGGGTGCGGCCGAGGCCGTGAGTGCGGTGAACCATGCGATGCAATACGTCGACCCGGCGGCACGGCTCGATGCCGGGCATTCCACGACGATCATGGAGAAGAAGGCGAAGGCCGCAGCGGCCGAATAGCGGGAACGAACGCGGAACGGGCCGGTGGAACTGCATCCACCGGCCCGTTCCGCGTTCGTTCCCGCGTATCTCGTTTCGGGGGCATTGCAGACCGTCGTGCTAGAAGCGGGGTGTGCCGAGGCCCATGTGGGCGCGGACGAGGTCCATTTTCGCGGCGGCGCGGGCGCGCGCCTTTTCGCCACCCTCGGTGAGGACGCGCACGGCGATCTCCGGTTGCGTTTCCAGCTCGGCAAGCCGCCCCTGAATGGGGCGGATGGCGTTGACGACGACCTCACCCAGCTCGGTTTTGAAGGCTCCGTATCCTTTGCCGGCGAAATGCGCCTCCACCTGCCCAGTCGTCATGTCGGTCAGCAGGGCGTAGATGGTGATGAGGTTGGCAAGGGCCGGCTTCTCGGGGGTGCTGACGATCTCGCTGCCAGAATCGGTGACGGCGCGCTTGATCTTGCGGCGAATCGTGTCCGGATCGTCGCTGAGGGCGATGTAACTCGCCTGGTTCGGGTTACTCTTGCTCATCTTCTTCGACGGATCGTCGAGCGACATGATGCGTGCGCCATCGGTCTTGATGTCCGGCTTGGGAAGGACGAAGGTTTCGCCGTATCGCTGGTTGAAGCGGCCGGCCACATCGCGCGTCAGCTCGATGTGCTGTTTCTGGTCCTCACCGACCGGAACGTACTCGGTGTCGTAGAGCAGGATGTCGGCGGCCTGGAGGACCGGGTAGTCGAAGAGGGCGGCGCTGACGGATTCCTCGTGCGAACCGGACTTGTCCTTGAACTGGGTCATGCGGCGGAGTTCGCCGAACTGGGTGACGGAGTTCAGAAGCCAGCAGAGTTCGGCGTGCTCGCGGACGTCGGATTGGACGAACAGGACTGCTTTCTCCGGGTCAATGCCCGAGGCCAGGAGGACGTTCGCAAGATTGCGGATGTTGGCCGTCATCGAGTCGCGGGTCGTGGCCAGGGAGAGGGCATGGAGGTCGACGACGCAGAAGATGCTGTCGGTCTCGTCCTGCTGGTTGACCCAGTTGCGGATGGCGCCGAGGTAGTTTCCGAGGTGGAAATTGCCGGAGGGCTGGATTCCCGAGAAGACGCGAGGCTTGCGGGTCTTGAGGGGCGAAGGCTGGTTGGCGGTTTCCTGAACGACCATCGTCTCGACGTGTCCTTTGCTACGCTGGTGTGCGGATGGCGGGCGCCGGCCTGCGCCGTATCTGACTGGCGGACAGTATACCGGCAGTTTCCTGGCTGCCAGTCTCGCTCGGTCGTTGAAAGGGTGTTTTTCGATCCGTGATCACTGGCTTCATCGTCCATCGACGTCACGCTCCGCGCTACCGGGAGATCGTGCGCATCATGCTCGCGCACGGCCTGGGTGGCCTCGTCGCGCCGGTCGGACGCTTCCGGCGGTGGACCGCTGCCGATATGCTCGGGGACGAACATGCGACCGACGAGGTGCGGGCGCATCACCTGCGGCTGGCCCTGGAAGAATTGGGGCCGGCCTGCATCAAGCTGGGCCAGATCCTGTCGACGCGGGTCGATCTCCTGCCGCCGGTGTACATTGCGGAACTGGAACGCCTGCAAGACCGGATTGCTCCCGACCCACCGGACGTGGTGGCCGCCACGATCGAGCAGGAACTCGGGATGCCAGCGCGGGAAGCCTTCGCGGCCTTCGACTTCGTGCCGCTGGCGGTTGCCTCGCTGGGACAGGTCCACGCGGCGACGCTGGCGACCGGTGAGTCCGTTGTCGTCAAGGTACAGCGGCGAGGTGTGGCGGCCCGTGTGAATGAGGATGTTGCGATCCTGCAGCAACTCGCCGCATCGTTCGAGCGGCGGTCGCGCTTCCTGCGAGAGCAGGGGCTGGTCGATCTGGCGAACGAGTTTGCGTGGACCATCCGCGCCGAGCTCGACTTCCTGCAGGAAGGGCGGATGTGCGAGCGGATCGGCCTCGGAATGGCGCATGAGGCAACGGTGCGGATTCCGGAGGTGCATTGGTCGCGCACGACCTCCCGCGTGCTGACGTTGGAGCGTATCGACGGCATTCGGGTCGATGATGTGGAGGCGATCCGGACGGCTGGCTTCGCCCCCTCGGCGGTGGCGGCGGATCTGGTGCGAATCCTCGCGTTCCAGATCCTCGACCTCGGGGTGTTTCACGCTGATCCCCATCCGGGGAACGTCGTGGTCTGCGCCGATGGTGTGGTCGGGATGTACGACTTCGGGCTCGTCGGAGTCGTCGACGACCGGATGCGGGAGCGGCTGCTGTTCCTGGTGCTTTCCGTGATGGAGCGGAATGCGCAACGCGTGGTGGACGAGATCATGGCGTTGGGAGTCATGCCGCAGTCGCTCGACCGCAAGGCGCTGGAGCGCGAGATTTCGTACCTGATGACGCACTACATCGGCGTGCGGCTGGACGAGATCCCGGTGACGACAATTGCGGACGACGTGATGCGGGTGATCCGGCGCTACCAGCTGCGGTTGCCGGGTGAGCTCGCGATGCTGGCGAAGACGGCGGTGATCGCCGAGGCGGTGTCGCGGCGACTCGACCCGGAGATCGACGTGATCGCGGTGGCGCAGCCAGCGATCCGGCGGGCTGGGATCCGGTTCTATTCCCCGGAGTTCTGGTGGGACCGGCTGAAGGGGAAGCCGTTGGAGACGGCGCTGCTCGCGTCGTCGATGCCGGCGACGATCCAGCGGTTCATCACGCGGTTGGATCGCAACGACTTCAAGATGCACATCCAGGTCGATGACATTGCGAACATGCTGTACGAGATGAACAGCATGGTGAACCGCTTGGTGATGGCGATCGTGTCGGCCGCGCTGTCGCTCGGTGTGGCGGTTCTCGTCCTCGCGCTCCGCCCAGGGTGGGGAAGTTTCGAGGGAATTGTGCTGCTGCTGCTGCTTGCCGTGGCGGTGGCCATCATCGCGAACGTCCTCTTCCGCGTGTGGCGGAGCGGACGCCGCTAGCGGACGCCATCCGGCGATCAGCTTGCCGTCGTGGCGTACCCTGCGGCGACGCCGGCCTCGTCCTCGGGGCAGTCTTCATCGGCGAGCCAGTCGTTGCCGAAGGTGCGCATACTCTCGATGATGGGGAGCAGGGCGACTCCCTTCTCGGTGAGGGTGTATTCGACGCGCGGTGGAACCTCGGCGAAGCAATGGCGATCGATGATGGAGACCTCTTCGAGGCGCTTCAGCCGCTCGGAGAGCGTCTTGGGACTGATGCCATGCAACGAGCGTTCGAGTTCGCTGAAACGTTTCTCGCCCTTCGCCAGGTCGCGGACGATGAGGGGCGTCCATTTGTTGCCGATGATGTCAGCGGTCTTGGCGATGGGACAGCCATCGTTCCCGGTGTCGCTTGAACCCGTGATGACGCGTACCATGATCTTCCTGCCTTCCCGTCCGAGATGGACGTGGACATACCTGCACGCCGGAATGCCGATGCCGGATTGGTGCCCATTACTTTACGAATGATAGCACCACGGCGCGGCCACTACCATGATGGCCGGATGGTTGCTGCACGAACGAGCGGTTGCGTGGGCACGAAGGACCTCGGGCTGGGGGCCATCTCGGCGGTTTCCCGGACGCGAGGCCGCTATACTTGGCGAATCCTGTGGAAGCGGGGCTCTGGGCACGGTTCCGTGCATGCTCCCTGCGACCGCCCGCCGTTCGTGAATTACGGAAGCCATGATCCGCATCTTCGCCTACGCCATCGCCGCCATCGTGGCGACCCTGACGCTCGGCACGATCTCGCAGCGCCTGATCGAGTTCTCCTCCCCCGGCGCAGTGATCCTGTTCGGCATCGTGATCGGCGTTATCAACGCCTTCCTGAAACCGGTGGTGCTGACGATCAGCCTGCCGCTGACGTGTCTGACCTTCGGCCTGTTCGCACTGGCGGTGAACGCTGCATTGTTTAAACTCGGCGCGGCAGTCGTTCCGGATCTCCAGGTGAGCTGGTGGGGCGCATTCATCGGCGCGATCCTGACCAGCATGGCGTCGGGCATCATCTTCTCGGTTGTTGACGAGTAGCGCATGACACGATGGGGCAGCGACGCGCTGCTGACGCGCGAGCGGACGTTTGCCACGCCGCTGACGTTGGGGGTCATCGCCGACACCCACGTCTTTCCCGGGGCGCCACGCCAGATCCATCCCGCGGTGATCGACCTGTTCCGGCGGGCGAAGACCGACCTGCTGATTCACCTCGGCGATGTCAACACGCGCGCGGTGCTGGAGGACCTGGCGGAGATAGCGCCACTGCTGGCGGTGAAGGGCAACAACGACGATGCCGAACTCCAGGCGTTGCTGCCCCTGACCCTTCGCCTCACGATCGGGCGGTTCCAGGTGCGTGCCGTGCATGGGCATGGCGGACGTTCCGCTCGCGACGAGGCGATCCGGCAGTTCGCCGGAAAGGTCGATCTCGTGTTGTTCGGACACAGCCACAAGCCGCTGATGGAGTCGGTGAAGGGCAGTGTCCTGTTCAATTCCGGATCCGCAACCGATCGCCGGTGGTTCGACCATTTCGGCGTCGGCGTCATCCATTTCGACGAGGAGCGCTTCGACCCGGACCTGATCCTCTTCGAGCATCCCGACCATCTTGCAAACATTGCGTTCGACTGATTCGTCCCGGCTCGCCGGGCCAAGCGCCTTCCGGAGTTCTCATGGCTGCGACGACTGCTCCTTCGACCTCCTTCACCCGCACGCTTCCGACCGATCCGCGGCTGGCGAACGGCAAGTGGCTACGGATTCCCGGTCCGACCGTATTGCATCCAGTCGCGGTGGCGGCCGCACAGCGGGACATGGTGCCCCATCGCAGCCCGGAGGCGGCGGAGCTGGTCGATCGGCTTTCGCACAACCTGAAGCTGGTGCATGCGACCGAACAGCGGGTGTTGTGGTGGACAGGCACCGGGTCCGCTGGATGGGAGGCGTCGATCGTCAATCTCACGTCGCCGGGCGACCGAATCGTGGTGACGGTGAGCGGCGACTTCGGGGACCGCTACGCGAAGACGGCGGCACGGCTGGGCCTGGACGTGCACCGGATCGATGTCGGGTGGGGGCAAGCCGTGACGCCCGATCGGCTGGAGCAGGCGTTCGCCGAGCACGGTCCGTTCCGGGCCGCGTTCATCACTCACAGCGAGACGTCGACCGGCCTGGCAAATCCCTTGAAAGAGCTTGCGGCGGTGGCGCGGGCTCATGGTGCGCTGGTGGTGGTCGATGCCGTGAGTTCGGCGGCGGCGATGCCGGTGAACGTCGACGCATGGGATCTCGACTGGGTGTTGTCGGGATCGCAGAAGGCCTGGATGTGCCCGCCGGGCCTGATGATCTCGGCGGTGAGCGATCGGGCGATGGCGGCGGCTGACGAGAGCACATTTCCCCGGTTTATCTGGGACGTACGCACGGTGGCCGAGGCGACCGCGAACCATACGAGTGCGCAGACGCCGGCGTTGTCGTTGCAGTACGCACTGGATGCGGCGGTCAATGCGATGCTGGAGGAGGGACTCGACGTGATGTACGCGCGTCACGCCCGGTTGGGCCAGCGCGTGCGCGACAGCCTGGCGGTGAACGGTCTGCGTGTCCTGGCCGATCCGGCGTATCCGTCGCAGTCGGTGACGGCATTCCATCTGCCAGACGGGTTCGAGTCATCGCAGGTCTTCCACGACCGGCTGCGGGATGAATACGGGATCGAGATCGCCATCGGCCAGGGCCATCTCGCGCAGTCGGTCCTGCGGATCGGGCACATGGGCTATGTGGAGCAGCCGGAGCTGGACGCGACGGTCGAGGCGATCGCCGACCTCGCGAAGAAGCCGCAGGGCTGATCGAACTTCCGGTAACAGGAAGGCGTCCGGATCATCCGGACGCCTTCCTCGTTTGTCGACTATGAATGCCGTCGCTATGGTGCCGGAGACACCGCCGGTGTCGCGTTCGTTGGCATCTCGCGGTCGTCCCAGACGTCGATCTTCCACTCGCCATCCTGCTTCACAAGCGTGAGATAGGCGGCTTCCGATTCAAGCACGATGCGGACACCGACGCGGCCATCCGGGAAGACGACGATGTCTTCAACTGTTGCGGCCTTGGGGTATACGCCTTCCTCTTGGCTGTTGCCAATGCGGTCGCGGATTCTGCTGTCATCGAACTGGGCTTGCTCGCGAAGGGCCTGGTCGCTGAAGTAGGTTGCGCTCTGGGCGAAAACTCCTGTTGACGAGCAATCGACGAACCCGGTCAGCATAGCAATCGCTTCGGACCTCGTCGCTTCATCGGCCGAGGTGCCCGTCGCGTTGCGCAACGATCGTTCGCCAAATGAAGGCCCGGCGAATGGCGTTGCCGCGAGCGCGTTGACATCAGCAAGAGTGATGGGCGTGACCTTGCAAGCATCCGGATTGCCTGTGATGACGGTCGCCGCGCCCTCCGATTGGACTCCGGGTGTTGCTGGAACATCAGCGTGGTCGTATTTCGACCCGAACGAGACGTTTACGACCGCGACGGTCCAACCCCCGGAATCCTGGGAGACATACCATCCAGAATTCGGTTCGCCGATGTAGACATCTCCCGGCTCCAGCATCGTCGCGTCACCCAGTGGCAGGTCGGTTTCCGTCGTGCCGTCCTTGCGCTGGACGTACGCTTCGCCGCCCTGTCGCTCGACACCCACGCTTCCGACTAGCGGGAGGACGAATGAAAGGTTGCTGGCACGGGTCATGCCTTCGCCGCCGGTGCCGATCGCCAGTCGAATGGAGAGTGACCCACGTCCGCCGGTTGCCTCGCTCGAGTTGGAGGCGAGGGAGACCACGGAGATGCCGGACGGTGGGGGCGTTTTCGATGCTTGTGTGACGGCTTGATCGGCACCGGCAATCACCTGCAGGATGGTGAGAGGCGACGCTCCGTCAGCCGTGAAGGTCAGCGTGCCCCCTTGCTCCTGCATCACGGTGACGCTGGTTTGCACTACCATCGTCTGGGCGTGGTTTGATGCGGCGAGCTCCCCGGTTCCGGACGATACGGCGTACCCGACGTAGGCGTCCGATGGCATTGCGAACGATTGCCCAGGGTCGATCGTCAACACACGAAGAACGGTGGTCATGGTGCCGCTCGAAGGGGCAGCCCAGGTCAGCCAATACGGCGCGATTGATTCGACCATCGGATCAAGTGTAGGGTTGTCTGCCAGAGGACTATACCCGAGGGCGAATGCTTTCAGGGGCGAGCCTGATGTGCTTAGCGGGCGAAGGGTATCGGCGGGGACCTTTGTGAGGTCGATGGTCGATCCTGCCGGGTAGATCGTGCCATCGCTGTCAATGACCGAGCCCTCCTGGATGGCGAGCGCCGTATAGGGGGCGGCGGTTTCTGGCGACCTCACATACCGGCCCTGGGGCAGACGGTGGACAAGACTACTCTCGTCGAGTTCGTCGGCAAAGACATTGACCTGGTAGCCGTCGTTGGTTGAGATATCGACTTGGGCGAGGCCATGCCATTCGGTGCCTGGTCCAGCACCGGCTGTTGTCGCGCCATTCGGGCCGAGGACCAGCAACTGAACCGGCTTGCTGCTGTCGTTGCGATAGGCATAGATGTCGCCCAGAAGTGGCCCCGATGACTTCTCTCCCGGACCAGGAATTGTCACAGTGGACTCGCTCGCGATGACGGTCACTTCGCCCTCAACCAGCTGCACATCGATTGGGTACTTGCCGAGCGACTCGTAGCCGGCGGGAAGGCGAAACTCGCCGCCAGGATCAAGCGTGACAAGCCATGCGACCATGGTGATACGGCCGTCCGGTGCGTTTCCCGGCGTGACGAGCGCATTCGCGTTGACAGAGACGTCACGCGGATTGCTGTCGAGGCCGACGAGGGCGGCAAGCTCGTGCCGAATCCCAGACGGGCCGATGTCGCTGCGGAGCCACGTCCCGAGCACAATCCCGACGAGCAACAGGAAGGCCGCGCCGATGGCGACACCCATCACGAAGCGCCACGGGAGGCGCCAGTGCCGTCGCTCCAGCGAGGGGATAGCCGTGGGGCGCGATCGTGCAAGGGCAGCCACATTCATGGGTGACCTTCCTTTTCCGCTGAGGCTGGATGCAGTGAGCGCGAGGAAGCGCGCATAGACCCGTTGCCTTGCGTCGGTGTCGGTCTGGCCAAGCGCCATCAGGCGGTCGAGGAGGGGGTCGGCGCCGGGGGGATGGTCGTCCCATGCATGGTCGAGCGCGTCGGCGAGGTCGGTGGAGCGGTCGGTCATCGGGATGGCTCCTCTCCGGCGGATGCGTCGGGAATGTCGGCGTCGAGCGTCTTGCGAAGGGTGGAGATGCCGCGGAACTGGAGCATCTTCACGGACTGATGGCTACGGCCCATCACGTCGGCGACTTCCCGGCCCTTCATGCCGGCGATCCGGAGGGCGATCGCGTGTTGCTGATCCGGGGGCAAGGCGAGGATGGCGGCGATGAGTTCCGCACGCGTCTCGGCGGCGATCGAGGTCTCCTCCGGATGAGGGGTGGATGATTCCACTGCGTGCCATTGCGCATCGGAGACGAAGGCGGGAGCGCGCGAAGACTGGCGGTAGTAGTCGACGATGGTGTGGTGGGCGATGGTGAAGAGCCAGCACCGGAAGGTCCCGCGATGGTCCGGTGGGAACCCGGCCCACGCCTTGGCGAGTGTCTGGGCGGCGATTTCCTCGGCGTCGGTGTCACTGCGGATGCGCGAGCGATAATAGCCGATCACGCGGGGTGCATAACGTTCGTAGAGGATGGCGAATGCTGCGGCTCGGTCCGGTTGCCGGACAAGGTCGGCATCGTCCAGCGCAGCGAGCGGCACGGATGCGTCGGTCGTATCGGGAGCGGCCTTGCGCCGGCGTCGAGCCGTCAGCGTTGCATGCATCCTGTCGGGTCCCCCTCGTGCGATCGGTTTCCTGCAAGGGTGATCGTTGCGGGACGGATTTGGTACCGCGGGGGCCAAGCGCATGGGGGCAGCCTGGGGGCGAAAACTGGCGGGATTGCGGGCTAGGCGTGTTGCGTTGACATACCAAATCGGGGTATAATCCGGCAAAACCTCCCCCGGAAGATGGCATTCAGCCACCGTAGGCCGTGGGTGGGGTTGCTGCGTGCTTATCGCTTTTGAAGGTAGGTTTATGGACGGTACGGACATTCGTGAGCCAGAGACCGACGCGGTCAGCTTCGAGGCTGAACTCGACGGTGCTTCGCTCATGGAGCAATTCCTCAGCGATCCCAGCCACGATTACAAGACCCTGAAATATGGGGATGTACTCGAGGGGATCATCATGCATATCGACCGGGACGAGCTGCTGGTGGACATCGGGTCCAAGGCAGAGGGCATCGTGCCGGCGAAGGAGTATTCGAGCCTTTCTGCTGAGGAAAAGGACGCACTCCAGGTTGGCGATACCCTGCTGGTCTTCGTGGTGCAGCCGGAGAATGCGGAGGGCCATCCGGTCGTCAGCATCGACCGCGCACGCCAGGAGAAGAGCTGGCGGCGCCTGCAGGAACTCCACGAGGCCAACGAGATCATCGAGGCCGAGGTCACCAATTACAACAAGGGTGGTCTCCTCGTGAATCTGGACGGCGTTCGCGGGTTCGTGCCGGCCTCGCAGGTCTCCGAGATCCGGGGGGGCGACGATTCGAGCAAGCAGGCCGACATGGCCCGGCTGATCGGATCCAAGCTGCCGCTGAAGGTGATCGAGATCAATCGCCATCGCAATCGCCTCATCCTCTCGGAGCGCCAGGCGATCCAGGAGCGCCGCGACATCATGAAGGAGCGCCTCATCGAGGAGCTCAAGGAAGGCGACATCCGCAAGGGTCGTGTTTCCTCCATCTGTGATTTCGGCGCCTTCGTGGACATCGGCGGTGCGGACGGACTGGTTCACCTCTCCGAGCTGAGCTGGAGCCGCGTGCGCCACCCAAGCGAACTCCTGAAGGTGGGCGACGAGGTCGACGTCTATATCCTGGGCGTGTACCCGGATACCAAGAAGATCGCGCTGTCCATCAAGCGCACCCAGGCGGAGCCGTGGAGCCGCGT
The DNA here is from genome assembly GCA_049841275.1 of Thermomicrobiales bacterium. Lineage (GTDB taxonomy): Bacteria > Chloroflexota > Chloroflexia > Thermomicrobiales > UBA6265 > JASGDN01. Next base: position 20,342 of record JASGDN010000004.1, read on the forward strand.
GGCGACATCCTACGAGGTCGGGCAGCTCGTCAAGGGCACCGTCACCCAGCTGGCCAACTTCGGTGCGTTTGCGCGAATCGAGGATGGTATCGAGGGGCTGATCCACGTCTCCGAGCTGGCCGATGAGCGCATCCAGCATCCGAAGCAGGTCGTTGGTGAGGGGCAGGACCTGATCCTGCGCATCATCCGTATCGACCCGCAGCGCCGCCGCATGGGCCTGAGCCTGCGCCGCGCGCTGGATACGCCGGATACCGAACTTGAGGCTGTGTTCGGCGAGGGCATCGTGGAAGAGCGTGACGCGCTGGTCCAGAAGATCCGCGCTGCGCTTGAGGCCGAGGGGCTGACTGGCACCTCGCAGGCTTCCGAGCCTGCCGAGGGTGAGGGGGCTGCCGCCACGACCGCCGCAGCCGAGGCTGCTCCGGCCATCGACCTGGTTGCCCAGTTCGAGGAGCGCCGCCAGCGTGCCGAGGAAGTCGCCGCCCAGCGTCGCGGACGCGAGCAGCGCTCGGCGCGCCAGCAGTCGCAGAGCGAGCAGGCTCCCGCCTTCGAGGACGAGGACATGTCGGCGATGGCGCTGGCCTTCGCTCTGGCGGGTGCGCTCGATGACGAGGAGCCGGCTGCCGTCGAGGCGACCCATGCGTCGACTTCGACGGAGACGGCGACCGAGGCCGCAGAGGAGGCTGCCGACCGCACCTTCTCCGAGGCCGCCGGTGACGTGGTGACCGAGCAGGCTGCCGAAACCGCCGCTGAGGTGTTCGAGGGGACGACCCCGGACGCCGCGACGGAGACGGCGACCGAGGCTGCCGAAGCCGCTGTCGACCGCACTCTTGCGGAGGCTGCCGGTGAGGTGGTCGACGAGGTTGCCGCGGCGGATGCCGCGAAGGTCCTCGGTCCGGCTGCCGATGAAGGCAAGACGTGGGTTGCCGGGGATGGCAAAAACGATGTGCCGGCTGGATTCCCGATCAAGGGAAATGCCGATTCGCACATCTACCACGGGCCGGATTCGCCATGGTACGATCGTACGATCGCCGAGGTCTACTACGCGACACCTGAGGACGCCGAGGCTGCTGGCTATCGCGCGCCGGGGCGTGCGGGTAGCGCTGCGGCGCATGCCGCCGCCGATGCTGCGGCCGCTGCGGCAGAAGAGACGAACTAGGCAAATCGCCTGAAAACGGGTGGCCCGGTTCGGTCCGTTGCCCCTGGCTACTGGTCATTCGGCCAGACACAACCATCGGAAATGTGATAGAAACGCCAACAACGGCTGGGAGCGGACTCCCTGCCGTTGTTGGCTATCTGCTTTGTCCCGCAAGGGAGAGACGCTCATCCCTTCGCCCCACATTCGCTCGTACGTGCGGCACAATGATGTGGTTGGACGTCCGCGTGCACCCATCCTGCGTATTGACGGGTAGATCTGCTTGCCATCACGCGCGCAATACGGGCGTGACAGACACATCGGGAGAGCTTCAGGATGGCGGAAAAGTTCGACAAGTTCACGGATCGAGCTCGCAAGGTCCTCACGCTCGCCCAGGAAGAAGCCCAGAGGTTCAACCACAATTACATCGGAACCGAACACCTCCTCCTTGGGCTTGTGCGGGAAGGCGACGGTGTCGCGGCGAAAGTGCTGGCGAACATGGGCGTGCAGCTGCCCAAGGTCCGCTCGGCGGTGGAGTTCATCATCGGTCGCGGCGATTCGATGATCATGGGTGAGATTGGCCTGACGCCGCGTGCGAAGAAGGTGATCGAGCTTTCGGTCGACGAGGCGCGGCGACTGAATCACCACTACATCGGAACGGAGCATCTGCTGCTCGGGCTCGTCCGCGAGGGCGAGGGCATTGCGGCAGGTGTGTTGGAGAGCTTGGGCGTCAACCTTGAGAAGGTGCGCGCGCAGGTGATGCAGGTTGTGAGCCAGTCGGCTTCGCAGCAGGCGCAGTCGAAACAGCAGACGAAAACTCCCTATCTGGATGCGCTCGGATTCGACCTCACCGAAGCGGCCCGCACCGACCGGCTCGGACCGCTCATCGGGCGTTCCACCGAGATCGACCGCGTGATGCAGATCCTGTCGCGGCGAACCAAGAACAACCCCGCGCTCATTGGCGAACCGGGCGTTGGCAAGACGGCGATCGTGGAGGGCCTTGCCCAACGCATCGTTTCGGGTGACGTGCCGGAGCAATTGCAGGGCAAGCGCCTTGTGGCGCTCGACATCGGGGCGCTGGTCGCGGGAACGAAGTATCGTGGCGAGTTCGAGGAGCGCCTGAAGAAGATCGTCAACGAGGTCAAGGAGACCAAGGCGATCCTCTTCATCGACGAGTTGCATACCCTCGTCGGCGCGGGGGCGGCGGAAGGAGCGGTGGATGCCGCGAACATCCTGAAGCCGGCGCTTTCCCGTGGCGAATTGCAGACGATCGGCGCCACGACGCTGGACGAATATCGCAAGTACATCGAGCGGGATGCGGCGCTGGAGCGGCGCTTCCAGCCGGTGCAGGTGGCGGAGCCGTCCATCGAGGAGACCATCCAGATCCTCGAAGGCGTGCGCGAACTCTACGAGGAGCATCACAAGCTCAAGATCAGCGATGAGGCGCTCCAGGCCGCGGCCAATCTGGCGGCGCGGTATGTGACCGATCGCTTCATGCCCGACAAGGCAATCGACCTGATCGACGAGGCATCGTCCCGCGTGCGGATGCAGCGGTCGATCTCGCCCCCGAGCCTGCGCGAAGCGATGGCCGGGCTGGCATCCCTGCAGCGCGAACTCGAGTCGGCCGTGAACGGCCGGGAGTTCGAGATGGCCGCCGAGTTGCGCGATCGCGAGCGGAAGCTGCGCGATCGTATCGAGCAACAGGAACAGGGGATGAAGGATCAGCAGGCGTCCGAAGAGGTGTATGTCACCGAGGAGGACGTCGCCGAGGTCGTCTCGATGTGGACCGGGATTCCTCTGGTGCGAATCGCGGGTGAGGAGTCGGAGCGGCTTCTGCACATGGAGGACGCGCTCCACGAGCGGATCGTGGGCCAGGACGAGGCGGTGGCCACGATCTCGAAGGCGGTCCGTCGCGCCCGGGCAGGCATCAAGGATCCACGGCGTCCCATCGGGTCGTTCATCTTCCTTGGCCCCACTGGGATCGGCAAGAGCTTGCTGGCGAAGGCGCTGGCCGAGTTCATGTTCGGTTCGGAAGACCACCTGATCAAGATCGACATGTCGGAGTTCATGGAGCGGCATGCGGTTGCCCGCCTTGTCGGTGCGCCTCCAGGCTATGTCGGGTATGAAGAAGGCGGTCAGCTCACGGAGGCGGTGCGGCGCAAGTCGTATTCGGTGATCCTGTTCGACGAGATCGAGAAGGCGCACCCCGAAGCCTTCAACATGCTGCTGCAGATCATGGAGGACGGGAACCTGGCCGACGCCAAGGGGCGGAAGGTCGATTTCCGGAACACGATCATCATCATGACGTCGAACGTTGGCGCGGAGGAGATCGGACGCAACCTCTCGATGGGCTTCGCTCAACGCGAGGACGACGAGAAGACGCGGAACCGCGATCACGGCCTGATGACGACCAAGGTGATGGAGCGGTTGCGCCAAACCTTCCGGCCGGAGTTCCTGAACCGGATCGACGCGACGATTGTCTTCCATTCGCTGACCCAGGACGAGATTCGCGCGATTGTCGATCTCGAACTGGCGCGGGTGCGCCAGCAGCTGGGCGAGCAGGACATCACGCTCGATATCACGGTCGAGGCGAAGGACCTGCTCGGCGAACGTGGTTATGACCATACGTATGGGGCGCGGCCGCTGCGCCGGATCATCCAGAACCTGATCGAGGACCCGCTGGCGGAGGGCCTGCTCAACGGGCGCTTCCTTCCGGGCCACACCGTCCGCGTGACGGTGGAGGACGATCTGCTGAAGCTGGAGGAAGCGGCGGAACTGGCGACGGTCTAGCCGTCGGCAGACCGGCGATCAGGGGCGCCACTACAAAGCGAACGGATTTCTTTCGAGAGCCGGTGCCGGGAAGGGGATTCCTGGCGCCGGCTCCTTCGCACAGAAGGACGCAACGATAGCGATGCCAAAGGTACGGACATCCTGGGTCTGTCAGCAGTGCGGCGCAGTCAGCCCGGCCTACCTCGGGAAATGCCCAGGATGCGGCGAATGGCACACGATGGTGGAGACGATCGAGGAGCGGACGGCGTCGCCAGTCCGTGCGGTCGGTCGTTCGCGTGCGGTGCTGCAGCCGCTCGATCGTGTGACGAGGGTCGGACAGAGCCGGGTCGATGTGCCGATCTCCGAGTTGAACCGGGTGCTTGGCGGCGGATTGGTGCCGGGATCCCTGGTGCTGGTCGGCGGCGATCCGGGCATCGGGAAATCGACATTGATCCTGCAGGCCGCGGGCGTGCTGGGATCGGCCCAGCATCCGGTCGTCTACGTCTCCGCCGAGGAATCGGCGCAGCAGGTGAAGCTGCGGGCGGACCGGCTCGGTGTGACCTCGTCGTATCTGTCGCTGCTCTCGGAAACGGACCTGGAAGAGATTCTGTCGACGATCGAGACGGTCGATCCTGCGCTGGTGGTGATCGACTCGATCCAGACGGTAATGCTGAACGAGATTACATCGGCCGCTGGAAGCGTCTCGCAGGTGCGGGAATGTACGTCGCGGCTGATGCAGTGGGCGAAACCGCGCAATGTGCCGGTCTTCGTGATCGGGCACGTCACGAAGGAAGGGGCGATTGCCGGGCCGCGCGTGCTGGAACACATGGTGGACGCCGTGCTCTACCTGGAGGGCGACCGGTTTCATCAGTACCGGATCCTGCGCGCGGTGAAGAACCGGTTCGGCTCGACGGACGAAGTCGGGGTCTTCGAGATGGCCGATATCGGGTTACGGGAAGTCACCAACCCATCGGAGGCGTTCCTGGAGGAACGGTCGGCGGCCACGTCGGGTTCGACTGTGGCGGTGACGATGGAGGGATCGCGGCCGATTCTCGTCGAGGTGCAGGCGCTCACCACGCCGACGGCGTTCGGGCTGCCTCGACGGAGTGCGAACGGACTTGATACGAGCCGCCTGCAACTGCTCGTCGCGGTGTTGCAGAAGCGGGTTGGGCTGGAACTTGGGACGCAGGATGTCTACGCGAATGTTGTGGGTGGTCTGCGCGTGATGGAACCTGCCGTCGATCTCGCAATTGCGACGGCCATCGCGTCCAGCCTGCGTGATGTGCCGGTCGATCCGGCGACGGTCGTGGTCGGCGAGATTGGGCTCTCCGGCGAACTGCGGTCGGTGAACCAGCTCGACCGCCGCATCAACGAGGTCTCGCGGCTGGGATTCCGGCGAATCGTGATCCCATCGCACGCCCATCTGACCCACGATGTGCCTTCGAGCATCGAGGTCATCCGGTGCGGCAGCGCCGCCGAGGCAATCGCGACGGCGCTCGACCGGACGTAGAGGTCAGCGGCGGAGGGCGAAGAGTTCATCCACCAGGCGGGCCGCGGCATCCGGACGCCCCATCGACTTCGCGGTTGCGGCCATTGTGGCGAGTCGGGTGCGATCGGCGAGCAGGCGGTTGATCTCCTCGGCGAGCCGCTCCGGTGTCGCATCCTTCTGCTCGATCATGACAGCGGCGCCGGCCTTTTCGAGGACGCGGGCGTTCTTCGTCGCCTCGTCGCCGCCGGTGTTGGGGAGGGGAACGAGGATCGCGGGCTTGCCGACGAGTTCCAGTTCGGCGACCGTCCCTGCTCCCGACCTACTGACGACCAGATCCGCCATCGCAAAGACATCCGGGAGCTCTTCGCCCACGAACTCGGTGACGGCGTATCGCTGCTTCAGGTGGTTGGGCAGGGTTTCGCGGAGGGCCGTGAGGCGGGCGGCATCGTCGTTCTCGGCGGAGGCTGGTCCGGCCTGATGAACGATCTGCATGCGTTCGAGGAACGACGGCAGGTTGGGTTCGATGCCAGCGTTCAGGCGGGTCGCACCTTGCGCGCCGCCAGTGACGTAGAGCACCGGCAGATCCGTCGTGAATCCGAATCGCTGGCGTCCGCGTTCGGCATCGCCGTCGAGGAGGGACCTGCGGACCGGGTTACCAGTGAGGACGACGTGCTTGTGGATACCCTCGGCAAGGGGAACGCTCTCGGCGAAGCTCACGGCGAACGACGAGGCGAACTTTGCGGAGATCCGGTTCGCCATGCCGATCTGCGCGGTCTGCTCGTGCGTGAGGATCGGCACCCGGTGCGTCCAGCCGGCGATCACGGACGGGACGCTGGCGTGGCCGCCCGTGCTGAAGATCACGTCGGGGGCGAACGAACGGATCAGCGGCCAGGATTGCACGACGCCGATGGGGAAGCGGAAGGCATCCTTGGCGTTCTCGATGTCGAAGTAGCGGCGGAGTTTCCCCATCTGGACGGCGCGAAAGGGGATGTTGTGTTCTTTCGCGATCCGGCTTTCTACGCCCTTGTGGCCGCCAATCCAGAACAATCCGGTTTCCGGCTCACGAGCGCGGATTTCCTCGACGACAGCGACGGCGGGAAAGACATGACCGCCGGTGCCGCCGCCGGCGACCAGCAGCCGGAGCGGCGCTTGCTTCGTAGTCACGATGGCTCCAGATCCAGAATCAAGACACGGGTGGGGCGGCACTCCCGCCCACGGACAGCGTGATGAGTATAGTTCGGCGGTGGGTCGCGGTCGCCGTCCGCTTCCTGCGTGCTACCATCGACCGATGGAATCCGGATGCAGGCGTATCCGGTGCGATTCCTTCCGATCCCAGCGAGTGTGCCCCTGAACGTGACTGAACCGACTGCTCCGCAACGATCCGCTCCGCGCTGGTCGGCGATCTCTGTCATCGCCGGTGGTGTGCTGCTCGCCGATCAGGTGGTGAAATGGATCGTCAGCGCCTGGATCGGCGTCGATGCGACGAGGCATCGCGTCGACCTCGTCGGCAGCATCGTTGCCTTCGAGTACATCCAGAACACTGGCGCAGCATTCGGCATCCTCGCCGGGCAGCCGATGTTGCTTGCGGTTTTCGCGGTGCTGGCGACAGCGCTCTTCATCGGCATGATGCGCACGACCTTGCGGACCCATCCGCTGGTGCCGATCGCGGTGGGCCTGGTGCTCGGCGGCGCGATCGGCAACCTGCTGGACCGCATCCGGCTGGGGTATGTGGTGGATTTCGTGGCGGTGGGGAGCTATCCGCGCTTCAATATTGCCGATTCCGCCATCACCATTGGGCTCATCCTGATGGCGTGGACCGCCCTTCGGGATGAAAAACCTGCGCCGGCCGATGGCAGAGCACCCGACGATCCCGAAACGCCTGGCGACACGACCCCTTCAACTCCCACCATGAGGAATGGCTCCCACGCATGACCGATCGCAGTTCCATCCAGACCGATGACACCGACGAGCTGGATGTCATCACCCTCCGTCCAACGATGGACGACCGCGATATGCGGCTCGACCGCTTCATCTCGGAGCAGCTTCCCGACCTCAGCCGGACGTACCTGCAATCGCTGATCGAGAGCGGCAACATCCTGGTCGATGGGCAGGCGCGCCGACGATCGTTCAAGGTCACCCAAGGGGAGGTCGTCACGGTGACGATTCCCGTGACCGAGGAGATCGACGTGTTGCCCGAGCGGATACCGCTCGACATCGTCTACGAGGATGGCGATGTGATCGTGGTGAACAAGAAGGCAGGGATGGTGGTCCATCCCGCGCCGGGACACCCGACCGGAACGCTGGTGAACGCGATTCTCGGACATGCGAAGGACATTTCGATCGTGGGGAGTACGCGGCCGGGCATCGTGCACCGGCTCGACAAGGACACCTCCGGTCTGATCGTGGTCGCGAAGACCGATCGCGCGCAGAACCTGCTTATGGCGCAGTGGCAGGAGCGCTCGGTCGAGAAGCGGTACATCACGCTGGCGGTCCGGCCGTTCGAGGAGGACGAGGCCACGGTCGATGCCCCGATCGGACGGAATCCGGCGAACCGGCAGCAGATGGCAGTGGTCCGTAGTGGCCGGCATGCGGTCAGCCACTTTCAGGTCGCGAAGCGATTCCGGAATGCGACGCTGCTCGACGCCGAGATCGAGACTGGTCGGACGCACCAGATTCGCGTTCATCTCGCGTTCATCCGGCATGCGGTAGTGGGTGACGACGTGTACGGCGGCGAGCTGGCGATGCGGGTGGCCGAGGAGATCGGTTTGCGGCGGCAATTCCTGCATGCCGCAGAACTCGGGCTGACGCTGCCGAACGGCGAGCGGAAGGTGTTCCGGGCACCGCTGCCGGATGACCTGCGCGATGCGCTGGCGCGGCTGGAAGCGAGCGAGACGCCGATGGACGAGCCCGAATGAGTGACGGGCTGGATGGCGCCGGTGCCCGCGAGCTGATCGCGGCGATGTTCGCCGCGGGCATTGCATCCGCTGATCCGCGTGCGGCGGTGCGTAATCATCTCTCCTGCGCCGATGGGGTTCTGCGTGTCGGCGAGCGGGCTATCGCCCTTGGTGACGGGCGGGTCGTGGCGCTCGCCGTTGGCAAGGCAGCAGTCCCGATGGCATCGGGCCTCCTGGACGTGCTTGGTGGGCGGATCGACACCGGCATCGTGCTGACCAAGGATGGTCACGTTCCGGCGGATGCTGCGCTGCCGGGCTTCGTGGTACGTGAGGCGTCGCATCCGGTCCCGGACGAGCGTGGCGTGCGTGCGACGCGGGAGATGCTCGGTCTGGCCGGTGGGCTGAATGCGGACGATACGGTGATCGCGCTGATCTCTGGCGGCGGTTCGGCGTTGCTGGAGGCTCCTGCGGGCGAGCTGACGCTGGAGGATATCCAGGCGGTCACCGAGGCGATGCTGCGCGCCGGAGCGCCAATCCAGGACCTCAATGCGGTTCGGAGCGAACTGAGCCGTGTGAAGGGGGGGGGCTTGCGCCGGACGATCGGGCCGGCGCGATGCGTCTCGCTGATCCTGTCGGACGTCCTGGGGAACGATCCGGGCGTGATTGCGAGCGGCCCGACCGTGGAACGCCAGCCCGATCCGGCGCGCGCGTTGTCGTTGCTGGAGCGATATGGTTTGCTCGACCGGATTTCTCTCGCCGTTGGGGAATGGCTTCTGGCTGGGTCGGGAGGGCCTGAGCCTGCTGATTCGCACCCTGGCGATGTCTGGGCGGTGATGGCGGATAACGCGTCGTTCGTGGAGGCGATGGCCGGGGCCGCGCGGAAGGCCGGGCATCGGACCCAGGTCGTCTGGCGCGCAGTCGAAGGCGAGGCGGCGGAGCGTGGAGCCACGTTCGTTGAGCTTTGCGCGTCGATGCCGGAAGATGTGAGGGTCGTGCTCGGGGGTGGCGAGACGACGGTGACCGTGCGCGGGAACGGTATTGGAGGGCGGAATACGGAGTTCGCCCTGGCTGCCGCGCTAGCGCTGGAGGGCCGCCGGAATGGCTGGGTGATTGCCAGTCTCGCTTCCGATGGGGACGATGGGGCGAATCGGGGAGCGGCCGGGGCCATCGTCGACGCAGAGACCGTTGCGCGCGGCAATGCGGCGGGACGTGATGCCGAGACCTCGCTTGCCGCGAACGACAGTGGGACGTACCTCGCCGCGACTGGTGACCTTTTCCGATGCGGTCCCACCGGGACGAATGTCAATGATGCCTATATCGGCGTGCGGGTTCGCCGCCGATCGTGATTTCAGCGTATCAGTTCATTATCGAACAGGCAGGCACGCGATGAACGGAGCACATCTTCTCGTCCAGGCGCTGCGCGCCAACGGTGTCGATACGATCTTCGGGCTGCCCGGTGACACCGGCATGGCGTTCTACGACGCGCTGTACCATGAGCCCGCGATCAATCACATCATGACGCGAGACGAGCGGTCCGCGTCGTTCATGGCGGATGTCTACGCGCGGGTGTCGCGGCGGCTGGGGGTCTGCGAGGGACCGAGCGGCGGCGGTGCGACCTACATCATTCCCGGCGTCGCCGAGGCGCAGGGGTCGGCAATTCCGGTGCTCTGCATGACCTCGGACACACCGGTGGGCGAGGACTATCGTAATGTCCTCACGGAGCTGGACCAGGTCGGGCTGTTCCGGCCGATCACGAAGTGGGCGGAGCGCGTTCACCGGGCGAGTGGGATGGAGGATGCGGTGCACCGTGCCGTCCGCCTTGCCACGAGCGACCGTCCGGGGGCCGTCCACCTCTCGCTGCCGGCCGACGTACTGGAGGATGAGAGCGACGGTTCGTTGCGATACACCTCCGGACGGGAGTCCGATGTCGTGCCGAGCAGCCGCCCGCGCTCGGACGCCTCCGAGATCGAACGGGCGGCGCGGCTGATCGCCGAGGCCGAGCGGCCGGTCGTTGTTGCCGGCGGCGGCGTCATGACCTCAGGGGCGTGGGACGCGCTGACGGCCCTCGCGGAAGCGACGAATATTCCGGTCGGGACGAGTATCAACGGCAAGGGTGCAATCGCGGAGACGAGTCCGGTCTCGCTCGGCGTCGTCGGCGGGAACGGTGCGCGGTCGTACGCGAATGCCTGGATCGCCGAGAGCGATCTGGTGATCTTCATTGGCACGCGGACTGACTCGACCACGACTTCACATTGGACGCTGCCGAAGCGGGCGACACCGCCGAAGTCGATTCATCTCGACCTGGCGAGCCGGGAGATTGGCAATACCTACGCGGCATCGGCGTTCCTGCTCGGCGACGCGCGGGCGTCGTTGGAGGACTTGCTGGCAGCGGTCGATGCCCTGGCGGTGGCCAAGCGTAACCGGGACCGGATCGAGACGTTGCACGCGCAGAAGGACGCGTATTTCGCGCGCATCGCCGAGGAGGCGACGAGCGATGCATTCCCGATCCGGCCGCAGCGGTTGATCGCCGCGTTGCGTGCTGCGCTGGATGACGAGACCGTGATCGTGGCCGATCCCGGAACGCCGACGCCGTATCTTTCGGCCCAGTACGTGTTGAACCACGTCGGGCGGTCGATGGTGATTCCGCGCGCCTATGGCGGGCTTGGCTATTCGATTCCGGGTGTGGTTGGCGCGTACTATGCGGCGCCGGAGAAGCGGATCGTGTCGGTGACCACGGATGGCAGCTTCGGCATGTCGGTGGGAGAGCTGGAGACGATCAGCCGCCTGAACCTGCCGATCGTGCTGGTGCATTGCAGCAACGGATCGTTCGGGTGGATCAAGGAGCTGCAGCACCTCGACCACGAGCAGCGGTACTTCTCGGTGGACTTCTCGACCGTTGATTACGCCGGGATTGCGCGCGGATTCGGCCTGAAGGCCTGGGACGTGACCTCGGCGGATGCGTTGGAGGACACGATCCGGGCGGCGCTGGCGCATGGTGGACCGGCGTTCGTGAACGTGCCGACGATTCCGCAGACGAAGGAAACGCCTCCTGTCTCGGGATGGGAGGCGAAGGTCGCTCGATCGCGTGTGGCCGCTGCGGTGTCCTGATCCATCACCAATCCTGGAGACGGCAAAGGCCCTCGGCGATGTCATTCGCCGAGGGCCTTCTCTCACATGACAATGTCGAACAAGAGCGACACGCCGCCTGTAGATGCGACCACCGACTGCCGACCACGGCGAAGATCGCGCTGTTTATTCGGCACCATGGCGACAGGTATCGTGGCGGGTCAGTAGGAGCGGTCGAGGGTGAGCTCGACGATTTCCTCGAACTGCATGCGGATCGATTCGTCCTCGACGACGCGGAGGCGGTTTCGGGCGCTGGCAGAGTACTCGCCGGCGATGCGCTCGGTTTCCTCGATCGCACCGGATGCCCGGATGGCGTCGATGATCCCATCGATCACGTCGTCACGCGTCTCCTCGCCGGCCACGATCCGTTCGAGCGTGTCCCGTTCCGGGCTGTTCTCGGCGAGCGCAGCGGCGTAGATCATGGTTGGAAGGGTGACCACGCCCTGGCGAAGGTCATTGCCGGCTGGCTTGCCGAGTGTCTGCGTGCCCTGCCGGAGGTCCAGGACATCGTCGATGATCTGGAATGCCATGCCAATATCGCCGCCGAATCCGCGCATTTCGTTGATGGCAGCTTCGGATGCGTGTCCGATGACCGCGCCCATTTCGGCAGCTCCGGCGAACAGTGACGCCGTCTTGCCATAGATGCGTTTCTCGTAGGATTCGCGATCCTGCCCGAGGTCGTGGGCCTGGAGCGTTTCGAGCAATTGGCCGTCGCAGATGGAGCCAAGCGTGGACGCGAAGATCGAGACAACGCGGACGCTCTCCGTAGCGGCGGCGAGCATGGCGCTCTGGGCGAACAGGAAGTCACCGATGAGAATGACGGCGCCGGAACTCAGCTGACTGTTCAGCGTGGGCTGGCCCCGTCGGATCGCCGCGCGGTCGATGTTGTCGTCATGCACGAGCGATGCGGTGTGGAGCAGTTCCACGCCTGCGGCAGCGATGATGGCGCGATCACGATCGTAGGTGAAGGCCTTCGCCGCGAGCAGGAGCAGCAGCGGACGCAGGCGCTTGCCGCCGGTCGCCACCAGACCGGTGACGAGGTTGGAGACGACCGGATAATCGATCCTGGCCGACTGCAGCAGTCGTTGCTCGACGAGCTCGAGGTCTTTCTGGGTGGCCTCGAACACATCAGCCGTCGAAACTCTCACGGACTCTCCTCTGGGGATGGAGACGGGTTGCAGCGTGCCGTCGTCGCGGCGTTACGATCGGGGTCATGGTGGACCGGCGGCGTGTGTCACACTTGAGCGCGCACATGACGCTCGGCGAAGCACGATGCTGCCAGGGCGCGCGGGCGAGAGGCCGGGTCCCCTACGCAGAATGCATGACGCATTCTCCCACAGTAGGGACCATTTCCCTGTGTATTGTACGCACTGCGACGCGCCTGCCCCAAGGGCGATTGCAGGCGAAGCCAAGGCATGAGGAGTTCAGGTTGTCAGTACCATCGGAAGCGCAGGGGTCCGAGAGTCAGCAGGTCTCGATTCATCCGCCCGGCATTCGTGTGCGGGAGGGGTCGATGGTGCGAGCCTGGATTCGGCTGGTGCGGCCCATTCAGTGGTCCAAGAATGCGATCGTGTTCGCTGCCCTCGTTTTCGCGCGGTTGTTCGACCGGCCAGAAGCCATTCTGGATTCCGTGCTGGCATTCATTGCGTTCTGTGCGATCAGTTCGACCATCTACATCTTCAACGACTGGCGGGACATCGAACGGGACCGCCACCATCCGACGAAGCGCGCACGGCCCCTGGCGGCTGGCATCATCGCGCCGAGGGCCGCGCTGACCCTGGCCGGCGTGCTGGCGGTTGGCGGGTGCGCCATCGCCGCGTTCGTCTCCTGGCGGCTGCTTGCCGTCTGCGTGGCGTACCTCGCGATGATGGTGATGTATTCGGTCTCGTGGAAGCACATCGTGATCCTCGATGTCTTCATCATTGCGGGTGGATTCATCCTGCGGGCGGTGGCCGGTGCAGCGGCGGTGGGTGTGACGGTGTCGGCATGGTTGCTGCTCTGCACGTTCTTCCTGTCGCTCTTCCTCGGTTTCTGCAAGCGGCGAAACGAGATCTCCACGCTCGTTGGCGATGCGGAAGCGCACCGGCCGTCGCTGCGTGGGTACAGCATTCCGGTGCTGGACCAGTTCATCTCGCTCACGGCGGCATCCACGCTGATGGCGTACTCGATGTACACGTTTGTATCGGCGTTCGTCCCGAGTGACGACAGCATGATGCTGACTATTCCCTTTGTGGCGTTTGCCGTGAGCCGCTATCTCTTCCTCGTGTATGGGCGGAACCTCGGTGGATCGCCGGAATCGGTGCTGCTGCGCGACTGGCCGCTCTTTGTGTCGATCCTGGGGTGGGGCGTCACCGTGCTGGTGATCCTGGCGAAACAGATGTGATGCTTCCCATGTGGAAGTTGATACAGATTGTAGCAAGATACGGGTTCGTCATGTATAATGGTCCTGGATCGAGTCCGCACAGCCTCACGCCGTAGCATATCGGAGACTCGCATCCTCGACCTGTTGCAAAGGAGATCCGATGATCGTCGTACGCCGGGGCCGCGTTGGCCTCGAGACCAAACGACCGACGGAACTGGACGATCTGTTCCGGCCGGTCAGTACGCGCGCGCAGATCAGGGGCGCCCAGCGCGGGGGATGGCGGCCGGCCCTGGAGGTGTTCGAAACGACGGACAGTTTCGAGGTGGTTGCCGAACTCGCGGGGATGAATCCGGACGACATCGACATCACCGTGGAAGGCGATGTGCTGTCGGTTCGTGGAATCCGGCCGGACCCCAGCACCTGCCTGCACCGTTCCTACCATGAAGCCCGCATTCCCTACGGCGCGTTCTCTGCCGATGCGCTGATTCCGTTCGCCGTGGATGTCGATCTTGCCGAGGCGACATACCAGAACGGATTCCTGCATGTGCGCATTCCACGAACGCAGGGGAGAATGATCGTCGCGCGGCGAATCGACCGCGAGGGCGCACAGCCCGAAGAGGGAGACGCATGACCACCAACAACCACGACCATGAGAACGACCAGGACCGAGAGGTTCGCGACGAGGTAGTGAACGACCCTGCGCTCGAGAACGAGGGGACATCGGAGACTGCAGAACCGGTCGCCACGACGGACCCGGATAGCGCACCCGAGGTGGAGGCCCTCCCGCTTGCCGATATGGACATTCCGGCTGCTGACACCCCTGCGGATGACGATGGCATCGAGGAATTGCCGCTGTTGCCGCTGCGCGGAACGGTCGTACTGCCGCTGACACTGGTGCCGCTGGCGGCGGCGCAAGCGCGATCGTTGCGGCTGATCGACGACGTGATGGCCGGTGAGCGGACCGTTGCCATGGTGATGCAGAAGGATCCGGATCTGGCCGAGGGCGCCGGTCCGGATGACATCCTCGAAGTCGGCACGATCGCCACGATCCACCAGATGATGCGGGTGCCGGACGGCACTGTGCGCCTTGCGGTGCAGGGTGTCGACCGGATGAAGATCCTCGAGGTGACGCAGGAGGAGCCGTATCTCGTGGCGCGCGTGCAGCGCATCCCGGAAACGGTCGAATCGACCGTCGAGGTGCAGGCGCTGATGCGCAACACGCTCGACCTGTTCCAGCGGCTGGTGTCGCTGGTGCCGCACCTGCCAGACGAACTGGTGACCGCGGCGCTGAACGTCGATGACGATGCCCGCCATCTTGTCTACCTCGTGGCATCCAATCTCCGGATGGAACCGACCGAGCGGCAGGAACTGCTCGAAATCGACTCGGTAAAGGAGAAGCTGCAGACGCTGAACGCCTTCCTGACGAAGGAGCTGGACGTGCTCGAACTCGGGCGCAAGATCCAGACGGACGTGCAGGAGGAGCTGAGCAAGTCGCAGCGCGAGTATTTCCTGCGCGAGCAGATGAAGGCCATCCAGAAGGAGCTTGGCGAGAGCAGCGAGACGGAGGCCGAGGTCAGCGAGCTTCGCGAGAAGATCGAGTCGTCAGGCATGTCCGAGGAGGCGGCGAAGGAGGCGAACCGGGAGCTCGATCGCTTGAGCAAGCTGCCGCCCGCCGCCGCTGAATATGGCGTCATCAAGACGTACCTCGACTGGCTGACCAGCCTGCCGTGGACAACGAGCACCGAGGACGCGATCGACATCCAACGGGCGCGGCAGATCCTCGATGAGGATCACTACGCGCTGGACAAGATCAAGGACCGGATTCTCGAATACCTTGCGGTGCGGAAGCTGAAGCAGGAGAACGCGGTCGAGGGTGAGGAGCAGATCAATCGCGAGCCCATCCTCTGCCTCGTCGGCCCTCCGGGTGTCGGCAAGACCAGCCTGGCGCAGTCGATCGCGCGGGCGATGGGTCGGGAGATGACCCGGATGTCGCTCGGCGGCGTGCGCGACGAGTCCGAGATTCGCGGGCACCGGCGGACGTACGTCGGCGCGATGCCGGGACGCATCATCCAGGCGATCCGGCGGGCGGGTTCGAACGATCCGGTCTTCGTACTGGACGAGGTCGACAAGCTCGGCAATGACTGGCGGGGCGATCCGTCATCGGCGCTCCTGGAGGTGCTGGATCCGGAGCAGAACAGCACGTTCCGCGATCACTACCTCGACGTGGCATTCGACCTGTCGAAGGTGATGTTCATCGCGACGGCGAACCTGCTGGACACGATTCCGGCGCCATTGCGGGACCGCATGGAGATCCTGCAACTGAGCGGCTACACCGATGAGGACAAGCTGAACATCGCGAAGCGGTACCTGGTGCCGAAGCAGATGAAGGCGAATGGCCTCAAGGCCGATCAGGTGACCTGGGCTGATGATGCGCTGATGGCGATCATCCAGCACTACACGCGGGAGGCGGGTGTCCGCAATCTCGAACGGGAGATTGGGTCGGCGTGCCGGAAGCTGGCGACGGCGTTGGCGGAAGGGCGCGAGCTCCCCGCCGAGGTCGGAACGGCCGAAATCCGGGAGTACCTTGGCCGTCCGAGGTTCTTCTACGAGGAGCTGGCTGATCGCACGAGCCAGCCGGGTGTGGTGATCGGTGTCGCGGTCTCGGGTGCGGGTGGCGACATCATGTTCATCGAGGCGACGAAGATGCCGGGCAAGGGCGGGCTGACCGTCACCGGACAACTCGGCGACGTGATGAAGGAGTCGGCATCGGCCGCATTCTCCTTCGTGCGGTCGCGGGCGAAGGACCTTGGGCTGGACGAGAGCTTCTACAAGGACTCGGATATCCACGTCCACGCGCCAGCCGGGGCGATACCGAAGGACGGTCCGTCCGCCGGTGTGGCGATGACGACGGCACTCATCTCGTTGCTCTCGGGCGTGCCCGTCCGCGAGGACGTGGCGATGACCGGTGAGGTGACGCTGCGTGGACAGGTGCTACCGGTCGGCGGGATCAAGGAGAAGGCGCTCGGCGCGCGCCGCGCCGGGGTGACGACGTTCATCCTGCCGAAGCGCAACGAGGTCGATCTCGACGATCTGCCGCAGGAACTGAAGGACGAGATGACCTTCGTCCTCGCCAATACGATCGACGAGGCGCTGGCCGCGTCGATGCCGGAGTCCTTCCACGAGGCACGCCGGCGGTCGGCAGCGCAGAAGCCGGAAGCAATCCGGGAGCCCGTCTCACTGGCGAGCTAGTCAGCACCATTCCCAGGTCACGAAGAACGCCGGCATCCATTGCGGATGCCGGCGTTCTGTCGTCTTCGAGGCGTCGCTGTTCTGCGGGACCTCAGGTGGGGTCAGTCGGCGGGGACGGCGGCGGGCTGGCAGGCAGCGACGAGAGCCCGGAAGAGGGCGAGGTGCTCGGCGTGTCCGGCGGCGAGCATCTCTGGATGCCACTGGACGCCGAGGGCGAAGTGACGATCGGGAGCGACGATGGCCTCGATAACGCCATCGGCGGAGGTCGCGATCACGTCGACGTTGGAAGCAGGTGTGCCGACGGACTGGTGATGGAAGGAATTCGCCTCGACGGCCGTGTCGTCGAGGATATCGGCGAGGATGGTGCCTTCCGTGACCGTGACGGTGTGGGACGTGTCGGTGATCGATTTGCCGAGGGCCTGCTGGCGATGCTCGATGTCGGTGCCGACGGCGGAGGGCACATCCTGGATGAGCGTCCCGCCGAGGGCGACGTTCATGGTCTGGATGCCGCGACAGATGCCAAGGAATGGCTTGTCCTGGGTGTAAGCCAGATTCATTAGGGCGAGTTCATAGGCGTCGCGTTCGGGGTCGATCCCGTACGTTTTCTCATGGACATCCGTATCGCCATAGATGGCGGGATCGATGTCGCTGCCGCCGCTGAAAATCAGGCCATCGACCGTATCGAGGATCGCCTGAAGATCGATTTCTCCCGGCGGAAGGATGACGGGGATACCGCCGGCGGCGCGGACGGCGTTGACATAGGTGTTGGCGACGGCATAGCGGCGGAACGTCCCGTGATCGAAGACATCCTCGGAGGGGGTGGCAGTGATGCCGATGATGGGTTTGTGTGGCATGGGATTTCCTGACCGGACTGGGGCGGACGGACAACCGATTGAGGCAGTATATCGGCGAAATCGGACTGCCGGGGCGGATGCGTCAAGCGATCGTGAAATTGCTTCCGCCATCCCCTTGCGAGGAGGGGGAGGGGGTGAGTATACTGCGTGAGCCGTCGCGGGAGCGGGGGTGCCCGAGGGCAGTGACGTGGTGGGGGG
>JASGDN010000005.1:0-22294 GCA_049841275.1 Thermomicrobiales bacterium
CGCCCGCCGCCAATGCGGACATCGCCGCCCTGGAGGCTGGTGTCGCGCACGCGCGGGCACACCGGCCCGATCAGCTCGCGCTCGACCTCCACACTGCCACGAAGGGCGCCTTCACCCCGGAGCTGGGCGGACTCGTCCCGCTGGATGCCAGCTCGAGCCTCGAACTGGCGCGCACCTGGTTCCGCCGCGAGCTCGAACTGGCGCGCCGACCGAAGAACACCACCGAGTCCTACAGCTATGACCTCCAGAAGCTGGAGGAGATGATCGGCCCGAAGCCGATCAACCGGATCGACCGCACGGACATCGCCCGCTTCCTCGGCGATGCCAACAGCCGCACCACCCGCAAGCGCCGCCTTACGTCGTTGCGGCAGTTCTTCACCTACCTCATCAAGACGGAAAAGGTGCTGAAGCTCGATCCCACCGAGGGTTACTTCCCCCACCAGATCGCCCTCCGGTCGCCACAACCGCTCTTCGCAGACGAGCAGCAGGCGCTGCTCGACGCCGCCATCCAGGATGAGCCGTGGAGCGCCCTCGCGATCTGGCTGATGATGCGCGTCGGCCTGACGCGGTCGGAACTGCTGGCCCTCGAACGCGATCACATCGATCGTGTCTCCGAAGCGACGCCCGTGGTGAATGTCTACTACGAGACGCCCGGCAAACAGGTGAAGGAACGGCGACTGGCCACCAGCGTCGAGTTCGCCCGGCTCTACGAGGCCTTTCTCGCAGCGCACGACCCGGAGATGCAGGGGCGCCTCTTTCCGGTCGGTCCGCCCGCCGTCAACGGCATGGTCGAACGTGTCCGCCGTGCGGCCGGCATCGGCAAGGAGGTAACGCCCCAGACCCTTCGGCACACATTCGCGGTCGAACAGGCAAGGAATGGCGCAGATGTAGAAGATTTGCTCGTCCTGCTCGGCCTCGCGAACGACAGCCGCAACCGGGCGAGCGTCGAACGCTATATCCGGCTCGCCGCGCCCGCGCTCCAGACCAGCCCGACCCCGGACGATCCTGACCAGCCGGAGGACTGATGGATTTCACCACCGGCCAACTCGTCATCCTCCTCCTCCGCATCGTCGCACCATTGCTGATCCTGCGCTGGCCGCTGGCCGGCACTGTCACGGCGCTGCTGCTGGACGCCGGCGACGTCATCATCGTGGAGTGGTTCGGTCCCGGCGGAATGGGGCCTCACTACCACGCGATCGACAAGGTGCTGGACCTCTGGTATCTCGGGCTGGCAGCCTACACCGCCGTCAGGTGGGACCTCCGCGTGCCACGCCTGATCGCGCTTGGCCTCTTCACGTGGCGCGTACTTGGCGTCGTCCTGTTCGAGCTGATCGGCTGGCGCCCGCTCCTGTTCGTCTTCCCGAATCTCTTCGAGAACTGGTTCCTCTTCTGCCTCATCGTCTGGAAATGGTTTCCGCGCGTCGACCTCTCCCGCTGGAAACCGGCACTCGGCTGGCTGGCCGTCGTCTACGTTCCGAAGTTGGGCCAGGAATACCTGCTCCATGTCGCCCAGGCTCAACCGTGGGACTGGATCAAGCGCACGTTCGGCGTGAGCTGACCGCAATCCGCCGGACAGGTCCGACAACCGGCAGGCCCCGACTACTCCCCGGCGAGGGCATTCCGCACATCGGGCACGTCCCCACCGAGGCCGGCAATCGCCGCGTCCGTGGCTCCGGCGCCACGCGCCAGGTCAACGATGTCAGCCTGCAGATCCGGCACCCACGATCGCAGGAGGGACGTTGCCGCCGAGGTCTCGACGGTCAACACCTCGTCCGAAGCGGCGGGCCAAAGCACGGCGGAATGTCCCGCCAGCAATTCCGTTTCGGTGCCACGTGCGCCTGCGAACGCCACATTCCCGCGCAGAACGGTCAGCACCTGGGGCGATCCGTTCCCGGCGAGATCGAGTGTCGAACCCGGTTCGAGGTCGATCCGCTCCAGGCCGAAATACCGCGTCGCCACCAGCAATGACCGCCGCACGATGCCATTCGCAATACGGACCGGTTCGAGAAACTCCGGCCGCACGTCGGCCCGGGTAACGGCGAATCCCTCGTCGAAGTGCATCGCACGCGGGTTTCCGTGCGCGTCCACGCGGCCCCAGTCGTCGATGCGGAACGTCACATCGGACGGCTGCTGGATCTCGTAGACCATCACGCCCGCGCCCAACGCATGGATCGTCCCGGCGGGAATCAGGATCGTCGTGGCCGGCTCCGGTTCCAACGCCCGCATCAGCGCCGCCGACGACCCGTCCATCGCGTGGGCAGCCGCCGCGAAGGCGTCCTGCGAGACACCGGGCAGCAGCCCAACGTAGAGTTTCGCACCCGGTTCCGCATGAAGGATGTGCCACGCCTCGGTCTTGCCAAGGCGGTCCAGAGGCGCAGCCTCCTCATCATTCGGATGCACCTGGATCGAGAGGTTCTCGGCCGCGTCGATCAGCTTCACGAGCAGCGGAAATATCTCCCTGCCGCCCACGGCCCGCCTCGCCAGCGGCCCGAGCAGGGTATCTGGATCGCCCGCGACGATCTCGCCCAGCGTGGCCCCAGCACCGAATCCGGAGGTCACGCGGGCATCGTTCGCCGTCACCAGTGCCTCGCCGATGGGCGTCTCAGCGGGCAAGTCGAATCCGAACCGTTCGAGGGAACGGCCTCCCCACGGCTTCTCGTCAAGGCGGGGGACCACAATCGAGACAAGCATCATCTGGTTCGTTCTCCCAGGATCCGGATCACAGCGGGCATTCATGGACCGAACGTCGGGGAGCCAACCCCCAACCCGGCCTACGCGCATGTCCGGAAGGATAGGCGACGCACCCAGTGTCATGCAGGTATCATGAATCGGGGCCGAGCGCATCATCTTCGCCTGTGCCGGGATACGGCTGCCAGCCGGCTCACTCCAAGGGAGAACGAACCTTGTCGACGCCACGCTACCGGGCAAACGCCCGCCCCGAGCCGCATGCCGTCAATTCGGCGCCGCGTCACAAGGGCGGCAACTTCTGGGCCGTGATCCCGGCAGGCGGCGCTGGCACACGCCTGTGGCCGCTCAGCCGCGCCGCCCGTCCGAAGTTCCTGCTGCCGCTCCTAGGAGAACGCTCGCTGCTCCAGCAGACGGTCGACCGCCTCTCCACCCTCACCGAGCTGGAGCGGATCATGATCATCTGTGGCCCCACCCATGCCGCCGAGATCACCCGCCAGTTACCCGAGCTTCCGACCTCGAACCTGATCATGGAGCCATTCCCCAGCGGAACGCTGCCCGCGCTCGCACTCGCCGCCGCGCTGATCGCCCGGCAGGACCCCGACGCAATCATGGGCAGTTTCGCCGCCGACCACGACGTGGCCGATGTCGAGTCCTTCACGCGAGCGGTCCGCACGGCCATCGCCACCGCACGCCTCGGCAACATGGTGACGGTCGGGATCGAACCGACCCGCCCGGAGACCGGATACGGCTACATCGAGCGCACCGACGAGATCCTGCTGGAGGCGGACAACGCCATCGCCTATCGCGCCGCGCGATTCGTGGAGAAACCGGACGCAGAAACCGCCGCCCAGTATGTCGAAAGCGGGAAGTTCCTCTGGAACGCCGCGATGTTCGTCTGGAGCATCCGCTCGTTCCAGGCCGAGATCGACCGCCTCACCCCTGATATCGGCAAGCGCATTCGCACGATCGTCGCGGCCTGGGATTCCGGCAACCGCGAGCGCGTGATCGCTGGCGAGTGGGCGGGGATGCCGGACGAGACGATCGACAACGGCATCATGGAGCACACGCCGAAGGTGGCGGTGGTCCCGGCGGAGATGGGCTGGTCGGATGTCGGGGACTGGAACGGCCTCGGGGAACTGATCGAGCGCGACGCGCTCGGAAATTCCATTCGGGGCGACTTCCTCCAGATCGACACCACGAATTGCATCGTGTGGTCGGAGACGGACCGCATGATGGCGCTGGTCGGCCTGGATGGGATCATCGTGGTCGACACAGACGACGCGTTGCTCGTCGTGGACCGCTCGCGCTCGCAGGAGGTCCGGCATGTGGTCGGCGAGCTGAAGAAGAACCGTCGCAGCCATCTCAGCTAGCGAGAATTGAGGTGTGAAAGAGTCGGCAGCCAACGGATGCTCTCCGGGAGCCAGGTGGACGTGAGAGTCGGCTCACCCCTTGGCGCCACACCTCGATCCCCACTTCTACGGACTCGCTTCTCACTCTTGGTTCCCCGCGTTACTGCACCAGGGAAGCCATGCAGAGGAGCACCACGGCGGTCGTCTTCGATACCTGGTCGATGGAGACGTGATCGATCACATCGCCCGTCGTATGGTGATACGGACTCTGGCCGTAGAGTTCACGCGCGATCATGATCGACTCGATCCCCTGCGCCCGAACGTAATTGTCGTCCGCAACAATCTTGTCGCTCTGGTTCGGCCAGACAGCGTTTCCGATCCCGTAGGCATCGTTCAGCCGGACCATGAGATCCATCATCCACGCCGACTTGGCATCGCCGTTGAGGATGATTGCGGTTCCCTGCCGCTCCGATCCAACAGAATCGATGTTGAAGACACCCTCGATCGGGGTCTGCTCCTTCGCCGCCCGCCGCGCCCAGGCGTCGGAGCCGAGCAGCGAGGTCTCCTCGGCGTTCGTGAAAACGATGCGGACGGGGTGCGTCACCTGGTATCCGGAGAGGATCCGGGCAATCTCGAGACTCGCGGCGAGCCCTGTTGCGTTGTCATCTGCGCCGGGGGCCGTTCCGGGAGTGCTAGAGATGGTATCCATGTGGGCCATCACCGCATAGATCTTGGACGAATCGGAAGCCGGCAGCTCACCGACGATGTTGACCAGCAGGTACCCGTCCGGGGTGATGAAGTCCTCGTACCAGACCGTCATCCCGTAGGATGAGAGCTTCTGGAAAAGATACTCCGCCGCCATCTGGTTTCCGACCATCGAGTAATAGCGGGATCCAAGGCCGGAGCCGTCGCTCGATCCCATGGCCTGCAGGTCGCGGATCGTCTGTTCGATATTCGCATTGGAGATCAGCGGCGTCAGCGTCCCGATATCGGTGCTGGCGAGCTTGGGCAGGTCGGTCGACCGCCCGGAGCCGTACGCCGGTCCGGGCGTCACCTTGTCGACGATGTATCCGGCATCAATCAGCGGGCCTACCCGCCCAGGTGCGCTGTCGGTCTGCAGGAGCCGGATGTTGTCGACGGAATCGACGATCGTCCCGTATTCACGGACCCGATCGTCCGACGACACGTCGCCCGGCAATTGCACAGCATAGAGCCGGAGCGTTTCCGCATCCGGCTGCACCATGGTCACTGTGTCCGTCTTGGCGGCGATGTCCGAAACGGTTCCAGGCGGCGCAACAATCCAGCTCCAACCGCCTGCCGAGAACGACGGCCGCGCGCCGAAAGACGCGAGGACCGGAGAATCCGCCGGGAGCTGGGCGCGCACCAGGCAGGATGTCGCGCAATCCTCCCAGACCGCAGCCTGGGCCGCCGGCGTGCCAGACTGGTTGCTGCGCTGGTTGTCACCACCGGTCTTCACGGTATCGGTCGGCGCCGGTGCGGGCTGCGTGGGCGTCGGGATGACACTCTCGGTGGTGGTTGTCACGGTCTGGCCAGGAACCCCGATGATCGACTCGGATGTGGCAGTTGGGGTGACATTCCCGCCGCCTCCACCCCCGCCGCCGAGCTGGGACAGGAGCCAGATCAGTAACAGCAACACGATCACCGCACCGCCGATCAGCGCCGGCAGGAACCATGGCCGCCCCTCGCTGTTGTCGCGCACCCACGCCTGCGCAGCAGCGACCGAACCGCCAAACCCGCCAGCAGCCTCGTCGAAGGACTCCTCGTCCTCGACCGGGGTCTCCTCACGGGTACGACCGCTCAGCCGCGCCCGCGATCCGGTTGCCGCTGGCTCCTCGGCCGAACCCGAGGTATCGGCAGATTCACGCCAGTACCGCGACGGGCGCTTCCGATCGCGGTCCGCCGGGGTCCGCCTGGAACCGGACGTGCTGTCGCCAGCCGGGCGCGTCTCCGTATCGCCCGGCGATGGCGTCGCCGGCGTCGTCGATCGCGACGATCCACCCTTCAGCTTGTCGGCACTCGCACGGACCCGCGACGAGACGAACGCGCCAAAATCGACATCGTCGCCCTGGGGGCTATCCGATGCCGGGGCGTTCGGTTCCTGCGATGAGCGGGGGCGATTCGGGTCGCTCGACGACATGGTTCTTCCTCGATAGGGAGGGCGGTCCCGGTTGCACCTCGCAACGGCCGGACAACGAGGCTCGTTACGTCGATCGGATCGCAAGCACGTGTCCAGGCAAATGCTCGCCATACGGCGACGTTACCAGCGACTCCCGACCGAAATCACGTAAGCCTATCACTTCCCCCAGAGACCGGACGAGGTGAACGTACGACCTTGTCGCTGCGGACGTAGGGCCAGGACTATCCCGCGCGCCGGCCCGCGTCCGGAGGCACCGGCACCGGCAGGTCGATCAATCCCTGCACGATCGTCTGCAACCGGGCCGCCGCCTGCCCGAGAATCGTGTTCCCGGCCTCCGCCGACGCATTCCGCGCATCACCCGTCGTCCCGCTGGCGCTCACGAGGTTCTGGCGAACCGGAAATGTCCCATTGATCGCCCGAATCACCTGCTGCATCGTGCGCAAGGCCGGATCGACATCCGGATCGGTCAGAAGCTCCTTCCGGACCAGATCCGGCCGCAAGGCCAACACCACCGATGCCTCATCACCGCCGCCGTGGCCGATCGCCTCCGGGCCGAGCACACTCTCGGCGGCGTTGGCGATCAGGGTATAGGCATAGATGGAGGTCACGATCGGCACGCCAAGTTCGCGGTGCGCCCGGTCCACCGCCACGGCCAGCGCCGGATTGTTGCCGCCGTGCCCGTTCATCAGCGCGACCCGCTTCACGCCATGCCGCGCCAGCGAATCCACAAGATCCAGCACGATCGCGATCAGCGTCTCCTCGCGCAGCGATAGCGTCCCCGGCATGTCGAGGTGATGCCAGGAGACCCCCCACGGAATGGGAGGAGCCACGGCGACCCGTGGTCCGACGAGCGTTGCTGTCAGCGCCGAGAGCACCTGGGCGGAGATGGTGTCGGTCGAGACCGGCAGCGCCACGCCATGCTGCTCGTTCGCACCGACCGGGATCAGCACCAGGTCGACCGTGTCACCCAGAGCCGCGATTTCCGCACTGGTCATCTCCGCGAGCAACAACGGTCCGCTGCTTCCTGCCTCCTGCTGTCGATCCACGCCTACCTCCTCTATCGATCCTCGAAAACGACCGTCAGGCAATGTCCCTACCCTATCACGGCTGCAGATTCCAGGCCTTCATCCTCCGGCTCCCCGGCGTCCATAGCCCGCGAAACGTCCCTGCGCATCATCCGCGTCCCGATTGGAAACGCGCCGGCGCCCTCCCAACCGGGCTAGTCCGGCTCCCAGGCCGATCGCGGCATTGATCCTATTCCGAACGCGCCGGTTCGGCGGCGGCGAAGAGCGTCGCGTATGATTCAGGAACACTGCGTCGAATATGGCTGATTCGGCGTCACGTGCGATGGAGCCGGAACCTGGCATCCATCACCATCGGTTGTCGGCATTTCCCGTCTGTCGACTCGTCTACTGCTCGTTGCTGCCACGAGAACGCATGCTGGGCTGGGCTGCGTTCGGTCGAGCCGGGGCAGGAGAAGTCCTGTCGATCCATCGGGCCACGACCTTGCCGGCGGCGCATCTCGTCGTTCGCGGGCAATCACATCGCGCAGCATCGCCAACACGAGGGAGTTGGGGAGCGTCCATGCGTGCATATCATCACTGGAATCGGAGCGGCCCGCCTGCGATGGCACGAAGGCGCAGGTATTGGCTGCGCGCCAGCATGCGCGCGGCCATCGTCCTGGCACTCCTGGCAGCGCTGCTAGCCGATCTCGCCGTCCTGCCCCTGCCGGGCGCCAATCCGGAAACCGCCTCGGCGGAGAGCCAGATGACCGGCCCGGGGACCTATGTCGTCTCGGCGACCAAGGAAGGGCTCGTCGGTTCGACAACATCCAGCGGGCACACCATCGTGCCAGACGACTACTTCGTCTCGCTGCCAGCCTGCACCCCGAAGAACTGCCCAGGCGGCCCCTATTGGGGACAGATGACGAATTGCGGGTCCAGCTGTTACGTCAAGGTCATCAATCTTGCAACCGGGGCGTGCCGCGTCGAACCGGTTCTCGACACGGGACCGTGGTTCCGCGTGGACGACTGGTGGAACCCCACCACCGACCGCTACCTCAACAAGCTCGCCAGCAATCCACAGGATCTCCCCCAAGGCTACACCGGCGCCGATGCGGCGCGTGATGGCCTGGATGTCGGCTACGGCAAGGGATCCGGAGGCATCGGCCGTTCTGATACCTCGGCGACGGTCGGCAGCCGTTCCGCCATCGACCTCGCCGATGGCACCTGGGACGACATCGGCCTCGGCGGAGGCAGCTACATCTCCCAACTCGGCGTCGAAATGCTCTGGCAATCGGGCGCGAGCCCGTCTTCGTCCGCCGCGGCCTGCGGCCATCCGCTGGACGAGAAGCCGGGCGGCAGCACGTTGCAGATCTCGCCGGTTTCCGGCACCGTCGGCACGGCCATCACCGTTTCCGGTTCCGGCTACACCAGCGGCGAATCCGTCCGCATCTACTGGAACTCCACATCCACGACCCCGCTGGCAACGGTCACCGCGAATGACGGCTCGTTCTCGACCACCATCACGGTACCGGAGACCCCGCGCGGCAGCTACCAGGTCATCGCCCGCGGAGCGTCCAGCGACAAGCAGGAAAGCTCCCCCTTCACCGTCGCCCCAAGCCTCTCCCGCACGCCGACCTCCGGCCCGGCAGGTACGCAGGTGAGTGTCACCGTGCGCGGGTTCGGCGCGAACGAGCAGGTCCGCCTGACCTGGGACAGCGCCTCAGGCCAGGTGCTTGGCACCGCGACAACGAACTCGCTAGGCACCGGCACGACAACGATCGTGATTCCGGCAGCCTCCGTCGGCTCGCACGATTACGCCGGCACCGGGCTCACGTCGGGCGGGCGGGCATACGGCGCGATCTATGTGACGGCCGGCGGTCCGACCCCGTCGCCGACCGGCACCATCACGACAACCCCATCGCCAACCGGCGCCATCACGATGACACCGACACGCACCCCTACGGGAACCGCCTCTGCAACGGCGACGATTCCGGGAGGAACGGGTACTGCCATCGTCACCGGCACCGGTGGAGGTGGGGTCAACTGCCGCACCGCGCCGAACACCTCGGCCCAGGTCATCGTCGTCCTCGCCGAAGGCGCGACCGTGACACTGAACGGCACGGCGAGCAACGGCTGGCAACCCGTCATCTGTAGTGGCCGGCAGGGTTACGTCTCCGCCCAGTACCTCGGCAACTATTCGACGCCGACACCTACCGCGACGGCGACCGCTTCTCCAACGGCCACCCGGACGGCAACCGCCGTCCCGACGCGAACGCCCACGGCGACCGCCACGGCCACCGCGACACCGACACGCACCCTGGCGCCCACCAACACGCCGACGCGAACGCTCGTCCCGACGCAACCGGCCCCAACCGCGACCGCCAATCCGGGCCAGGCCCGCGTCACCGGCACTGGCGGCGCAGGCGTCAACTGCCGCACCGCACCAAGCACCTCCGGACAGGTCATCACGACGCTGGCGGAAGGCGCCCTCGTTACCCTGAACGGACCGGCGAGCAATGGCTGGCAACCCGTGATCTGCGGCGGACGGGCCGGCTATGTCTCCGCGCAATACCTGACGATCACGACGCAGCCTTCCACACCAGCACCGACCGCCACGCCCACGCGCACGACAGTTCCCACCTCGACGCCGACGCGCACACCCGTCGCCACGGCCACGGCAACCATCACGCGGACACCCCTCCCGACGAACACACCGACCCGAACGACCGTACCAACGAACACCCCAACACGCACAACTGTCCCCACGTCAACACCGACGCGCACCACGACCGCCGTGCCCACCACGACTCCAGGCTCCGGACAGGCGCGCGTGACGGGCACGAACGGCGACGGCGTCAACTGCCGCACCGCACCGAACACCTCGGCCCAGGTGATCGTCATCCTGGCCGAAGGCGCGACCGTGACGCTCAACGGCACGGCAAGCAACGGCTGGCAACCCGTCATCTGCAACGGGCGCGCGGGCTACGTTTCGTCCCAGTACCTCACCATCACAGTCCAGCCATCCACCCCGACGCCAACTCCCACGATCACGCCGACCGTGCCCGCAGGGACTGCGCGCGTCACGGGAACGGGAGGCCTCGGCGTCAATTGCCGCACTGCACCAAGCACCTCCGGCACGGTCATCGTGTCGCTCCCCGAGGGCGCAACGGTGACACTGAATGGCACCGCATCCGGCGGCTGGCAACCCGTCACCTGCGGCGGCCGCTCTGGATACGTCTCCGCGCAGTACCTCACCATCAGCGGAGCGGCGATCGGCGGCGCGCTCGCGCTGCCAGGCACCGCCACGCCGGCGCAGACCGAGCCATCGCCGGCCTCACCGGTGGCCAGCAAGACCGTCCTCCCGACGGCAACCGCCGCGCAGACACCCGAGGCAACGGCCTCGCCGGAGACAGCCGATTCGGCGGCGCCTCCGGGCTCGAACCCATCCTTCATGGGAGAACCACTGCCGATCGCCAGGAGCCTCCACTCCGCGAACTCGTCCACATCGGAGGTCGCGTACGACGGCGATCCGTCGACGGCCTGGCAGAGCACCGGCGACGCGCCGGACCAGGCAACGATCACCTTCGACCTCGGCGCGGCGCAGGAACTCACCGGCATCCGCTGGATGATGGGCGCGCCGACCGGCGCCGACGCCATGACGATCCAGGTTTCGCTCGACGGCCAGACCTGGAGCGACCTCGCCACATCGGCCAACCGCCAACCCGGCACCTGGGAAGGTTTCGCGACAAACGATGTGGCGCAATACGTCCAGTTCGTTGTCACGAACCCGAACGGTCTTGCCACTATCGGCAACATCGCCGAGGTCGAGATCTGGGGTACCGGTGAGGTCGTGGCACCCGCATCCCCGACTTCACCCCCGACCGAAACGCCAGAACCGACCGCCGCGGCGACGCCCACCGCGACAGCGACGCTCATTCCAACCGAGGAGCCAGCCGCCACCGAGACGTCCATCCCGAGCGAGGAACCAACGGCTGTCCCGACCGTCGAACCGACGGCAACGAACGAGCCCACGCTCGACCCCACCGCCACTGTGGAGCCGACGCCCGAGGTTGCATTCGACCCGGTCCCCGCCTGGATCGGTGGCACCGGCGGCGATGGCGCCCTGCTTCGCCAGGCGCCTGACCCGAACGGAGCGATCCTGGCGACGCTTCCAGAGGGCAGCACGCTCACCATGACCGGTCCGGCGGAGGGCGACTGGACGCCCGTCAACGCACAGGGTATGGACGGTTTCGTCTTCTCGGCGTTCGTCGTCACAACACCACCGGAACCGGCCGCGACTCTGGCCGCGACCGAGGAACCGGTCATCGAGACACCCACATCGGAAGATCAGTCCATCGAGACGCCCGTCACCCCCGACGAATCGGGATCGGGAGACGCCGCCGTCGCGGTCGATGCGCCAGTGACAGAGGAGGCCCTGCCCACGGAGCCGCCCCAGCCCGTGACGCGAACGGTATCGATTCCGGTCGCGGCGGATGCCAGCGTGTCCAGCGCGCAGCCGGATACGCCGAATGCCGGGGAAGTCGGCGGCATCCTCACCGCGGGCGGTCCGGATGGTGCGCAGACGGTTCTCACATTCAGCGTCGAGGGCATCGGCGCGGGAACGGTTGTCAGCGCCCAACTCGTCCTGACAGGCAGCGGCGACGCCAGCGGCAGTGGAGGCACCCTGCTTGTCGGCTACGGAACGTGGTTCGATGAGTATGGCGTGACGGCAAACCAGATCGCCGGGTCCGGTCTCGGCAGCGGGGGCTGGGTGGATGCAATCAGCCCAGGGGCAACGACCGTGGTGGATGTTACCGGCATCGTCACCGGCGACGGCACGATCTCATTCGTCATCACGGGCACGCCGGACGCTGCGGTCGGGATCGGCAGCAAGGAAACCGGTGCTCCGGCCTATCTCGAACTCACGATCGAGGATGCTGCGGCGTAGGCCAACGAATCGTTCGCGCCTCCGAAGGGGATGCCTTGAAGCATCCCCTTCGGGCATCACGCCCCCCAATCGGAGGATCGACAGAAACGCAGATTGCGGTACGCTTTCGGAAGTGCATCATGCCTTTCGGGAGACGGACCGCCATCCCGGAAACCGCCATCGCCCGAGAAGGGATCATCCATGTACAAGCGCATTGTCGTTCCGCTGGACGGCTCCGAACTTGCCGAAAGCGCGCTCGGCCAGGCAATCGAACTCTCGAAAAGCACCAGCGCCCCGCTCTACCTCGTTCGCATCGTGGACATCTCCTCGATGGCCCGCTATGCGGGCGCTACGCCGATGGCCGGCGCGGACTTCGGCCTGCTCGGCACCATGGTGGACGAGGAGCGTGAAGACTCCACGAAGTACGTCACCGAGATGGTGAAGAAGCTGGAGGGAGAAGGACTGCACGTCAGCGGCGAGGTGTTGCAGGGTACGGTCGCCACGGCCATCGTGGATGCCGCAACCGAGGACGACGTGATCGTGATCGCCTCCCACGGCCGCACGGGCGTCAGCCGCTGGTTCCTCGGCAGCGTCGCGGAGGAAGTCGTCCGCCGTGCGAACTGCCCGGTGCTGCTGGTGCGCAAGGGCATCGCCGACGCCACCGACACGCCGGAGCACGATTCGGCACAATAACCCGTTTCGGGCATCGAACCACCGGGCCGCATGTCAGCGTATGTTGACATGCGGCCCGGTTTGTGCGATTCCTGTCGGCAGGATTCGACGCCGCGTCCGCAGGAGATCCATCCGCTCATCGGGGGATTGCGGCGGCGCGTTCCTCTCCTCACCGAGCGATGACGAAAACGCAGAGAAGCTGGCAGGGCACATGGTGCATTTCGGGTGGCGTTCCAGGCAACGAGACACAATTGACGATTCCGCCCTGCGACCGGGCGAAGGCAAGCGCAGCGGATTCGCGGCATTCAAGTATCGGAACTACCGGCTCTACTTCAGCGGGCAGATCGTCTCCGTCATCGGGACGTGGATGCAATCGACCAGCGAAGCATGGCTCGTGGTCGACAAGCTGCATGCCTCGCCGATCCAGCTCTCGCTGGTGCCGGTCTGCCAGTTCGGCCCCGTCCTGATGCTCGGCATCCCCTCCGGCCTGCTCTCCGACCGCCTTCCGAAACGCCGCATCCTTCAATGTACGCAGTCGATGTTCGCGCTCCTCGCGCTGACGATGTCGCTGTTGATCTTCTCCAATTTCGTCCAGCTCTGGCACGTCTATCTCGTCGCCTTCATCTTCGGCATCACCACCGCCATCGACCAGCCCGCGCGGCAGTCGTTCGTCTCGGAGATGGTGGACCGCGAAGTGGTGATGAACGCGGTGTCGCTCAACTCCGCTGTCTTCAACACCGGACGCGTGGTCGGCCCCGCCGTCGCAGGCGGCCTGCTCGCCTTCTTCGGGCCGGCAGTCTGCTTCATGCTGAATGCGATCAGTTTCGTTCCGGTCATCGCCGCGCTGACCGCCATGCACCTGAAGCCACATGTCCGGCGCGTCTCCGGTTCGGCAGTCACCGGCATTCGGGAAGGACTGGGATACATCCGCCAGACGCCGGAGATCATGCGGACAATTCTGCTGATCGGGTTCATCGGCACGTTCGCGGTGAACTTCAACGTCTGGGTGCCACTGCTCGCGCAGGAGGACTTCGAGGCCGGCGCCGGCACCTACGGCCTGCTGATGTCGGCGATGGGCGTCGGTTCGCTGGCCGGAGCGCTTTCGCTCGCCTTCTTCGGTGGACGCCGGCCGAACCGGAACCGGATGCTGATGGCCGCAATGGGACTCGGCGTCGCGGAAGTGGCGCTCGGCTGGGTCGCGTCCGTCCCGCTCTCGGTCCACATCGGCATGGTGGCCCTGGCGGCCATCGGCTTCCTGAGCAGCAATACGATGGCGACGGCCAACACGATCGTGCAGACCACGGCCAGCGACGAATACCGCGGACGGGTGATGGCCGTCTACATGACCGTCTTCACCGGGACGACCCCGGCTGGCGCGCTGGCTGCCGGCGCGATCGCCGAGAACTTCGGCGCCCCTGCCTCGATCGCGGCAGGCGGTGCAATCGCCTTCCTTGCGGCGATCGTCATCGCCTGGACAACCCGCTCGACCATCTCGAATGCCGTCAAGACCGTCGCGAAGGTCCAGCCCCGGTCGTCCAACTCGAACGCTGACTGACCGGCTTCCGAACGCGGGTACAATGCCCTCGGCATACCCTTCTGGGAAACGCCGTCTCCGGACCTCGCGGCCGGAAGACCTATCCGGAGTACGAACCGAGCCAATGGGATTCAGCCCGTTCATCCTCATCAGCCTCTTCTACGCGGCGGTCGGCATCAGGGTCGTCGTGCAGCTCGTGCAACGCCGGCGCGAGATCTTCGATACGGCCTTCACGCCGTACGACCGGTCCATGGTGGATCAGGCAGCCTTCTTCATCCTCGTGCCGGTTTCTGTCGTGCTCCACGAACTCGGGCACGCAGTAACCGTCTGGGGACTTGGCGGTCAGGTCGTGGACTTCGGCTTCTATGGATTCGCCGGATACGTCTCGTTCTACCCGGACGAGTTCACCCCGGCACAACGCATCCTGATCGCCGCGGCGGGGAGCATCGTCAACCTCGTCCTCATCCTGATCGCGCTGGCCGTCGTCTTCCTCCGGAAGCCGCCACTCCGGGCCGCCTACAACGAATTGCTGCTCCAGTTCGCCTTCATCTCGGGCATCAACGCCTTCATCTTCTACCCGCTTCTCGATCTCGTCTCGACCTTCGAGGGCGACTGGCGGCAGATGTACGACGGCGGCGTGCCGGCGCTCAGCATGGCGATCGGCATCGTCCACATCGCGATCCTTGGCGGCGGATACTGGCTTGCCCGGAATCCGCGCATGAAGGCACGCATGGCGGCCCTCACCGATGTACCGCCGGGATACGAGCGCGGCATGCTCGGCGGCGTCCAGCCGAGCAAACTCGACCTCTCCACGCTCAGCCCGGCCGAACGCACACTCCGTGAGGCGGCGGAACGGGTCGCCGGTGGGTGGGACACACGCGTAGAGACCGGCGTGCAACGCTTCAACGGAGGCTCGGCGGTCACGCTCGCCTGGCGACGCGGCCGATCGCAGCACATCGTGGCGGCGCGGACCTTCGCCAATGGATCGACTGACCTGATCGCAATCCCAACCGTTCCCCCAAACGCGCCGAACGCAACCCCGGTTCCCCGCTCGCTCTACCGCTGGCCGGCCACGCCCAACGCAGACGACCTGACGATGGGTCTGCGCATGGCGATGGAGTCGGTCGACCGCGAGGGATAGCTCCCCTCAGCACAGCCGGACAACGAGCGTGGCAATGAAGGCGCATACGCAGCCTGGTTGGCTGGGCCTCCTACGGCAGTGTTGGTTTCAGGCCAGGAGCGTCGCGGAAACCGTGACACGCATGCCGTCGAAGGCGGGTTCGTAGCCAGATTCAGCCGTCCAGGCCGCGAGCTTGTCGTGTGTCGGATTGCTGTGATGCGCAAAGTGCGTCGCCAGCACCCGTGTGTGGGGCGCAATCACGCCAGACTGACGCGCTCGCGCCACCTCGGCGACGTACGTCCCTGCGTTGTGATGCGCGTTGCTGACACCCGTCTGGACGCCGCCGGTGTGATCCAGCACGAAGACATCGAAGATCCAGCCAAGCTCCGCCAGACGTTCCCATGTCCCCGCTTCCAGCACCGACGTATCGGTCCCGTAGAAGAGCCGTCCGCCGTCCTCGCCCTCGATGGCGAAGAGCATCGCCTCGACCTTCCCGCCACCGTGCGTCGCGCGTACCGTCTGCACGCGATAAGGACCGATCCGGAACTCCTGCCACGGCCCGACCGTGCGGATAGCAAGACGCCGCCGGCGTTGCTCCTCCGGGTCGGCATAGTCCGTCTGGCCACTCTCCAGGCTCTCCAGCGCGTTGATCCGCCGCAGCGCAGTGGCGGAGCAGGCGTATTCCATCGTCGCGATGCCTTCCACGTTGCACCCCTCATGGCGGGCAAAGAAGGAAAGCACATCGAGATGGTCGTTGTGCGGGTGTGTCTGGATCCCGTAGCGGACGCCATTCAGCGGGATCCCGTGGCGCATGGACGCCGCGATGAGGTCCGGCCCCATGTCGATCAGCAACTGGCCATCGATCAGCGCCGAGGAGCGATAGCGAAAGGACGTGCCACCAAGGTCTCGCGCCTCGTTGCAGTTCTCGCACGCACAGAAGGGATCGGGATACCCTTCCGCCGCGGCCGTTCCCAGAAAGGTCAACTCCACCGGTTCTCCTCCTGCAAGAAACCAATCGCCATTGCAGGAGGCATGATGCCCGAAATCATGAGAAACGCAATCATCGGCGAGGCATTCGCATGATGGAGGTGATGCATGGAAGCAGCAGGCGACAAGGGTCTGCTCTACAAATAGCGTAAATGCATACACGATCGTTGACCCAGAAGGCGGAAGCCAAACGCCCCCTTCGGGACGAGCCTCGCTTCATCCGGCCGATCCCACCTCTATCATGCGATTGTCTTGCAATCATCGAATCGTGAACGGCGGGCTGGTCAATCGTCCGATGCGCCCTTCACCCACTTGCCGTCGGCGTTCTTGTGGTAGTCCTTCTTCACGGCACCCCAGGCGACGCGATGGGCACGTTCCTCGTCGTGGTGATATTCATCCCAGGCACTGTTGAACGCTTCCTTGTAGATGTCCTGCGCGTGATCCGGCAGATGGCTGCGGACGCTGTCGGGAAGGTCTGTGCGATGGGCATAGGGCATCATAGGGCTCCGTTCGTGTCGGCGCGAATCGCCTGCCACTCACCCGCAGCAGCAATACCACGGTCGGGGCTAGCCGCGCTCCTTCGCCGGACCAACCGCGATGCCATCGTTTCCCTGCGCCGCGAAGACCTCCAGATACCGGTCCCACGCCACCCGGTACTGATAGGGACGCGTGCCATTGGTGGAGGTTGGTCCGAGCGGATCGCGAATGATGACATCCTGCTCGTTGTGGCCCATCACGATCAGCGCGTGGTCGTTGCCGAGCACGACGGGATACTTCACGTTCGAGGGCGTGATCCAGGTTGCAGGCACCCAGTCCAGGAAATCGACGGTGGACTTGAAGAAGACCGGCCAGCCCTGCGAGAGTGCCCGCTCGATCCCGGCCCGATCGTTGACGACCTCTGTTGTGAGGCCGGACCCCTCGAAGACCTTCTTCATCGCGTTCCCGCGCGCCCGTGCAAGGAAATTCGTCTGGTAATCGCCGCAGTAATAGTCGTTGACCTCACCGCCCCAGACGACCACGCCTTCGGTACGCTCTTCGTACCACGGCTCGACCGACTCATCGATCCCGACGAGATCGATCTGCTGCTGCAACGGCACCTCCAACCCGAAGGCCTTCAGGATGATCCACGCCGAGTCGAATTCGCACGTATAGTGAAAATCCTGCCCTTCCTTGATGGGGAGCTGGATGTACGCCTTCCAGGTTGCATCGTCCGCCTGGACCGGGTCGATCGATGAGGCTTGCTGTCCCGGCGTCTGGCCAAGATCGGTGGTCGCCGGCATCGTGCGGATATACGTGTACGGGTCCATCGACTGTGCCCGCCCCAGCACCGGAAGCGCCCCGCTCAAGGCGAGACCTCCCGCCGCAGCGAGCGACACCGCGGCGAAGCGACGACGGGTAAGGAGGATCGGACTATGGGCAGGCGTGGCGGAGAATCGCATCGGCTGTGGGCTCCTGACGAGGGCGAGATCGGCATCGGGCCAGGAACGGACCCTGTCGCCGATCGGGAACGGGCAGCGGAAGCACCACGTTCGCTGACACGTCGATCCTAGCCCGTCTTCCTGCCAGCGCGCCAATCTCGTCCGTACATAGCGATCAGCCGTGAGACCGCGCGGCTGGTTGCGCGCTCCATCCGGACATGCAAGACTCAGGCATGCGTCGACGCATCGCATCAGGAGAATTCGCACCGCATGGCTCGTCAAATCGACCACCTTGTGATCCTCGTCCCGTCCCTTGAGACGGCGATCCCTGACGCCATCACGGTCGGCTTCACGGTCGTTCCGGGAGGCCGCCATGCATCCGGTGGAACCGAGAACGCCCTGATCGCCTTTGCCGACGGTTCCTATATCGAACTCATCGCCTTCATCGATCCCACCCAACCCTCCACCAATCCGTGGTATGGCCGCGTGGCGATCGGGGGCGGATTCGTCGACTACGCCATCCTCTCCGACGACGTGAATGCCGACGTCACCCGCGCGCGCGCCCAGGGGGTAACCATCGAGGATACCTGGGCGATGGGTCGCGACCGCCTCGACGGCCAGCGCGTCGAGGCGGTCCTCGCGATGCCGCGTCACGATGGTCTCCCCTTCGTCATCCAGGACCTGACGCCGCGCTCCTTGCGCGTCCCTCACGATCCGGCGGAGATCGCTCATGCCAACGGGGCGGCGGCCATATCCGGCGTGACGATCCTCGTTCCGGACCTGGGCGCCGCTATCGGGCAGTTTGCCGCGGTGATCGGCGGGGAAGCTTCCTCCATCGAACCACCCCTGCCGGGCATCGCACGAGCAGCCACCATCCTAGTCGGCCCGGACGCAAGGCAGTGGATCTGCATCGCGGAACCATCCACGCTTTCCGGAGACAGCGGAGCCGACGCGACGATTCCGGCAAGGTACCTGCAGCAGTACGGCGCAGGCCCCTTCGCCTTCACCCTCAGCACCGCCTCCGGGGCGGAACCCGCCCCTCCCGGCGCCGGGACGCTCCTCGATCCTGCGCGTCTCGGCGACACCCGCTGCTATCTGGCCTGAATTCCATCTCGCGCTCGCACATCCCGGAGGGCTTCCCCATGTCCCAGCCGCAGTATGTCCAGGACATCGCGGACCAGACCGACAATTTCGACCAGTGGTACGTCGATGTCATCCAGAAGGCCGAACTGGCCGACGATTCCCCGGTACGCGGCACCAAGATCCTGCGCCCGTACGGATACGGCATCTGGGAGCACATCCAGCGATTCCTCGACGACCGGTTCAAGGCAACCGGCGTGGAGAATGCCTACTTTCCGCTCCTGATCCCGAAATCGATGCTGGAGCGCGAGGCCGACCACATCGAGGGCTTCACGCCGGAAGCGGCCTGGGTCACCATCGCCGGCGGCAAAGAGCTGGAGGAACCGCTGGCTATCCGCCCGACCTCCGAATCGATCATCTGCCCGACCTATGCGCGCTGGGTCCAGAGCTGGCGCGACCTGCCGATCGTGCTCAACCAGTGGTGTTCCGTCCTGCGCTGGGAGGAACGCCCGCGCGCCTTCCTCCGTACCAGCGAATTCCTGTGGCAGGAAGGGCACACCGCCCACGCCACACCGGAAGAGGCCGAGGAACGTGCCCGGCAGATGCTGGAGGTCTATCGCACCTTCCTCGAAGAGGAACTGGCGATCCCGGTGATCGCCGGCCAGAAGAGCGAGTCGGAGAAGTTCGCCGGCGCCCTGCGCACCTACACCGTCGAGGCGATGATGGGCGGCAAGAGCTGGGCGTTGCAGGCGGGGACGTCGCACAATCTCGGCGACCATTTCGCCCGCGCCTTCGATATCCGGTTCCTCGACCGCGACGGCGAGCGGAAGTACGCCCACAGCACATCCTGGGGCCTCAGCCACCGCACGATCGGCGCAACGATCATGGTCCACGGCGACGAGCGTGGCCTGAAGCTGCCACCGAAGGTGGCGCCGGTGCAGGCCGCGATCGTGCCGATTCTCGGCCGCAATGGCGGGGCGGAGGTGCTCGACCGCGCGCATGCCCTGGCCGCCGAGCTGCGAGCGTCCGGTATCCGGGTGGCGGTGGACGACCGCGACGACCGCTCTCCGGGGTTCAAGTTCAACCACTGGGAGCTGAAGGGCGTGCCGGTGCGCATCGAACTCGGCCCGCGCGACCTCGCCGCCGACCAGGCAGTAATGGTCTCCCGCGACACCGGCATCAAGATAATCATCCCGCTTGCGGGGCTGACGAACGCCATCGTCGCCGAACTCACGGATATCCACGACCGATTGCTTGCCGCCGCCGGCGAGCGCCTCGCTGCGAATGTCGCCGATGTCGCAACGTGGGAGGAGATGGCCGAGCGCGTCGCGGCCAATGCAGGCTGGAATCGCGTCTGGTGGGATGGTTCGGCCGAGGACGAGGCGCGGATCAAGGCGGAGACAAAGGCAACCATCCGGTGTATCCCGTTCACCCAGTCAGGCGACGCCGGGCGCTGCATCGCCACCGGGCGAGAGACGCACACCCAGGTGATCGTGGCCCGGGCGTACTGATCGTGCTGCAGTGATGCCGAAGTCCTCCCCCACGAGAACCGCTCCAGTTGTGGACAGCGGTAGGCACATCCGTGATACTGGGCTGGGACTTCCCGACCGGCCACCGAAACCCTCCGGACTTCTGGGCTAGATGGATGGTCATCCGTGGCGGTTGCGAGGTATCCCGTCGTCGCAACCGATTGTCATGCTCAAGGGGTGCAGAACATGGGAGAGCAAGAGTCATTGAACCGTCTGCGGTCGGCCCGTATCGATCGCCGCACCTTCACCATCGGCGCCGCCGTCAGCGCCGCCGCGGTTGCTGGTGGCGTCGTTGCCGTAAACGCGCAGGATGCCACGCCGGCGGCCACAACATCGTCGTTCACACTGCCGGAGGGCGTCGAGGCGTCCGTCCTGGCGTCCGGTCTCAACAATCCGCGGTTCGTGAAGGTCGTCGATGACTGGATCTTCTACACCGAAGCCGGAACCGGCGGGGAGGATGCCCTCTACGCGACCCCGGCCACAGGGCAGACCGACACCGGAGATCCGGTCTCGAAGCGCGGGTACAACGGCACGTTGAAGTCGATCGGCCCGGACGGCTCCGAGTACACCATCGTCGACGACTTCATCTCCTATACCTTCGGAGCCGTCGAAATCGTTGGCGCCTCCGGCATCGGGTTCGATGGCAATGGGTCCGGGTACGTCATCGTCGGCGCGCCAGGCCCCTATATCTCCCAGATCGACCGCACCGGTGAAGAGGCAGCCGTTTACAAGGTGGACCTTGCCACCGGCGAGAAGGCCGTCCTCGCGGATATCGGCGCGTACGAGATCGCGAACAACCCCGATCCTGCCACGGTCGACTCGAACCCCTACGGTGGCACCTACGCCGACGGCCTCGTCTACGTAGCGGATGCCGGTGGCAACACCGTCTATGCCGTGAACGCCGAGACCGGCGAGATCGCCGTCTTTGCGGTGCCTGGTGGCCTGCCGGCCCCGTTCCTCGGCGACGCGGGCAATCCGCTCCGCGGCGGCGCAAAGGAAATCGACAGCGTCCCGAGCAGCGTCACCCAGGGTCCGAACGGCAACTTCTTCGTTCCGTTCATCACGGGCGGCCCGTTCCCGCCGGGTGCCGCTCCGGTGTATGAATACGCGCCGGATGGCACGCAGAGCGTCTTCGTCGATGGCCTGACGATGGCCAGCGACATTGCGTTCTCGTCGGATGGCACCGCTTACGTCTGCATCATGTCCACGAACATGGTGCAGGGTGGCGCCGGCCAGGTCGTCCGCATTGGTGCCGATGGCAACAAGACGGTCGTTCTCGACGCGTTGCAGGCACCGATCGGCATCGCCTTCGACACCGATGACAACCTGTTCATGACGCACAAGGGCAATGGCTTCCCCGGCGCCGGCGAACTGGTCCGCTTCACCGGCGTGACGACAGCCGAAGGCACCCCCTTCGAGCTGCCAGCCACCGAGGCTCCGGCAACCCCGGAAGCGGCCACGCCGGCCGTCACGGAGGAGGCCACCGAGGAAGCTGCTTCTCCGGCGGCGTCCCCGGCCACGGGGCTGGCGACTGACGTGACCATCGACATGGTGGACATCAAGTTCGAGCCGGCCGAGATCACGATCCCGGCGGATACGGATGTGGTCGTCCAGCTGGTGAACAAGGGCGCCCTGCCCCACGACTTCGTCATCGACGAATTGCACGTCAACTCGGGCATCGTCCCGGCGGACGGCAAGGCAGTCGTGAAGGTCAATGCGCCAGCCGGGAAGTACACTTACTACTGCTCGCAGCCAGGCCACCGCACGGCGGGCATGGAAGGCACGCTGATCGCCAAGTAGAGGAGTGAGCGGTGAGGGGCGGCTTCGC
>JASGDN010000006.1:0-6319 GCA_049841275.1 Thermomicrobiales bacterium
GGGTGATGCGGGCTCGCTGGCCCCGGCAATGGTGCGGGGTCTGCGGAGCGGCGGGGTGTGGCGACCGACGCGTTTTTGCGGTCTCACGGGACCACGGGGGCAGGGATCTGCCGCGCCCGCATGGTTGCCATGACCACCGCACCAAGATACAAGGGGGCGATCGTCGCCCTCTACACGGCCCCACCCGCCCGAAGTGTCGTGATCTGCCTTGACGACATGGGGCCGCTCTCGGCCAAGACGTACCCGGGCGAGACGTATGTCCCAAGCATGCATCGCGCAACCGTCGACCCCGACTCTGGTCGCCGAGGGACATGCTGGGTGCATGGTGCCTTCGCACCTGCTACCGGCGAGGCGACGGTGATCGTCACGGAACGACGCGATAGCGCGAGCCATCTCCACCTGCTCGCGCAGATGATCGACCGATTTCCCGCCGAACGGTGGTTGGTGATCGAAGACAACCGCTCGACGCATGCCAGCCGGGACGTCCAGCTTGCCCTGCTCTCCTGGCCGGAGATCCAGGTCCAGTTCTTACCCACATACGCCAGCTGGATGAACCTGATCGAACCCTGGTGGAAGCAGCTCAAGAGCCTTGCGCTCAAAGGTCGTCGATTCGAGACGACCGACGACCTGCACCAGGCGGTGGATCAGGCGCTCACCTATTGGAACGACCACCGGCGACCGTATCGCTGGCAGAAGATCCCTGACGCCCTCCCGACTCCGCCTCTCGGTGGCTTTGGATCCCAGATGATTCCCTACCCATCGTAGGCAACGAACTTAGCGAGAAGACCACTTAGAGTGGAATTCGCTACGGTTACCATGTGTCGTGGTACCCCGCATGGCGGAAGGTCGTGCGGGTCTGATCCGCGGTGACGGTGTCCAGGGCCACGCCGATGGCGGCCGCCGGGATCGCTCGGGCCCCGACCGCCCGCAGATGCGCCTTGAGTCGGCTGAAGATTTGCTCGATCGGATTGAAGTCCGGCGCATAGGCTGGTAGGAATCGGAGTTCGCCCCCGGCGGCGGCGATCGCGTCCCGCGCCGCCACGACCTTGTGGACACGGAGGTTGTCCAGGATCACGACCTGCCCCGGTCGCAGGCTGGGCACGAGCGCCTCGGTGACCCACTGGGTGAAGATCGCCCCATCCAGCGCCCCGTCGAACACGATCGCCGGGCCGATCCCGGTGGCGGTCAGGGCGGCGAGGCAGGTGAGATTCGGCCCGTGGCTGCGGGGTACGGCCGCGACGAGACGCGTGCCTCTCGGCGCGCGGCCATGCGTTCGGCGTCTGGGTGCTGGTCTCATCCAGAAAGACCAGATCGTCCGGGGCCAAGGTCGGCTGCTCGGCCTGCCAGGCGGCCCGGCGATCAGCATCCTGGTCGGTGGCGATCAGACGACTGTTTTGCGGGTCAGGTCCAACCGGGTCAGGGCACGCCAGACCGTACTGGTGCTCACCAGCACCTGATGCTCGGTCGCCAGCCAATCCCGGAGTTCACGGCTGGTGGCATCGGGCACGGCCGCGATCCGTTCGCGCAGGACCTGATGGTGCGCCGCTGACAAGGCGCGGGGATGGCCACCTTGCCCCGTGCGAGCGAATCGGTCGTTTGCTGGCGATCGCGCCAATCGTCGATGGCATCGACGCTGACGGAGCAGGTCTGGGCAGCCTCAGCGATGGAGCAGCCGTCCGCCACGGCCGCCATCACTCGTTCACGGAGGTCCACCGAATAGGGGCGGGGCATGCGACCAGCATCGCACCCCCACCCCTTCTTGGCTACCGTAGCGAATTCGGCTCTAGACCACAGAGCTGGAACGCCAATCATCACGAATACTCTCAAACATACGCTGCACGCGTCCGGCTTCCGGTATCCGGCGATCCACTACATTCGCAACCGGGGCCGACAGCGCAGGGCTCCAATCGTCTGATGCACGTTGCACGGGTCGTCGCGCCGCCGCAGCTTCAGTTCGTTGCGACTCCTCGCGAGAACAAACGAGCGACCGTCACGATGCCACAAACCCACCTCGTTCGATAGGTCCTATGACGTTTTAAGACTTATCAGCATATGAGATTCGCAGCCAATACCATACAGGAACCATACGTCGAATCCGTATCCTGAATTCCAGTGAAGGCGATAAAGCCCGTTCACCTGCGTAATGAGGAGATTCATCAGCATGTCCCCGACCTCAAACGAGTCACGGCAGCGAACCTGGCCAACGCGCGACGAGCTCGACAGCGCGCGCTGGCACGAACGTGCGACCCGCTGCTTCCTACTGAAAGCCGGAGCCGGTGTGGCGGCCGCCAACGCGATGGGCGGCGTTGCCATGAGGGCGCTTGCTCAGAACTCGAGTTCCAGCGCAGCCACAGCCGCCGCCTCGTCAGCGGCGGGTTCCTTGTCGGCGACGGCAGTCTCCGGCGTCTGCGTTCTGGTCCCGGAACTGACCATCGGTCCCTACTACCTCGACGACCTTCTGGTGCGAAACGACATTACCGAAGGTAAGAAGGCCGGGATCCCGCTCG
Source organism: Thermomicrobiales bacterium (assembly GCA_049841275.1). GTDB lineage: Bacteria > Chloroflexota > Chloroflexia > Thermomicrobiales > UBA6265 > JASGDN01. Next base: position 2,508 of record JASGDN010000006.1, read on the forward strand.
ATCTTCCGGTCACGGTCGTGAGCACGGCGGACGGCTGCACGCCGATCGAGAACGCCGCAGTCGATGTGTGGCATTGCGATGCCAAGGGGTTCTATTCCGGGTTTCCGGAGAGCAACCCCGGTGGCAGCGGTGCCTATGTCGACGATGGGTCCGACCCGGATACCTTCCAGCGGGGCGTGATGCCGACCGACGAAAACGACGGGGTGGCGGAGTTCACCACGACCTATCCGGGCTGGTATACCAGCATCAGGCAATCTTCCCACCTCGCTAGCCGCCGGCGGGTACTCGGCATCGCCGTCGCTTCGCTCGTCGTTCCGCTCGTGCGGTCAGCGCAGGCTACCGCCGCGACCCCGGTCGCGAGCCCATCCTCCATCGATGCGAACGATGTGCCAGATGACACCTTTGTCGCCATTCCAGCCAACCCGGACTTTGCCTTTCTTCGGGCGCCGGGAAGCACCGACCCCGGCACCGGCGAGGCATCGCCGATTGCCAATGCGTATGCGCTGGCGAAGACCCCCGTCACCAATGCGCAGTACGCGGCGTTTCTGGCCGCTATGCCATCGCATGCCGCGCCATCGGCCTGGGAGAACGGCGGGATCCCGGCTGGCAAGGACGATCACCCGGTCATGTGGGTTTCGTCGAATGATGCGAAGGCCTACTGCGACTGGCTTGGCACGCAGACCAGCGGCTGGACGTTCCGCCTGCCCACCGAGGCCGAATGGGAATATGCCGCTCGTGGCGACACGACCGATACCTGGCCATGGGGCCCGGAATCCGGAACGACGTGGGATGAAACCTCCTTCACCGCGCACTACACCTACAACGGTACCCAGGTCGCCTGGTACCTGCTGAACGAGCCGGACACCATCGCCACCTATACCGATGAAAAGTCCAGCAGCTATGGCGAAACCGTGCGTCTCGGCGACCTGCTTTCGATGGACGCCGATGGCATCGTGCCGGACGCCTGCTGGGCCGATTACGAGACGCGTACGGGATTCGTCTACACCGATATCTTCCAGGCGCGGGCGAATGCCGCCGATTTCACGACGCCGGTCGGCGCCTACCCCGAAAACGCCAGCCCATTCGGCTGTCTCGATATGTCGGGCAACGTCTGTGAGTGGACCTCCACCCTCGTCGATGCCACGATCGGTGGGGAGGCGGGTCAGGCGGGCCAACAGGCCATTCGCGGGGGATCGTGGTATGCCGCCGCGAAGAATTGCGAGGGCACCGTCCGGGGCGAGGGCCGCGACCCGTCTGGTACGGGTGTCTATTTCTCGGTCGGCTTCCGTGTTGCCGCCGAGCGCTCCTGATCGTCCGCTTCGAGCGCATGCTCGGCGCATTCCTCCAAAGGAGATTCCGATGTCCCGTTCCTCGATCCTCTCCACGCTGTCCACGCCGGTCAATCGGCGTTCGGTGATTCGGACCAGCGCCGTGGGCGCTCTCGCTATCGCCCTTCCCCTCCAACGTGCCGCCGCCCAGAGCGCCACCCCCGCTGCGACGCCGACTACGGACGATATGCCGGATGACACCTTTGTCGCCATCCCGGCCAACCCGGAGTTCACCTTCCTGCTTTCGCCGGGCATGCAATCCCAGGCCGGGAGTGGAGAAGCTGCGCCCATTGATGCTCCATACGCCCTGGCAAAGTTCCTTACCACCAATGAGGAATTCAAGGCCTACGCCGATGCCAATGCGGACGTCGAGGTGCCATCCTACTGGTCGGATGGCACCTATCCCGATGGCAAGGGAGATCATCCGGTGCTGGGGGTGTCTGCCAAGGCCGCCGAGGCGTATTGCGCATGGAAGTCTGCCTCCTACCCCGGCTGGACCCTGCGGCTCCCGACGGAAGCGGAGCTGGAATACGCATCGCGCGGTGATACCGAGCAGGATTGGCCGTGGGGAAGCGACCAGGACACATCCTTCGATGGCACCACCCTGACCACCAGGTTCAATTACAACGGTGTCTGCTCGGCCTGGTATCTCGTCAATGAGCCCGACACCATGGCGACCTTCGACCATGAAGAGTCGCCGTCGTATGGTGAGTCGGTCCGCATCGCCGACCTGCTCTCGGTTGGCGCCGATGGCCAGGTGCAGGGCTGGATCGATCACGACACCTGGACCGGCTTTGTCTACACCGATGTTTATGCCACGATGATGGCGGCGGGCGGCTTCACCACGCCGGTGGACACCTACCCGGATGGCGTCGGTCCATTTGGCAATTACGACCTTGCCGGCAATCTCTTCGAATGGACCTCGACCGATGTCGAGGCAACGAATGGCGCCGAGGCCGGAGAAACCGTCCGCGCCGTGCGGGGTGGGTCGTGGTATTCGAACTCGCGAAGCTGCACCGCCACCTACCGGGGGGAAGGACGCGATCCGAGCGGGGGTTATCACTCGGTCGGGTTCCGCGTCGCGGCGTCGGTAGCGGAGGACGTGTCATGATCCGGCTTCGTGGGCTCGGGCACGGCCTGATCATTGCCGTCCTCGCGCTTTCCTTCGCTGGCGCTGGCATCGCCCCCGCACTGGGGGCGACGCCGGCGAGCACCCCCGTCATCTGCGACGCGTCGCTCTCCTTCGAACCCTCGGCGACCGAGACGACGGTCGGGAAGAATCCGCGATCGCTGGCCGTGGCAGACCTGAACGCCGATGGCCTTGTCGATGTCGTCACAACCAATCTGGACGAGAACAGCGTCTCGATCCTCTTCGGCAATGGAGATGGAACGTTTGCGGATGGCAGCTCCATCATGGTCGGGTCGCAGCCCTACATGGTCATCGCTGCCGATCTCGATGGGGATGGGGATCTCGATCTCGCTACCGCCAACTTCGGCGAGGCGTCCATCTCCGTGATGCTGAACGAGGGCGCTGGCCAATACGGCACCGCGACGAGCTATGCCGTGGGCGAGAGTCCGCGCGCGCTGGTCGCCGGGGACCTCAATGGCGATGGGGTGGTCGACCTTGCGACCGCCGACTTCAAGTCCTCCACGGTCACGGTCCTTCTTGGTTCAGGCGATGGCGCGTTCATCTCTGAAGCAACTCTGGATGCTGGCTCCCAACCGCACGGAATCGCGATCGCGGATCTCGATGGTGACGGCGATCTCGATCTTGCGACCGCGAGCGTCTCGAATGCGGGGGTGACGGTGCTTTCCAATGATGGAACCGGAGCCTTCACCGCAACGAATTACACGGCAGCGAGCAAGCTCTACGCCATTACCGCCGCCGATATGAATGGTGATGGACTCGATGATCTGGTGACGCTCAGCAACGAGACCGGCGAGCTTGATGTCCTGCTTGCCACGGGTGATGGTGGGCTTGCCCCTGCCGTCTCCTACGCGATTGGCACCAAGACGGTTGCCGTGACGGTCGCCGACGCCACCGGCGATGGGGTTCCGGATGTCCTAGTCTCGAACTTTCGGGCCGACTCTGTGTCCCTGCTGGTTGGCGCTGACGATGGGACGCTGAGTGAGTCGACCGATATCCCCGCAGGATCGGGGACCTACGACACGGCCATTGCCGATATGACCGGCGACGGTGTTCCCGACCTGATGGTCGCGAGCAGCAGCGCAAACGCTATCTCCGTCTACGCGGGGACGTGCAACACCGACTAACCGTACGGTCCGACCGCATCACGCGATAGGGATGAATGGGCTTTGACAGGGCAGTAGTCATGGACGTGAATTCTGGCGCAAGCTCTTAGTACTACAGTTGTAGATGGCTGACAGGGTATGGGAGGATGGGGCGGACCGGAAGGAGATGTCCCCTGTCCCCCACGATGGAGCAGGCAGTGACGGCCACCTGGGTGGCGGAACTCGACGCGA
>JASGDN010000007.1:0-31054 GCA_049841275.1 Thermomicrobiales bacterium
CAGCCCGGTTCGACCGGGCTGCCGCGCTCGCATGTCGGGCACCCATCGGCCATCGATGACCACACCGGCAGCGCCACACCCTCAGCATCCAGCGGAGCCACCATCGATATGGACTTGAGCGATCTTCAGAAAATACGCCGCCAGAAGGTGGAGACGTTCCGCCAGCGCGGCATCGAGCCCTATCCCACCCGTGCGGCCCGAACGCACACAACCACCGAAGCTATCGACCGCTTCGATGCGGCCGAGGCGAACGGCACGCTCGACGGCGACGCCACCGCCGAGACCGTCACCCTCGCCGGCCGCATCGTCAGCTTCCGGCATATGGGCAAGACGGTCTTCGCGCATATCCGCGACGGTTTCGGACAACTCCAGCTCTATATCCGCAAGGATCTGGTGGGGGACGATGTCTACGCCGATATCCTGAAGCTCTACGACCTCGGCGACTTCGTTCAGGCCAGTGGCCGGCTCTTCCGCACGCGGACGGGCGAGGTCTCCCTCCGCGTCACATCGATCGGCATGTTGTCCAAGGCGCTGAACGCACCTCCCGAGAAGTGGCACGGCGTCCAGGACATCGAACTGCGCTATCGCCAGCGCTATGTCGACCTGATCGCCAATGCCGAGGTGCGCCGCGTCTTCGAGATCCGCTCGAAGACGGTCACCGCCCTCCGCGAGTTCCTCGACAGCCATGGCTACCTCGAAGTGGAGACCCCGACGCTGCAACCACTGTACGGCGGGGCGGCGGCGCGGCCGTTCACCACGCATCACAACTCGCTCGACCAGACCTTCTACCTGCGCATCGCCGATGAACTCTACCTGAAGCGCCTGCTGGTGGGCGGCTTCGAGCGTGTCTACGAGATCGCGAAGGACTTCCGCAACGAGGGGATCGACAAGAACCACTCGCCGGAATTCACCATGCTCGAGTTCTACGAGGCCTATTCCGACTACGACCAGATGATGACCTTCGTGGAGCAGATGATCGCCCACGCGGTACGGGCAGTTCACGGCGGCAGCACGTTCAGCTTCCAGGGGAACGAGATCGATGTCACCCCGCCCTGGCCACGCAAGACGCTGCGCCAGGCGATCATCGAGGGCTGCGGCATCGACTACACGCAATATCCGGATCAGGAGAGCCTGACCGCCATCGCGCGGGAGAAGGGCGCCGACATCGAGATGGGCACGGTCTGGCCGCGCGTTGTGGACGAGCTGCTGAAGCAGTTCGTCCGCCCCTTCCAGATCCAGCCCATCTTCCTCACCGACTACCCGGTGGCGCTCTCCCCGCTCGCCAAGCGCAAGCTGGACGATCCGACCCACGTCGAACGCTTCCAGCCGTACATCGGCGGCGGCGAGATCGGCAATGCCTTCACCGAACTGAACGATCCGCTGGACCAGCTTGCCCGCTTCCTGGAACAGCAGGTCGACCGTGAGGCCGGCGATGAGGAGGCGATGCCGATCGACGAGGATTTCGTCAACGCCCTCATGTACGGCATGCCACCGACCGGCGGCGTTGGCATCGGCATCGACCGGCTCACCATGCTGCTGGCCGATCAGAGCACCCTGCGGGACGTGATCCTCTTCCCGGCCATGCGTCGCCTGCCGAACCGTGGCGAGACCGCTCCCGCCGAGGAGACCGCCGGCGCAGAGGTGACAGAACCAGTCTCCTGATTTGGCCGTCGCTCGGGTACACTAGGGGTTACGAAAACGGAATCGCCCCACACGCAAAGACGACCGTTCAGGAACGATCCCAAGGAGCCGACAGGAATGCACAAGCTGCTCGACCGGTTTCGCCAGGAATCAGGCATCTATTCGTTGGGCTTCAACCCGGCATCCGTCGCCGGGCAACTCTTCCCATTCATCTTCGTGATCGTCATCGGGGGAGCCGTCTCCGCCTGGATCATCATGCGATAGCTCTGGCGAGACCGCCAGACACCGGCGAAGCACGAAAAAGGAGGCGTCCGGATCGATCCGGACGCCTCCTTTTTCGTTTCGGTCCTATTCGTCGGCGACCGCTGCACTCACCTGGCTCGGCGGTGTATAGTTCGCCCGCCCACGCAGTGATCCTGCCCCATTGGAGAATCGCCGGCTGTAGTTGCCGCGACCGCCACGCACGTCCGTTCGCGCGGGACGGTGCGCTCCGACGGACACGGCATCCGCCACCTCGTCGTCCTCTCCGCCATCCCAGTCATCATCGAACGGCTCGCGATCGCCATTGGCCAGATCCGGCAACGCCCTCAGCACGAGCGGGTGCGTGAGGTTCAACTCGGTGGTGACGAGTTCCTGGCCTTGCCCGTTGATCGTCTGCCGCTTGGTGAGGACACCCTTGCGCAAGAACTCCATCACCTTCGCCTCGATGTGCTCGGAGTGGAGCAGATCGCGGTCGAGGAACCGCCAGAGTGTGCGGCTCATGTGGCTCTGGGTGGGCACGAACCCCTCGTGCAGCTGCTTGACGTACGCGTCGATCGCCTGGATCACCGCGATGTCGACATCCGCCGACTGCGTCATCTCGATCGGGTCTTCCTCGCCGGCGGCGGCCACGAGATCCGGACTTACCGATCCCGGCACGCCACAGATGATTACCCGCTTGCCAAGCCGGTTGCGCAGCGTCGTCACCAGCCGGATGAAATCCTTGTCGCCGGAGAAGATCAGGAACGTTTCGATATCGGGCCGCACCAGTGCGGTGTTGATGATGTCCACCACAAGGTTGAGATCGGACCGAGACGCAATCTTCTCCCGCCCATGCGAATCGGTCGTCCGCTTCGCCGGGTAGTGCTGCACCTCGAAGCCCGCGACATCGAGCCGCGTCCGCGCCTGCGGTGGGTGCTGGTCGAAGTCCGCGTAAGCCTTCGCCACGGACATCAATCCATACGCAAGCGCCTTGTCCCGCCACACCAGGGGATCGGGTTCCCGCCCAAACGAATTGATCGTCGAATACCGGATATTCTCGAAATCGACAAATGCCGCCACTTCCGAGGGATGAGAACCATTACCCAGCGAACGCAAAACCGACCCCTGATCAGGCATGCCTGTCTCCTTCAGCCATTACGAAACCACTACCCTGCTATCTGTACGGCCCGCTCCGACGCCAGCATGCCCGCGGCTCGTGGAATCGATTGCGTGGCACCACTCACCCAGGTTCAGCGTCACAAACACGTCCTTGTTTCCGCGCAGGCATGTCCGAGTCAACCCAACGGAACGATCACCGCCCTATGGCGGTACCGCTCCCGCAATCCAGACCCGTATCATTCTGCCCCACGCATCGGGAGCCAATCCTTGAATACCGAAACGACGGCTTCCAAACCCACCTTGACACGAACGAGTGTACCATTCCTGCGTTTCCCTCGGCGCGAATGACCAATCACCGCGCCAGAAACGGCGAGCGGCATCCGGCCTGATCCCGGACGCCGCTCCCACATCGTCATGCTCCCCGTCCAGCACTGGCCACCGTCTTCAGGCCGCAACGCCCTGTTGCTCGGCGACGATCACCGCAGCCCCGACCGCACCGGAGTAATCGCCCAGCTTCGCGCGGACGATTTCGACCGCGTCGCCGGCGTGGGCCAACGCCTCCAGCCGCGTGGTCTTTTCCGCGACGTCGAACAACAGATCCACCGACTCGATCACGCCACCGCCGAGAATGATCCGTTGCGGGTTCACGAAGTTCACGATCGAAGCCAGACCACAGCCGAGATAATGTCCGGCCTCCTCGATGACCGCCACCGTAACGGGATCGCCCGAGGCCACCGCCTTCTTCAGGATGCCCGAGCGGATGGCGCCCGACCCTTGCGGATGCACCGGATCGACATCCGGCAGCAACTCGCGCAGGATGGTCTTCCGCCCGCGCCGCATCTCGCCGAGCAGCGCCGCCGTGATCGCCGTCCGCGAGGCGTAGGCTTCGAGATGGCCCCGTCCGCCGCAGCCGCAGATGCGCCCGCCGACCTGCACCATCGTGTGACCGATCTCACCGGCATTGCCCGAGAATCCGGGGATCAGCTCGCCGTTCTGGACGATGGCGCCGCCGATGCCGGTCCCAACAAAGATACAGACAAAGTTGTCGATCTTCCTGCCGGCGCCGAACCGCGCCTCGCCAATGGCCGCGATCTGCACATCGTTGCGAATGGCGGCAGGAACGCCGAACTCCTTGGTCAACAGCGCGGCCATCGGCAGGTCGACCACGGCACGGCTGAGATTCGCGGTGCCGACCAACAGGCCACGCTCCGCATCGACCTGCCCCGCGATGCCAACACCGATCCCCACCGTATCGCCGACCGCGATCCCGGCATCCTTCGCCGCCGACTTGCACACCTTGTAGATGCGCTTCATCAGCTCATCCGGACCGTCGGCGGAACTGGTGGTTGTCTTGCCCTGCCCAAGGACCTTTCCGGTCTGCACGTCGACCGCACAGGCGAGCACTTTCGTTCCGCCGAAATCCACTCCGATCGCCACGTTCGCCATCGTCGCTCCCGCCCGCACCATTCATGGTGCGCCTCTGGCACCTCACCGCCACCGCCCGGATGCGGCAACCTGCTTGCTCGTCGGAATCCTACCGCGCATCCCCGGCGCGAACCATCTCGATCACGGTGCGGAATGCGTCTAGCTTCGCCGCAGTCAGGGGAAAGGATTGAAGGATCAGGTGGGTGAATCCCAGGTCCCGGAACTCGCCGATCAGGCGCACCGCGTTCGATACATCGTCGGCATCGGCGCCGAAGCCATCATCGAAGTACAAACCCGCCGTCTTGACGAGCGAGTTCGGGTCCCGCCCCACCGCCTCGCAGGCGGTCTCCAACGCCTCGATCTGGGCGCCAACCCGCGTGCTATCCCGATGCCAGGCCGTATTCCAGGCATCGGCATGCTCGGCGATCAGCCCCAACATGCGGGGGCCGTTGGAACCAACCAGGATCGGGACCCCGGATGCACGCGGACCGCGCGGAATATTCAGCGCATCGTTCGCCTGATAGAACTCGCCCCGATAGTCGGCCTCCCCGGTTCGCAGCAGGGGATGGATGATCCGGATGGCATCGTCGAACCGGGAAACGCGGTGGTCGTACGGCAGGCCGTACTGAGCGTACTCCGGCTTGTGCCAGCCCGCGCCGAGACCAAGAATGAACCGGCCGCCACTCACCTCATCGATCGTTTCGGCCATCTTGGCGACCACACCAGGATTGCGAAATCCGGTGGACACCACCATCGAGCCGATCTGGAGGTCCGGTACGCGCGCAGCGAGACCGGCCATCAGCGTGAAGCTCTCCCAGACGCCGAGATACGGCTGCTCTTCGCTGCCATTCCCCGCCACGAAATGATCGGCGACCCACAGGGCATCGAACCCGGCTCCCCGCGCCGTCATCCCGAGTTCCGCCATCTCCTCGAACGTGGGAGCCTTACCGGTTCCCGGCTCCTCGAAGATGGGCATCATCAGGCCGAGCGTGACAGCCTGGCCACTCCACGGCCAGGCACAGCCATCCGCCTGCCGCACCGATGATTCGACGTTCCCCATGAATCGTTCCCCTTGCCCAAACGGCCCAAACCCGTGCTACCGCGCGTGAACCTGCTCGATCACGCGAGCGAACTCCGTCACGCTCTGCGGCGTGGCGGGATCGAGGCCGCAGATGAAATGCGTGAATCCAAGCTGGCGAAATTCGTCGATCAACGCTGCCTGCGCCGTGTTGTCGTACGGAACCGGATTCGGACGAGCGCCGAGATACCCGTCCCGCGCGAGGTTCCCGCCAGCGGTCCGCACCAGCGTCTTCGGATCGCGGCCCACCGCTTCGCAGGCGGCATCGAGTGCGACCAGTTGCTCCCTCGCCTTCGCGGTATCGCTGTGCCAAACGGTGTTCCAGGCGTCAGCGTACCGGGCGATCAGGTTCAACATACGCGGGCCGTTCGACCCGACGAGAATCGGCGCGCCAGACGGACGCGGGCCACGCGGCACGTTCAGCGCCTCGTTGGCCTGATAGAACTCGCCCTGGTAGTCCGCCTTCCCGGTTCGCAGCAGGGGATGAATGATCCGGATCGCGTCCTCGAAGCGGGAAACGCGATGGTCGAACGGAAACCCAAGGTGATCGTACTCCGGCTTGTGCCAGCCTGCCCCAAGGCCAAGAATGAAGCGGCCACCGCTGATCTCGTCGATCATCTCGGTCATCTTGGCGATGACCCCAGGGTTGCGATAGCCCGTGCAGGCGACCAGCGAGCCGATCTGGAGATCCGGCACGCGGGCGGCCACCGCCGCCATCAGGGTCCAGCACTCCCACATGCCGCGGAAGGGGTCGTCCTCAGTGCCGTGCCCCATTTCGAAATGGTCGGCGAACCAGAGCGCATCGAACCCGGCGTCCTTCGCGGCCAGACCGATCTCGATGATGTCATCGAAGTGCGGCGTATCGCCGAAGGCCGCCTGCTCGCTGATCGGCACCATCAGGCCGAGCGTGATGGACTTGTCGCTCGCCGGCCACTGTCCGGTCGCGCTCGTCCCGTATCCCATCGAAGCCTCGTTCGTCACGCTGACCTTCCTCTCGTCCCGGTGGATGCGAATGTCATGACAGCAATCATCGCATGGTGTAGCGTGCAACGAATTCCGCGATGCAGCGAATTCGCGAGAATGCCCGGAATGGCGGGCATTTCCGGGGTTCCGTGGACCTGCAACGCCACGGCGCCCCTGTGATTAATTCCGGTATTAGAGGGGATTCGGGCTGCTAGCCGACGGGCCGCCTGCCACGAATTCGCTCCTCTGCCGAGTCGCGTGGGGCTATTCGAGGTTCATGGAGCGCAACCGCCACGTCGCCAGCGCAAGGCAGACCAGGACGACGGCGGCAATGGTGATCCAGATGGTGGAAAGCGCAGCCACACCATCGAGCCGGATGGCACGGTCGTCCACCAGACGGACGAAGGTGGACTGCGTATAGTGGCGAATGCTGAACGAGCGGATGCCAGGAAGATAGCGGGAAAGCGCCGTTTCCCAGATGAAGACGTAGAAGATGCCGACCAGCAGCGCCCGCTGGATGAAGAGGCTCACCAGCAGGAAGATCGCCCCGAATCCCAGCACACCAACGACCGCGCCGACGAGCATCGGCGACAGCATGTCGCTCATGTCGTCGAACCGCCCCCACGACGCGACCGCCCAGGTCGCGATCAACCCGGCGAGGATGATCGGCACGGTCACGATCAGGATGGCGACGAACTTCGCCAGCACGATCTGGAGCCGGGCCACCGGCTTGAGAGTCAGATATTGCAGGGTCTTGTCCTCGATCTCATCGCCCAATGCCGAGGTCGACAGCACGAGGGTCGCCAGCGGCAACAGTGTCCCCGCGAAGAGGTCGAGATAGATAGCATTACTGAGCACCCGCCGCAAATTGCGCAAGTCGATATCGTTGCCCCGCAGATGCGGCAGGATCGCGAAGATCACCGGGAAGAACCCGATGGCGACCACCACGAGCAGCGAGCGGGAACGCAGGAACTGGCGGAGCGTCAGCCGGGTTATCGCAAGAAACGGCATCACGATAGGAATCCCCTGCCTTGGCGGTCTATGCAATCGGCGCCCTGGCGGGCAATGGGTGTCGTCGGGGTCATGGGATCTCACCTACCGTTCCACAAGGTAGGAGAAAACGGATGTCAGCGACTCGTCGGTTGCCTGCACCTCATAGAGCCGCACGCCAGCGCGTTGGGCAGCGGCCGGCACAAATTGGTAGAACGCGCGGACATCGTTTGTCTGCGCCAGAATGCGATCGTGACTGTCGAACGAGATGCTCCGCACCACCGGTTGCCCGATCAGGGTCGCGGCGAGGCGGCGCGGGTCGGAAGCACGGATACGCACCTCGTGGTCGTGCTGGTCGATGCGGTCGCGGATGGCGCGGAAGTCCCCGGCAGCCGCCAGCTTGCCGTTCACGATCACGATGATGTTCTGGGCAAACCGCTCCACCTCCACCAGGACGTGAGAGGAGACGACCACGGTCTTGCCGGACTGCCCGAGCTCGCGGATGAGGCGGATGAGTTGCGCGCGCTGGACGGGATCGGTGCCATTCAGCGGCTCGTCCATCAGGATGATGTCCGGATCGTGAACGAGCGCGCCAGCCACCTTGATGCGCTGGCGCATCCCCTTCGAGTACCCGCCGACCTTCCTGTCCGCTGCCGCCTGCATGCCCACGAGATCGATCGCGCGCTCAACGGCCTCCCTGACATTCGGCAGGCGCTGAAGCTGGGCATTCAATGTCACGAATTCGCGGCCGGAGAGAAACGGATAGATCAGCTCCGTCTCCGACACGAGACCGAAACGCCGGTAGACGGACGGCTTGCCCCGCACCGATTCTCCGACGATACGAACGGTGCCGGCGGACGGCGCCAGCAACCCGGCCATCATCTTCAGGGTGGTCGATTTGCCGGCGCCATTCGGTCCAAGCAGGCCGGTGACACCCGCGCCGATCGCGAAGCTGACTTCGGAAACGGCGACGAGATCGCCATACCACTTGGAGACCTTGTCCAGCTCGATCGTGGCCGGGCCGCCGTTCGTGAAGGAAGGGACACCGTCCGCCAGCTGGTGCGATCCGGCATCCGGCGCGGTCGAGGCGAGCGATTGAACCTGGGATTGCACGAAGGATCGCTCCTGCCTAGTCCTGCGGACGGTAGCGCCAGCGAATGATGAGGATGCAGACCGCAACCACCGCCGCGACATAGACGAGATAGGCCCAGAGAGGGAAATCGGCGACATTGACGATCTCGACATCGACATCGCCGAAGAGATGGCCCGAGATGGCCTGAAAGACATCGCTGATGCTGAGGAAGATCAGGTAACGCCGCCAGTCCGAATCGACCACCTGAAAGGCGGAGTGGGCTGCACCGGTCATCAGCAGGAACCCCATGACGATCACGGTCACCGCCACGCCCTTGCGGTCGGTGAGCGAGGAGACCATGAGGCCAGTTGTCCCAAGGAAGATCGCGATCAAGGATCCAAGCAGCACCACGCGACCGAGATCGCCGAGGTTGTCCCGCATCGCCCGCCACGGGCTGTCAGCGATCAACTGCCGCCCGAACCAGAGGATTACCGCCGGCACCAGCGACATCGTCATCGTGAGGACGATCGTCGCGACGATCTTCGCGAGGACATAGTCGCCTCGGGTGATCGCCCGGGCGAAGTAGAGTGGCAGGGTCTTCTCTCGCCGGTCGGGACAGACCATCTCCGGCGCGATGGTTGCCACGAAGATGCCCTGGGCCGCGAAAATGGCGCCGAAGTAGTTGGTGTAGGAGGCGAACTGCACCTGGGGCGCGATGGCCGAGATACCGATCATCACGATCAGCGGGATCGTGATCGTCGTGTAGAGCAAAATCGGCAGGACCTTCGCCGTCCACGACTTGCGGATGCCCATCGCCCGCTTGATCGAGTAGCCGACCAGCGAGCGGAATGCCTGCCGCCGTCCGAGCCGGGGTCCGGTGTAGTGCTGGTATCCCCGGTCGAAGATCTCGCCGTAGCCGATCCCGCCGGTGGGAGCACCCCCGGTGCCGGGCGTGGATGCTGCGTTAGCCGACATGGGTTTCCTCCCGCATCGCCCCGACATCGCCGAGGTAGATGTCCTCCAGCGACCGCGACCGTTGGCGCAACGAACGCAATGCCACCTGCTGTGCGACCGCCGTGTCCCGGATGAGGTCGTAGACGCGCTCGTCGTGGACATCGATCACGATCTCGCGGACGCCGAGTTCCGAGTCCGCCTGCCGCACCGGGACACCTTGCCCCGCGATGGCGTCGGCGAAGCGCTGGCGGTCGCCGTCGACCTCGATGACCACCTCGCCACCGATCTCGCCAAGCCCACCGAGCGGCTGGGCACTGATCAGGCGTCCGTTATCGAGGATGACCACGTAATCACAGACGCGCTCGATGTCCTCGAGGATGTGCGAGGAGAAGACGACGGAGATTCCCATCGTGCGGTAGATGCGTTCGACCAGCTCCAGCATCTCCTCGCGTCCCCGAGGGTCCAGCCCGGCCGTCGGCTCGTCGAGGAAGACGAGTTCCGGATCGTGCACGATCGCCTGGGCGAGCTTCACGCGCTGGCGCATGCCCGTGGAGAAGCCCTTGATCAGACGATACCGTTCCTCCTCCAGCCCGACCTGATAGAGCACATCCGCCGCGCGCTGGCGGGCTGCCCGCGCGGGCAGCCCACTCATCTCGGCCATGTGCCCGACGAAGTCCGCCGCCGTGGTGGACGATGGCAGCGCATCGGCCTCCGGCATGTACCCGACCCGTTCCCGGACGTGAACGCCTTGCGTCTGCGTGTCATAGCCGACAACCTTGGCCGTGCCGCGATCCGGGGCGATCAGCCCAAGAAGCAGGCGAATCAGCGTCGTCTTGCCTGCGCCATTCGCACCGAGCAAGCCGACCGATGCGCGAGGAATCGTCAGATCCAGGCCATCCAACGCAACGAACGAGCCGAACGTCTTGCGGATACCACGCACCTCAATCACCGGCGCGGACGCCCCCGATCCCGATAGCGGCGGTTGGGTCTGCGTTGTCGAGGTCTGCGAGATCCCGGTCACCATAGGCTTGCGAACTCCCGGTCGTTCCGCGCGCGGATATGTCATCGAGACGAGTCTACCAGCCGTCGCGGTTCCGCGATGACCGATGCGCCGCCCTGTCCAAATGTCTAGCTGGTCATCCTCCCCGCCCGATGATGCCACACCAACGGTTCGGGCGATACCATCCTTCCAGCGCCGACACGCGTCACACCATGTCACGAACAGCACCGGACCGGCGTCTTCCCGCGTATCGGGATCCCGATCGTCCCTGCCCCATCCCGACACGATCGGATTCTGCCCGAAAGGACCCGTGATGACCGCTTCCGAATCTTCCGAGCCCGCCGATTTCGACGAGATCTTCGCCGACGCCATCGAGCGCGCCGCGTCCAGCGTCGTCTCCGTTCATGCCCGGAAGCGGTTCCCCTCCAGCGGCACCGTCTGGAACGCTTCCGAAAGCTCATACATCGTCACGGCCAGCCACGCCGTAGAACGGGAAGAGGAGCTGACGATCGGCATCGGAGCGGGCGATCCGCTCCCCGCCACCCTGCTGGGCCGCGACTACAACACCGACCTCGCGGTACTCCAGGCGGACGCCCCCAGCGTCCCGCCAATCACCATGCGAACGAGATCGTCGCGCGTCGGGAACCTCGTCTTCGCGGTGGGACGACCGTTCAATGCCATCGCGGCGACATTCGGCAGCATCACCGCGGTGGCTCCTGTGCCGGTCAGCAAGACCGAGGCGCCGCTCCTGATCGCGGCAGAGGTCACGCCCCTGCCCGGGTTCTCCGGTGGCCCGTTGATCGGGTCGGACGGCGCCGCGCACGGCATCAACACCTCCGGCCTGGTGCGGAGCGGCATCCTGCTCAGCAGTGGGCGTGGCTTCGTCACGATTCCGGCGGCCCAGGTCTCCGCGGTGGTGGCCGATATCGTGCGATTCGGCCATGTACGATTCGGCTGGATCGGTGTCGGCGTGAAGCCGGTTCCCCTCCCCGACGAGATTCGCGTCCAGCTCAACGATCAGGCATCCGGCCTGATGGTGACCGAAGTGAAGCCCGAAAGCCCTGCCAAGGACCGTCTTGCCATCGGTGATACGCTGGTAAGGATGGGAGACGACAACCATCCGCTTACCGATGTCGGCGACCTGCAACAACTCCTTGGCAGCAGCCGAATCGGCACGCCGACAACGATAACCTTCATTCGCAACGATTCGCTGGAGACCACCGAGATCACCCCCATCGAACGACCGGAACGCTTCCGCTGCTGACATCGCCCTGCGATCCCGGTCGACGATGACCGTTTTCCAAATCCACCGAATCCGCTACCGCCACGGTCCCCTAGCCGGGCCACCACCATCGCCGACCGTATTTGCGACGAGGGGATTCCATGATTTCACGACTCGAAACGCGCCCTCACCCCCATCTGGAGATCGCAGCGCCCAGTGCGTCACCCCGCGCCCGATCCGGCCCCAGCCGTCTGGTGGTCGGCATCGTCGCGGCCTATCCCTCGCTTCGCGCTGGCCTCGCCTCCCTGCTCCAGACCGACATTGCGCTGACGCCGTCGGCGATCGCGCCGGAATCGCTCGGCTCCTTCAACCGATCCCCTTCCGCGCGCGGTATCTCCGACTCCGACGTGATCGTCATCGAGCCGACCGATCTCGACCGGGATGCCCTGACGAACCTCGTCACCATCGCGCAGACCGAATCGGTGCCGCTGGTGTGGCTCGGACGGCCGAGCGGAGATCTCGCCCGTTCGGTGGTCGGACACGCGGGCGGCGTCCTCTCCCCGCATGCGGAGGGCGAAACGCTGGTGGCGGCCATTCGTGCCGCCGCTGCTGGTCTCCTGGTCCAGGACCCCGCCCAGCACGTCGATTCCGGCGTGGATGGAACCGGTTCGTCCGCCCCCAGCTTGCCCGGTGTGGACGGTTTCCTGAGCCCACGCGAGCGGGAAGTGCTTGGCCTGGTGGCAGCAGGGCTGCCCAACAAGGCAATCGCGCACGAGTTGGGGATCAGCGACCACACGGTGAAGTTCCATGTCAGTTCCCTGCTGACGAAACTCGGCGCCGCCAGCCGCACGGAGGCCGTGACCGTCGCGACGCGGATGGGCGTGCTATCGCTGTAGCTATCCCACGGCTCCTGATGATCCCTTCGCGTGGCGTACGGGACCGTTGCGCAAGCGCGGGATTCTCCCAACCAGCATTAATGCAACACGTGAGAACGGCGGACCGAAGTCGGTCCGCCGTTCTCACGTGTTCCGGGGGATGGGGGTCAGTTGCTCTTGCGCGGGTCGAGTGCGTCGCGCAGACCGTCACCCATGTAGTTGATCGCGAGCACCGTCAGGAAGATCATCGCACCCGGAATGAGCGCCTCGTGCGGGCTCATCTGGATATAGTCCTTCGCCTCGAAAAGCATCCGGCCCCAGGTCGGGACATCGGACGGGAAGCCGAGACCGAGGAAGGAGAGCGACGATTCCGTGATGATCGCCGCGCCGACCTCCAGGGTCGCCGCCACGATGATCGGGCTGAGGACATTGGGAAGGATCTGCTTGAAGATCAGCGAACTCCGGTTCGCCCCGATCGAGCGGGCCGCTTCCACGAATTCCTTCTCCTTCACGGAGAGGAAGCTCGCACGGACCAGACGGGCCGTCTGCATCCAGGCGAGACCGCCAATCACGATCACGATCAGGAGGAAGATCCCGACAGTGGTCGAGCCGAAGACATCGTCACCGAAGTTCCGCATCGACTGGCCGAAGAGGAAGGTGATGAGCAGCAGCAGCGGCAGGTTCGGGAGCGCCAGGAAGAGATCCGTCAGCCGCATCAGGATGCCATCGGCAAACCCACCGAAGAAGCCCGAGATCGCGCCGACCAGCGTGCCGATCATGATTGCGACGAACGCCGCGACGATACCGACGGCCAGCGAGATGCGTCCGCCGTACAGGATGCGGGCGAGGATATCCTGCCCCATCGAGTCGGTGCCCATCAGGTGATCGAGGTTCGGGGTCACACTGGTGTCGTATTCGAACGGCGAGTTCACCGGACGCCCGTAGACAAACGGACCGATCAGCGTGATCAGCAGGAACGCCACGAAGATCACGAGGCCAGCCATCGCCAGCTTGTGCCGCCGGAACTGCCGCCAAGCATTGTTCCAGAGCGATCGTTGCGGGCGCACGCGGGACTGATCCAGCTTGAGCCGTGCGTCCCCTTCCTTCGCGAGCGGACTTGAAACGGGGTCGGCCGGCGCCCCTGCAATCGCCGTCTTCTGTGCATCTTGTGCCATGAGCCGGTCCTCCGGAAAACATCACTGGAATACGGGACGAACGCCAGACGAAATAGACAAAAACGAGGGCGGTGCCGCCGGATATCGTGCCGGCGGCAGCTCACTCAGGAGTACTTGATGCGAGGATCGAGCAAGGCGTAGAGGACATCGGCAACGATGTTGAAGAAGACGATGAGCACCGCAAGACCGAACGTGATGGCCATCACCACCGGGACATCCTTCGAGAGGATACCGTCGATGAGGGCGCGGCCGATGCCCGGCACGCGGAAGATCTGCTCGGTGATGACCGCGCCGCCGACCACACCCGGCAGTTGCAGTGCGACGATCGTCACGACCGGGATCATGGCGTTGCGCATGGCGTGGAGGACGATGACGGACGATTCCTTCAGGCCTTTCGCCCGTGCGGTGCGGACGTAGTCCTGGTTGATGGTTTCAAGCATGGAGGCTCTGACGAACCGTGTGAGTTGCGCCGAGGTGAAGAGCGCGATCACGGTAATCGGCATGATCGATTGTTTGATCAGCGTCCAGCCGCTCGCGGTGGAATCGTAAACGAAGGGGAGCCAGTTCAACTTCACGCTGAAGATGATGATCAGCAGCAGGCCGGAGAAGAAGGTCGGGATGCTGAAACCAATGAAGGAGAAGGTGGTGGCCACCTGGTCGAAGATCGAATACTGGCGAATGGCGGAGATGACGCCAACCGGGATCGCGATCAGCAGGCCGAGCAGGTAGGCGGTGCCGAAGATGCTGATGGTTATGGGAAGACGATCCAGCACGTAGGTGCGGACAGGCACCTTCGACGTGAGCGAATTCCCCCAGTCGAAGTGGAAGAAATAGGCCTGCGCCCACTTGAAATACTGGACGTACAGCGGATCGTCCAACCCCCATTGCTCGCGAATGCGCTGCCGCACTTCGGGCGGGACATTCGGGTTGGTCGCCAATGCCCCGAGCGGGTCGCCCGGTGCGAGATACAGGATCGTGTAAATGATCATGCTGATGGCGATCAGCGACACAATCGAAATCAGGACCCGACGAATGAGATAACGTCCCACGATATGCCCCTTCCGCGGAAAGGTTCAACGGCACCGGGGACATTTCCGGACACCAATCGCCCGGATGCTGACGCCCGATCTGCTGCCCTCGGTCTGCCTCGTCCTCTATGTGTACCGTGCCTGTGCGCGGCCGGAAATCCGGATACTCCGGAATCCACCTGCCGCGGTGGAACCGTTGGAAAAGGCGACGCTGCCTCGACTGACCTGGAAACTGGTCGAAATGCTACGTTCCGAGATGCCCAACGTCAAGGAATGCACCATGTCTCCGGGCCACTTCCGGCAGGATTTGCCCGTAATTCCGAACATTCTGGCACAGGATGGCAGACCCATCCGCATCTCTCCAGTCCGTTCTTGTGCAGACTACACAAGGAATCTGCAAGGTCTTTGAACGGAAAACACCCTCTCTTCCAACGACTCCTTTTCTGTCCGGCCGTGCGATCATGATGTCATCCGGCTGGCTGCGCCGGGAGCGCTGCCCGGCCATCCCCACACAATTCCCGGCGTTCCGACACCAAGCATGGAGCCACCATGACCCAACGCCCATCGATTCCGGAGCCTTCGCCTGCGTCCCGGCGCCAGGAACGCCTGCGCGTATTGGCAGGCGGCATCGTCGTCTCCTGCCAGGCCCGACCCGGTAATCCGCTCCACGGCCCGAAGACGATGGCGCTGGTCGCCCAGGCAGCCGAGCTGGGCGGCGCAGTCGGATTGCGCGTGAACGGTCCAGACGACATCGCCGCAGTGCGACAGGCGACCTCCCTCCCAATCGTGGGAATCTGGAAACAGGACCACGCTGGCAGTCCTGTCTCGATCACGCCCACCGTCGCCGCTGTCCGGGAGGTGATCGCCGCCGGCGCTGAGTTCGTCGCGCTGGACGGCACCAACCGGCCCCGTCCCGGCGGGGAATCACTTGCGCTGGTCGTGAAGGAGATTCACCGGCTCGGCGGTATCGCCCTCGCCGACCTCGCCACCGAGAACGACCTCCGTCACGCCGTGCTCGCCGATGTCGACGCTGTGGGTACCACCCTGGCCGGGTACACCGCCGAAAGCCCGATGCATGGGGACGGCCCCGATCTCGATCTCCTGCGCTGGTTCGTCCGGCACTCGCCAGTACCGGTCTTCGCCGAAGGGCGCTACTGGACACCGGACCAGACGAACGACGCCCTGGCGATCGGGGCGTCATTCGTCGTCGTCGGGACGGCGATCACGAATCCGATGGCCATCACCGCCCGCTTCGTTGCCAGCACCCGATCGGCAACCACATCCCAATCGTAGGCTCGCTCGCCAATCGCCGAGAAAGGCTTCTCGCCGTGACTGTATCCGCCCCGTCCTCCCACGACGGCAGCCCGCATTTCCAGCATTACCTGTCCAGTCTCCGCGAATCGATCGCCGTGATGGCTGGTGACGAGAACAACCGCATCGAAGATGTCGCGGAGGTCCTGGCAGCATCGATCGCGAACGGCGGCATCGTCCATGTCTTCGGCAGCGGCCATTCGAACCTGCTCGCCCAGGAGATCTTCCATCGGGCGGGCGGGCTCGTGCCATTCAACGCCATGCTGGACATCAACCTCACGATCTTCGGCTCCAGCCGCGCGACGCTGCTCGAACGGCTGGAAGGGTACGGCCATTCCCTGCTAACCAATTACGAGGTGCGGCCTGCCGAGGTCGTGATCGTGATCAGCACATCGGGCATCAACCCGGTGCCGATCGAGGTCGCGGAGACGGCAAAGGCGGCCGGCGCAACGGTTGTCGCCGTGACGTCCGCCGAGGCCTACCGCGATGCCGCATCCCGCCACTCGTCTGGCCGGCGCCTGGTGGATGTCGCCGATTTCGTGCTCGACACGCATGTCCCGGCCGGGGATGCGATCGAGCCGGTCGGCAACGTCACGGTCGGAGCGGCCTCCACGATCCTCGGTGCGGCGCTCCTCAACGCGCTGGTGGTCGCCACGACAGAACGCCTGGTGGCAATGGGACAGCCGGTACCGGCCTTCGTCAGCCAGAACGTTCCCGGCGGCGACGAGCACAATGCCGCCCTCATCGAGCGCTATCGCGCGCGTATTCCCCTGATGAAGCCATGAACGAGCCGAAACGCGATCTCGTCCTCGGCATCGACGGCGGCCAGACCTCGACCAAGGCGGTCTTGGTCACGATGGATGGCGCCATCGTGGGGACCGGCAGCGGCTCCCCCTGCGATCACCTTCACGGCGCCAATGGCTACGCGAAGAACCGCAAGGCCATCGTGAGTGCCGCCACTGCCGCGCTCGCCGACGCGAAGCGGTCAGCGACAGATATCCGGGGCGTGGGACTCGGCCTGACCAGCGCCCCGCGCGAACTCGAAGCAGCGACGATCTTCCGGCAGATGGTGGACGAGTTCTGCACGATCGATCCCGGTGCTTTCTGGGTGGACGCCGACTTCGTGTCCAACCTCGCTGGAGCATCGGGCGGGCAGCCAGGCATCGTCGTGATCGCAGGCGGCGGCTCGATCGGCTACGGGATAGACGCCACCGGCCGGGAAGCCATCGCGGGCGGCCTCGGCTATTTGATGGGCGACGAAGGCAGCGGCTGGTATCTCGGCCTGAATGCAATCCAGGCAGCCGCACGGGCGGCGGACCTACGCGGTCCGCAGACGGCGCTCCTGCCTTTTGTGCTGGAGCACTACGGTCTCTCCCGGATTCGCGACATCATTCGCATCATTTATGCAGAATCGTTTCGTCGCGACCGTATCTCGACGATCGCCCGCGATGTGATTCGCATTGCCGGGGCAGGCGATGCCGTTGCGGCGGCGATCGTGCGCACAGGTGCGGAACGGCTGGGGGACACCGCCCTGGGTGTCGCGCGCCAGTTGCACACACCGGGCGACCCGCTCACGGTCTACCCGACCGGCGGCATCTTCGCCGCCCGCGAACTCATGCGGGTTCCGTTCGAAAAACGCATCCTGGCCGCGTGGCCGGAAGCAATGGTGACCGAGCCGCAGTTCCCTCCCGCGGTCGGCGCCGTCCTCCAGGCATGGAGAGCGATGGGTGAGAAGATCACCCCGGAGCGACTCGCCCGGCTCGCGGCGACGCTGCCGTGACCGCTCAGCGCTGGAGCGCAGGAAGCGCCGTCGTCTCCTTCCCCCTTCAACCGGGTACGCCGATGGGCGGCTACATGGCGCGGACATCGGGGGTAACCGACACGCAGGACCCGCTCCAGATTGGCGTGCTGCACCTTGAAACGCACGACCGCACGCTCACATTGGTCACTGCGGATGTCATCGGGGTCGACGGGGGTCTCCGGGATCGTATCGCCGGCCAGGCCGGTCTCGATCCGGCGACCGTGCTGGTCTGCGCATCCCACACGCACAGCGGACCGCACGGTATTGTTCACCGCCTGCATCCCATCGAACCGGACGCCGGCGACGACGCCTTGCGGGAGACCTTCGTCGCGCTCGCCACAGGATGCATCCACCGTGCCCGCGTCGCGATGGAGCCGATCAGGCTTGGGGTCGCCACGGCGGACGCAAGCGGCGCGTGGACGAACCGGAATGCACAGGACGGCCCCAACGACCCACGCCTTCGCCTCCTGGTGGCACGTCGCGAGGACGAATCGCTCCAGACACTCGTCACGCTCACGCCATGCCACCCGACCGTCCTCGGCGCAGAAAGCACAGTCGTCTCAGCCGACTTGAGCGGCGGCATCCGCCGCGCCATTGGAGCGCTTCCGGAAGTTCGCGACGCCACCATCCTTTCGCTGACCGGGGCGGCTGGCGACGTCAGTACGCGCTTCGTCCGCGAAACCGCGACCCCCGCCGAGATCGACCGGCTGGCGAAGATCGCGACACGGAACGTGTCCTCCGCGCTGGCATCGATCCAGACGATCGAACCGTCGAACGCCTCCCTGCGGCACCGGCGCATCGAGGTCGCCCTCCCCACCTTCCGGGAAAACCTCGCCCCCGATCCGCATGCAGAAATGCTGGCCGCGCATGCCGCGATGGATGCCGCCCAGGCGGACGCCGCCAACGCGGCGGCGATCCGGCACGCGGTCACGCGCTATCAAGGCGCACTGCTGCGCTGGCAGATGGCATCGTCGCCCACGACATCCACGATCCCCACCGTCGCCGTGGATGCATGGGCGTTCGACCACGATGTGGCGTTCGTCAGCACGCCGGTGGAGCTCTTCTCGTCGCTCGGGAGACGGATCGAGCAGGAGAGCCCTTTCCCAACCACGCTCGTCGTGGGATACACGAACGGCTACGCGGGATACGTTGCCGACACCGCCGCCTGGGACGCCGGGACCTACGAGGCACTTGCCTCACCCTTCGCCCGCCGCGCCGGGGATGCGCTCGTCGATACGATCGCGGACGTGCTGCGAGACCTGCACACCGAGTCCGGCTGATTCGCGCAGTTCGGTCCATCGTCCTGGGCATGGTAGAATCCCTCCTTGCGTGCCACGTTGGCGCGGCAGTCGTGGTGTGCCCAGGGGGACCACCCGGCATTGGAATATCTCCGCAAGGAAGTAGGAGTCACGCTCGCCATGGCGAACGATCTGACACTGAGGGCCGAACCGCGGACAGTCCACGGCAAGAAGGTCTCGCGCCTTCGACGCGAGGGTCTTGTCCCAGGTGTCGTCTACGGACCCGTCATCAAGGAGACCATCTCGGTTTCGGTCAATCGACGCGATTTCGAGAAGTTCTTCATGACCAATGGCCATTCCACCGTCTTCACGCTCACGTGGGACGGCGGCAACCAGCCGGTCATCATCCGCGAAGTCCAAGTCGATCCGGTGACGCGCGCGCCGCTGCACATCGACTTCTTCGCACCGAACATGCGCGTCGTCCTGCGCCAGGCCGTGCCGGTTGTCCTGCACAACCACGCACCGGAGGCTGTCGGCGTGCTGCAGACCCTCCTGACCGAGGTCGAGATCGAGGCGCTGCCGGCCGATCTGCCGCATCAGCTCGATGGCGATATCTCCGGCCTGCTCAACGTCGGCGATGCGCTGCATGTACGCGACCTGACCGCTCCCGCCGGTGTCACTATCGTGACCGACGGCGAGGAAGTGGTCGCCAGCCTCGTGCCCGAGGCTGCGGAGGAAGCCGAAGAAGCTGCCGAGGGCGAGGAGACCGCCGAGGCGAAATCCACCGCTCCAGCCGAGGAACAGGCTTCCGAGGAGTAGTGTTCCTCCAGCCCATCTTCACGAGGCAACCCGGAGCGCATGCGCTCCGGGTTGCCTCGTGATCTGCTTCTGCTCGCCATCAATCCATAGAGGCAGCGGCCAGTTCGGCATCCACCAGGCGCGGGCGCACTTCCTCCGCCAACCGGCGAACCGTGCGCTGCACCCGCTCGTCGGAGACACCCGCCGCATGGACATTGGCCAGCAGCAGATCGAAGCGGAGCGTCTTCCTGGCCTGGACAATCGCCTGGGCGACGCTTTCGACGCCGCCCGCGAACATCACCTCGTCACGCAGGAGCCCTTCCGCCCGCGCCTGTGCATCAGCCTTGCGGTCGGCGCGACTGCCCGGCCCAACCGCGTTGCCGAGCTGCTCATCCAAGAGCAGAAGGTCGTCGGCAATCTCGTCCAGCGCCCGATCGTCGGAATCGGACAGATAGACTGGCCGCATGAGGGCGATCGTTCCGGCGGGACGCGCCGGTTCCGACTCGACGGCTTCCGGCGTCCGGACGGCACGCCCGGCCAGGAACGCGGCAACGGCGGGAATCAGGGCCTGCGTTGGCTTGAACCCGACCGCGAGCCCGAGTCCACGCGCGCCCATCCAGTGCGCCCCGGCCGGTTCCGTCCCGGCGAACCAGAGCGGCGGATGCGGCGTCTGCTCCGGCAGCGGGGCGATGGCGACATCGCGGGCGACTACGCCTCCGCGCTCGAAGGCGATGGTGCCACCGCTCCAGAGCGCCTGCAGGATGGCCAGCCGCTCCTGGAAGAGCGTGATCCGTTCGCCCGGATCGACGCCGAGCGCCACCAGCTCCTCGATCCGATGGCCGAGCCCCAGGCCAACCTCCAGCCGGCCCCTGCTGAGCAGGTCCAGTACCGCGATCTCTTCCGCGAGGGCGATCGGGTTGTGGATCGGTAGCGTGTAGCCAAGCATGCCCAGCCGCATGCGCGACGTGCGCTGGGTCGCGGCGGCCACCCAGGCCGTCGCCGACGGACAGGCGTAGTTCGGCAGGAAATGCCGCTCGGCAGAGAAGGCAACCGTATACCCAAGGACATCGGCGAATGCCAACGTGTCCAGTCGTTGCGCGTAGAGGTCGGCGATCGCACTCTCGCGACCGGGGTCGACCTGCATGATGTCGAACAACCCGAGACTCAGGGGACCCATCGGGACGCCTGCTCCACCCGCCGTCGTTGCCTGCTCGCTCACCGATCGCTCCTGCATTCGTGCTTCATGAGTCACATTCCGGACAGCAAAAAGGCCGGCCCGAAGGCCGACCTTCTTGTCCTGGACATCACAGCAGTCCCGCGCTACGCGCGCGCAACCCCCGCTGCGATGCCCTCGGATGACAGACTACTCATGGGCATCACCTCCTTTACCCTGTACGGTTCGTTAGGAGAATTCTGCGCCGGTTGGGGCGTCCCCCGACCGTGACCTAACGGTAGCATGCGCCCTCCACCGCGTCAACAGGTGCCTTCTTGGCATGAACGTGACACCGAGGCCGATTCAGTCCGACCCCTGCGCCAGCATGGAGGCTTCCGGCCAGCGATAGCGATCCGCCCGCCGGTTCGCCAGCGACGGGATCTGCCGCCGCACGCGCACGACATCGTCGAGATTCAACTCCGCGGTCGTCACGCAGACGCGATCCGGCGCCTGGGCAACCACGAGCCCCCACGGATCGGCGATCATCGAGCGCCCGTAGCACCAGAGTCCGGGAGGATGCTGCCCCACCTGCCCGACCGCGACCATGAAGACGCCATTCTCGATCGCGCGGGCGCGAATCAGCGTCTCCCAGTGGTCCTTGCCGGTGGTCATCGTGAAGGCGGCAGGCAGGAGGATCATCTCCGCGCCTTGCAGCGCAAGGATGCGGAAGAGTTCCGGAAAACGCAGGTCGTAGCAGATGACAAGCCCGACCACGACCCCATCGAGGTCGAAGGTGACGATCTCGTCGCCCGGCGCGATGGTGTCCGATTCGCGGTAGGACGTGTCCGTGTCGAGATCGACATCAAAGAGGTGGATCTTGCGATAGGTGGCAACCAGGTCGCCTGCGGGATCGAAGACGAGCGACGTGTTGAAGAGCCTCGGCTCGCCGGCCACACGCTCCAGGATGCTGCCCGCATGCACGTAAACGCCATGCTGGCGAGCCTTCGCGGCCAGCCGGTCCGTCAGCGGGCCGGGAACCGTTTCGGCGGCGGCATGTTGCCCAGCTTCGGGACCGAGATAGGCCCACACCTCGGGCAAGACGACGAGCCGGACGCCGGCCTCGGCTGCCTCGTCGATGCCGGCAAGTGCGGCGTCGATGTTGGCGGCAGGATCATCGCCCGAGTTGAGTTGCACCATCCCAACCGCGAGCGTGCGGGTCAGATCCGAGGCGTTGGCAATGGAAGGCATGGACGGCACGCTCCTTCACGAGCGATCGACGGAAACGCAGGACGATGGTGCGATCGTAGCACCCTGTCACAACAGCCGCGAGCGTGCGGCGAACTTGCCGGCCACGGAGCGCCGCGATCACGCAGGCAGGGCGAATCCGGCATGATGCCGGAGGAACCGCTCGTGAAACGCTGACTTCAGCGACGAGGCCAGTTCCTCGCACAGCCAGGGATCGGTCAGGCACAGGGCCTCGGTCGTCGGGACGAGGATTGGGAAACCGGCTCCTTCCCGGCGTTCGAGATAGCCCATCGCGACGAGGGCGAAAAACGTCTCGCCGGACATAGAGGTCAACGCATCGGACGCATGACCGTCCGCGTCCCGCGACGAATGTGCGGGCTCGGATGGCGAGGCCGAACGATCCATGCCATCGGCCGCAATCCACGCCTCGACGAAGATCGTGAGGTCGGCAAGAAGCCGGGCTTCATCGTCAGCGGGCATCGAAGACCACCTCCGTCCAGGCAATGACGAATGCGAACGCCGTCACCGACCTAGCATGCGGAAACCTGCTGCCCGCTATCGCAATGTCTGCACCGCCAGGAAGACACAGATGAGCAGGGCAATGATCAGGAGCACGACGATGATCGCCAAGCAGGATCGGGACGCCGATCCCAGATCGCCCGTGCTGACCAACGGCATGGCCTCGTCATCGTCGATTCGCGGTGGCCCGACCACGATCGTACGGCGCGTGGTGGGTTCGTCGCTGGGAGGACCTGCGGGCGATGGCGGCGGGGGAGTTGCGTCAGGCATCGTGCTTCACAGATCCGCCCGCTTTCGCATCGGCCTCCGTCAGCCGCCAGACATGAACGATGCGGATGAGCGCGGTGAGGTGTGTAGCGATGGCGAGGATCCAGAGCGCCCACAGCGGCTGCTGGATGATGAGGCAGAGGGCGAGCAGGACGACCCGTTCCGGACGCGCCACGAGACCGACCGATGCGCTGTACCCAATCGCCTCTGCCCGCGCGCGGGCGTAGCTGATCATCAAGGCGCCGGAACTGGCGATCACGATCAGGAGCGAGGCCAGATGGTCATGCTCCGTCGTATTCAGCCAGATCAGGAGGCCGACGTAGACGACGATCTCCGAATACCGGTCGAGCGTGGAGTCGAGGAAGCCACCGAATTTCGAGACCTGGCCGGTCGAACGGGCGATGGCGCCATCCACCATGTCGAACGCGCTGGCGACGAGCAACAGGATACCGCCCCAGACCGGGTGCCCCAGCGCAATGATGGCCGCGACCACCCCGTTCAGGAGCAAGCCGATCACGGTCGCCATGTTGGGGGTGATGCCAACCTTGGCGAACCACGCGCCGACATGGAGCATGTACCGGCGGACCCATTTGCCTATCCGCTCCGAGATCACCGGGCTCTCCCTCCACAACCTCACCGGATGCCCGGTCCACTACCCACGCCAGGCCGGGACACTCCCGTCACATGATGATGACCATCTCCGCATCAGGCGGGCCACCTAGCCGACGAACTCCCGCCTCCACGAAGCACCAGGCGCCCGCTCCGCCGCCTGCCGGTATACCTCCAGCACGCGCTCGGCCACCGCCGGCCAATCGTATTGCTGGGCCGCGATCCGCGCGTTCGCCCCCAACCGCTCGCGCAACTCCCGATCGGCAAGGACGCGAACGAGACCGAGCGCCAGCGCTTGCGGATCGCGTGGCTCCACCAGCAAGCCAGTCTCGCCGCTCGTCAGGACACTCGCGTAACCGGGAATGTCGCTCGCCACGACCGCCCGCCCGGCCGCCATCGGCTCGACCACGACGTAGCCGAAGCTCTCGTTACCGGTCGATGGTGCGCAGGAGACATCGCAACTCGCATAGTAGCGCGGAAGATCGCCATCCGGCACAAAACCCTTGAACTCGACGCCATGAACGCCGTAGCGCTCGAAGACGCTGTCGAACTTCTCCTGCCGCCCGCTCCCGGCAACGATCAGCCGCGCGTTGGGGAACTGCTGCTGAACCAGCGGCAACGCGCGCAGGAGATACTTGAACCCCTTGCGCGCCTCGTCAAAGCGTCCGACGAAGAGAATGCGCGGCGTCCCGTCGTTCGCCCACGGAAATGGCTCCACCTGCGGACCGTAGGCAGCCGTGTCGATCCCGTTCGGAACAATCGTGTAGTCGCCCTCGAAATAACTGTTCACGAAGTCCCGCGCCGGCTTCGACACGGCAATCCGGGCATCCAGCCGCCCAAGGACGAAGGACATGTAGGGCTTCAGGGCGGAATACCACGGCATCGAGCCACTGTAGGCGTGAAACGTGGCGACATTCACCGCCGAGGAGTTCAGCAACACCATGTAGGAGAGCGTCGGCATCAGCGGCTCGTGCAGATGCACGACGTCGAACTGCTCGCGCCGCAGAATCTCCTTCACGTCCTGATAGAGCGTGACGTCGAACGTCAGCTTCATCTTGCTGCCGTTGCCGGGGATGGTGATGGTACGCCCGATGCCGTAGAAGCCGGGGCGAACCTCCAGCCCACCGATGTTGCCGCGCGGCGCCAGGATCGTGACCTTGTGCCCCATCCGCACGAATTGATCGCGAAGATGCGCGACGTGTTGTGCCACGCCGCCCGCGCCCTGCATGCTGTATGGAGTCACCAATGCAATCTTCACGGCACGGATTCTAGCAAACCTGCCCGAACCTGCCCATGATTCCGGCCCCAAGCCGTCATGGCTCAATCGCCCCGGCAGACGGCCCATCCCCGCCGTCATGGCGCCCGGCGACCCCCGTACGGCCTCCGAGGCTTTCGCGTTGCATGAGGACCAGTCCCATCAGTGTCAGCACTGCACCGATCATCTGCACCGGGCCGATCGACTCCCCGAGGACGAGCACGGCCATGAAGCCACTGGCGACGGGGACCAGGAGGTTCCAGCCAGTCGCGGCGACCCCACGCTTCGCAATGAGCCAGTTCCAGACGATGAGGGCGAGATAGACCGGGAACGTGGCCGTATAGATGATCGCGCCCCAGACGGAGGGTTCCAGCGAGCCCCAATCCTGCGCCGTCAGCTGGGGCAGCGCGAAGACGAGCAACGGCACCGCCCCGAACGTCATCACGTAGGCGACAACCGTCTCCGCCGGATACCGGCGCACCAGGGGTTGCACCAGCTCGTTGTAGATCGCAAAGGTCACCGCCGAGGCCAGGCACAGGATATTGCCCACCATTCCGCTCTCGGTACCGCCCTGAAGCAGGAAGAGGCAGACACCGACGATCGCGATCCAGACCCCGATCCAGACGTGACGCGAGAGCCGCGTACCAAGCAGGGTCACGATGGCCAGCGAGAAGATCGGCAGGATGCTGCTCAGGAGCGAGCTGGCGAATGCCGAGGTGCGATCCACCCCGATCGAGAAGAAGACCTGGTTGAAGGCCGTGCCCAGGAGGCCGCACCAGATGAAGCGCATCCGGTCGCCTGGCTCGATCCGCCAGAAGCGGACGGGATCGTGCCGCCCGCGCACCGCCAGCACGGCGAGACTGATGATGCTTGCCAGGGCATAGCGCAGGCTGGTATAGGCCAGCGGGAGGATCTGGGTATAGGCCGCCTTCGTGACGATGAACGTGGAGCCCCAGACCAGGACGAGGGCGATGGCGGCGAGTTCCGGAAGATAGGCAAATGGCGCCGGCGGCAGCGCCTTCGATCCACCATGGGAGGATTCGTCCCCTTCGTCCACCGCACCGTCGGCCGCGACGGCGATTTCCGCTGCCATGTCCACCATTCCCCCGCCCGCGCGCCATCGAACGCCAATTCCGCGCGCGCCAGAACCCACCCGTCAAGCATGACGGACGATCTGCGCGCGGGACCACGACTTCCCGATCCGACGCCTGTCGCGATGCAGGGATGTTCTCCAAAGTATCGACGGGAATATTCGCTTTGTCAGGGGATACGCACGGTCAGATTGTCGATGGCGAGGCGTACATGATCCGGAAGGGTCGGTTCGACCTCGGCATGACGTCCCATCTCGTGACCGAGATGGCTCAGGAACGCACGGTTCGGGCGCAGGTCTTCGATGACGACCAGCGCCTCATCGAGCGTCATGTGCGCGGGGTGCTCCTTCCGCCGCAAGGCCGTGATGACTAGTGTGTCGAGTCCGCGCAGGAGATCGCGCGATTCCGGCGCGATCGTTTTCGCGTCGGTGATGTACCCAAGACCGCCAATGCGGAAGCCGACGATGGGCAAGGTGCCGTGCATCACCGGCACCGGCGTCACCGCGATCCCGGCGGCGCTGAACGGCTCATCGAAGACGATGAGATCGAGATCGGGCTTGCCGCCGAAATACGGAAACGGACTGATGAAGGCGTAGGCAAAACGCTCCTTCAGCTCGGCGGCGGTGGCGTCATCCGCCCAGACCGGAATCCGTTGCTGCTGCAGGATATTGTAACGGCGCAATTCGTCCAGGCCGGCGGTGTGGTCCGCGTGCGGATGCGTGTAGAGCACGCCCTCGAGATGCCGGATGTTCGCCCGCAACATCTGGGCGCGCATGTCGGGCGAGGTATCGATCAGGAGCGACACACCATCGACGGCGAGATGGACGGATGCGCGGAGCCGTTGGTCGCGCGGGTCCGGTGAGGTACAGACGGCACAGTCGCAGCCGATCACCGGGATGCCCGTGGAGGTGCCAGTGCCGAGGAAGGTCAGAGCGATCACGATGACGGATATCCGATGACGTTTGCGCCGAACGCGGAGACCGCGCGGCGCACCGACGAAAAGCGACTTTCAGTATACGGGCGCACGGCGGCGGTGGCCTGCACTCGCCCGCTGGAAGACGGCCTCTGGATACACCACGATCTCACGTAGCCCGAAAGTCCCGGCACCTGCGGCCACCGGGGGGGACAACCTTCCCTCTCCCACAGATGGACCTGAAGTCCCTACACTAATTCTGGACGCATGTCCTTCCGGGAGAATCGTCGGGCAGGCGCGGGACCTACTGATCCATCGCGAGACACCGTTCAGTTCGAGGTCACGCCCCAATGTCTACGCACGAGACTCCTTGGAGCCGTCGGCCGCAATGCCCCGGCATCCGCCAGATCGCCTTCATCGTCATGGCCCTCGTTTCGCTTGGAGTGTCGTTCATCGCGGCCCTTCCAGTGGCAGCCGATGAGGAACTCGCCCAGGCATCGCCGGTGGTCGGCGAGTCGGTCCCGCTATCCTCTGCCACCTCCACCGAGGAGCAGATCTTCGAGTCCGCCTCGGGCCGACTCCTAGCACCATACAACCTGAGTTGCACCGCCGCCGGCGTGCTCTCGGGCTCCATCTACTTCGAAGACACCGATCCGGCTGGCACGGTGACGCTCTACGCCTACAGCACCGTCGCCTCGGTATCGGTCGGCACACTCGACTATCCGAAACAGACGGGCTGGTACACCCTCCAGTTCTCGGTCCAGCTGCCACCGGTCTTCCTCACGGTCCCATCGTTCTATTTCGGGCCGGGCCACATCCCACCGGCGGGAGGGCAGGCACTCACCCTGGTGACGCAGTGCGCGCCGCCGACGCAGACCCCCACCGAAACCGCGACCAGCACCCCCACCGCGATCGCCACCGCCACTTCGACCCAGATCCCAACGGTGGCGTCGCCGACGAGCACCGCCACGGCGACCGCGACATCGACCACCGTGCCAACGGCTACTGCCACCAGCACCGAGACGGCGACACCACATGCCACGGAAACCGCAACCGCGAGTCCCACCACGACCGAGACGCCCGCGCCGACCGCGACACTTGATCCTTGCCGGACCATCGTTCCCAGTTCGAGCGTCAACGGCGCGGAGATCCCGCCATGCACGACGGCGACTCCAACCAGCACACCAACCGCCACCGAGACGTCGACCCTCGAACCCACGGTGACGGCAACCGCGACCGAGATTCCTCCCACCGAAACCGCGACGGCCACCGCGACCGCTTCCAGCACGCCGACCGAAACGACGACGGCTACCGTGGAACCCACGGTAACCGCCACCGAGGCTCCCCCCACCCCGACCGAAACAGCCACCGCGACGGCCACAAACACGCCCACCTCCACGGAGGAGCCTTCCGCGACGGCCACCAGCACGCCGACCGAAACGACGACGGCGACGGACGTGCCTCCCACCGAGACGGCAACGGCCACCGCGACGGCGATGCCTTCTGAGACGGCGACCTCCACGGCAACCGAATCGCCAACCGCAACCCTCACCGCAACTGCAACCACGACGCCGACCACCGCGCCGACGGAAACGTCAACCGTGCCGCCGACGGAAATCGCAACCACAACGGCAACTGTCTCGAGCACGCCAACGGAAACCGCAACGGCCACCGCTACCGAAGTTCAGCCGACAACCACCGCTACGGCGACGCCAGCCCTCGCCACGCTGATCATCACCGTGCGATCCAGCGACGACAGTACGCTTCCCGATGGCCTCCAGGCATGTGTCGACGACACATGCCTTCCGGTCGATAGCGGGATTGCGTCCACCAAGCTCATGGCCCTGGCCGTGCCATCCGGCAGCCAGGTCTTCTTCTCCGATCTCGCGCAGGGATCCTACACAGTCTCCCTGCGCACAGCCGAGAGCGTTACCGTCGACAGCGCCAATGTAACTCTCGACGCGGGAGAGTCGGGTGCGGTCACCCTGATCTATCGCGTGATCCCGACGCCTATCGCCACGACTACCGCGACAACGACGACACCCCCGACCACCGCCACGATCTCCCCAGCCCCTACCACAACCGCGACCAACGGCGGTGTAGTCATGGCCCTCCCGAACACCGGGACCGGTCCCGCCTCCCCTGGTCATGGCAGCGGATGGTTGATTGGCCTGATGATGGTGCTCACCGCGACGGTCGGAGCCACGTTCGCGTTAAGGCCACGACGTTCACGAACGCGCTGACCGAGGCGGGGAGGCGGTCGCCGGCGACCGCCTCCCCGCAGTATCCTTGGCCAACGTCGTCCATCCCTCATCCTGGATCACGCATGGCACGCAACACCTACTTCCGCGATGGAGCATCCATCGCCAGTTTCATCACCTACCTCGGCTGACCGCTGTCTCACTGATTGGGCCTTCCTGGCCCACTGGCGCTCAGAGACAGCGGGAGACCAGGCGCCCTGCCTCCTCCCGTTCCGAACGGGAGCTTTCTCGTGGTTCGCAATTCATCCTCGACCGGGCCTGCCGCCCGGCTGAAATCCGCCGTCGCCGCCCGCATCCCACGCAGCGACGCCGGAGGGCGTCCATCGCTGTGGGCGAATCGCAATTTCCTCGATCTCGTCTACGCCGATTCGATGGCAGCAATCGGCAGCCAGCTCGCCGTGGTGGCCATCCCGCTGCTCGCCGTGGGAATGCTGCACGCCTCCGCCTTCGAGATGGGCCTGCTCGGCGCGACAGGCACGCTTCCCTACCTGCTCTTCGGCCTGATCGCCGGGGCGTGGGTCGACCGCCTGCCAAAACGTATGGTGATGATGGTCGCCGATGTCGCGCGTGCCGTGCTCATCCTCGGGATTCCGGTCGCAGCGGCGCTCGATGTGCTGTCGATTGGCCTGCTGCTCGTCATCTCGTTCCTGGTCGGGCTGCTCTCGGTTTTCTTCAATGCCTCATACGGCGCCCTGGTCCCCCGCCTCGTGCGCCGGGATCAACTGACTCACGCCAACGGCCTCCTCGCGGGAATCGGATCTGTCGCGCAGGTGGTCGGCCCGGCACTGGGAGGCTCGCTGGTCGGGTTCGTTTCGGCGCCAGTCACGATGTTGGTGAACGCCGCCGGATTCCTCTGGTCGAGCTGGTTCATCGGCCGGATCGACCGGGGAATCGAGGCAGCTCCATCGCCCGGAGAACGAACGGGCGACACCCATCTGGGACACGAGATCCGCGAAGGACTCCACGCGCTCGTCGCATCGCCGGTGCTGCGCTCGATCACGGCAAGCCAGGCGACGATCAACTTCGCCGGCTACATCTTCCTCGGCGTCTATGTCCTCTACATGAAGGACGACCTGCACCTCTCGGACCAGGGCGTCGGACTGGTCTTCGCGGCGGGTGGCGTTGGTGCGGTCATCGGTTCCGTCATCGCCGCGCCGCTGTCGGCGCGATTCGGCTCCGGACGCACGATCGTCTGGTCGTCGGTCGCATTCGGAGTCGGCGGCGTAACCGTTCCGCTGGCGGTCCTCGCACCGGACCACGCGCTGCCGCTGGTGGTCTTCGCGGAGTTCGCGCAGTGGCTGGCGCTGCTGATCTTCAATACCAACCGCCTCTCCCTGCGGCAGGCGCTCACGCCGGACCGGTTGCAGGGAAGGGTCGCCGCGACGAGCCAGGTGCTGACGGTGGGCATGCAGCCAATCGGGTCGCTGCTCGGCGGGATCATCGGAAGCGTGTGGTCGGTGCAGGCGGCGCTGGTTGTGGGAGTGATCGGGATGTTCCTGGCGTTCCTTTTCGTCTGGTTCTCGCCAACGCGGGATATCCACGACCTTCCGGCCGAACCAGATCCATCGCTGGTGCGAGCGGTTCGCACGATGGCGGAGGAATCGGCCTCCATGGCCTGACCTGGCGGACGAACGCAAAGCGAACCGGGCCTCTCCTGATGAGGAAGCGGCCCGGTTCGTCGTCCGAGATCGAGCTTAGAGCTTGCGCCAATAGGCAGCTGCGTCATGGTTTGCGTGAGGGACGACCGTCCCACCGATACCGCGTCCATCCCTCGCGGATGAGGCGGCGCACGATGACGACGACCGCCGAGA
>JASGDN010000008.1:0-40923 GCA_049841275.1 Thermomicrobiales bacterium
GAAGCGGGACGGCGGAATGTCGCCGTCCCGCTTCGAGGATCGTTGCTGGATTGTGTCCGCATCACGGAACTTGTAGCGGCGAACCACCAGCTGGTGTGTGCCATCCGGCGCAGCCGGATATCCCGTTTTGCATGTTGTCGAGTATCAGCCTGTGGCCGATGAGCCAGACAAGCTGGCCCGCTACGGATTGATCCTATCGGAGGCTTCTAGTAGCCGACCTTGGCGGCGATCGCACCCTGGAGGAATTCCTGGATCTCCTCGACCGGGATGCGGTCGATCACCGGGCGGAAAAATCCTTCCACGATCAGCTTCTGCGCCTCGGAACGCGGAATGCCGCGCGCCTGGAGATAGAAGATGTGCTCGTCCTCGACCTGCGAGACAGTCGCGCCGTGCGTACAACGGACATCGTTCGCGCTGATCTCGAGGTTGGGGATCGAATCGGCGCGGGCGGTGCGGCTGAGCACGAGATTCCGGTTCTGCTGGTAGGCATCGGTGCGCTGGGCGCCCTCGAAGACCTTGATCAAGCCGGAGTAGACGGACCGCGCCGATTCCTTCAACGCGCCCTTGAACTCAAGGTCGCTCGTCGCATACGGCGACTCGTGCAGCTGCCAGGTGTGATGATCGAAGAACTGGTCGCCATCGCCGAAGAAAATGCCCAGCATCTCGGCGAGGGCGTTCTCGCCGCGCAGGTGAGAGCCGATCGAGTTCTTCGTGAACTTCGAGCCCAGCGTCACCTGCAGCGACTTCAATTCCGAATCTCGGCCAAGAACGCTGCGTGCGGTCATGAAGTTGTGGACGTGACGGCCCCAGTCCTGGACCTGCACGTAGCGCAGCTTGGCATCGTCACGCAGGATCAGCTCGGTGACGTGCGACGCAAATGCCTCTACCGACGTCGTGTCGGACTGCATCGCATCGACGAAGAACGCCTCCGCCCCCTGCTCCACCACGACCAACGCGTGCGAGAAGGTCGCCGCTCCCTCAGCACTGGCAGAGGTGCGCACGAACTGACGGAACGGCAGGCTGACCTGCACGCCCTTCGGCACGTAGAGGAACGCACCGCTCTGCCAGAACGCCGCGTGCAGCGCCTGGAACTTGCCGAGGTCCGGCTTGACGGCCTCGGTCATGAAATGTTGCTTCACCAGCTCCGGATGCTCAGCGATGGCCGTCTCCAGATCGGTGAAGATCATGCCCTGCGCCGCAACCTCGGGATCGAGGTGGCTGTAGACGGCATTGCTGTCCTGGTCGACGACGATGCCAGCACGATGCACAGCCTCGCCGAACTGGAGCGCATGCCCCTCGCTCGACCCAGCCTCCAACGCATCCAGCCCATCGACGCGGGCATTCAGGCCCGAGAAGGGAACGAAGCGGTCGAGCTTCAGGCGGCGCAGATCGGTCCGTCGCCACTCCTCGTCCTTGCGGGTCGGCATCGGCAGGGATTCGTAGAGATCCCAGGCGGCAAGGCGAGCATCGCGCACCCAGTCCGGCTCGTTGCGCGCGGCGGAAAGCGCCAGCACGCCTTCCTTCGTGAACCCGACCAGATCGGTCGGCGTGATTGTCGTCGCGTCCATAACTCCCTCAACGACGCACCGGGGAGCCAATTCGGCTCAGGACCCGGCTCTGGAATGCCGTGACACCGCGACACGCGGACGTTTGTAGGGGCCGACGCGGGGCCGGCCGCCACGAAACGGAGCGTATCGCTGCCTATCCGACCGACCCTTCCATCTCAAGCTGGATGAGCCGGTTCAGCTCGACCGCGTATTCCAGCGGGAGTTCCTTGGCGATCGGCTCAATGAAGCCGTTGACGATCATGCTCATCGCCTCGGTCTCGTTCAGGCCGCGGCTCTGGAGGTAGAAGATCTGCTCCTCGGCCACCTTGGAGACGGTCGCCTCGTGGCCGATGGAGACGCGCTCCTCCTCGATCTCCATGTACGGATAGGTGTCGGTCTTGCTCGTCTCGTCCAGCAGCAAGGCGTCGCAGACGACGTTGCTCTTGACGTGCTCGGCGCCCTTGTGGACCTTCACCAGACCGCGATAGGACGAGCGTCCTGTCCCCTTCGAGATCGACTTCGAGGTGATCTGCGAGGAGGTGTGTGGGGCAGCATGCACCATCTTGGCGCCCGCATCCTGATGCTGGCCATCGCCAGCGAACGCGACCGAGAGCACCTCGCCACGTGCGCCCGGCTCCATCATCCAGACCGCCGGATACTTCATCGTCACCTTGGAGCCGAGGTTGCCATCGACCCACTCCATCGTCGCGTCCTTGTAGGCAGCCGCGCGCTTGGTAACGAGGTTGTAGACGTTCTTCGACCAGTTCTGGATGGTGGTGTATCGGACGCGAGCGCCCTCCTGCACCACGATCTCGACCACGGCCGAGTGGAGGCTGTCGGTGGAATACGTCGGGGCGGTGCAGCCCTCGACGTAGTGGACGTAGCTGCCCGGCGCCGCGATGATCAGCGTCCGCTCGAACTGGCCCATGTTCTCCGCGTTGATGCGGAAGTAGGCCTGCAGCGGCACTTCGACGCGCACGCCCTCCGGCACGTAGACGAACGATCCGCCCGACCAGACCGCCGAGTTCAGCGCGGCGAACTTGTTGTCGGCGTAGGGAATGATCGTGCCGAAGTACTGCTTGACGAGATCCGGATACTCGCGGAGCGCGCCATCCATGTCGAGGAAGATCACGCCCTGCTTCTCGAGGTCCTCGCGCAGGGAGTGATAAATGACCTCGGACTCGTACTGCGCGCCGACACCGGCCAGGAACTTTCGTTCCGCCTCGGGGATGCCCAGCTTCTCGAAGGTGTCCTTGATGTAGGCCGGCACCTCGTCCCACGTCTTGCCCTGCTTCTCGGCAGGCTTGATGTAGTAGTAGATGTCGTCGAAATCGATCTCCTTGATCTCTTCGCTGCCCCAGTTCGGCATGGGGCGCTTCTCGAAGTGATCGAGCGACTTGAGGCGGAACTCCCGCATCCAGTCCGGCTCGTTCTTCATGTACGAGATCTCTTCGACGACCTTGCGCGTCAGGCCCTTCTTCGACTTGAAGACATAGTCCTCTTCGTCGTGGAAGCCGTACTTGTAGTCGCCGATCTCAACCTGTGCCTTCGCAACCATGCAGGTATGCTCCTTGTGCCACGCCCGTAATCACGTCAGGGGGTGATATGCGATCACCAATCCGTAGCGGGCCAGCTTGTCTGGCCCATCCGGCGCAGCCGGATATCGTGGGAATTCCCGAGAGGTATCGACCTTCGGTCGATGGGTCAGCCAAGTGGTCGCTGCCCCGCTACGGAAACTGCAAGCCTTCGCAGCCTAGGACGCGGGCGCGGCGAACTCGGCCAGCAGTTGCTCGTAGCCCTTGGATTCGAGTTCCAGCGCCAGCTCCGGCCCACCGCTCTGCACGATCCGGCCTTCGATCATGATGTGGACGTAGTCCGGCTTGATGTAGTTCAGCAGCCGCTGGTAGTGCGTGATGAGCAGGAACCCCATCTCCGGCCCGGCCAGCGCGTTCACGCCCTCGGAGACGACCCGTAGCGCGTCGATATCGAGACCGGAATCCGTCTCGTCCAGGATGGCAAGCGTGGGCTCCAGCAACGCGAGCTGCAGGATCTCGGCGCGCTTCTTCTCCCCGCCGGAGAAGCCCTCGTTCAGGTACCGCGTCGCGAACGACTCGTCCATCTTGAGGACCTGCATCTTCTCGCGCATCAGGCGCCGGAACTCGCGTGGAGTGATGCCGCCGCCCTCCTGGCCAGCCCGCTCCGCCCGCGCCTTGCGGACATTGGTGACAGCCATGCGGAGGAAGTTCGCCATCGAGACGCCGGGGATGACGGTCGGATACTGGAACGCGAGGAAGATGCCGAGCTGGGCGCGCTCGTCCGGCTCCATCTCCAGCACATCTTCGCCGAAGAAGCGGGCCGATCCTTCCGTAACCTCGTAGACCGGGTTGCCGGCGAGGACGTTGGCGAGGGTGCTCTTGCCGGAGCCGTTCGGCCCCATGATCGCGTGGATCTCGCCCTTGTTGACGGTGAGATTGACGCCCTTCAGGATCTCCTTGTCTTCGATGGAGGCGTGAAGATTCTCGATCTCGAACATCGGAACGTCATTGGTCGTGGTCTCGGCCATGGGGATCTGGAACCCTCTCCTGTTTCAAGGGATGCACGCAACGCCCACCGGCGCGGTCCACCCTGCGACGAGATTCCGCCGGCACGAACGCCGGCCCTGGTCTGGATGCCGGGCACAGAGTATGCCCGGCTGATACCTGTGCGCGAACTGGCCTACAAGGCGACCGCGGACGGTTCCCGTTCGTCGGCAGCCTCCCGCTCGACGGCCTCCTGGCACGCCGGGCAGAGCCCGTTGAAGACGGTGTGATGGCTGGTGACGGCGAATCCGCTCTGCTCCGCCGCAACGTGTTCCGCCAGCAGGGCCACCGGCACCTCGACATCGGCGATGATGCCACACCGATTGCAGTGAACATGATCGTGGCGATCGGTCCGCTTGTCGAAACGGCTCGCCTGATCGGCAAAGGTCAACTCCTGGATCAGCTCGTGCTCGGCGAGCAGGTGCAGGGTCCGATAGACCGTTCCGTAGGCGATGGTCGGATAGCGGCGGCGGACCCGCTCGAAGATCTCACCCGCCGTGAGGTGCCCCTCGGCGGCCTCGACCTCGGCGAGAATGACAGCCCGCTGCGTCGTATTGCGATAGGTTCCCCGCGCTCCTTCGGCAACCATGGTGAAACGTCCTTTTCCTCACAGACTCCGGCAAACCGCCCATTCGCCTCTGGCGTCATCGGCAGAAGGATCGCGTCCTACTGCGAATGAGTCTCGTTTACACCAACCAAGTATACCATGCACCTAGGTCGGGTATGCACGCGCATCTCCTCGACCGATGCCCCGAGGATACCACTATACCCAACTAATTTCATCGGATATAGACGCACGGATGAGACTCATTCTTCCAGTTACGGTATTCATACCACAATGATCGGGATTCATGTCAATGCGTCCGCCGAACGAAACAGGGACCGTGATGCAATATCCCGGTCCCTGTCGGCCCAACGCTGCCGCGTGGGTCCTACCGCGACGCGGTCAGCTACGCCCCGTCGCTGATCGTAGCGGCCATCATCGTTGCCGTGATCGCGGTCTGGCTCGTGTAGCACCATCCCGCAACGAATCGACAAGTCGGCCACGCGACACGCTCTGCCTACCGTCCAGGTTCGCCCGCTTTTGCGTCCGCAAGCACGGCACGTCCCTCCTCGCTGGATCGCCACGCCCAGGTCGAGATTTCCGGCGGCACGATCCCGTGTGTCGAAAGAGTCGTGCGGATCTGGCTCCGATGCTCGGTGGCGTGATGAAGGATCTGACAGAGGAGCATCGACCGCGTCAACTCGAACGTCTCATCGGATTCCTCATCCGCATCGACGAAGAAGAAATCGTCGGCATTGCCACGCACGTAGGCGATCAGCGCCGCATCGGCACTCGCAGCGACGGCACGCAGCCGATCCCACCCTTCGAATGGACCATCCTGACCGATCTGCGGCACGGCCGGGGTGTCGGGGAGGATGCTGACGTAATCGGCGTCGCTGCTGACGATGTGCCGGATCGTGGCCAGCGAACTGCCATACGTGCCCGGCACCTCCAGGGTCAATGCTTCGTCGGAAAGCGTCGAGAGGAAGTCGATCAACTCCTGATTCGACCAGGCGTGATGCTCGAACAGGCGGACCATCCACGGCGTCCTGCCGGGGACGATCTGCGAGGAGACATGGGCTGACATGGGCATCCTTTCGAGGCCAGCGAACCCACCGGCCGCACCCCTGCAACGCTACCGCTTCATCCAGGGATCGAGGGCATCGCGGAGTCCGTCGCCGAGGAAGTTGAAGGCAAGCACGGTCAGGGAGAGTGCCGCCGCCGGGAAGACCAGCATGTAGGGATGCGCCCGCATGTTCGGGATCGCCTCGCTGATCATCAATCCCCAGCTGGGCATGGGAGGAATGACGCCAAGTCCAATGAAGCTGATGCCAGCCTCGTAGAGGATGGCGCCAGGAATCCCGAGCGTCGAGGCAACCACCACCGGCGCGAGGGTGTTCGGCAGGATGTGCCGCATCAGGATCCGGCGGTCGTTGGCTCCAGCGCTGAGGGATGCTTCGACGAACTCCTTCCGCTTCAGCGACATCGCCCCCGCGCGAACGATACGCGCCACCGTCAGCCAGCCGATGCAGCCAAGCCCGATATACACGCCGATGAGGCCGCCGGTTTTCGTGTCGAGCCGGGCAACCGCCGCCAACCAGCCCGTATTGTTCTCCCCCAACGCCAACTGTCCACGCAGGAAGGTCATGATGACGATCACGAAGAGCAGGTTCGGCAGGGCATAGAGCACATCCACGATCCGCATGATGATCGTGTCCCACCACCCGCCGAAGTATCCGGCAATGGCGCCCATCGGCACCCCGATGATCACGATCACGAGCTGCACGACGACACCGACCGTGATCGAGACGCGAGCACCGAAGACGAGCCGGGCCAGCATGTCCCGGCCAAGCTGGTCGGTGCCCATCGGATGCGCCCAGCTTGGCCCCTGGGTCACCAGGTCGTAATTCTGCTCCGCATAGGAGTAGGGAATCAGATAGGGACCGAAGATCGCGACAAGCACCAGGAACACAATGAACCAGAGGGAGATCAGCGCCAGCTTGTTCTTGCGGAGACGGCGAAAGGCGGCCTTCCACAATCCTTCGATATCGTTCGCCTTCCGCCCGATCACCACGCCGGAAGGTGCCTCCTCGGCAAGCGTATTGACTGCCATGAGATCAGTTCCTTCCTGCTAGTTCGACATCCGCGGATCGAGCAATGGATAGATGAGATCGACGATCAGGTTCATCAGCGTGATCACGAACCCGAACAGGAGCACCGTCCCCAGGACGACCGGATAATCCCGTGAGGAAATCGACGTCACGAAATACCGGCCCATGCCAGGCACGCCGCTGATCGTCTCGACAAAGAACGACCCGGTAATGATGTCCGCGAAGACGACGCCGCCAACGGTCACCACCGGCAACAGGGCGTTCCGCAACGCATGGCGCACGATCACGGCTCGCTCGTTCAGGCCCTTGGCACGCGCCGTCCGCACATAGTCCGAGGAGAGCACATCGAGCAGGCTGGCCCGCGTGTATCTCGCCAGAATCGCACTGGGATAGAAGGAGAGGGCCAACGCCGGGATGATGATCTTGGAGGAGAAAATCCCATCCCAGCCATTGGTCGGCACCAGGTGCAGCCAACTCGCGAGGACGAGCACCAGCAACGACGCCACGACGTAGGATGGCGTCGAGATGCCGACGATGGCGAGGAAGCTGGAGATATAGTCCGTCAATGTATTGTGCCGCACCGCGCCAAGCGTGCCGAGCGTGAGTCCCACGATCAACGCGATGACCATCGCCACCAATCCAAGCTGGAGCGAGACCGGGAATGTATCGGCGACGATATCCCCCACCGTGCGAGAGCGGCTGGCGAACGATGGCCCGAAGTCGCCCTGCATCACCTTCTTGAGATAATTGAGATACTGCTTCCAGAGAGGATCATCCAGGCCATACGCCTTGTTCAGGCGATCCAGCACCGCCTTCGGCAGCGGCTTGTCCTGATTGGACCAGGGGCCACCCGGAGTAGCGTGGATGAGGAAGAACGTGACCGTATAGATGGCCAGCATCGTGGGAAAGATCAGCAAGATACGGCGGATCACATAGGCGGAGCGACTCACGGGCTCGTCCATTCACTGCGGGTCATTGTGGGAATGGAGAGGGTGAATACCCTCTCCATTCCAGAACAGAGGTGGTAACGACCTAGTGTTTGAGGATCTTCGGGTAGCGGAGGTGGATATACGCGAGGATTGGCTGCATGTGCAGGTCCGCGACGTACGGTTTCACGGCGTTGAAGGCCAGGCTGCGATAGACCGGGATGTAGGCGGCATCGTTCACCAGGATCACCTCGGCCTGGCGGTACAGCTCGGCCCGCTTCTCCGCATCGGGCTCACCGACGGCCTCAGCGCAGAGCTTGTCGTACTCGTCGTTCTTCCAGCTCAGGTAGTAGTGATCGGACTGGCTGACGAAGTTCTGGTTGTGCCAGTTCGACGGATCCGCGAAGTCCGACCCCCAGGAGCCGTACTTGGTGTTGAACGGCTGGTCTCCTCGCGAGTTCACATAGTCCGACCACGCTGCCGGTTCGACCGGATTCAGCTTGACCTTGAATCCGAGGACCGCCGGGACGCGCTGCTCGATATACTCCGCCACCAGCTTCGTTGTGGAGTCCACCCGATAGGAATACTCAAGCTCCAGGCTGGAGGTATCGATCCCGCTCGCCGCGAGGGCCGCCTTCGCTGCATCCTCACCAG
Source organism: Thermomicrobiales bacterium (assembly GCA_049841275.1). Lineage (GTDB taxonomy): Bacteria > Chloroflexota > Chloroflexia > Thermomicrobiales > UBA6265 > JASGDN01. Next base: position 8,362 of record JASGDN010000008.1, read on the forward strand.
CCGGGTTGGTCGCATCCGGGTTGTTGCCAGGGATATCGCTTGGCACCACATTGAACGCCGGCGTCATCTCGCCCTTCAGGATGTCCTTCGCGATCACATCGCGGTCGATGACCGCGTAGATCGCCCGGCGGAAATCGGCATTGTCGGTCGGTGCCGTCTTCGCATCGCAGGTGATGAAACGGCAGTTCGACTGCGAGAAGGTGTGGATGTTCTTCGCGGCTTCCGCATCCCCCATCGCCCGCTCGAGATCGGCGCCGGTCGGGGAGGCGATATCCAGCTCGTCGTTCTCGAAGGACGTGTACTGCTGCGTGGAATCGTCCGGGAAGATCGTGATCTCGCCGCGCGTGATCGTCGGCTTCTCGCCATAGTAGCTATCGTTCAGCTCAAGCACGATATTCTGATCGTGGTTCCACTCGGTCATCTTGTACGGGCCGTTGGAGACGATGTTCTCGGCCTCGCCCCAGGCATCGCCCTTGTCTTCGACAACCTTCTGCGGCACCGGGCAATATGTCCACGTGCTGGTCAGCAGCGGGAAGAATGGGGTCGGCCCCTCAAGATCGACCACCAACGTATAGTCGTCGGTCGCTTTCACGCCCAACTCGTTGAAATCCATCGGGTCGGTTTCGGCGTCGATCGCCAACCCGTTCTTGATGACATGCATCGCCGGACGATACTTGCTCATCGTGTCCGGGTTCATCACCCGCTTCCAGGAATACTCGAAGTCATGGGCGTTGAGCGGATCGCCGTTCGACCACTTCAGGTCCTGGCGAATCTTGAAGGTGTATTGGGTGACGTCGGCATTGGTTTCCCAGCTCTCGGCACAGCGCGGCACGACTTCGCCGGTCACCATATCGACGCCGGTGAGGCCATCGAAGATATTGAAGAAGACACCCAGTTCGTCATAGCCGGTGGAGACACCCGGGTCCATGTCGCGCGGCTCGGTGAGTGAGAACCGAAGCGTCTGCTCATCGGCAAGTTCAGCGCCATCCGGCATCGGAATGTGCAGGCCGGCAACCGCCCCGCCAGCCGCCGGCGATGCTGCCGGTGTTGCGCTCTGGCCCATGACCGCACGCGGGAAGACGTAAGCAAGTCCTGCCGCCCCGCCGACCGCGAGCACCCGCTGCATCAGCGTGCGGCGGCTCGAGCGATTCTCGAAGGCATCGTCCAGCAGATACTGCATTTCCGCTTTCAGGTTCTGGTCGAACACGTCTGATCTCCTCCGATCCCTGTCCGGGAATCGCTTGCGTCACGACACTCCGTTGAAGGCCCAACGAATGCACCGCACGGGCTGGCCCGCACCTGAAGAATGCACTGGGCGACTCTGCCCATGTCATTGAAACGCGTTGATGCTACCAAGTGGTGACCCACTTGTCCACAACCGGTACAACTGTTCTCCCCCTTCCGGCCAGTGCCGGTCGATTCGGACGCCGGACGGGAAGTACACATCCTCGCACGGCGCTTTGGTCGCAGCATGAAACCGGCCCCGATCCAATGTGGATCGGGGCCGGTCCGTGCGCGCAAATGAGGACGGCGAGCTACAGCAGAATCCGAAAGGGTAGCCATCCCAGATGGGTCGTTCCGTGTAGGGGCGATCACCAGGATCGCCCCTACCAGGGATGGTCCTGCCTCGTGGCGACCAAACCGGATTTCGGTCTAGTGAGCCGAATGCGAGGGCGCCTCGGACGCATGGCCGGTTCCAGCATCGCCGCGCGTCTTGAGCAGGCTTGCGACCGTGGCAACGACGAGGATGCCCACGATCACCGCCAGCGAAAGCCAGGTCGGGATCTCCGGCGCCCATCCGATGTGATGTCCGTCGTTGATGAACGGCAGCTCGTTCATGTGCATGGCGTGGAAGATCAGCTTCACGCCGATGAACGCCAGAATCGCCGCCAGGCCGTACGAGAGGTACACCAACCGCTCCAACAGGCCACCAAGCAGGAAGTAGAGCTGGCGCAACCCCATCAGCGCGAAGGCATTCGCCGTGAAGACGATATAGGGTTCTTGCGTGAGCCCGTAGATAGCCGGAATCGAATCGAGCGCGAAGAGCAGGTCCGCGCTGCCGATCGCCACGATCACCAGCGCCATCGGCGTGATGAAGCGGCGGCCGTTCATCCTCGTCGTAATCGCATCGCCGTGATAGTCGTCGGTCGTGGGCAAGACGCGCCGCACGAACCGGACGAAGGCGTTGTCGAAGTCCTCGTCATCGCTGTGGCCGCTATCCTGGGTCAGCTTCCAGCCGGTGTAGATGAGGAACGCGCCAAAGAGATAGAAGACCCAACTGAACTGGTTGATGACCGCCGCGCCCAATGCGATGAAGATGCCACGCATCACCAGCGCCATCACCACGCCGATCAGCAGCACCTTCTGCTGATACTCGCGGGGGACGCGGAATGACGTCATGATGATGAGGAAGACGAAGAGATTGTCGACCGAAAGCGCTTTCTCCGTGATGTATCCGGAGAAGAACTCGATCCCGTGCTCGCCACCCCAGACATACCAGAGCCCGATTCCGAAGACGATCGAGATGGCAATATAGAAGACGGACCACCACGCCGACTCCTTCATCGTCGGGGCGTGGGGCACACGAACGTGCGAAAAGAAGTCGAACACGAAAAAACCGATGATGACGGCAATCGTCACCACCCAAATCCACGGATCAACCGACACAGGGATTCCTCCAGTAGTCACGACAGGCCACCGGAGGTCTCTTCCACCGGCCAGATACGCGATCCGGGCCGGCCAGGGCGCCAGGTCGAACCGATCGACCGTATTGACGACGCCGCCGCGAAGGAATACTCCCCTCCATATATTGCGTTGACCAGAGCATTCTACATGCCAGTTCCCGTTTTGTGAAGTTCGTCACGATACCGACGCCCACGCGGGAAGGTGCGTTCTGGCGGGACCGCTACCCCGGGTGTTGTCGAAACCAACGCGACCGGATACAAGAGGCGGAGCGATTCGCACGGTTCATCCCTCGATCCCGACAGGAGTTCACGCATGCCCTCACCCGATGGTTCCCGTTCCCGCCCCCTGGTTGCGGTGACCCGCGATATCCCCGATGCCGGGTTCGACATCGTCCACGCATCCTGCGATCTCCGGTTGTGGGAGGGCGAGATGCCGCCGACGCCCGCGGAACTGGATGCCCTGCTCGACGGCGTCGATGGGGTATTGACACTTCTGGACGACAAGATCACCGGCGAGGTGCTGGACCGGCATCCCGGCATTCGCGTCGTCTCCAACTATGCGGTGGGCTATGACAACATCGATGTCGCCGCCGCGACCGCGCGTGGCGTGGCCGTCTGCAACACGCCGGACGTCCTGAACGCCGCCACCGCCGAGATGTCCTTCGCACTCCTGATGGCCGCCGCCCGCCGCATCACGGAGGCCAAGGACTACATCAAGGCTGGCCATTGGCATACGTGGGGACCGCGCGTGCTGCTCGGGCAGAATGTGGTCGGAGCGACCCTTGGCATCGTGGGGTTCGGGCGGATCGGCAAGAAACTGGCCCATATGGCCAGCGGGTTCGACATGAAGCTCCTCGTCCACGCCCGTCACGAAGACCCGGAGGCCGCCCGCCAGTACAACGCGACCTACGTCTCGCTCGACGACCTGCTCCGGCAATCCGATTTCGTCTCCCTCAATGTCGCGCTGACGCCGGACACCTACCAGTTGATCGGCAAGCGTGAGCTGGACCTGATGAAGCCGACCGCCATCCTCGTCAATGCTGCACGCGGCCGGGTGGTGGATACGGATGCACTGCTGGAGGCATTGCAGAACGGCACCATCACCGCCGCCGGCCTCGATGTCTCCGACCCGGAGCCGATCCCCGCCGATCATCCGCTCGTCCACCTGCCGAATTGCGTGATCGCCCCGCACATCGCCTCGGCCACCGTCGAGACGCGGGACAACATGGCAACGATGGCCGCCCGCAATCTCGTCGCCGTCTTGCACGGCGAACACCCGGAGGCGATCGTCAATCCGGGTGTCCTGTAGCCGGATGCCTGAGCCAATCGATTGACACCCGTCGTCCACCGAATGACCCCTCCCGATCGCATCACTTCATGAAAGGACCAGTCATGCCTGCACCTTCGCTCGAAACCCGCCGCGACCAGCTTCGCACCGCCATTGCCGCCCGCCGCAACGAAATCCGCGATCTCATCCTGGAGGTCGTCGGCGTGCCATCCGTCACCAACGACGAAGCCGCCGTCCAGGATGTCTTCGAGCGAGTGATGCGCGACCTCGGCCTCACGATCGATCGCTGGTCGGCGACGGAAGAGGAAATCGCTCCATACACGGTGCATGTCGGCGAGCAGGAAGTCTACGAAAACCGTCCGAATCTGGCCGGCCTCCGACCCGGCACTGGGCCAAACACCGATCGGTCCCTGATGCTGCAAGGTCACGTCGATACCGTCCCGGCTGGCGATCCCGCGCTGTGGACGCGGAATCCCGCTGGCGAGTGGGACGAGACCACGGGACGCATCTACGGACGCGGGTCGATGGACATGAAGGCGGGTGTCGTCACGAACCTGATGGCGCTGAAGGCCTTGGACGACATCGGCGTGAACCTGGGCGGCGACGTGACTGTCGCGGCGACCGTGGGCGAAGAGGATGGCGGTGTGGGCGCGCTCAGCCTCGTCCTGCGTGGCCACAAGGCAGACGCCGTCGTCATCACCGAGCCGACCGAGCGCCGGCTCGTGATCGCGCAAGGCGGGTCGCTCGTCTTCCGGATCACCGTCACCGGGCGCTCTGCCCACGGTGCAACCCGGCATCAGGGCGTCTCCGCGGTGGAGAAGTTCATCCCGATCTTCCAGGACCTTCTGGCATGGGAAGAGGAACGCATGCAGACCCTCTCCCATCCGCTGTACGAGGGCATGGTCGACAAGTTCCCGATCAGCGTCGGCGTGGTGAAGGCAGGAACCTGGGCCTCGACCGTGCCGGAGACGCTGGTCGCAGAAGGCCGCCTCGGCTTCCTGCCAGCGGAGACGATCGAGGAGATGATGGCCGCCACCGCCGCCCGCATCGACGCCGTCGCCCAGCAGGACGAATGGCTGCGCGAGCATCCGCCGCTGCTGGAATGGTTCGGAGGCCAGTTCGAATCGGCGGAGGTTTCCCCTGACGAGCCTATTGCGCAGGCGGTCAATCGGGCACACCAGGTTTCCACGGGCGAACCGGTAACGATGGCGGCGATCTCGGCAGGGCTCGACCTGCGGCTCTTCACACTCTTCGGGAACATGCCAACCGTCACCTACGGCGCGGGTGATGTGGCCGAGGGAAGCGCGCACGGCCCAGACGAGTGGATCGGCCTGGACGAGATCCTCGGTGCGATCGAGACGATCGCCCTGACCGCGATCGATTGGTGCGGCGAGGCAGAAGCGTAGGCCGTTCTCGCATCTCCCCATACCACGGAGGCAATTGTGGCTGCACCTATCTCACCTGAACGCATCGTCAACGAACTCCCGCGCATCGCCGCGCCTCGTATATCTCCAGACGGGACCCGCCTCGTCTACGTCCGATCCACCGTGAATGCGGAGACGGGACACCCGCACCCCCAGCTCTGGATCGCCTCGATCGACGGAGCCAATGCGCGCCGCCTGACGTGGAGCGACGCAGCCGATCACTCACCGGAGTGGTCGCCGGACGGATCGTCCCTGGCTTTCATCCGCGCGACTGACGCTGAGACGGCAATCAGCCTGCTTGACATGGAATCTGGCGGCGATGCCAGGACGATCACCACGCACAAGGTCGCGATCTCCGATCTCTCCTGGACGCCGGATGGGTCGTCACTGCTCTATCTCGCCCGCGTCGATCCGGACAATCCCGACGAGACCCCGCTCGATCCTGCCTCGCCGCCGAAGGTCCGGGTCGTGAAGCGCATCGACTACAAGAGCGATGTCTACGGATTCCTGAACGACGTGCGAACGCAGATCTTCACGGTCGATGCCGCCACCGGCAAGCGGGCGCAGCGGACACATGGCCTGGTTGATCACACGTCACCGTCCTGGTCACCGGACGGTACGAAGATCGCCTTCACGACCAGCACGCACAATGGGTTCCTGTCGAAGCTCGGTATCCTCGATCTTGCCACGAACGAAACCGTCACCTGGAGCGGCGGCAAGCGCAGTTCCATCAGCCAGCCATGCTGGACCCCGGACAGCACGGCGATCCTCTTCGCGCAATCCGAAAGTCTCCAGCCTGCTGAGGCGTGGCATCGCTACGATGTCGCTGCTGGCACCGCCACGTCCATCACGGACGAGGTGGATTTCCTCGCGATGAGCCGTCCGAGCGGTCCGACCTGGCTCGATGAGACCCGAGCCGTGATCCACGGACTCTTCCGCGCCCGAACCGGATTCTGGTCGATCGATGTCGCGACCGGAACGGTCGCCGAGCTTGCCCATACCGACTGGCACGGACACGACGCCGCAATGCTCCCCGATATGAGTGGGGCGATCGCCGCAATGACATCGCTCGACGGGGTCGTGGGGCTCAGCCGCGTCGACTTCGCGACCGGCAACACGACGGTACTCGTCAATGACGGACACGACTTCTTCGCGAAGACACCCGCCGCACAATGGGAAGTCATCACGATCGAACGCGAGCCCTACACGATCGAAGGATGGCTCTTCAAACCGGCTGACTTCGATCCATCCCGAAGCTACCCGCTCGTGTTGGATGTCCACGGCGGCCCGACATTCTGGCACGCCCCCAACATTGACGAGATGGGACAGGTCTTCGCGACGAACGACATGCTGATCCTGAAACCGAACCCACGCGGCTCGGGCTCGTACGGACCGGACTTCGGGAAACAGGTCTTCGGCGACTGGGGCGGCGAGGACTGGAAGGATCTGCAGGCGATCCTCGACCACGTCCTGGCCTTCCCATACGTCGATCCGGAGCGGACCGGCATCTTCGGCTATTCCTATGGCGGGTTCATGACGAGCTGGGCGCTGGGGCATACCGATCGCTTCAAGGCCGCGATCGTCGGGGCGCCCTGCTTCGACCAGGAGTCGTTCTTCGGCACCAGCGACATCGGGGCCTTCTTCAACGCCCTGGATACCGATGCCCCCTTCTGGGAGGAACGCGACGCACTCCTCGACCGGTCGCCGTCGCAGTTCATCCAGCATGCGGTCACGCCAACGCTGATCGTCCACGGCGAAGCCGACGAGCGCTGCCCAATCGGCCAGGGCGAGCAACTCTTCATCTCGCTGATGAAGCTCGGCGTGGAAACCGAGTTCGCACGTTACCCTGGCGAATCGCATCTCTTCGTCTGGGATGGACTTCCCGCCCACCGAATCGACTTCCTCGCGCGAACGCTCGGGTGGTTCAAGCGGTTCCTCGGCGAACCGGCTTCTGCCAACTGATCGCCTCCTGACCGCCCAGCCTGAAACGGCCCCTCTTGCGCGGCTCGGACGATCCGGAGAAGATCGTTCGAGCCGTCACCGTGTCCCGGCCTCCACGCCGGCGACCATCGAAGGAGCCGCCCCCAATGCCCGAACCCGCACAATCGTCAGGAGAGCGCCGCGTATCGCCAATCTCTCCCGACCGTATCGTGACCGATCTGCCGTCCCTCTCCTTCCCGCGCATTGACCCAGACGGCACCCGTATTGTCTACGTCCGCTCCCAGGTCGATGCGGCCAGCGGCAAGACCGAATCGCATCTCTGGCTGATCGACATCGACGGCGCACACCGTCGCCAGCTGACCTACGTGGGCACGCGCAACACCGAGCCGACGTGGTCGCCAGACGGCTCACGCATCGCCTTCGTCACGAGTCGTCCCGGCACGCCGAAGCCACACGCCATTGCGGTGCTTGCCTTCGACGGCACCGAGACGCGCATCCTCACCACCCATGCCGCGCCGATCTCCGGTCTCGCTTGGTCGCCCGATGGGTCCCGGATCGCCTACACCGTCAATGTCGATCCGGAGAACCCGAACGAGGTACCGCGCGATCCAGATGCGCTCGCACCAGTCCGTATCGTCACCCGGGTGGACTACAAGCAGGATGGCGTTGGCTTCATCAACGAGATCCGGAGCCAGGTCTTTGCCGTGGATGCCGAGACCGGCCAGCGACGGCAACTGACCCACGCCACCGACCACCTGCTTCGCCCAACGTGGTCACCCGATGGAACGACCATCGCCGTCGTGCTGAGTGTCCGTAGTGGATTGCGTTCCCAGATCGCGCTCATCGACACCGCGAGCGGTGAGGCAGCAGCCTGCGGGCCGGAGGATGGCGCGGTCGGGCTCATGGCATGGTCGCCCGATGGCGCGTCGCTCCTGTTCGACGGCGCCGATCCCTACAGTCCCCACCACGGGCTCTATCTCCTGGACATTGCCAGCGGCAAGCACCGTCTGGTCACGGAGGCGAACAATTTCCTGCCGGACGCAGGTTACCAGTCAGGCGGTCCCGCTGGGGCGCCCACCTGGATCGATGCCTCCACTGTCCTCCTCCACGGCCTCCTCAACGGCGGTTCCGGTCTCTGGTCCCTCGATGTTCCCTCTGGCTCCCTCTCCCAGCTCGCCTGGTGGAATGAGATGCATTCCGGCTTCTCCATCTCGCAGGACGGCACGACCATCGCCCAGGTCGCCACCTCCCTCTCTGGCTCGATCGGCATCACGGTGGTTGATGCCGCAAACGGTGAGCAAACCCTCCTCTTCAACGAGCTGGACACCTTCGTTGCCGAGACCCCCTTCGCCGAGTGGGAACTGCTGACATTGGAGCGCGAGGGATTCCCCATCGAGGCGTGGCTCCTCAAACCACCCGGCTTCGACGAAACGAAGCAGTATCCCGTCATCCTCGATGTCCACGGTGGTCCCCACAACGCCTACGGTTACGGCATCAATGGCCTCGCCGAGGTCTTTGCCACCAATGGCTACCTCGTCGTATTGCCGAACCCGCGTGGATCGGGCACCTATGGCAAAGCGTTCGCGGAAGCCGTAGTCGGCGACTGGGGCAACGAGGACTGGCAGGACCTCGAAGCGATGCTCGATCTCGTGCTGGAGCGCCCCTATGCGGACGCGAGCAAGACCGGGATCTACGGCTACTCGTACGGGGGCTACATGGTGGCCTGGGTGCTCGGGCACACCGACCGCTTCACGACCGCGATCTGTGGCGCGCCCGTCTTCGATGGCGAGTCCTTCTTTGGCACGGCCGACATCGGGCAGGAGTTCTATCGGGAGATGGGCCTCCTACCCTGGGACCACGCCGACAATCGCCTCCGCGACCGCTCGCCGAGCAACCACATCCACAACGCGAAGACCCCAACCCTGATCGTCCACGGCGAGGCGGACGACCGCTGCCCGATTGGCCAAGGCGAGCAACTCTTCATCTCGTTGCTCAAGCTCGGCGTGGAGACCGAGTTCGTGCGATATCCCGGCGGGTCGCACCTCTTCATCAACAGCGGCGAACCGGCCCACCGCGTCGACTACAACACTCGCACGCTCGCCTGGTTCGATCGTTTCCTGAAACCGTAGATCCGGGAACAATCATGTTGTGACACGGACTGGATGCAATACAGCATCCAGCCCGTGTCGCGATCAGCGATGCGCACCGCGTCGGGCCACCAGCGTTGCCATTCCCAGGACGAGCGCCGCCAGGGCCGCCAGCAGGATCGCCAGCGATGTGCCGGAGCCATCCGTCGGCGCGCCACCGGTCACCGGCAACCCCGCGATCGGAGCCTTGGTGGGCGTCGGTGTGACGCTCACGGCGTTCGTCCCGGTCGGAACAACAGTCACCGTTGATCCCGGGACGGTCGCCGTCGAGACGGTGGTTGCGGTTGTGGTTGTGGCTGCCGTCGCGGTGACGGCAGGATCGGTCGGAATAGTCGTTGCCGTGACGGTAGGCCCGCCAGGGAATGTGGTCGCGGTTGGGGTGGATCCGGTACTGGTAGCGGTCATCGTGACGGCGGGACCGGTCGCAGTCGGAGTGATCGTCGTAGCAGGCTCGGTCGGCGCGACCGTCGTTGTCACCGTCACGGCGGGACTGGTCGGCGAGACCGTCACGGTCACATCGGGGCCGGTGGAGGTTGCCGTCGCTGTGGCAGTCGGCACCTCGGTTGAAGGTGCAGCATTGATCGGCACCACCAGACAGTTGGAGGACCACTCCCCGGCATCCGCTCGGATCGACACAGGCCCTGTATTTCCGGCCGTGAGCGTCAGCGACAGATTGCCCTCGGGATCAGTCTCGGTACCGTACAGGACCGGCTCGCCAGTGCAGTCGTCTGATCCAGAATAGGCACGGACCGTGGCATTGGTATTGGGTGGGAAAGTGGTCCCAACGATCTCAAACGGCGCGCCCGATTCCACCGGGTCTGGCGTCTCTGATCCTCCAACTTGAATGACCGGCTTGATCTCGTAGTCCACCAACTGCACGAAGACGCAATTGGAGGAAACCCCCGATGGCGGAGCCAGCGCCACCCTGACCCAGAACTCGTCCGGCAGATCATCGCTCAAGTACCCATCGAAGATCCCGTCGTCACCGATCGGCTGGCCGTATTCGTCCGGCTCAACCGGCCCGTCACAACCCAGCACGGGGTAGGCGGTGGAACCTGGTGGCAATCCAGTGGCCCGCAGGTGGACCTCGCCTCCGCCGGCCAGCACCGGGCCGAGACTGCCATTCACCTCAAGCTGCACGGCTGTTGGCGAATAGGACAACGGCGCACAGTTGGTAAAAACCTGGCTCCCGTCCACATAGCTATAGAAGCGGACCGAGAGCGACTGCGAGGAGAGCATGACGGGAGATACCTCGAGCGCTCCGGATCCGTTGGTCACGCTGTCGAGGAGGACCCAGGGTGTCCCCTGGCAACCAAGTGAATCGGGGTACATGAGGCCAGTGACTTTGCTGAAGGGCCGGTAACCCTGGACATACATCGGCACCGCCTCGCCAGTAACGAAGTTCCCGAAGGTATCACCCTTCACGGTCAGTGTGGGACTGACCTCAGGCTCCTCGACGGTGACCATGATGCAGTTGGAGTAGAACGCGTCGCCGCTGGTTTGCGACCGCACGATGTACCAGTAGGTGCCGGCAGGCCGTGTCATCCAGAAGTTGATGATCTGGCCCGGCGGCGCGGCGGTGATCTCGGTGCCGGAGTAACAGCCGCTGGTCGACTCCAGCAACGACTGGGTCCAGCCATCACCGGTGGGCTGATTGGTGGTGAATGTCAAACCGTCGATCACGTTGGCGGTCACAGGGCTAGCGGTGGTGCCGTTGATGATGAGGCTTACGGTGTCAACGAACATGCGCACATCAACGCAGGTCGACGAGGCCTGGGTCACCATTTCATACCCGGCAAAGTCCGAGCCCCCGCCCTCGATCAGCATGTAGAGGTACTGCGTGGCCCTCACCGAATAGGCGGTCGTCTGATTGACGATGGTGGCAACGGCAACCGAGCTGTCTGGCAACATGGGATCCATGATGGAAGTGTAGAACGCTTCCCCAGAGCAGTCAGACGTGGGGAAGGCGGAGAAATGGTTGATGGAGTACCACTCGCCAAGGTAGGCGTCCTTGTATTGGTCGGCGTAGTAGGGCACCACATTGTTGGCATCGGTCAGGTCGCCCACACGCAGGGTGTGGGTGCCTCCACGAGTGACGTACGCAGTGCCGGATTGCCCGTCCACGGTGAGGCCGGAACTATCGGACGCGGCAGCGTGCACGATCATCGCCGCCCGTCGTTCGGTAGGGGTGGGCGATGGCGTGGGTGACGGTTCAACGGTTGGCGTCGGGGTTGCCGATGGCGTATCGGTCGGCGCAGCATCCGTCGCGTTCGGCGGCTCGGCAGTTGGGGCCAACGTGGCCGGCGGCTCCGGCGGCGCGATCGTGGCCGGGTCCACGGAAGGAATCGTTGGCTCAGGCGTATCGACCGGCTCAACCGAAGGATCGGTCGGGGCAATCGTTTCCGGCACGACCGGAGGATCCGTCGGCACATCGGTTGGCGGCGCGAACGTCTCCACCGGTGGTTCGATCGTCTCGACCGGCGGCTCGGTCTCGACAGGCGTTTCGACAGGAGCCGAGGTCGATTCGGAACTCATGTCGACTGGCGCCTCCTCGGTCGCCGGCGTCTCCGTCGCATCCTGCGCCAGCAGGACGTTCGGAGACACGACTGTCAGCAATAGCCCCAGGACAACAATCACGCGCGCCAGACTGCGGCGCCAGGTGGACGTGGATTGCATACAGACCTCCCCTTCGTATTCGAATCCCATCCTCCCAAGCGGGCAACCATGAACGCAGCGTACAGAGCTGGACCGATCGCTCGATAGTGGTAGTCCTACCCATTTCCGCGAGCGTGCGGAGTACGGACGCCCCGGATTCTCACCACGCAGATCACATCCGAGTGATGACAACTCGGCGCATTGCCGGATAATGCCTGGGTATCCGTGGATACCTGTTCGCACGAAGGAGGCTCGCCTTGACCGATACGATCGCCACACCTGCCGACCGCCAACCATTGACCGTCACGCAGCTTGTCCAGGATCGCGTGCAACTCTCCGGACTCGCGATTGCCCCGAATGGCGAGACCTTTGCCTACGTCCGCCAGACATACAACAAGGAGACGGGCAAGAAGGAGTCGCAGATCTGGCTCTCCGACATCGACGGCACGGGCCGCCGCCAGGTCACCTTCGTCGGCGCGGGCAACGGCAATCCGGCCTGGTCACCCGATGGGAAGACGCTCGCCTACACCACGCACCGCGAAGGCGGCGACAAGCCCTTCGCCATCGCGCTCCTGCCGATGAACGGAGGCGAGTCGCGGCTCGTGAAGCAGCATGCGATGCCGATCCTCTCCCTCGCATGGTCGCCGGACGGCACGTCCATCGCCTACGTGCTGCCGGTCGATCCCGAGAACCCCGACGAGACGCCGCGCGACCCGAAAGCGCCAGCCAAGATGCGCCTCGTCCGCCAGAACGACTACAAACTGGATGGCATCGGCTATCGCGGCGAGACACGGAACCAGCTCTGCGTACTCGATGTCGAGTCCGGTGAAAGCCGCCAGCTGACCAAAGGTCTCCACGACTATATGAACCCACGCTGGTCGCCAGACGGGAAGACGATCGCCGCCTCGGAATGGCACGGGAATCCGCTCGCCGTCACGCTCGGCCTGATCGACCCGGATTCCGGCGAGGTCGCATCCGTTGGCGAACCGGGCTTCCTCGTCGGACCGCCGTCGTGGTCGCCCGATGGCAAGACGGTCATCTTCGACACCGGCCTCTACACGGCCGTCGCCGTCGATGTCGCGACAAAGACGGTTCGCAAGGTCAGCGAAGACCTCGGCTTCACGCCCGGCGGCCTCTACAACGCCGATGCTGACCCGATCTGGCTCAGCGACGAGAAAGTCCTGATGAATGGCCAGATCGGCGTCGGCTTCGGCCTCTTCGAGGTGAATCTCTCGAACGGCGAGGTCGACCAACGCGCTGTCTGGCAGGCTGTGAACGGCGGCCTCAATCCGACACCGGACGGCAAGGCCGCGCTCCACCTCGTCTCCGACCTGAACGGCGTCGAGGGCGTCGCCCGCACCGACCTCCGGACTGGCAAGCAGACGCTCCTCTTCGAGGAGAACCGGGCGCTCTACGACGACTCGCCGCTCCCGAAGTGGGAAACCATCACCGTCGACAACAAGGGCGTCACGGTGGAGGGCATCCTCCTCAAGCCGGCGGACTTCGACCCGGCGAAACGCTATCCGGTCGTGATGGACATCCACGGGGGACCGCAAGGCGCCCACCTCGCGTCCATCAACCAGATCGCGGTCGCCTATGCCTCGGCGGGATTCGTCGTGCTATTGCCGAACCCGCGCGGTTCGTCCGGCTACGGCAAGGTCTTCCTCGACGGCGTCACCGGCGCCTGGGGCGAAGGCGACTGGACCGACCTCAACGCGCTCCTCGACAAGGTGCTGGAGGAGTCGTGGGCGGACAAGGACCGGCAGGGCGTCTCCGGCTATTCCTACGGCGGCTACATGACGAGCTGGGCACTGGGCAATACCGACCGCTTCAAGGCGGCGGTCTGTGGCGCGCCGGTCTTCGACCTCGAATCGTTCTACGGCACCAGCGACATCGGCTATCTCTTCGGCCCGATCATGTGGGACGGCAACCCATGGGAGAACCAGGAGTGGGTGCAGGCGCATTCGCCATCCAGCCACATCCACAAGGCGGCGACACCGACTTTCATCATCTGCGGCGAGGCCGACGACCGCTGCCCGATCGGCCAGAGCGAGCAGCTCTTCATCTCGCTGATGAAGCTGGGCATCGACACCGAATTCGGGCGCTATCCGGGCGGATCGCACGGCTTCATCATCGCGGGTGAACCGTCGCACCAGATCGACGCCATCGATCGCAGCGTCGCCTGGCTGAAAAAGTATCTCGGCGACCCCGTCGACGCCTGAAACACGAAGCAGACCACTACGTACGGAACGCTTCACCGCGACCGTTCGTTTGTAGGGGCCGACCGCGTGTCGGCCCGGTTACCCCGGCGCGATCCTCCGCCAATCTACACCGAGGTCCGATTTCGGCCACAAGGACCACCAATGACCCTACCCATCACCCCCGAAGCCATCGTCTGGAACCTGCCCACCATCGCGGCGGGCAGCGTCTCCCCCAATGGCAAGCACATCCTCTACACCATCGCCAAACCGGACCAGGAATCCGGCAAGGGCGACAGCCAGATCTGGATCGCCAGTATCGACGGGACCAACCGCCGGCAACTGACGCAGGTCGGCACCGGCAACAGCAACCCGCAATGGTCCCCGGACGGCTCGCAGATCGCCTACGTCAGCCAGCGCGAGGGCGATCATCCGACCGCCATCGTCGTCATGCCGTTCGCAGCCGGCGGCGAGGCGAAGATCGTCGCCAGCCACCTCACGCCGCCGATATCGCTCGCCTGGTCGCCGGATGGCACGAAGCTTCTCTACAACCTCACGGTCGATCCCGAGAACCCGGACGAAACCCCGCTCGATCCGAAGGCGCCGCCAAAACCGCGCATCGTCACCACCATGACCTACAAGTTCGACGGCTTCGGCTATCGTGGCCTGAAACGGTTCCACATCTTCACCGTCGATGTGGCCAGCGGCGAGAAGCGCTGCCTCACCAACGGCACCGCCGACGCAGCAGCTGACTTCATGAATCTCGCCTGGTCACCCGACGGCTCGAAGATCGGCGCGATTGCCTGGATCGACGGCCCGTTTCGCAGCACCATCGCGGCCATCGACGCGGAAAGCGGCGAGGTGACCCACCTCACCGAACCCGGCATGATCAAGAGCATGCTCAGCTGGTCGCCCGACGGCGCGAAGATCCTCTTCGACACCGACATGTCCGGTCTCGCGGTCGTCGATCTCGCTACGAAGACGGTCCGCGACGTGAACGAGGACCTTGGCTTCCAGCCGGACGGCTCCTACGCAGCGGGCAAACCGCCCATCTGGCTCGATGACGAGACCGTGCTCGTCCACGGGTTTGCCGGCACCCGCAGCGGCATCTGGAAGGTCGCGATCCAGAACGGCGAGGTGACCTACATCGCGCAGTGGGACGCCTTCCACGGCGGCATCACGCCGATTTCTGGCACGACGGACTTCATCCAGTCCACGAACGACCTTACTGGCGGTATCGGTCTCGCCAGGATCAACGGTACAACCGGTGAGAAGACGCAGCTCTTCACCATCGCCGACGAGTTCTTCGCCGAGCACGCGCCCGCACAATGGGAGATCGTCTCCGTCGATCGCGGCGACTGGCACATTGAGGGCATTCTGCTCAAGCCAGCCGATTTCGATCCGCGCAAACGCTATCCCGTCATCCTTGATGTCCACGGCGGTCCGCAGGGCGCCTTCCACCAGAGCATCACACCGGACGCGCAGGTGCTGGCGACCAACGGCTTCATCGTCCTGATGCCGAACCCGCGCGGCAGCACGGGCTATGGCAAGCACTTCTCGTTCTCCGTCTACGACGATTGGGGCAACGAGGACTGGAAGGACCTGCAAGCGCTGCTCGACAAGGTCCTGGAGCGGCCCTATTGCGACGACGACCGCACCGGCATCATCGGCTACTCCTACGGTGGCTACATGACGAGCTGGGCGATCGGCCACACGGATCGCTTCAAGGCCGCCGTCTGCGGCGCACCGCCCTTCGACCTGGAAGCGATGTACGGCAGCAGCGATGTCTCCTGGCTGCTCGGGGGCATGCAATGGGGCGGGGCGCCGTGGGAATCGCGCGGGGAATACGCCCGACTCTCCCCGAGCGGCTTCATCCAGCACGCCGTCACGCCGGCGCTCATCATCCAGGGCGAGGCGGATGAACGCTGCCCGGTCGGCCAGGCCGAGCAACTCTTCATCTCACTGCGGGCGCTCGGCGTGGAAACCGAGATGGCCCGCTATCCGGGCGGGTTCCACGGCTTCATCGTCCAGGGCGAGCCGACGCACCGGATCGACTACTACCAGAGGGCGCTCGACTGGTTCAGGAAATACCTCGGCGATCCGGTCGAGGCGTAGACGACGAATGGGACAGAGAGGATGGGAAAGGCTCCGCCCTCTCTGTCCCATTCAGCCGAAGATGCGCCTATCGAAAACGGCTCTACGACCTGGGGATTTCCGTCAAGTCGTGAGGTGTTTCAAGCCATCCGGATACGTTCCGCACCGGATCGTCCCCTATTCCGCCCCGGCGAGGTGCATGAGTCCTCCCGCGAGACCCTCCGCCCACATGAACCAGTCGTGACCGCCCGCATACTCGCCGTACGTCACGTCGTAGCCTTTCGCGATCAGGATGTCCCGCATCCGACGGTTCGATTCCAGCAGGCTCACCACTGGTCCGCGCGAAGTGGCTTCCAACCGGCCAGCCTCCATGTACACGCGGATCGGGCGCTTCTCCCACGTCGCGGCCTGCGCCGGCAACCATCCCGCCAACGGCGCGGCGCCAACCGGAAAGTTTCCGCCCCAGATCGTCTCCGGATTCGGCAGCCACCAGAACGACCCCGACTGCGAGAGGACGTTCCCGACGGCATCGCTGCGCGTGAGGCCAACCCACATCGCCGCCAGTCCGCCATAGCTCTGCCCGGACGAGATCACCGCCTCCGGTCCCGGCACGATGCGATACGTCCCCCGCGCCCACGGAATCAGTTCGTCGGCAAGGAATTTCGCGAAATCTGCGTTGCACGGCAGTTCCGTCCCACGATCGACGTTTCCGACGAAGAGCGCGACGACCGGCCGGATCTTCCTCTCGGCGTGCAGGTTGTCCAGTGTGTTCGCGACATCAAGGACGCCAAGACACTGATCGCCGTCGAACTGGATGAACAACATCGCCGGTTCATCCGAGCCCTCATAGCCAGGATGCGTGTAGACGATCACCTCGCGCTCGTTCCCGAGGATCGTGCTTGCGAACTGCTGTCGGGCGATTACCCCGTGCGGGACATCGCGTAGGCCCTTCCAGACGAACGGCGGGGCGTCCGGCAGTTCGAGGATCGACGCATCCGCACGATAGCCGTCGTCCGGAATCGTCATCCACGGCTGCACGACCGTCTTCGGATTGCGTGGATCGTTCACCGCGCGCGCCATCCGCGCCCGGATCGCCTCACGGTCGACATCCGGACCGTGGAACGGTTGCAAGGAATCGTTCACCATGAAGGCATAGTCGACGCGCACGTCGGCCATGAAGCGGTAGCTGCGGTACCAGACATCGGTTCCCGCAAGGTGCCGCAACGCCTTGTCCGCCGGCTCGCCTTCCGAGAAGAACTGGAGCAGCACGACATTGTCAGTCGGTCCGGTTTCCTGCCAGAGGAACGTGACCAGGCGATTGTCCGGCTCATCCGGAAGCTCCTCGATCAACGGCGCGCCCGCTGTATCGATCTCGGCCCAGAAGGCGACCAATGCCCCATCATTCCCCGCCGCAAGATCGCGAAAGAGACGGCCCAGGCGCGGACTCTCCACCGCCCCAATGTCATCCTGGCCGTTCGACTTGTAGTCCGCAGGTGCCGCCACCGTTTCGTTCGTCATCCTGTCTCACCCCAATTCGCCGCAAATATCCGACTTTATCAGTATGCTTTATCGGTGGCGAGTTGGCGAGAGCGCAGCAACGCCAGCCGCCTGGGTGTATCATGTTCGTCATCGACTCATGGGATATGTCGTCCGCAACGATACGGATTCAGCGTCGCTCCGGCCCCCAATCCACAGGCTACGCGGCACCCTGTTGCCGCGTGCCGGTACGAGCCGTTCGCATGGCAATCCCCCGCCAAACACGGCAAGTGCGGCCTGCTTGTGGTTGTGGTTTCGATCAAGGATCGCGTCGCAAGCGATAGTGCGTGGATGTCTCTCCGTTGTCCCTGAATCCCAATCGCCTGTAGAGACGCCGCGCGTCTTCATTGACCTTGAGCACCTGGAGCATCACGGGACGATTGGACGCGACACCCTCGTCAAGGATCCCGCGCAAGATGCGCGATCCTACACCCATGCCCTGGTAGCGGGGATGAAGCTCGATGTTGACAACGTCGATCGCGTCCGAACCTCGCTCCACGTGAAGGAAGCCGGCAATCTCGCCACCGACAACAATGAGGTGGAGCGGTTCCGCCGAAAAATACGACTGGAATCGCCGCCCCTGATCCTCTTCATTCCATCCCCAGGTTGCCGCGACATACGAGCGCATGGCCGCACGATGGATCTCGTACAGGGGAGCACAGTCATCCGGCGTGGCAGGTCGTAGCGAGAAATCCTCGTCACATTCAGGCATCGTTCCTCCATTGCTCATGCGTTACGGACGAGGACCCGTGCAACAGCGCCATGCTCGCCAGACAGGTCCAACAAGACCATGTACTGGTTCCCATGAACAGACGAACGGATGCGACCGGCCGGTCGCATCCGTTCCATTCCGCCATCCCGGCCGCAGTCATCCCTGGACGGCAGGCTCCATTTGCGACGCCTGCTCGAATGCACCAAGGAACGTCGCGGGCGGCTGCGCCCCGGAGACGGCCAGCTTGCCGTCGATGATGAAGAATGGCACGCCGGTAATACCTGCCCGCTGTACGTCGGCAATCACCCCGAGGATCGCCTCCCGCGTGACATGCGAGCGGAAGATCGGCTCGAACGCGGCGATCTCGTCCTCCATCACGCCGCCATCGCGCGCGGCCTGCAACAGGATGTCGTCCTCACCGATGTCTTTCCCATCCTCGAAATAGGCTTTCATGATCGCCTCGATCACGGCCGCCTTCTTTGCTTCCGGCACCAGCGCAATCAGCTCGTGACCCGGAACCGTATCCACCGCGATCTCGACCTTGCCGAAATCGAAGTGGATGCCGGCCTGTTTTCCAACCTCGGTCACGCGCTGGAACATCTGGTCGATCTGCGCGGCAGGAATACCCTTCCGCTGTTCGAACCGCTCGCGGAAGTTCTCCTTGGACCCAGGCTCCACCGGGTCGAGCAGGTACGGCAGGTACTCGATCGCAATGTCGTCATCGTGCGTCTTCCGCCATTCCGCAATGGCCTCGTTCAGGTTGTGGCTACCGATACGGCACCACGGGCAGACAGTGTCTTCGATCAGTTGAATGCGCATTGGGGAGGTCTCCGGAATCGCGATCGGCATCTCCGGCGATCGTCGCCGGGCCTTATTACGTTTCGTAAGGTATCACACCGGCGCAAGTCGCCGGCATGGATCACCCGTTGTGGGCGGAGAACTGGAGCGCCTGCAAGTCGAGTGATTGCTCCACCTCCCGACTCACCTCGTCGCTGATCCGACCCTGGACCCGCAGGTCGAAGAGGGCCTGCCGTGCGGCATCGAGACCATCCTGCATGAAGTCGAACGACGGGCGCAGCGGCGACACGATATCCGCGTCCGCCTCATCACCGGACGGCCACCCGGCATCTTCCTCTTTGCGTTCGGCCATCCGCTTCTGCATCTCGGCGATCATCGGGCCATAGACGGCCTGGTATTCTGGCTGCTCCATCGCTCGCTGCTTCATCCGCGTGAACATCGCTTCGCGTGTCACCCGATAGGCCAGGCGCCGCTCCACCGCGACGCTCGTGTCCTCGGAGAAATTGAGGCGGCGCACGATTGCCGGCAACGGCAACCCCAACCCATACATGCTGAGGATGATGACTCCGGCCGCGATCAGGATGATCTCGTCGCGATGGTCGAATGGCGTCCCGGTGTTGGTCAGGAGCGGCAAGGCCAGGGCGGTCGCCAGCGAAACGACCCCCCGCAACCCCGACCACGCAATGAGAAATGTCTCGCGCGCCTCGAACCGCACCACCCACTCGCCGCGATTCTGGCGATCGGGCACCCGTCGCCCGGCGTAGACATAGACGAATCGCACCGCCACAACCGTGAGGAAGACCACCAGGGCATGCCACGTCAGTTCCCAGATCCGCTGGCTCGACAGCGTGTCCCGAAGCGCCCCCAGCTCGAACCCGATCAGCAGGAAGACGAAGCCATTCACCGCCACGGTCATCAGGTCCCAGATGGCGTTGCTGCGCAGACGGGTATTCGGCGTCATCGTGAACGACTGGGTGAATCCATGTACCAGCCCGGCCGTCACGACCGCCAGCACCCCCGAACCGCCAAGTTGCTCGGCCAGCACGTAGGTGGCAGCCGGAATGATGAGCGTCATCAGCGTGACGAGCGATGGATCGCCGAGGATCATGATCACGCGCCCCATGACCCGCCCAACCAGCGCCCCAACCAGCACCCCGACGACCACGACGACGACGAACTCCAGCAGGGCATCCGTCATCGAGAACCGGCCAGTCACGACCGCCGCCACCGCGAAGGTGTAGAGCACGATCGCACTGGCATCGTTGATCAGGCTTTCCCCCTCCAGGATCGAGACGATCCGGCGCGGCGCCCCCAGCCGCTGGAAGATCGCGGTGGCCGCCACGGCATCGGGCGGCGACACAATCGCCCCAAGCGTGAATGCTGCCGCCCAGCCGATACCGGGAATGACCGCGTGGGCAACGATGGCAACCGCACCGGTCGTGACGATCACCAGCCCGATCGCAAGCCGGGAGATGGGACCGAAATCTGTCCTGAAATCGCGCAACGAGGTCAATTGCGCCGCCTGGAAGAGAATCGGCGGCAGGAAGACCATCAGCACGATCTCCGGCTCCAGTTCGAGGTCCGGCGTCCACGGCAGGACTGCGAGCACCAGGCCTCCGGCCATCAGGACCATTGGATACGGAACGTGATAGCGGTCGGAAAGCCAGACCAGCCCGACTACAACCGCCAGCAACGCGGTAATCAATTCGAACGTCTGCACGCCCCTCCCCTTCCGGCGTGACCTCCGATCGACCCGGATGACGCCATATCCGACTAGACAATCCCTTTGCGAATCGCGATGGAGACGGCCGCCGTCCGGTTCGAAGCCCCCAACTTCTCGAGGATCGACGCGACATGCTTGGATGCCGTCCGCCGGGAAATATAGAGGACGTTGGCGATGTCCTCATCGGAGGCGCCGTTCATCATCAGGTCCAGCACCTCACGTTCGCGTGGGGACAGCGCATCGACCGGCTCGTCCCGTTCGCCGAGGACCTCACGCGAAGTGGCAACGGCCTCGCCAAACGGCATCACTCGTCCAGTACTCCACGCCTGCGCAAAGACCACCTCACCCAGTGTCTCGCGCACGCTGGATATCGCCGCATCGATTTCTTCCTGGACCCCCGAACGCAAGGGTAGGCCAAGCACCTCGCGCCCACGAACGCCAGCCGCCAGCAGGCGCGTGGCAAGGACATCCCGCCCCTCGCGTTGCAAGATCAACGCGGCGCCGATGAAGCACATCGGCACCTCGGGAGCCTCGGCGTGGGCGTCCGCCAGATCGAGGATGCGGGCCCAGGCTCGCCTCGCCTCTTCTGGCTCTCCCGCGCTGAAATAGGTCCACCCGAGACTCTGGAGCGCCGCCAGCACATGTCCATCAAACCCGGCGTTCTCCCACCCACGCAGCGCGATCTCGTGCCAGCGAATCGCATCGCGCTTGTGCCCCTGTGCATTCGCGACCACCCCACGCAGATTTGCCGCTGCCGCCAGCAGCCACGGATCACCGGCACGGTGTGCGTGCTCGTGGGCCTCGCGAAACCAGCGATCGGCCTCCTCATATCGCTGCAGGTCGAGATCGACATTGCCAAGATTGATCGCCGCCTCCGCGATGCGGGCGTCGTCGCCAAGCTCTCGCCAGAGCGAAAGCGCCGTTGTCGCGTGGATGCTCGCGATTTCCTGATCGTCATGCCAGCTCGCGAGCATCCCCGCCGCATTCGCCGCCTTGGCGCGGACGACCGGCGAAATCCGCGCGTCTGCTTCGGCGAGCAGCGGCTCCAGCCAGGACCGTCCTTCTGTGACGTAGGTCGGATCAGTCCAGAACCAGCCGATATCGCCAAGCATCCGCAAGGCGCGTTCGATCTGTCCGCGCTCCCGGTAACGCCCCAGCACGGCGCGGATCCCGGGCAACTCATCCTCCACCCGGTAGAACCATGTCAACGCATCCGGCCCCATCAGGCCGGGTTCCACGGCCGCACAGAATGTCTCCAGTCGCGATGCGAATGCCTCCCAGACGGCATCCGCACGCGGATCGCCGGCCAGCGCCTCGGCCGAGACCTGCCGTGTGGTCTCCAGCATCAGGAAGCGCGGTTCGCCCGACCGGCCCGCAACCTGCAGAAGCAGGCTATGCCGGGAGAGGGTCGCCAGCATCGGGGCGATCGCATCGCGATCGACGCCCAGCAGCGGCGCATACGCCTCCGCCGCTTCCAGCGAGAAGCCACCCTCACAGATGCCCAGCCAGCGCCAGAGCGAACGCTCGGTATCGGGCAGGAGATCGGCGCTCCATTCAACCGTCGCCCGGATGGTCCGGTGGCGAGAAGGCGCGTCGCGCGGCCCGGCGTCGAGCAGGCTCATCCGCTGTGACAGGCGCTCCGCCAGGACACGGGGTGGGAACTGGCCACTCCGGGAGGCAGCCAGCTCGATCGCGAGCGGCAGGCCATCGAGGCGGCGACAAATCTCGGCAACATCATCGACGTTCGAGGCGGTGAGCTTGAATTCCGGAAAGACGGATCGGGCGCGATCCGTGAAGAGCAGGACCGCGGCGGATCGCTCCGCCACCGCGGGAGAGAGCCGCGAGGTCCGCTCGGGCACAGGCAACGGGGGCACCCTAAGGAGATGTTCGCCGGAGATGTCGAGCGGCACGCGGCTGGTCGCGAGCAACCGGAGCGCGGGGCACCGCTGCAGCAAGGCCGCAAAGAGGTCCGCACCCTCCACGACGTGCTCGACATTGTCGATCAGCAGCAGGAGCGGCGCGTCGCCGATGCTCGACGCAAGGATCTCGAGCACCGGTACGCCCGGAACGGCTTCCAGCCCAAGCGCACGCATCATGGCCTGTGGCACCAGCGCAGGATCGCCGATCGACGAAAGCGGCACGAACCGGACATCGGCCAGCGGGCGCAGCGCCGCCGTCACCGCCAGCGCAAGGCGCGTCTTGCCGACACCCCCCGGCCCAACCAGCGTGACGAGCCGGACGGTATCGTCCGCAAGCAGGGCCTCGATCGCCGCGATCTCCCGATCCCGCCCGACGAGGCTTGTGGTCGGCGCGGGAAGGTGGTTGCCGGCGAATACACCAACGCTTCCGGCGATGGCCTGATCCAGACCCAGGTCCTCATCTTCAGGTTCGGTGCTCATCTCCACGGGATCACCTCGGTCCGCGGTCCGCGACAATTCCGTATACCCCTTGCATGCCATCATACGGCGGCAGGACGGCGAATAGGCAACACCAGTGCGCCAGAACCGGCGATCATCTCCGGACAGAAGGCGAAAACCTGGTAGGCATTCTCAGGAACGAACCGATTTCACCCCGAACCGGGTATACTTCCGGATATCTTCATGCTTTCGCGGTGCCCCCGACCGGGGAGACGACCGGGTTCGATTGCCCACGGTTCCGAGACCCACCACACGCGCATTCCGGAGAACAACGTATGTTCCGATGCAAAGTCTGCGGCTGGATTCACGATGGCGCGGCTCCCCCGGACGAATGTCCCTCCTGTGGGGCATCGGCGGATCGCTTCCGTGCGATGGATTCCGCCGAAGTCGGGATGACCGCACGCGAACTCGCCGCGCTCGGTATCGTCGGACAGGGGTTCGACCGCATTGAGGTCGAGGACAACCGCCGCATCCGGCTCCTCGCGTTCGTCGATGCCTCCTTCTTCTCGCCCTTCACCATCCGTTCGGGCAAGCGCTATCCGGTCTACACCGGTGACCCGCAGTGGTTCTCCGACAATATCCCGTGCATGACCGCCTGCCCAAGCCACACGGACATCTCGCGCTACATTGCGCTGATCGCCGATGGCCGGTATGCCGACAGCTACGAGCTGAACCGGGAGCACAACGTCTTCCCCGGCTGCCTCGGCCGCATGTGCGCCCGTCCCTGCGAGGAAGCCTGCCGCCGCAAGGAGGTCGATGCCCCGATCGGCATCTGCTACCTGAAGCGCGTCGCGGCCGACTACCGCGGCGAGACCCGGCGCGAATCGCCGCCGCCGCCCAACGGCAAGTCGGTCGCCATCGTCGGCGCCGGTGTCTGCGGCATGACCGCCGGACGCCAGCTGGCGCGCAAGGGATACTCGGTCGATATCTACGAGCGCTTCCCGGTGCCGGGCGGCGTGATGTGGACGGGCGTGCCGGAATGGCGCCTCCCGCGTGACGTGATCGCCGAGGAAGTCGCGCAGATCACCGACCTCGGCGTCCGCATCCATTACAACATGGAAGTCGGCAAGGACATCCAGCTGAGCAAACTCAGTGAGGACAACGACGCCGTACTGCTTGCCGCCGGATGCCAGACCGCCACCGACATGGGTGTTCCGGGCGAGCACCTGGAGGGGGTCGTCTCCGGTCTTCAGTTCCTGGAGGATGTCGCGCTCGGGCAGAAGGATGTCTGGGTCGGCAAGCACGTCGTCACCGTCGGCGGTGGGTTCACCTCGATGGACTGCGTGCGCACCGTCCTCCGTCTCGGCTCCGAGACCTCGATCATGACCTATCGACGCACGATCCAGGAGATCCCGGTCGACGAGATCGAGTTGGAAGAGGCCGAGGTCGAGGGCGTCGATATCCAGTTCCTCGTCACGCCGCTGGAAGTCATCGGCAATGCCGAGGGCAAGGTGATCGGCCTGCGCATCGTCCGTAACGAGCTCGGCGAGCCGGACGCGTCCGGCCGTCGCCGGCCGGTACCGATCGAGGGTTCCGAAGAGATCATCAATTGCGATATGGTGATCGTCGCCATCGGCCAGAAGCAGGACAACCGCTTCCTCGGCGACATGTTCAGCAAGCGCGATCGCCGTGGTGTGCCGCTGCTCGACCAGAACCTCAAGAGCGAGGTCGACAACATCTGGGCGGCGGGCGACTACGTCATCAATCCGACCAATTTCATCTCCTCGATCGGTGAAGGCAAGCGTGTCGCCGATCTCATCGACGCGGAATTGCGCGGCGCCCTGCCGAAGCAGAAGGAGATGGAGATCACGCGCATCCCGACCGAGTTCGTCTCCACCCCGAACTCGCTCCTCTCCGAGGGTGTAGCCGAGTGGACGATGACGGCGATGAGCCGCCGCCTCGTCTGGGGCGACGATTACGCGGGTGTCGGCCGGCAGGTGATGCCCGTGTTGCCGGCAGCGGAGCGCGGCATCGGCACGTTCGACAACACGCTGGAAAGCGAACTGGGCTACACGAAGCCAATCGGTTTCGAGGAAGCGAAGCGCTGTCTCCAGTGCCAGTTGAACATCTTCATCGACGGCAACCGCTGTATCCTCTGCAATTCCTGCGGCGATGTCTGCCCGCACGAGTGCATCGAGATGATCTCGCCAGAGCGGATCTACAGCATCGACAACGATGTCGAGATGGCGGAGCTGGCGCGGGCCGAGCTCGGGCCGTACGCGGCGGCGATGGTGATCGACGAACGGTCGTGCATCCGCTGCGGCCTCTGCGTGGACTGGTGCCCGACCGAGTGCCTGACGATGGAGCACTTCCGCCTCACCCCGGCGGAGTCCCGCGAGAGCGTGGACCTCGCCATCGTCGCGGACTGACACCAAGTCACTTGCAAAGAAGTTCGCTCCCTATTACATTCCCTCAATGGAAACATGAGGGAATGTGATAGGGAGTTGACGTCTGTGGAGCCCTTGCTCAAATGGCCCGGAGGGAAGAGAAAGCTACTGAAGCACATTCTTCCGGCATTCCCAAGTGTATACAATCGCTATTTTGAACCGTTCGCCGGTGGTGCCGCCGTCTTCTTCGCGCTTCAGCCTAATTCTGCTGTGCTCTCCGACGCCAACGAGGACTTGATCAATCTATATCGCCACGTTAGGGACACACCAAGTGAGCTCATATCACTAGTAAGCACTTACCCTAACTCGGAGAGCTTCTATTACTCCATTCGATCCTATTCCCCTGAAAGTTCGATTGAACGTGCCGCCCGTGTTTTGTATCTCATGCGCCTCTCGTTCAACGGTATCTTCCGTGTCAATCTGAAGGGAGACTTCAACGTTCCATATGGCCATAAGTATCACCTTCCAGTAGTTGACACAAGCTCAGTATTAAAGGCCAGTGAGGCTCTATGGAATACCAGCTTGTTGGCCACCGACTTTGCAATCGCGACTCAAGACGCGGAACGATACGACTTAGTATATCTTGATCCACCATATACCGTAGCCCATTCACAGAACGGCTTCGTTAAGTACAATGAAACCCTTTTCTCATGGGATGATCAAGTCAGACTGGCAGAACACGCTCGGGAGCTTGTAAGTCGCGGATGCTTCGTTGCCATTAGCAATGCCGACCATGTATCCGTCCATGAACTCTATTCGGAATTCCACAAACACACCATCACGCGCAGTTCACAGATCGCAGCATCAGGGACACACAGGAGACCCACGACCGAATGCCTCTTCGTAGGAGTTCCACGGCGATGAAACTCGAAAATATCTTTCCTGCTGAGGATCTTGGGGCGCTCGCAAGAGTCAAACGATCGCGCTACGAATTCACAAGCGTCCCCGCTAAGGACGCTAGTTCCTTGATGGATGAAAGTTGGGAGCTTGTTCGGATAGGAAAGACGCGATCAAGGCTACGCCGCGCCAAGTCAATCGATGTCGACCTCGAGGATAGGGTTTGGTCGCTATGCTATTCCCTAGGATTCTCAACCCTGTCAGGTCACGGAGGCGCCAAACTTATCATCGCCCCAAACGGGACGTTTAACCAACTAGATATTCTAGCAGCTGATGATGACGTAGCCATTGCTTTTGAATGCAAAACGTCCCGCCAGCGTCAACGAAGGAGCGACTTTCAAGGAGAGTTGAGCAAATTCACGAACGCCCGCCAGCCCCTCCAGAAAGCAGCGAGGGCTTTCTACGGACCTGACGCAAAACGCAGAGTTGGCATGGTGATATTCTATCAGAACGCCATTTTGACGGACACCGAACGCGATCGTGCCCAAAGTCAAGATGTAACATTGCTTGACGAAGCCGACCTAGATTATTACGAAGAACTTGTGGAGCACCTCGGCGAAGCGGCTAGGTATCAATTCCTCGCCGACATCTTCCCTAAGAAGGATATTCCAAATCTCGAGATTAGAGTCCCGGCCATCAAGACAAAAATGGGCGGGAGACCCTGCTATTCATTCTTGATCAGTCCTGAATATCTCCTTAAGATTTCATATGTATCTCACCGAAGTAAGGGCAAGGCATCGGACGTCAATACCTATCAACGAATGGTCAAGAAGTCACGACTCCGCGATATTAGGCGCTATATCGATTCGGGTGAAGGCGTTTTCCCTACCAATATCGTTATAAACCTCGATATGCGAGTATCATTCGATCGGGGGCCCCAAACTGAGAGTTCAACATCCGATTCAATGGGTTGGATAACTCTAAGGCCTCGATATAAATCCGCCTGGATCATTGACGGACAACACCGTCTATTTGCCTACTCTGGATCCACCAGAGCAGCGAGCTCTCGTCTATCCGTTTTAGCATTCGAGAATCTAGAGCCAAGCATCCAAGCACAGCTCTTTATTGATATCAATGCAAAACAGAAGAGTGTAAGCCAGTCACTTCTTCAGGAACTATACGCGGAACTTCACTGGGATGCGACTGACCCCAAAGTGCGACTGCGCGCGATTATTGCCAAGTCCGTACAAACCATGAATGAGGACCCCGAATCTCCATTCTATCATCGAATTAAGAGTGCCGAGGAGCGAGAGTCTCCGACCCGCTGCATTACGCTGGGAAGCCTATTCGGGGCGTTATATCATGACGAACTGTTTGCCACCACCACGCGAGGCGGAAGCATACCATCATATGGGCCACTGTACGCGGGATCTGACAATAATGCTACTAGAGAAAGAATTACGAACGTGATTAATACTTGGTTCAAAGAAATCCAGCGGAGCGTCCCTGACTGGTGGAATGAAGGAAAGGCTCGACCATTTGGCGGCATAGCAATGAATGATGGCGTTGTCTCTCAAATCATGGTTCTAAAGAGTGTTTTGGAACACCTTGAGATCGGAGGAGGCCGCCTTGTCGACCTCTCTGATTGTGAACTCTGTGACGCAATTCGCCCATACGCTGTCGCAGTCGGTACTTATCTCCAATCTCTAGACAGCGAGGCTCGCCGAAGATACAGAGAGCTACGAGGAGTACAAGGCCAGACAACTCGGGCCCGAAGATCCCAAAAAGCGATCACCCTATCCTTTCCAGAGTATTTCCCTGCCGGATTAGCTGAATTCTTGGAACAAGAGGATGCCCAAACTAATGACCAAGCAAAATCGCTTGTGGACAAGATCGAGATCCTTCTTCAGAAAACGATTCTTGAAGAACTAAAGCGAGAGCTGGGGGAAGCTGAATCGGATTGGTGGATGACGGGAATCCCTCAGTCGATTCGCGCTAAAGCAGGCCAGCGGTACGAGGAGGATTCAGGAGCGAGAGGGGGGAAGGAGTTCTATCTGGATCTTGTCGACTATCGAGACATCATAAGAAATAACTGGGTCATATTCTCTGGGATATTTGGATACGGCTCCCCGAATGCAAGCAAAGATAAGAGAACCCAATGGATTATGGATGTAAACGATGTGCGAAAAATAGTGGCTCATGCCTCATCCGGTCGCCGTGTAGCCTTTGAAGAGCTGGCTCTTTTAGAGACGTATTGGGATTGGCTGACCGCATCTATCACGGGCAAGGAAATTCTGGAGGAGGAGTCTTAATTGTATCAAGAATATACAGACCTGTCCTTTTGATGGTGTTTCCCGCCATTGGCTTCCTAACTACCGCCATCGCCACGCGAGAAGCAGCACTCCGGGCGACCATCCCGAGCGACCGGGAGGCTGCACTCGTCGCTCTCGTGCATGCGCAGGATCGGCTGCTTAGCGGCCTCGACCTGACGCAGGAACCGCCAAACGATCTGATCCACGGAAGCAGGCTCGCGAATTCCGGCGGCAGTCTCGCGTTCGGCCTCGTGCTCGACGCGGCGCCTGAAGCCCGTAGCGGGTCAGCTCACCTGACCAACCACCATCGGGCTCAGCCCGATATCCAGACGGACCACTGGGCCGAGGGATTCCTCGTCGCATGCGGCAGTCTCATCGACGCACGACACGTGCTTGCCCATCTCGCGACCGGCTTCATGCGGGGCGAGGTCCAGCCGG
Organism: Thermomicrobiales bacterium; assembly: GCA_049841275.1. GTDB lineage: Bacteria > Chloroflexota > Chloroflexia > Thermomicrobiales > UBA6265 > JASGDN01. Next base: position 37,953 of record JASGDN010000008.1, read on the forward strand.
ACGGTTCGATCGCAGCCTGGATCGCACAGAAGCGATATCCCCCGACATGGCGAGAACGCATCGACCTTGCCTGGTGGAGCGCCCACGCCCACCGCCCCACGACGGACGATCCCGTTCAGGCGATGGATTGGCAATTCTCCTATCTTCCGGATGCGATCATCGAGAGCATCCCGGCACACATCTGGACGGAGGCGGTCCGTACACTCGTATCACATATCGACGTCAATGCACCGTCCATCCCCATCCCGAAACAATCGATCCTGCACCATCTCGCCGATACGCTCACGGTCGCCCCGGATGTGGCCGAAGGCATCCTCTCCGCCCTGACGCTCGACGCGGCAAACGCGACCTGGCATGCTGCCGTCCCCGGCATCGCGGCCGCACCGCTCGTCCGCCTCAGTCCGGAAACGCTGATACCCTCACGCTTCGGCCTGCGTACCCAGCCGCTCCTCTTCGCCGCCCGCGAGCTCCGCCGCCGCGACGCCCAGAACTGGCACAACGCCGCCCATCAGCGCGAAACGGCCTTCCGGCAGGACCTCGCGGGCATCTTCGCGGACAAGCGCTTCGTCCACGCCCCGACGCGCATCCAGCTCAAGCGCGAAGGCGGTACCCTGCGCACCGACATCGATGCCGCGATCTTCGACCGCAAGACGGGCACGCTCGCGCTCTTCGAAGTGAAGGCACAGGACCCCTTCTCCCGCTCGCCGGAGGAGCTGGAACGGCGGAGGGACAGCCTGCTCTCCGCGAATCGCCAGCTGTCCGGCATCCTCGATTGGACGAAGCGCCATAACCCGGACGAGATCCTCGACCGGATCGACCATCAGACTGCGAAGCGTTTCCACGTCCAGCGCGTGCTGCCATTCGTGCTCGCCCGCACGCTCGTCCACTTCGAGGACGGGCCCCAGCCGGACAAACGCGCCGCCTGGGGAACCTGGCCGGATGTCCTTCGACTCAACGACGCGGGTACGCTCGACCCTGCGGGCGGGAATCCGCTCCAGACCCTCTTCACGCGAATCCATGGATGGCGTGGTGACCCTCCCCTTCCACCGGCGACGCCACCACGCGTGATCCGCCTCGAAACTGTCGCGATCGTTGTCACCCCGACAAGACCGGCCCAGAATTGATGCTACGGACCCTCAATAGTTGTCCGCTGTCCATTCCAGCATGGAGACCGTCGTCAGGTTGTCCCTGATTGGGGACGCGTCGCGCGTGCGAACTGCCTGCCGTTCACGCAGCGGGGAGCGATACGAGCATCGTGGTGTGGCCACTCGCAAGCCATCCCCTCCCCTGCCGCCCCTTCGCAACTGAACGTATCTAGAGTCACCACGCCGATCGAGGAGGGTACGGGCGATGAGCAGTGCTGTGGAAAACGGGCCGGAAGCACCCGCCCCGGGCCGGGAGATCGGCTCGCTGATCTCCGCCGTATTCGGCTGCGTGTTCGTGGGCGCCAACGTAGGCGGCATGACCTCTGCCGTTCATGTCACGCTGCTGATACTCGCGGGCCTGGCGCTCCTCGCAGTCCTCGTGCTGATCGTGCGCAGCCTACGCGTCTCCGACTTCCGCACCGACCACAGGCGAAAAACACGCACCCATTCACCAGGTCGTATTGGACCATCGTGGTCGTCGAGATGGTGGCCCTGTTCGGCGGAACTCGCCTGATCTCCGAACTGGGTCACGCAGAACTGGGGGTGGCTTGGGTCTCGTTCGTCGTGGGCACCCACTTCTTCGCCCTGGGCTGAATCTTCCACCTGAACCGCTTCCACCTGCTGGCAGTGCTGATCGCGGCCTGCGATATTGCCGGGTTCGTGCTCGCCGTTCTCGGACAGCCACAGGCCATCGCCGTAATCAGCGGCGTGGTTCCCGGATACATCCTGCTCGGATTCGCGCTCTGGGCGATGACGCAAAGACCGAGGTGAACCGGCAACGGGCCACGCCAGGGACCCAGCCTCGACCCTGGCGCGCTCTTCGCGGGCATGCATCTCGTCAATACCCCGCCCTCATCCAACTCCGGTACGAAGGCAGCTCCCGCCATAAGCATCCTGATCCCTACGCGCCCTCGACATTCTCCGCCATCCGCTCCAGAACCCGGATCGTCGCCAGGTACTCCTCGTTGGAAATACCCTGCATCAACACCGTCCGGGTATCGGAGACCTGCTTGCCGAGCTCGCCATGCAGCGCCACTCCAGCGGAAGTCAGCTCAATCATCAAACCGTCCGCCATCGCGATCAGCCCACGCGACAGGAGGTCGGCCTTCACCTGCTCCCAGGTAATCGCGTCTTCCGTCCAGAACGGCTCCAGCATCCGCACAATCTCTCCCTCGGTGCGCACATCCTCGCGCAAGGCATTCAGCACCTGCCAATGACGCCGGCTCAGGCCCTGCGCTGCCAGCGTCCGCTCGAAGCGAGCCTCCAGCGCCCGGTCCAGCCGCTTCACCCAATAGCCGATCGGCCGCATCTGCTCCATCGTTCGCTCCTCGTCCACCGCCTGGTGACACTGACAGCATCATACACAACCGCCGCTGTTCTCCCTTCTTGGGAACCCTACTCCGGATTCACAGCGGAGAAACCGCCCCACCGAGCACCGGTTGACGAAGGCAATTCGCGCGGTGCCCCGTGTCGTGCCCAATCCGACCAGGACGGTGACCGGCTCCCCGAACAGGAAGATCGCGGCCGGCACCCACTCCCGCCTCGACACACTGACTGCAGCGACACGACGCACTCCCAACGCACGCAGAGTCCCTCAAACATGGGACGCACAGACAACGACAACGATTGAGGGCATCTCCATAATAATGAAATGATCGGTTTACGAATCGTCGGTACCCGCTGCGAGACGCGTTCCTCTGTCCGAAAGGCCTCCCCATGCCACACGATCAGTCACCCGTCCCACGCCCCAGTCTCAGCCGGCGTGCCGCCGTCGTCTCCGGTTCGGCCGCCGCGCTCGGCGGCGCCGTTGGCCTGGGCGGACGCAC
>JASGDN010000009.1:0-70941 GCA_049841275.1 Thermomicrobiales bacterium
GCCCTGCACCACGTGGTGCAGGGCCTCCCCGGTTGTGATGCTCGGGTGGATATCCGCCCATGGTTCGAGAATCTTCCGGGCGCCGCAACACAGAGAAGAAGCCATGTCATTCCGCGCTCTGTACTGTAGGGGCATGCCCGGCAGTACATGGTGCCACGACGGCAACGCGCACGAACCGCGCTTGGTAGCCACGACAGGGGGAATGGACATGACGCGATACCTGATTTCGTTCGATGACGGTTCGATGCACATCCCTGCAGGAGACTGGGAATCCGTCGGCGAAGCCTCGCACGCGGTCGTGCGGGAGGCCAAGGAAGCGGGCGTCTGGATCTTCGGTTGCGGGATCGAGCGCCAGCAGGCGAGCATTGTCGCGACCGACGGCACGGTGACCGATGGGCCGTTTCCGGAGACGAAGGCCGTCGTTGGCGGCTTCTCGCTCATCGAAGTGCCTACACGCGAGAAGGCGCTGCAGTGGGCGGCCCGGATCGCCGCCACCTGCCGGTGCGCGCAGGAGGTGCGGGAGATCATGTATGACCCGGAATCCTGATCCCACAGACGAACCGTCTCTTCCGATCGTGATGCTGACGTCACCATCATTCACCCAAGGGAGACATCATGGCTCTGGTTCGCGTCAATAACTTCGCCATTTCGCTCGATGGTTTCGGCACCGGCGAGGGCTACACCATGGAGTCGCCGTTTGGGCACGCTAGGGAACGCCTGCATCAGTGGATGTTTGCCACCAGGTTCTGGCATGCGATGGTCGGAGAGCCGGGAGGCACCCTCGGGATCGACCACATCCTTGCCAGTGAGCATGGCGTCAATTTCGGGGCCGAGATCATGGGCCGGGGCAAATTCGGGCCGCCCCAGGGAGGCCCGTGGGAAGGCGTTGGAACGGATGAAGAATGGCGTGGCTGGTGGGGGCCGAACCCGCCGTTCCACACCCCTGTGTTCGTAATGACCCACCACCCGCGTCCCTCGATCGAGATGGAAGGCGGAAACGTGTTTCATTTCGTCGAGGGGAGCCCGGCCGAAGTCCTTGCCCTGGCCCGTAAAGCGGCCGGCGACCTGGACGTGCGCATTGGAGGAGGTCCGGGCATGCTTCGCGATTTCCTGGCCGCCGATCTCATCAACGTTCTCCACGTCGTGCAGGTACCGATCCTGCTCGGGCGTGGCGTTCGCCTGTGGGATGGTCTGGAAGGCATCGAGAATCGCTTCGACATCGAGTCCGTCTCGTCACCGAGCGGCGTCACGCACCTGACGTTCTCACGTCGCCTGGCGAGCGCCGACAGCACATCAGTCAGTACCCAGTGAATGAGATCAGCATGACTCACATCGCAACTGCCACCACCTCGATGGCCATCGCGCCGATCTTCGTTGCCGACCTGCTCGCCGGGGATGAACGGATGCCGGTCTACGTGCATGTCATCGACCATCCCGATGCGCGCGTGCTGGTCGACACCGGTATGACGGAGCTGCATCCGGCAGTGGCCGACATGGATCCCCGCATCCAGCCACTCAACAAACAGGACCTCGACCTCGCCAGCATCGACATCGTCGTCAACACCCACCTGCACTTCGACCACTGTGGCGGCAACCACCTCTTTGCCGGCAAACCGATCTATGTCCAGCGCCGGGAGCTCGACGACGCACGGAGCAAGGACGACTACACCATCCGCGCGTGGGTCGATGCGCCCGGTGTGCGGTACGTGCCGGTCGACGGCGAATTCGAGCTGCTTCCCGGACTCCGCCTCGTCCCGGCGCCAGGCCACTCCGACGGGATGCAGGTTGTCGTGGTCGAGACTGGCGAACGCCCGGTCGTTGTCGGTGGCGATGTGGCCGTCTGGCTCGGCGAGCTTGACGAGCCGCACACCGAAGGCCAGCTGCGCGTGCGTGCGCTCGACCCCGACCTGGTCTGGCTTACGCACGAGCACAAGCCTTGGCGCCCCCGCATCGGCTGAGAGGGTGTCAGGGCGAGAGTGTGGACAGAGAACGTACCGGTCGTTTTGCGGAACCGACCGCGTGTCTGCCTGCAAAACGATCGTAGTGTCTATCCGGATTCGCTATAGTGCCATCCTGAAACTGGGCGATCCGATCGTGCCCATCACGGGCGTGGTGATCGGGACCGGGAGTTCCCCGACGGCATCAATGGGGCAGGGGGAACGTCTTCGATCGGGTGACGACGACCGATGCTCTGTCGGCCTTGGGCGGCAGGATGTGCGCGGGGATATCCCCAAGCCGCTGATCGTCCGGGCATTCGTCTTTCCATCTGTTTCGATCAGCACGACTGCACCATCGGGCAGCCCGAGGATCGTCGCATCGGGGAAGAGGGTCTGCCATCGTGCGATAGGGTAGAGCCCGAAGTGTGGTGCGACGACGAGATTCGGTAGCCATCCGAGCAGCGGCTCAATGCCCGATGGCTTTGACGCCGAACCAGCAGGTACAGCCCGCCCCCCAGACCATTGCGCCAGCACTTGACGATATCGATTGGAATGCCATGGCCAGAAAACTGGCGTGCCATGATCTTCACCTGAGCCGGTTCTGGTGTTTTGAGCGGAGTCTGCAGCACGACAAGGTGCACTGGGTCATTGCGCTGTCGAGGGAGCCTTGCAAGGATACGGTGAAGCAGGAAGGGAAGGGCGGGCTCTGGTGTGGTGCTATAGAGAATCAGTGCCCCGATAGCGGCTGGCGGTAACACGGCCGGCACCTTTCTATCAGGCCACGTCGTGGGGGCTGAATGTTGCGCGTCTACCTGCTGCCCAGGTCGTCATCGGACTCGAGATCCGGGTCGTCGCGGTCGGGTTCGGTGATCCCGGATTTGCCCGGACCACGCATCAGCGAGGCACCGCGCCGCCAGCTGATCTTCTCCACGCCGCCCACCTCGTGCAGCCGGTTCACGAAGGCCAGCACATCGTCCTGCGACGATGCCTGTACGGTCAGTTCCACGTTCTCCGCCTTGCCCGATCCCTTGCGGTCGAACTCGATCGCACGCAGGCGCGTTCCGGTTCCGGCCAGTGTTTCCTGGATGACCGGAAGCAGCAGGAATGCCGAGGTCGTGGTGATCAGGATGCGGTGCTGGATCGCCTGATGACGGAAGAGCTGGCGCTCGATCGGGCGCAGGCCGCCTTGTACGAGCAGGATGAACGCCGTCCCCATGACCGCCGGGACGTAGAGTCCGCTGCCCGCCGCCAGGCCGACTCCGGCAACTGCCCAGACGCTGGCGGCCGTAGTGAGGCCGCGCACGACGTTGCGCCGCATGAAGATCACACCGGCGCCCAGGAACCCAACCCCGCTCACAACCTGTGCCGCGATGCGACTGGGATCGAGCGCCGCCGCCGCATCGCTGTTCGGAACCGGGAACCCGTAGGTCGAGACGATCATGATCAGCGCCGAGGCGACGCAGACGAGGGCATGCGTCCGCATACCGGCGGCGCGCTCCAGCCGTTCGCGTTCGATCCCGATCAGCAGGCCGAGCATGGTGGCGAGCGCCAGCCGTCCGACCATGTCCCAGAAGCTGAGATCGCCCCAGTTCATGTGTTCAGCGAAGTCGAACCACACGAGGTGCCCTCCATGGCGGGAAAGATAGTGGAAGCAGAGGCGGCGTGAAAGCCGGTGCAGTCACTGGCTTTCACGCCGCTATCGATCGTGCCGCGCCGGATGGTTCAGCCCTTGAACCCCGACGAGACGAAGGTGGAGATGATCTGTTTCTGCGCGAGGGCGTAGAGCACCAGCGGGGGGAGCACGGCAATCGTCGCCGTGGCCATCATCGGTCCCCACATCTGGGCGGCTTCGGCATTCGCGGTGAAGAACTGCATGCCGGTTGCCAGGGTCTTTGCATTGAAGTCGTTCAGCACTAGCAGCGGCCACAGATACTGGTTCCACGCACCCAGGAACGACAGGATGATGACCACGGCAATCGCCGGGCGCACGTTCGGCATCACGATCTGCCAGAGGAGCTTGATCGTCGATGCGCCGTCGAGCCGTCCTGCGTCGAGCAGGTCCTGCGGTAGCGTGAGGATACTCTGGCGCAGCAGGAAGACGTAGAACGCGGTGGCGGGCAGCGACGGGATGATGACGCCGACCCATGAATTCAGCCATCCGAGCCGCGAGACCATGATGTAGTTCGGCACCACGGTGACGATGCCCGGCACGATCATGGTGGCGAGCACCATCGCGAAGAGGAGCTTGTCGCCGCGGAACTTCAGGCGCGAGAAGGCGAACGCGGCGGGCACGCTGATCGCGACCTTGCCGAGCGTGGTGAGCACGGCGATGCCGAAGCTGTTCCACATCCAGTGCGCCACCGGGAAGTAGGTGAACGCATTGGGGAAATTCTTCAGGGTCGGCGAGGTCGGGAACAGGCGAAGGTCTTTGGTGAAGACCTCGTCGGCCTGCTTGAAGGCCGTACTCACCATCCAGAAGAAGGGGAAGATCGTCAGGAGGCAGAGCACGATCACGACGAGGTGAATGGCCAGCTTCCCGAGCCGCGAGCGCATCGCGGCGCCACTGGATTCCTGCTCGGAGATGCCGCCGGCGTGATCGATGCCGATGCCCGTCGGCGTCGATTCGCTTCTGCTAGCCATAGTGAACGTGCCTTTCGACGAAGCGGAACTGGAGCCAGGTGAGCAGTGCGGTCGCTAGGAAGACGATCACGGCCACGGCACTGGCGGCGCCGATCTGGAAGTACTGGAATCCCTGTTGATACAGGTAGTAGATGATGTTCGTCGTCGATTCGAAGGGACCGCCATCGGTGAGGACGTTGATCGCCCCGAAGACATCGTCGTTCACCGAGATGACCGTGGTGACGAGCACGAAGAAGAAGGTCGGCGTGATCAGCGGGAAGCGGATGGTTCGCATCAGTTGCCAGTTGGATGCGCCATCCAGGCTTGCCGCCTCGATGTAATCGTTCGGCACCGCCTCCAGCGCCGCCATGTAGAGCAGCAGGTGGAATCCCAGCGTCTTCCACGTCGCGACGATGATGATGGCCCAGATGGCGGTATCCCGGTCGGAGAGCCAGCGGATGCGCTCGATGCCGAACTCGATGAGAACCTTGTTCAGGACGCCCTGCAGCGGGTTGAAGATCCACAGCCACATGACCGCCGCGACGGAATAGGCGATGACGGTCGGCGAGAAGAGCATGATCCGGTACGCCGACTGCGCGCGAGCCTTGCGGATCGGCCAGAGGAGCAGGGCGAGGCCGAGCGGCAGGAAGACCTGGATCGGGACGAGGGCGAGGAAGTAGATCCAGGTTCCATGCAGCGCCTGGATGAAGCGAGGATCGTCGGGCAGGCGCGTGAAGTTGTCCCAGCCGACGAAGGTCTTGTTTGGGCGGACGAAATTCCAGTCGAAGAAGGAGAGGTAGAAGGAATAGATCAAGGGCCAGTAGATGAAGATCGCAATGAGGATCAGGAGTGGAGCGACCAGCAGGTATGGCGTGATTCCCTCGCGGAAGCGATACCACGACCACGGCCGACGGCTTTGCAGGGCCGTCGGAGCAGACGCATCGCTCGAGGGTGGTGCATCCATCTTGTTGCGTGCGAGCGCCATACGAGTTCATTCCTTAAAAAGAGCGACGGGTGAAACGGGGTGAGCAGCCGGATGTCCAATCCGGCTGCTCACCTGACTGACGAAGGGTCCTAGCCGACGAGTGCGGACAGTTGGCTCTCGGCCTCGGAGACGCCCTCATCGACCGAGATGTCGTTTGCCCACATCCGCTCGACGAAGGTCGCCCAGGTGGTCTGCATTTCCAGGCCGCGTGCGCCCGGCCAGTTGGTCTCGGGGATCAGGCCGGCCTCGAACTGGGTGTAGGCCGGCTCCTGCCCATCGAGCTTCGGGAAGTCATGGGTGGAGATGTTGATGTAGCCGGTCTGGTTCCAGATCTTGTACCCCTCTTCCGAGGTGCAGAAGGTGAAGAACTCCCAGATTCCGGGGTAGTGCGACTTGTCCTGGGCGTAGACCCCGATGAACGAACCGCCGGTGGACGCGATGCGCGGCTTGTCCCCGAAGGTCGGCCACGGTGCGGTGCCGAGCTTGAACGTGCAGTCGGTCGTGAGTCCCTTCAGCGAGGCAACGCTGGAGATCATCACCGCCGTGGAACCCGCCACGAAGTTCGGGCGCATCTCCTTGCTGGTCGAACGGTCGTAGAGACCGTCCTTGTCCAGGTCTGCCACCATCTGCATAGCGGCCTTCGCTTCGTCGGAGGTGAAGCCGAACGTGCCGTCGTCGTTCACGATACGGCCGCCATTGCACTGCACCAGGGTCTGGGCTGGCCAGTCCTTGTTGTAGGTGAAGGCAATCACCGGATTGCCGCCCAACGCATCCTTCAGCTTGGGCGCCGCAGCCTTGAAATCGTCCCAGGTCTTCAGGGCGGTAGCGGGGTCGACGCCCGCCTTTTCGAAGATATCAGCGTTGTAGTAGAAGATCGGCGTGGAGAGTCCCCACGGCAGGCCGAGGATGCGCTTGTCCCGGGTGACGATGGCGGTGGCTTCCGGCTTGATGTTGCCGAGCACGGCATCGACGTTTTCACCGCCAATCGTTGCAAGGTCGATCACGCCAAGGCCCTCATCGGCGTAGTTCAGGTTCGACCACGGGGTGATGACGAGATCCGGACCATTGCCGGCCGCGATATCGGCCTGGGCCTTCTGCAGCACCTCGGCATACGCGGTGCTGGGGGTCTGGCTGTCGATGACGGTTGTGGTGCTCTGCGCGTTGAAGGCGTCGATCACCTGGATCATCGGCGCCGGCGACGAGGCGGGCGTCCCGCCCGGAGGGGTGCCGAAGATATGGTAGAAGGTGATCTTCTGCTTGCCGTCCTGCGCGCGCTGGGCCGGGGCCGATGAGACGGCTGGGGCGGCGCCAGTGATCGCCGGTGCCAGGGTCGCGGCGGCCGCGGCTCCGGCAACGGTTCCTGCGGCGGAACCGACGAACGAGCGGCGAGTGTGCTTGACCATGCGGTATGTCCTCCTGGACCGGGCGGCCATGCCCGTCATCCGTAGCGTCGATGCTCCCAAATCGTTCGAGCACGCGGTGAGCGATGGGCAGCGCCTGCCCACCAGACTGTTCCTATGTCCGGGCGTAACTCGCCTCGGACGTCCTGGACCCGTTCTCCGGTCCGTCCAGCACCGCCATGGCCCCGGCATCGTCGATGACGAGGGTGTGGACGAGCTGGCCAACGAGCGCCGCCCGGATCGCTTCATGACGGGCACTGCCGGTCGTGACGGCGATCACCTCGGAGCTGCGGCGCAGGGTTTCGAGTTCGACGCCAATGACCCGTTCCTGCAATGGCGAGCGACATTCACGACCACGGGCGTCGAAGAAGTGGCCGCAGATCTCGCCCACCGCGCCCGTGGCGCGCAGGGTTTCGAGGTCGGCGATCGAGAGCACGTTGCGATCGGCGAAGACCGAATCGACCAGCGTGCCGATGCCGACGATGGAGATGTCGAGGGTGGGGAGCTTGCTCCAGACCGCGCGAATCTGGCTGTGCGAAAGCAGGAGGTCTCGGCTGCGCGCGTCGTCCATGAAGGCGGGGGCGTTGATTGTGTGGAAGGAGCCATGCAGGCGACGGGCCAGCGTGCGCGCGAGTTCGGAAGCATCGACGCTGCTCGGGGTCGAGCCGATCGTGCCCATGAGCTGGACGACCTCCGGAGCGGAATCGGTTCGCTGCGGCTGGGGATCGATGAAATGGATCATCTGGCCGATGGTGCGGCCGCCAGCGACCCCGATGGAGCGTGCGTCGCCAAGCCAGGCCGCCACGATGTTCGCGGCGAAGTAGCCCACGGCGCGCCGGGCGTTGCCCGGTTGCCCATCCAGGCTGCGCACGACGACGGCGCGCTTCAAGCCGAAGCGATCGATGAGCGCCCGTTCGAGGTGCGTATCGCGCGGATCGTAGTCGTCCACCGAGATCCGCACGACGCCGCGCTCCCTGGCTGTCGTGAGCAGCCGGGAGACGGTGGAACGCGAGACACCGAAGATGCTGGCGATCTCGCTTTGTCCCAGCCCATCGAGATAGTACATCCGGGCAACGGATGCGAGCATGGCGCGGTTCGACTCGGCCACTGGACAGGACTCCCTCGCCGGGTGTGGCCACCTGGCGGCCTTCTCCGGCGTGTTGCGGACGACGTTGCGTCCCTAACGCTACGAAGCTGCCCGAGACGCGTCAATCGAGAAACGGGTGTTTGCACATGTGTGCAGTGACAAGTGTGCGTCATCTTGTCGCGTGGATGGGTAAAATCGGGATTAAATTCTGGGCAGGTTGAACGGATTCCGAGTCCTTGCGCGGCGCATGCGCTGGATCGCCCTCCGAGGGGCATGGACGAAAGGGTTTCGATGGGATTTCGGCTGATCGGGCATCGTGGAGCGCGCAACGAGGCTCCGGAGAACACGCTTGCCGGGTTCACGCATGCGCGTGAGCTTGGGCTCGATGCGATCGAGCTGGACTTGCGGCAGACGAAGGACGGGCAGGTCGTCATCATTCACGATGCCACCGTCGATCGCACCACCGACGGAGCGGGCGCAGTGGCCGACCTCACACTGGCCGAGATTCGCGCGCTCGATGCGCGTTCGGTGCATGCGGACTGGCCGGAGCGGGTGGCGATTCCCACACTGGATGAGCTGCTGGACTGGGCCGGGAACGGGATGTTCCTTCAGATCGAGATCAAGTCGGAGCCGCTGGAACGCATGGGTGCGACCATCGACGAGGCCGTGCGGCAGGTGGAACGCCGGGGGATGGACGGCTGCGTGCGCTTTACGTCGTTCGATGTCGATGCGGTCACCTGGCTGCGCGACCGGTATCCGGCGTGGCCGCGCTCCTATGTCGGCGGCTTTCACGAGCCGGAGGATCTGGAGACGGCGCTCTGCCTGGGGTGCGACCAGATCGATGTCTCGCTGCAACATGGACGGCGAGAGGTGGTCGCTGAGGCGCACGAACGTGGTTTACGAGTCATCGGCTGGCAGTGCAACACGGCGGACCACGTCGCCGATGCGCTCGCCTGGGGCGTGGACGGGGCCACGTCCGATGCGCCGCAGGCGGTGCTGCCCCTGCTGCGTGCTGCCGGGGTGCTGACGGAAAAGGAGGCGGTGTGAGCGGCGGATCGCTTCTGCTCGGAATCGACATCGGTACGGCCAGCGCGAAGGGTGTGCTCTGCACGCCGGAGGGCGAGGTGGTGGCCACGGCGACCATCGCGCACGAGACAAGCTTTCCCCGGCCGGGGTGGGCCGAGCACGATGCGGACACGATCTGGTGGGGCGAATTCGCCCAACTCTGCCGCACGCTGCTTTCCGGGCGGTACGGCCCGGATGACGTCGGCGCGGTGGGTGTGAGCGCCATTGGCCCGTGCATGCTGCCCGTGGATGCGGCGGGGAAGCCGCTGCGCCCTGGGGTGCTCTATGGCATCGACCGGCGGGCGACGGCGGAGATCGACCTGCTGAACGAGCGATGTGGGGCGGATGCCATCCTCGCACTGGGCGGCACGCAGCTCACGTCGCAGGCGGTCGGGCCGAAGATTCGCTGGCTGCGGGAGCACGAGCCGGAGGTCTTCGCGCGGACGGCGATGATCCAGTCGTCGCAAGGCTATGTCGTGTTCCGGCTGACGGGAGAACACCGGGTCGACCGTCACACGGCGTCCTACTACACGCCGCTCTTCGACCTGTCCACGATGTCGTGGTCCGATCGCTTCGCGGACGAGGTGATCGGCCTCGATCGCCTGCCCCCGATCGTCGAGTCCACCGATATCGTCGGCGGGGTGACGGCTGCCGCCAGCGCGGAGACCGGGTTGCGGGTCGGAACGCCGGTGGTGATGGGCACGATGGACGCTGTCGCCGAGGCCGTGAGCGTCGGGGTTGCGCAGCCGGGCGAGATGCTGGTGATGTACGGCAGCACGCTCTTCCTGGTGAATGTGGCCGACCGTCCGCATATCGATCCGCGCATCTGGAACACGGCCTATTGCCTGCCAGGGCGCATCGCGATCACCGGCGGGCTTGCGACATCTGGCTTGCTCACGTCGTGGTTTCGCGACCTCGTGCGCGGCGGCGATCTCTCCGAAGGTGCGGTCGACTACGCGACGCTGGGCGCTCGGGCGCAGGCGGTTCCGGCCGGATGCGATGGCCTGGTGTGCCTGCCCTACTTCGCCGGAGAGCGGAATCCCCTCCACGATCCGGACGTGCGCGGGGTGTTCGCGGGCCTGACCCTGGCGCACACGCAGGGGCATCTCTATCGGGCGTTGCTGGAGAGCGTCGGCTATGGATTCCGCCACAATCTCGAAGTCCATGCCGAGATCGGCGCCATGCCCCGTCGTGTGCTCGCGGCGGGAGGCGGTGTGCAGAACCGTTCGTGGGTGCAGATGCTCAGCGACATTGCCGGGGTGACGCAGGAGATTCCCGAGAAGACGATCGGGGCATCCTACGGCGATGCGTTCCTGGCGGGCCGGGCGATCGGGGTGGCGCCGGAGGCGATGACGGGGACGTGGGTGCGTGTCGTGGAGACGGTCGAGCCCGATGCAGGCGACCGGTCGGTCTACGACGAGACCTACGCGATCTACCGCTCGCTCTATCCGCACATTCGCGACGACCTGCATGCGCTGGGTGCGTTGACGCGCCGGGCGTGACGATCATTCCCCAGACGGTCGGACCTACAACGAATAGCCATGCACGGTGGTCCGTTGCCTGTAGGGGCGATCCTCGCCGTGGTTGCTGCGGCCGGTGATCGCCCAGCGCGCTGTGATGGAGGTCTGGGCCGACACGCGGTCGGCCCCTACAAACGACCGGTGTTCACCGGGAGCGACCGTATCGAATCCGGCTCTATATGGAACCCGCTGTCTGGAGTGCGTCTGTTCTCGTTCCGGAAAGAATGGTTTCGTTCAGGATGCCGCCCGCTGGCGGTGTGTGTCCTCGAGTTCAGTCAGGCGCGCGACCTTCGCGGCAGACGGCGAGGCGTCGTCGAATTCGTAGGAGAGCCACTCCTTGACGAGGCGCAGCGCCAGTTCCGGGCCGATCACGCGCGCACCAAGCGTGAGGATCTGGCAGTTGTTGGAGAGGATGGAGCGTTCGACCGAATAGGAATCGTGGGCGACCGTGGCGCGGATGCCCGGGACCTTGTTCGCCGAGATGGCCATGCCGATGCCGGTGCCGCAGATCAGCAATCCGCGCCAGGCATCGCCGCCTGCCACGGTCTGGGCGACTGTGACCCCGATATCGGGGTAGGCGGTCCGGTCGGACGCGTCGATCACGCCGAGGTCGAGTACATCGACGAGCCCGCCCTTCCGCAGGTGATCGGCGATGAGGTTCTTGAGGTCGGCGCCGGCGTTGTCGGCGCCCACGGCGAGGACGCGCAGGGACGTGGTGTCAGATGCTGGCATGGCCATTCTCCCGAGGCTTCCACGAACGTTCGGAACGATGCAGAACGTGATGCGAGCCGTCACGCCCTACGGTGCCCAGTAGCCTCCCGGCGCGAAGAGGCGCTCCACCAGCTCGTCCAGCAGGCCAAGCTCCAGGGCAAGGTCGTAGACCGTGTAGCGGCGCCGGATCTGCTGTGCGGCGGCATAGCTCGCCTTCAACTGGGCGCGGGTCAGGCCGATCTCCTCGGGGGTGGTCGGGGCACCGGCGCGGGCGAGCAAGTCGCGGATGGCGTCCGGTCCCGGCAGTTGCTGGCGGAGACGGGAGGAAAGCGTGGGCCATGCCGCTTGCAGGCGTCCAAGCCGCTCGCGCAACTGATCCGGCGTCAGGAGCTTGGCGAGGCACTCTTCCCGCGCCTTGGCGATCAGCGCCGGGTGGTTGTGCGTGGCGAGAATGGTGCGTTCCATGCCGGCAGCATCGGGGTAGCGCGCGATGGCGCGTTCGATGTCGATGCCGTCGAGATCGAGCGCATCCATGAGCTCGGCGTAGAGGGCGGAACTGACGATCGTGCCGAGCCCGACCTTGAATCCGTGGGAAACGACTTCGCCCTCGAATTCGAGTCCGCGCATTTCCCACAGGTGACTGAATTGGTGCTCGCTGCCCGAGGCGGGACGGGTGTTGCCGGCGACCTGGATCGCGAGGCCGGTGATGACCAACCCGAGGAAGAGGTGCTCGATGGCGGCCGCGTTGCCGGCGGCGACCTTGTCCGGCTCCCCGATCAGGGCTGGCAGCGGCCCCTGCACGACATTCCAGACCTCGGGAACGATCGGTTCGACACTGACGGCATCGGCAAGGAGCCAGTCGGCGCCGGCGGTGACCTTGCCGATAAGGTCGCCATATCCGGCGGCGGTCATCCGGGCCGGAGCCGCGGCCACGATGTCGATGTCGGCGACCACGAGTTCTGGCGCGCGACAGGGGACGGTCTGCTTCACGCCGTCGACGACCAGGGCCGCGCCCGAGGCGGTGTAGCCATCCATCGAGGCTGCTGTGCCGACGACGGCATAGGGCAAGCCGAGTTCGTGGGCGGCACGCTTGACGAGATCGTTGATCGTGCCGGACCCGACCGCCAGCGGCAGTAGGGTCTGCCCGGGGGCCGCGCTTGCGGCGGCCCGGAGCCGATCGGCGATCTCGCCGACGTGATCGTAGGTGGCGCGCAACGTGGGGTGGCCGGGGAATCGGATCGGCTCGCCCTGGGACAGGCCTGCCTCGTGCAGCGACGCGCTCACGGCGGCTCCGGCGATCGCCCAGGTCGTGTCGTCCGCCACAATGATCGGAAGCCGGCCGGGAAAGGCGTCGGCCACGATCGGGCCGATGCGCATCAGCATGCCGCGCTCGGCGACAACCCGGCGGGTGGTATCGGCATCACCGAGCAAACGGTCGACCAGAGCGCGGTCGATCCTCGTCGGCGCGCCGGATGGGGTGGACGCGGACGTCGAAAGGGCCAAGGTCCTTCTCCCATACATGGGCACGGCAGAAAACGGTCGGCGGCGATTAGGTGCACGCATGTGCATGAACGATAGTGCTCGCCACTGCATGGCTACAGTAGTGAGCGGTTGGCCGGGCGTCAACGCGCGATCCGCGTTCTGCACATCTGTCCACCGGGAAGGCGGGAGAGCGGGTATCTCAGGCGCCCGCCCGGGTGCGCCGCGACCGGCTGTCTCCTTCGGGTGAGCTGGTGGCTTCGGATCATCACCGATGATGGTCCCAGTATGCGCACGCATGTGCATGGCGCGCGCTGCGCTGTCCGCCGCAATTCGTGGTTCACTGTGGCCGACGATGGCGATGCGCCTGGTGATCAGCGGGGAGTACGAGGAGCGCATGACCATTCCGATGCGCGAGGGAATGGCCCTCTCGGCGGCGGTCGGGCAGGAAGAGCTGGCAGCGGGGTATATCTTCGATCTCGACGGTACGATCTATCTGGGGAACGAACTGCTGCCGGGCGCCCTCCATACGGTGCGGACCCTGCGAGCCTGTGGACGCCGCGTGCTCTTCCTCTCGAACAACCCGACCAGGGAGATCGATGCTTACGTTCGCAAGCTCAACGGGCTCGGCCTGGAGGTGACCCCGGACGAGGTGCTCACCACGGTCGAAACCGTCGTGCGCTGGCTCGTGCAGCATCATCCGGAGGCGACGGTGTACCCAATCGCGGAGGAACCGGTGCAGCGGGCACTTTCCGAGGCGGGAATCCGGATCTCGGACGATCCGGAGCAGATCGACATCGTGATCGCCAGTTACGACCGGGGGTTCGCCTATCGGAAGCTGCAGATCGCATTCGATGCGATCGCGGTTCACAGGCGGGCGTTCCTGATCGCAACGAATCCGGACCGGTTCTGCCCTTTCCCGGGCGGACGCGGCGAGCCCGATGCGGCGGCCATCATCGGGGCGATCGAAGGATGTACCGGAATCGCCTGTCGCCAGGTTGTCGGCAAGCCGGACCCGTTCATGCTGGAGGCCGCGTTGCAACGGCTGAAGCTCCCCGCGTCCGATTGCGTGATGGTTGGCGACCGGCTGTCGACGGATATCCGGATGGCCGTCGATGCGGGAATGGAGTCGGCGCTGGTGCTGACCGGCGAGACCACGCGCGCCATGCTGGCGGATTCGCCGGTCCAGCCCACGCGCGTGTTGGCGCGGATCGACGAATTGCTGCCCGTGACCTTGCGCGAGCGTATTGCCTGAAGGAGCCATCTATGCAACTCATCAGCCACCGTGGGGCGCGGTTCGAGGCGCCGGAGAATACGCTGGCGGGGTTCGCCTACGCCATCGCACTGGGCGTGGATGCGGTGGAGTTCGATATCCGCCTCAGCCGCGATGGGGATCTGGTCGTGATCCACGATGCGACGGTGGACCGCACGACCATCGCAACCGGGGAGGTGTCGTCGTTCACGACGGCGGAATTGGCAGCGCTCGACGCGCGGTCCGGTTTCGACAACGTGGCGTTGCCGTGTGGCGTGCCGACCTTCGACCAGGTGCTCGATGTGCTGGCGCCATCGTCGCTGGGGATGATGATCGAGATCAAGAAGGATGCGCCGGAGCGGGAGGAGCGGATCGTCGCTGGCGTTCTGGACTGGCTGCGGGTGCGGAACCTGGCGGACCGTGCGACGATCACCTCGTTCGATCCCGTCGCGCTGGAGTTCGTGGCGCGGGATGCGCCGGCGCAGCGGAGGGGCTACATCGGCGCATGGGACAGCGATGCGTTCCTCGACACGGCGTTGCGGCTCGGCTGCGCGCAGGCTGACATGCACCATGTCGCCGCGAGCGCCGAGATGGTGCGAAAGGCCCACGCCGCCGGTCTGTCGGTCGTCGGCTGGCCGTGCAATACGCGTGAGGAGTTCGACCTGCTGGCCGGGTGGGGCGTGGATGCCATCTGCAGCGACGCGCCGACGCGTATCCTCGGCTATCGGGAGACGGCAGCAAACGGCTGACGGCGCGCGGGTTGCGGTGGGAGAGCGTCGATGGTGCTGGCGATCGTCCCCCGAAAGGATGTGCTATGTCCTCCCCGAATCCCGTCCCCATCCGCGACCAGGTGCTCGCCCTGCTCGATGGCGGCAACGCTCACCTGTCGCTTGATGGGGCGGTTGCCGATTTTCCTGCCGGATCGATGAACGAGAATCCGCCGAATGTGCCCTATACGCCGTGGCACCTGCTCGAACATATCCGGCGTACCCAGCGGGACATTCTCGATTTCATGCGTGATCCCGACTACCGGGAGTTGTCGTGGCCGCACGACTACTGGCCCGCTCCTGATGCCACCGCGACCGATGCCGACTGGCAGGCGACACTGGACGGCATCCGCGCCGACCTGGCGGCGATCCGGAGCATTGTGGCCGACCCGGCGACCGACCTTGACGGGCTGGTGCTGAATGCCGGCGGTGATCCGAAATACACGGTGATGCGGCAGGCGCTGCTGGTGGCCGACCACAATGCCTACCATCTCGGCGAGTTCGCCATCCTCCGCCACGTGATGGGGACCTGGCCATCGGATCATCGGTAGCTGATTCATCCGGAGCACGAGGAAAGGCCGCCACGGCATCGCGTGGGCGGCCTTTCCTCGTGGTGTTCTTGCCGTGGAATCCGTGCCGGGTGCCAGATTTCACGATGCCGTGTGGCGTCAGGAGACCTTGGTTGCCGCGGAGAGCACACCGACCATGTTGTCCAGCGCGGCGGTGAGACCCTGGTAGCTCATGATGAGGTCCTGGTTCCATTCGCCGATCTGGTTGGCCTTCACCGCCGGGTGGCTGGCGAAGGTGGTGTCCGCCTTCAGTTCATCCAGCGTGTAGGTCTCGGCGCGTGTGGAGTTGAAGAAGATATCCGAGGGATAGAGGAGCGCCTGCTCCTTGCTTAGCTGCTCCCAGTAGGTGCCGGCATCGGCCTTTGGTTCGACGATGGTCATGCCCAGCTGTTGATACCACGAGAGATCGGCCCAGTCGCGAGGGCTGGCGGCATACCACTCCGCTGCCTGCCCGACCCAGGCAAAGAGCGAGGTGAGGTCGGCCTTCTCGGTGGCCGTGGTGGAGAAGGTTTCTACGGCGGCATCGTATGCCGACTTCGCGGCGGCAATCTCCGGGGCGTTCAGGTCCGCGCCGAGGAGCGTCGAGAGCTCGGCGAAGCGTTCCATGTTCTCGTTCGCGAGGCCAGTGGCGGCGATGCAGACGATCGGTACGACCTGTTCGACGCGAGCGATGGACTCGGCGTCGGGGAAACCCCAGACATCGTTCGGGTCACCCTTCGACCAGGTGATGTTGACATAGATATCCGGCTTCAGCGCGATCAGCTTCTCGAGGTTCGGCATGCCCGATTCTTCGTTATCGCGGATGTCCGGGGTGTCTCGGTCGACATTGCCCCAGGCGATGTCGGTGTTGGTGGTCCAGCCCGTGACGGCGATCGGCCGGATGCCGAAGTCCCAGAGCGCGGAGGCGGCGCTGAGGTCGGCGAAGACGCGCACTGGTTGTTTCGGCAGGGTAACGGTCACGCCGCGATCGTCGGTGAAGGTCCATCCCCCGGCGACCGGAGAGGCGGCCGGGGATGCCTCTGGCGTAGCGGACTGGGCGGAGCTGCTGCCGATCGCCGATGTGGCCAGGGCCGCGCCGGCAAGCGCGCTGCTGGTGGAGCGGAGGACGGCGCGGCGGGTGAGCTTGGGCATGCTGGTCCTTTCCGGGACTACAGGGAAGATGGGCGAGAATCAAAGTCTGACGCATTAAGTCGGATTATGGCCGCATCGCCGGCCCAGCACAAGGACGCAGGCGATCCGATTCCGGCACGGTTGCCTGGCGATAACGTGGTGCCGGCCAGCACGCCGAGGGGCGACTCCAATCATCGGAGCCGCCCCTCGGCGAGGTCGATCACGTGATGCTGTTCGCCGGAGCGCGCCTACTCCCAGTCCTTGCGCGGCATGGCGCGCCATTCACGCGCGAGGAAGTCGAAGACCACGAAGTTGTCCCACGTCCCGTCGTTGATGAACCGCCAGTGAATGCGCCCCGCCTCCGTATAGCCCTGCTTGCGCAGCGCCGCCGCCGAGCGCGTATTCGGGAAGTAGACCCACGACTGGATGACGTGCAATCCCAGCCGGTCGAAGGCGTATTCCATCAGCAACTGTTTCGCCTCGGAGCCGTAGCCGCCCCCGCGATACTCCGGGCGATGAAAGAAGCTGGCCGATTCCGCCGTGCGATCGATCAGGTCCACATCGAAGAGGCCGACTTCGCCGATCACCTCATCGTTCTCGCGCAGGCAGACCGCGAAGCGCACCCAGCGTGGGAACTCCTCCTTCTGGCTGGTCTCGTTCCAGTCCGCGAAACCCTCGATGTCCGGCATGTGGCGTCCGATATCGAAGAAGGTCTCCGTTTCCAGGCGCGAGTACTTCACGACATCCTCGATGTCCTCGCGCGTCGGTGGACGCAGGTAGACGCGCTTGCCGACGAGGACGGCGTTGGATGGCGGATCGGTTTCGAGCGTCACCTTTTCCGGCACGGGACGCGCCTCGCCGGTGCCGGAGCGGGGCAGTTCAACGTCCGCCGGGTCGCCGAGCGTCTTCACCCAGCCGGCGTTCAGGTATTCCAGCGCGACCTTGTCGACGCGCTTGCCATCGCGCAGGAACCACTCGCGGAAGCGGGCGGTCTCGCGAAACCCGGCCTTCGTCAGATGCTCGATGACGACGGTCTCGGAGGCCGGCAGCTGGCAGAGGCCTCCGATGGCGTGCTGCTCGTTCACCACCCAGTCCGCGACGAGGGCGATGCCCTCCGCTTTCCAGGCTTGCCCCTGCTCGCCATGGAGCGGATCGACGTGGCCGGAGAAGTCGGCGGAGATCCACGCGAAGTTTGCATGGATCGACCCCACCACCACATCGTCGGCCTTGCGGACGATCGCGAGGGTGATCTCCTTGAACGGGTCCTGCTTGTCGATGGTTTCCTTGATGTAGTCCTCGGTGCGGGTGATACTCACCGGGAAGATCGTATCGCGCCAGGCCGTCGCGACATTCGCATCCACCGCCTCGATCGGGCGGAGGTAGACGGTTTCGCCGATGAGGAAGGTCTGCTCGGTGTAGCCGGTGCCGGGCGCGCGGTGGTTCTCGGTGCCGGTGGGTGTCGTGGTCGTCATGAGGTCATGCTCCGTCGGAATGGGTGGACGATGCGGCCTTGGGCAAGGAGCGCCATTCGTCGGCCAGGATGTCGAAGACGATCTGGTTCGTGAACCCGCCGTCGCTGGTGCCTTTCCAGAACAGACGTCCGGCCTCGCGGTAGCCCTGCTTGCGGAGCGCGGCGGCGGAACGCAGGTTGTCCTGCGCCACGTACGATTGCACGGAGTGCATGCCCAGCGTCTCGAAGGCCCAGGAGAGCAGCAGGTGCTTCGCCTCGAAGCCGAGTCCCTCGCCGCGCGTGGCCGGGTCATAGAGCCAGCTGTAGCTTTCGGCGGATTGACTGACGTAGTCGATGCCCTGCAGGCCGCAGTCGCCGATCGTGCGGTCGTCGGCACGGCGGCGGATGGCAAAGGGAACGGTGTCACGCAGTCGGAACGAGGCCGGTTCCAGTCGGCTTTGCACCTTGTTGCCGTCGGTGGTCAGGATCCGGCTGTGTCCGAATCCGGTTTCGGATTCGATCCGGTTGAAGCGGCTCAGCGCCTCGGCGTCCTCCTTGTCGAACGCCTTCAGATAGACCCGTTGCCCGATTGCCATCGCCCCTTTCGGTGGATGCGAATCGCTATCGAAGGTGCCGAACGATGGCACCGGACGCGGTTCGCCGATGCCTGCCCGCACGATCGGCGTATCCGCCGGGTTGCCGAGCCGTTTCAGCCAGCGCGGGTGTAGCGTGACGTAACGCAGCAGGTCCACCCACTGGCCATCGAGCCGCAGCATCTCGCGGAATCGGGCGCTGCAGACGCAGCCCAGTTCCTCCAATGCGGCGATGGCTTCCGCCTGGTCCGCCGCGACCGGCAATTGGAGCGAGATGACGTGAATCTCATCGCGCAGCCAGGGCACGACGAGGCGGTAGACCTCCGCCGTCCAGCGGCCTGCCTTCCCGTAGAGCGGGTCGATGTGAACCTCTACAAGCGGCGCGATGTCGCGGTAGTGAAGTGTCATCGTGCCGACCGGGCGGTCGTCGGCCTTGCGTACGACGGTCCAGACGCCGAAGGGTTTGTTGCGCAGCCCCTCGGCGATCCACGTCTCCGCCACGGCGGGCGATTGCGGCCAGACGGTATTGCGTAGTGACATCACATACTGGGCGTCGCGCTTCTCGATGCGGCGCAGGTAGATCTCCTCACCGATGAGGAAGGTCTGCCCTGCCGATTCCAGCAGCGGCGTCGGCAGCGGCGCCGGCACAGGTGTTGATGTTTTGTTCGCAAGGGATTTGCTCATGCGTCCTCGCTTTCGGCCGGTACCGATGTGGCGGCCCGGGGAAGCGCGCGCCACTCCTCGGCGGTGAGGTGAAAGATGACGTCGCCGGAGAAACGGCCGTGGTCCAGCTCCACCCACGGAATCACCCCGGCCTCGCGATACCCCTGCTTGCGCAGGGCTGCTGCGGACCGGGGATTGTCTGTCGAAACGCGCGATTGCACGGCGCGCAGGCCGAGGGTGTCGAAGCAGTATTCGAGCAGGAGATGTTTCGCCTCGGACCCGTACCCGCTGCCCCGGAAGGCGGGATCGAACATCCAGCTCGCGGTCTCGCCGTACTGATTGACGTAATCGACGCCGAGGATGGCGACCTCGCCGATGAAGCGGTCGTCCTCGCGCAGGCGCACCGCGAACCCGATGTCGGTCCAGAGCCGCTTGCTGGTGTCCTCCAGCCGCCGGTTCGCCATGTTCTCCGGATTGTTCACGGCGCGGAAACTCCCGGGATAGGCTCCGGGTTCGATCCGGTTGAGACGGGCCATCTCGGCCGTGTCCTCCTTGTCGATCGCTTTCAGGTAGACCCGCTGCCCGGCGAGGATCGCACCCTTCGGGGGATCGCCGGTCCAGGCGCCTTTCGTGGGAACCGGGCGCGGTTCGCCGGTTCCCGAGCGCACCAGTTCCTGGTTGCGGGGGTCACCGAGCTTTGCCATCCACTGCGCGTTGAGGTGGACCATTGTGACGAGATCGACCCATTCTCCGTCCTTCAGGATGAGTTTCGGCGCGCGTGCAGCCTCCCAGGCGCCGGCGGCGAGCGCGGCGGCGAGGGCCTCCGTTTCGTTTCCGGTGATGGTAAGGACGGTGGACATTCGCTGCTGTTCCTCTGAGCGCCAGGGCAGCACGAGGCGGATGACTTCTGCCTTCCAGCGGCCTGCGGCGTCGCCGAAGAGGGGATCGATCGCGATGCGCATGTCGGTGTGAATGCGATGGCCGCGGAACTGGAAGCCGCCGACCACGCGGTCGTCGCTTTTGCGAACGACGGCGTACCAGTCGCGTCCGCTTTTCATCATCTCCTTGGCGATCCACTCCTCGGTCACGGAGGGGGAGACCGGGAAGATGCGGTCTCGCCAGGACATGGCGCCCTTTGCATCGTTCTTTTCGATGCGGCGAATGTAGATCTCCTCGCCAACGAGGAAGGTCTGCCCGGCGTGCCCCGGCTCTGTGGATGAGGGTGTGGATGGTGTGTCGGTGGTCGGTGTTGTCGTCGTCATGATGGGGGTATCCCCTCGGTAATCGTCGTCGTTACAGTTGTGTCGCCGAAGCGGCACGTGTTCGGGTTGTGAATGACGCTGGTCGTGGCATTTACCAAGTCCACCAACATCCAAGATCCCATGTCATCCTGAGCGCAGCGAGGGACCCCTGCGCGAAGCGCTTCCGGCGAAGCCGGAACATGGTGTTGGCATTCGTGATGTCATGCCAGCAAGAGACTCTGACAGAGCGTTTCGCATGAGAAGCCGCTTCGGATATCGACCTTCGGTCGATTGTGCTTCGTACGGAGGTTCTTCGCTCCGCTCAGAATGACAGCGAAATTGGACAGTGCAGAACACCCGTGCGCTATCTCTGCATCAGCCCTTGCCCAAGTGGAAGTCGTCCCTGTCACTCCTTCGGCAACGCGCGCCACTCGTCGGCGAGCAGATCGAAGACGACCATGCTGCCGATACCTCCCTTGTAGGGAAAGCACCAGGTGGCACGCCCAGCCTCGCGGTAGCCCTGCTTGCGAAGGGCAGCCGCCGACCGCGTGTTGTTGAAGAGCACCCACGAATGCACCATGTGCAGGCGCAGGTGGTTGAATGCGTAGTCCAGCAGCAGGTGTTTCGCCTCGCTGCCGTAGCCGCCTCCGCGATAGTCCGACCGGAAGATCCAGCTGGCCGTCTCCGCCGTGCGGGCGACCCAATCGATATCCTCCAGCGAAACCCAGCCAATCGGCTCGTCGTTCTCACAGCCCATCAGGCAGACCATCCAGGAAATCGCTTTCGGCCAGTCGCCCTTCTTCTGCTCGTCCAGGGCTTGCCGGGTGAAGACGGCCGGACTCTCCGCTCCGCGTCCGAGCGAGAAATCCGCCTCCGGATCGCGCATCTCCCAGATGGCGGCCTGCTCCGCATCCGCCTTCACGAATGGGCGGAGATAGACGCGCTGGCCGAGCATCTTCGCACCGCGCGGGGGCGTATCGCCTGGAGCGAGCGTCCCTTTCGCCGGGACAGGACGCGGCTCCCCCGTACCGGTGCGTGGCAGCTCCGTCTGCAGCGGATCGCCGAGGCGTTCCACCCATTTCGGATGTGGGAAGTCGAAAACCAGCCAATCGACGCGGCGCCCATCGATGAGGTAGGCCTCGCGGAAACGGGCGATCTCGCGCATGCCGCCGGCGGTCAGCGCGGCGACAGCGATCGGTTCACTTGCCGGGATGTCGGTGTGGACCATCATCTTGTGCCGCTCGAAGACCTGCCAGCGCGCGACGAGGAGGATCGCTTCCGCTTTCCACGCCTGGCCGATCTTGCCGTAGACCGGATCGATGCGCGCCAGGGCGAAGGTGAGCGTCGGGTCGTATTCGAGCGCGATCGAGCCGACGACGCGATCGTCGCTGCGGCGGACGATGGCGAAGGTTTCCTTCTCCTCGGAATCTCCCTTCGCTAGGTTCTCCTCGATCCACGCCTCGGTGGTCTCGGTCGACTGTGGGAAGACGGTCTGTCGCCAGGACGTGCCAGTTGCGGCATCGTCGTCATTCAGCGGGCGCAGGTAGACGTGCTCGCCGACGAGGAACGTCTGCTTGTCGGCACCGATCAGGGTCGGCTTTTCGTCCTTGCCGGACTTTGGGGCGTCAATCGCGACTTCAGGCACGGGCGGCCTCCGTTTCAGTCTCGGTGTTGGTGGATGCGGTCGATGGGGTGATGGCGACGCGCGGCAGGGCCCGCCAGTCGTCGGCATTGAGCAGGAAGAGCGTGGCATTGCCGAAGTTGCCGTCGAGCGGATATTCCCAATGCAGGCGCCCGGCCTCCTTGTAGCCCTGCTTGCGGAGCGCAGCGGCGGAACGCAGGTTCGGAAAGGCGACCCAGCTTTCGAGATGGCGCAGGCCGAGCACATCGAAGGCATAGGCGAGCAGGAGCTGCTTCGCCTCGGAGCCATAGCCCTGCTCGCGGTAGGCGGGGTTGTTCAGTTCGCTCTCGGTCATGCCCAGTCCGTGAACGTAGTCGATGCCAACGATGCCCATCGAGCCGATGAGCGCGTCGTTCTCGCGAAGGCAGACCGCGAAGCGCGGCCACGTCTGCGGCTCGTCCTCCTGGAGCTTCTTCGTCCACTCGACCAGTTCTGGCGGGGAATACATGCTGCGGCCCATCGACCAGATGGCGTCCGGGTCCTGTCGCATCCATTCGGAGATGACGAGCGCGTCATCCTTCTCCAGCGGCCGCAGGTAGACGCGCTCGCCGAGCATGATCGCCCCCTTCGGCGCGTTCTCGTCAACCGGGCGCGGGGATACAACGGGACGCGGCTGGCCGGTGCCGCTGCGTTCCAGCATCACCTCGGCTGGATCGCCCATCGTCGCCAGCCAGTGTGGACTGAGGTATTCGAGGAAGACGCGATCGACCCAGGCGCCGGACCGCGCGGACCAATGCGCATGCGGGTAGCGGGCACATTCGCGCCAGCCATCGTCCAGCAACGCCGTGAGAAGATCCGTCTCGTCACTGGCGATCTGGTTGATGAGCAGGGGGACATGTTTCTCGTCGATCTGCCAGGGCACTACCAGCCGGAAGACCTCGATCTGCCAACGAATGGCGTCATCCCCGAAGAGCGGGTCGATGAAGACGCGCAGACCGCGGCTCGGGAAGCCGCGACCGATGCGCAGTTGCCCGACGGGGCGGCCATCGTGCTTGCGGACGACCAGATAGACGGAGCCGGAGAGTTCCTCCTCGATCCACGTCTCGGTCGTCTCCGGCGATTGTGGGAAGCGGGTTTCGCGCCAGGACGCGGTGAAGACCGCGTCGTCCTTTGTGGCGGGACGGAGGGCGATCTCCTCTCCGACGAGGAAGGTGTGCGTGCCGAGGTCGAACGTGGTCGATGGCATCGCGGTCCTGGCGTCGTCGTTGTGCGCGGCAGGTGTCGTAGGGGTGGACGCGGGTGTCGGTGCGTTCACGGCATCGCTCCTGAAGGTCATCATCAAAGGTGCCGGTGGGCTGGGGTGTTGCCGAAAAAGGGCGCACGATATCAGGGGCCGCGTCAGGAAGACGCGAAGCCACACCGTCAGAATGGACTCTGGGAAATCGTCAGCGGGGAAACCGTCACGCGGTTTCCAGCGGCCACGGTCGGGATGGTACCGTCCTCGCGGAGCGCGGGCGCGGTGTCGGGCGACCGATCAGCCGAGGTGCGCCGGACCCGTGGGCGCGACGAAGGCGTGACGGAAGATGGGGGTTCGTGCGATCGTCATCATCAACCATCACCTCCTTTCTGGACGTGCCCGGATGAAATGCCGCATCGTGATGCGCGGCGGGTCCGGAAGCGGGCGCCGGTCCAGCGACCAGCGCGGGCGATGGCAAGACATCGCCGGGCAGACCTTTCGTGTCCGAGACACACAATCGCCCTTATACCGCCATCATAGCGGCTCGGTGCCAGCTTGTCATCATCTTCGCAAGAATACCGCTGCATCTCGCACAAGGATGCGGGATGACGACCTGGATCAGCGAACCCCTGCGGCTTGCCCTCCGTGCGTCCGGTCTCCGGACAGCATTGCGTTTGGAGGGGGAGCTTCGTGCGTCACCGACCACGCATGGGAAGGCTACGCCGGGCTATCCCAACGTGCCGATGGCATGTGCTGGAATGGCATTCCCTGGGTGAGATAGCCGGCAAGGCGAGGCTTCACCCACCCTGGTTCGGCGGCACGAGGCCGAATGCCGCGAGGAAGGCGTCGATGGCGGTGACGGCCTGCGGGGAGAACGGCAGGTTCGGGTTCGCGTAGTCCGCCGATGGATTCGGTGTTCCTTCCACGATCCGCAAGGCGTGGTTTGCATCTGGCAGCGAGATGAATGTGGCCGAGGTATTGCCTGCGTCTGCGAACCCGCCCATCAGATGCTCCACCTGCGCCTGGGTAACTTGTGAATCCTTCTCGCCGCGTAGGACAAGCACCGGCAGAGCCTTCGGGAGCGATGCCGCGACTGCGGCGGGATCGACCTTGTCCGCCTGTGCGAGGAAGGATGCGTTGGCCGGTGTGAAGAGTTGGGCCAGTTCCGGGGTCGCGATCTTCTCTGGCAGGGTTCCTGTCGTGCGCAGGCTTTCGACGATGCCCTTCAGCTCGGTTTCGAGCGCGTCGGCCTGATCCTGTGTCAGCTGCCCGGCGGCAACGGCGGCGGCGATGTTGGCTTCCAGTTGTTCCTGCAGCAGGTCGAGATATTGGATGGAAAGCGGCGCGACGAGGATCAGTCCGGCGGGTGGTGTGCCTGCCTTCACCATCTCCTGCGCCAGCACGAGCGCGAAGAGCGCACCCTCGCTGTGCCCGACGATGACGAGACGTGTGGGATCGACGCCGGACTGCTTTGCAAGGAAGGCCGCGGCGTCCTTCGCCTCCTCCATGAAGAGGGTGAAGTCGATTCCGGCACCGTCCGTGTGTGTGCCAAGACCGGTCTTGCCCGAACCGAGCTTGTCATAGCGCAGGGAGGGAATGCCGGCCTCGGCCAGCGTGACCGCGAGGTTGCGGTTGGTGCCCAGCGGGAGATTTCCGCTGTCGCCGTTGCGGTCGGTGGGGCCGCTGCCGGAGATGATGAGCGCGGCCGGACGCGAAGAGCCGGCGCTCATGCCTTCCGGAGCCATGAGCGATCCGTAGAGGGTGTCCTTCCCGCTGGTGAAGGAGACCTCGGTATCGGCGATGTTGCCGGGAAGGGTGACGGCTGGCGATGCCGCCGGCGAGGCTGCCGGGTGTTGCGCAGGCTGGATGAGGAAGCCGGTGAGGAGCTTGCTGTCCGGATCCATCGTCAGCATGACATCCATACGGAAGCCATCGGGACCGGCGATGGTGAAGCGGGCATTGGTGGCGGGGGTGTCCTTCGAGAGGACGAGCGAATCCGGTTCCAGCGTGAACGGGCCGTATTGCTGCTGGACCTGCACGAGGGCAGCGGCGAGTTGCTGTGCGGGAACCTGTGCGAGCAACGATGGATCGCAGTGTGCCTCGATCTCGCTTGCAGCGAGCAGTGCGTCACCCGTCTGCAAGGCTCGCCATGCCCAGGCGGCGTGCCTGCCTATCGGGGTGTCCGGGAAGGGGGATGCCGCTGGCGACGCCTCGGGTGTGGTTTCCGGCGTCTGCGCAAGGGTGGGAATGAGAAGTCCGAGTGTGATGGTACTGGCGAGCGTCATGGCGGTCAGTATGCGAGGCAGGCGACCGAGCCTCATGGGAGAGATCCTTTCCGCGAGGAACGACATCGTGGCATCGCAGTAGCATCATTCGCGCCATCTCGCGGACACGAAGCGGGGAGACCGCCTGGATGGGCGGTCTCCCCGATCATCGCACGATACGGTCGCGATCAGGCGCCGACGAAGAGGGGATCGATCGTGAAGCCGCGGATCAGACCGCTCTCGATGTCGATCGTGATGCCGGCCTGGAACTCGCTGCCGTTCGCCGCCTGCAGGACGAAGCCACTGGTGGAGGGCGGGTAGTCCATCGTCGTGATGATCAGGTTGTCCTTCACCGATACCGGGGCGCTGGCCCGCACGAGTTCGATCCGCGCGATGATGTCCGCAGCCGATGTCTCGGCGAGGACCTCCGGCGTGAAGCGTGCTGCGATGTCGGCCTCGGTAATCGGGGCTGTTCCGTTCACGGTATCCAGCAGCCACTGGATCTGTTGGCCCAGTGCACCCTGGGGCAGCATGAGTCCGGATTCCGGCGATGCCGCCGGGGATGCTTCCGGCGACGCCACGGGGGAGGCCGCTGAGGCGGCCGCTGGCATCACCGGATTTTCGAAGAAGATCCCGTTGATCAGCCCGGAGTCACGATCGATGGAGAGGCTGGTCGGCAGTTCGATGCCGTCCTTGCCCACCAGGACGAAGCGTGCCGTGGTGGCCGGAAGATCGCGCGTGGTGAGGATGGACCCCGGCTTCACGTGGACGGGGCCGATTTCGCCACGGATCTGGGCCAGGATCTGCTGCATCTGGTCGGCAGGAACCTGCGCGAGGACCTCCGGCGTGAAGACAGCGGTCAGGTCGACCGTCGCCGCGTCCCCGGCTGGCATGTTCAGGTAGTCGACCAGCCACTGGATCTGCGTGCCGAGCGGTCCGTCCGGCAGGCCGTCGATGGTCGTCGACGTGGATGGCGTGGCGGATGTGTCGGGCGAGGGCGTTCCCTGGGCACTAGCCCACTGGGGCGTGGCGAACCCGAAGAGCGTGCAAGCCGTGAGCAGGATGGCGAACCCTGCGCGTAAGGCGGAATGGTGTGATTGCAAGGGCGCCTCCGTTCGGCGGGTAATGAGCGGGACCGGAACGCTGTCGTTCCTGTCTATCATACGGAACGTCTGGAGAGGGGATGGTGCTCCGTCACGCCGGACTAATCCTCGGACCAACCGGCGGCCAGGAATTCCGCCCGTGTCTGCACCATCACGTATTCGTCGCCGGTGTTCTCCGGATGGTTCTCGTCGACGACCGGAACCGTCTTCAGCCAGCGAAACCCCGCCCGTTCGTAGGTCTTCATTGCACGATGATTGCCCGGTTCCGGCGCGATGATCGCGGCGCGTGCGTTCATTTCGCCGAAGACGATCTGGCGGTGAAACGCGACGAGAACCGGCGTGCCCCATCCACGGTTCCGGAAGCGGGGTTCGCCGATGAAGAGGTCGGTGCCAGTGGTCTCTGCATCGAACGGCGCAGGCAGCGCGAGCTGGCGAGCGTAGTCCGGCTCGTCGGCCAGCCAGTAGCACTGGATGTACCCGGCGTCCTGCCCGTCGATGCGGATGATGAAGCCGCGCGTGGTGTCGGTGCCGGCGATGCGCGCGGCGTAGCGGGCCTGGATGTTCGCCAGGGTTGGATCGCCCTCGCCGTACCAGGGGGAGACATCGGGATCGGCCAGCCAGCGCAGCATCTGGCGGGGATCGTCATCCTGCAGTGGGCGAAACGCGATTCGGCCGATCGCATCGACGATCGACGGTGCGTGGGCGGAAGATTCGTCCGCGACCCCTTTGTTCGGCATGGATACCTCCTGGCTGCGGTAGGATGCAGGGAGACGTTGCCTGCCACAGGCGTCGCGATTCGGATGCCATCGCGTCCGCTCGGGAAGGATATGCTCGGTTCATGATCGCATCGTCGTCCGCCGTGTCCATCCGTCATCTGGCCAAGCAGTTCGGGGGGACCCGCGCGCTGGACGATGTCTCGCTCGAGATTGGGCGCGGGCAGTTCGTGACCGTGCTCGGACCGTCCGGCTGCGGGAAGACGACGCTGCTGAGATCGATCGCCGGATTCGTGGTGCCGGACGCCGGGGAGGTCGCGATCGATGGCGTGGCGATGAACGGCTGGCCGCCGTATCGTCGGCCGACTGCCCTGGTCTTCCAGAATTACGCGCTTTTTCCTCATCTCTCCGTCGCCGGGAATGTCGCGTTCGGCTTGCGGGAACGTTCGCGGCCGGAGCGCCTGGCGAAGGCTGCCATTGCCGAATGGGTGGAACATGCCCTGAGCCTGGTCGAACTGGGGGGAATGGGACCCCGGCGGATCTCGGCGCTGTCCGGCGGGCAGCAACAGCGGGTGGCGCTGGCGCGGGCGCTCGTGTTGCAGCCGACCATCCTGTTGCTGGACGAGCCGCTGGGTGCGCTCGACGTGTTGCTGCGGCGGCAGATGCAGGGCATGTTGAAACACCTGCAGCGGCAGACGGGTATCACGTTCCTGGCAGTGACGCACGATCAGGAGGAAGCGCTGACGATGTCCGACCGGATCGTGGTGATGCACGATGGCCGGATCGAGCAGGACGGCGCGCCGGAGGAGGTCTTCGCGCGGCCGCGAACGCGCTTTGTCGCCGAGTTCATGGGCGATGGCCGCCGTAACCTCTTCCCGGTGGAACGCCTGCCGGATGGGACGATGCTTGCCGGCGGGTTGCCCCTCGCCGCGTCGGATCCGGAGGACGACGGCCAGGTCTGGGCGATGGTGCAACCGTCGCGGCTGCACCTTGTCCCGTCGGGGACGGAAGAGACGATCCCTGCCGGGATGTGTCAGTGGGAGACACGTGTTGCTGACATGACCTATCGTGGGGCGACGGTATCCGTCGAGACGGCGACCCCGTCCGGCACCCGCGCGATCGCCGACCTCGACGCGGCAGACGTGGCGAGCATCCGGGCGGCGGATCCGGTGATGGCCTGGTTCGATCCTGCCGATGTCACGTTCGTGCCCGATTCCGTCCCGACATCTGATCCCGAAAGGCTCGGCCTCCGATGACGACAGCTTCACCGACGCTGGAAGAACGGCTCTTCGTCCTGCTGGGCGCGCAGGACGCGGTCACGGTCGGGACGGCGGAATCCTGTACCGGCGGGAATGTGGCTCACCACATCACGCGGGTTGCCGGAAGTTCTGCCTATTTCCTGGGAGGCATCGTCTCCTACGCGAATGCGGTGAAACATGGCGTGCTCGGCGTGCCGGAGGATGTGCTGCGCAATCCCGGTGCGGTAAGCGAGCCTTGCGCTCGCGCGATGGCGGAGGGCGCCCGCCGGGTGCTGGGGACGACGCTGGCCGTGGCGACGACGGGGATCGCCGGGCCGGGTGGGGCGACGCCGTTCAAGCCGGTTGGCCTGGTCTACATCGCGATCGCGGGTGAGGGCCTGGAGACGCGCGTGGAAGAGCACCGCTTCCCCGGCGGCCGGGAGGCGGTGATCGCTGCCAGCACGACACGTGCGCTGGAATTGCTGGTCGATGCCGCCGAACGCCTGCTCGCGGACGCAACGGGAGATCTGAGCCTCGCGTGATCGACAAAGCCCTGCCGGACGTACGCGATGCCGGTCGGAACGCGGTCGTGCAGAGGGCGGGCACAAGGTCTCGCCGATCTCCGCGATCAGCCCGGAAGCGTGATCGACTGGGCGTGGGAGAAGGCATTGGACGGGTCCCAGCGGGCCTTCACCTGCTGCAGGCGCGGATAATTGTCACCGTAGTAGAGTGCCGCCCAGCTCTCCAGGTCGACATCCGGGTAGTTCACGTAGCACCCGTCCATCACGCCATCCGGCAGTGGGCCGGATGCCCCGTACATCGCCTCGTAGAACGCGCGCATCCATGCAAGGTTTGCGTCGTCGTCGGCCTCGTCGGGCCAGTAGCACTGGTATTGCAGCTTCATGATCGAGGAACGCGCACTCACGGCGGTCGCGGACGGATCGACGGCGTTCACCTTCCCGCCGTATGAATCGATCTGGACCAGACCCGCCGGATTGACGTGGCTGGGGTTGGTCAGTTGTTGCCACATCGCGTCGATCTGCGCTTCCGGGAAGACATCTGTCATGTAGGCGGACTTGTACTTGCCGCGTGACCGGGAGATCGGACCTCCTGCCTCGATCGTATCGATCCACGCCGAGGTCGTGATCTGGCTGGTGTCCTGCGGGAGGTTCAGTGCCTTCATCAGGGCAAGCAGCGGTTCCGGATCGCCGGTGTCGTCGGCGTTCAGGGCGATCAGCGAGACCTGGCCGGACGCCTGTTGCGAGGCGATGAGGATCGAGAAGAGGCCATCCCACGGATCGTCGACCGTGCCGTGCTCCTGCTGGAAGGTTCCGAAGTTGGTCACGATCTCGCCGAAGCTGGCGCGGTCCATCGTGTTCCAGTCCCAGGTCGCGGAATACGAGCCCTGTTGCTCCGGGGCCTTCGGCAGGTCGCCGAAGGAATAGGCGGTGACGATGCCGAAGTTGCCGCCCCCACCGCCGGTATGCGCCCAGAGCAGCTCCTGGACATCCGGGTCAGGATCGTCGTAGCGGGCCGTGATCGTCTCGACGGTGCCTGTGTCGGAGACGTAGACGAGGTCCACCGCGCGGAGGTAGTCGACCGTGAGGCCGTGGAGCCGGGAGAGCAGGCCGTAACCGCCTCCGGAGATATGGCCTCCCGTGCCGACCGTCGAGCAGGAGCCGCCGGGCAACGTCACACCGCCCTGATGGTAGAGTGCGAGGTAGACATCGCCGAGCATCGCGCCGCTCTGGACGACCCACCAGCCGGTCTCGCTGTCCTGCCAGACCCCGGACATCGGCGAGACGTCGATGATGACACCATCCGGATTGTCCATGACGAAATCCTCGTAGCAGTGGCCGCCGCTGCGGACGGTGATCCGCTTGCCGTCGGTGCGGGCCTGTGCGAGGGCCTGCACGACCTCGTCCGGGGTGGCGCAGAGGGAGACCCACGCCGGAGTGCCGACCCAGCGGGAGTTCGTGCCAACGACGAGACCGGCGTAGCGTGGGTCGTTCGGGTAGATCGCTTCCAGCGAGGGGGTGGCAATCGGACTGGAGGAGGCCGTGGCTTGCCGTGCCGAGGGTGGGACCAGGAACGGACGTGGCGCCGCCGGATTCTGCGCGAATACCTTCGAAGTGAGGAGTCCGTGAGCGACGGGCGCGACGATTGCCCCGGCGCTGGCCTTGAGGAGTGTGCGGCGGTTTCCTTGCCAGGCTCGTGCCATCTGGTTGGTTCTCCTCGCGTGTCTGGTGGAGGCATCCATTGCGTGAACGGTCGATTGGTCCCACCCTCAGGATACGTCCGGGGCTCGCGCGGGGATAGGGGGAAATGACGGCTACCGGGTGCCGGCGCACTTGACCGGATGCGGCACAATGGTCGTACCGCTCGCTATCCGCCGTCGTGTCGCCTGTTTCCGAAAGGCCCGTTCGATGCGCGATGACGTTGCCGCTGCCGATGACACTCCGGGCCGGACGTCGCCGTGGGTGGCGTTGCTCTGGCGCTCGGGTCTGCCGCGATCATGGGTGCGATCACGGTCTTCATGATGAATCATTCATCGCGATCGTCGGCGTGGATTCCGCACGGATTCGTGACGGCGATGCTCGTGCTCGCGGCCGGCATGGCGCTCGGCCCGCGCCAGTGGCAACAACGCGGCATCAACGTGGTTGCCTGGTTGGTGGGATCAGTCTCTGCCTCGCCCTGATGACGCTCTGGCGTGTCGGGCCAGCTGGGTTGCTGGTGTTGCTCCCGCGTGTCGAGTAAGGGGCGAAACCCCTCCGTCATCGGTCAGATGACGGAGGGGTTTCCGAGTTCCCCCGTGGTCATGCAGGGGTGACGGCCGGGGTCGGTTCGGTGTGCGCCATGGCGCGCCGGTTCTGCCACCAGGCGATCGCGCCGCCCAGGATCAGCGAGGCCGTTGCGATGATCGCCAACCCGATGACGCCCCGTGTCAGGCCTGCCGCGCCGTTCGCGTCGTAGAAGACGATTGCCCGCACGCCGTCCGTGATGTAGCGCAGCGGCAGCACCGTTCCTGCCAGCTGATAGAACTCCGGCAGCATCTCCTTCGGGAAGATCCCTCGCGCGGAGGGTGCGCCGACGAAGGTCTGGGCGAGGATTGCCAGCAACAGGCCCGGTGTCCCGAGCGCCGTCAGGAAGAGCAGCGTGAACATCGCCGAGGCAAAGATCGCCAGCATCCCGAAGACGACCAGTGGCATCACACGGTCCACCGCCATGTCGAGCAGGCCGACCGCCACCCACGCCTGCACCAGGCTGCCGATCACCGCCAGCGCCGCGCTGAGGATCGTGCGGGTGCCCCACGCCTGCAAGGGCGAGAGGGGAACCGCCGCGCCGCGCAGCATGCCGACGATCTTGCTCACCGCCGAGCGGCCCACGATCATTTCGAGCCCGAGGTAGAGGATGTCCATGCCGACGAAGCCGGCGAGCATCAGGAGCAGGGCGTAGTAGAAGGGCGAGTTGCCTCCCGCTGTATGCGCGCCGGTCGGCTGCTGGTCGATCACGGTTGCGACCACCGGATTCGCCAGCACGGACGAGAATGCTACCGGGATCTGGGCCGAGTCGCCGCCCAGCGCCTGCACCAGTTGCGTGCGGACCTGCGCCGAGACGGACTCGATGGCGGTGGAGGAGACACTCTTCGCGAGGTTGGTCGGGTATGCCCCGGCGGCGGGGTTCAGCAGCACGTCGATCGTTGCGGGCTGCAACTCGGCCGGTGTCGTAGAGGTCGTCGTCGCGTCGGTCGTTCCGGCGACCGGCGTGGAGGCGCTCGTGGCGGGTGTCGCGTTCGCCGTCGGGGTGGGCGTGGTCGCTGGGGTGGAGGCCGATCCGGCCTGCATCAGGGAGGCGAGTTGCTGCGAATACGTCTCCGGAATCACGATCGCGGCGTAGGCGCGGTCCTCGGCCAGCTGCCGTTCGGCGTCGGCACGGGAGTCGAGCACAGTCCAGGCGATCCGATCGCCCGTCTCCGGATTCGTCGCGGTGATGCCCTCCAGCACCTGCGTGCCGAAGTTCATCGCCTGGCCGTCGATAGTGACGCCCTTGTCCTCGTTCACGATGAGGAACGGTGCGTCGTGGGTGTGGGATTCGGGGCTGAGGAAGGCGCCCATGTACCCAAGCGTCATCAGGCCGGCCATCAGGATGGTGGCGATCAGTTGCGCCCAGGTCATCGGATTGCGGAAGACCGTGCGGAGATTCATCGTGATCGTGGCTCCTCGTCGTTTTGGCGGCCGGCGGCATCCTGGCGTCGGTTCCGTGGCGATCGTCTCTCTGGCCGTATCATTGAACGACCGTTCAATATCTCTATCCTACACCGTGTTGAACGAGTGTGCAATACTCGTGTCAGCAAAGGCGAATCTGTGCGATGACGCCCAGAAAGGGGTGATGACGATGCCTGGCGAGAAGATGGACGAGGAGGTGCGGCGGCGGCAGATCCTGCAGACGGCCTTGCGGATCGCCCGGCGTGACCGCCTGGAGGGCATCAGCGTCCGCGGGCTGGCGAAGGAAGCCGGGGTGAGCATGGGGCTTATCGGCTTCTACTTCGGGTCGAAGGATGGCCTGCTCGCGGCGTTGCTAGACGATGTGATCGCCCGGATCGTCGACGAGGGGTTCCGCGCCGTCGATGCGACGCCCGATGCGGGCGAACGGTTGCTGGCAACGGTCGAGCGCCTGCTCGACCTGATCGGCGATCCAGAGACCGATATCCGCGTGCTGCTTGACTTCTGGCTGCGCGGAGGCACCGATCCGGAGGTGCGGCGACTGCTGCAACATGGGCTGGCCCGCTTCCGCGTCGAGATGCGTGGGATCGCTGTCGCGATGATCGCCGACCAGCCCGAGCGTTTCGTGGGTGTGACAGCGGAGGGACTTGCCACAGTGGCGATGAGCGCGATCGAGGGGACGATGTTCCAGGCCGTGCTCTATCCGGGCGATCTCGATGTCGCGGCCTACATGGCGGCATTGCGGGCCCTGGTGCGTGTCTGCGAGGAGTCGCCGAAGGAGTCCGTTGCGACGGCGCGCTAGAATGGCCGCGACATCGATAGTGGCCATCCTTTGGGCCAGCGCGTCGTAGGTTCCGGGTTTCCGTGTCCGACCCTTCCGTCCCCACTCAAACGAGTGAGTCCGCATCGCCACCCGCACCGGATCCCACCACCATGCCACGGACCGCGTTGCCGAAGCCGGTTGCCGGTCGCATTGTGGTGCCTGGCATGCGTCCCGGCGATGTCCACGAGGCGGTCACGCTGCCGCCGGACCCTGTCGCCGGGAATGGGCGTCGTGGGTCTCGGGAGGCGAAGGTCCGCTGGTCGCCGACGGCAACGCTGTGTACGGTGCTCGCGATTGCCGTGTTGATCGCCGTGGAGCGGATCGGTGCGCCGTCCGGGTTCCGCACGTTCCGCTATGGTGTCTGGCTGACGGCGTTGATGCTGATCCTGGCCACGATCGCGAGCCTGGTTCCGAATGTCCTGTGGCGGGAAGGATCGCTGCTGGCGTGGAACGGTCTCGGCCTGGCGATCGGTGTGCTCGGCCTGGGAGTCCTTGGCGTCAGTTCGATGCTGGCACTTCCGCCGGTATTGGTGGGGATCGCGTTGACCGCATGGCCGCATCCACCCGAGGCGCCGAACGGTGCCGATGCGGTGCGCGGCCCTTTGGCGCTCGATGTGGGACAGCGGACGGCGTTGATCGTCGGTCTGCTGGTGGTGCCGGTCCTAGCACTGGTGGAGTGGCTCTGGTTCCGTGGTGGGTCGGGGTGATGCCTCATCGGGTAGCGATGTGCGATGATGGCGGCGGATCATCGGTTCAATCAGGGCGGCATCCGGGGTGGAGGCCGTTGCCGGGTCCGGACGCATCGTTCTCCCAGTTGGCGAGGTGCGGGGTATGGTCTTCCCCACCGAACGCGTATTGCCCAATGACGATAGGCTTCCGGCGCACCCCGCGGCCGGCCAGCGTCCGGTGCGCCTCAACCGTGACCGCACGATCTCGCCCACCCTCCTGAAGACCTACCGGGAATGCCCCCATCGGGTTCGGCTCCAGTACATCGATCAGGTCGTGCCACCCCGGCAGTACGAGCACCACCTGTCGCAAGGGCG
This sequence comes from Thermomicrobiales bacterium, assembly GCA_049841275.1. Lineage (GTDB taxonomy): Bacteria > Chloroflexota > Chloroflexia > Thermomicrobiales > UBA6265 > JASGDN01. The sequence continues at coordinate 34,714 of JASGDN010000009.1, forward strand.
GATCGCTCACGATCTGCTGGCGATGGCAGCCAACCGGGTCCAGCACGGGATGGCCGTGCCCGACCGCGCGGAAATCCGGAACCTCGCGTATCGTCGCGTGCCTCGCAACGTGTTCCCTACCCCGGAGGCCCATGCGGACGCCGTGCATGAGATCGTGCGCTGGGTCGAGACCGGCATGCGGCATCTGCGGCGCGATCCGGATAGCACGATCCTGCTCGTCGAACGGCCGCAGAAGCGGGCGTTCGGCCCGGACGATCCGTTGCAGCTCACGTTTCGTCCGGATCTCGTGCGCTGGACCGCCGACGCCGATGGAGCATTCCTCGAAGTCATCGACTACAAGACGGGCAAGCGATGGCCTGACGAGCATGTTCCTGTGGTCGCGCGCTTCGTGATCAACGCCTGGCTGGAGCGTGAGGGGCAACGGGCGTGGACGGTGCCTGCCCGTTTCACCTGGGTCTGGCTCGAACTCGGTGAACGGGATTCGGTCGACCTCGATCCGGAATCATGCTCCGCATCGTGGCGGGCGGTGACTTCGCTGGTGGATCGCTTGTTCGCAGAGACGGAATGGTTGCCGGTGCCATCGATGCGCTGCCGCTGGTGTCCCTTTCATCGCGTTGCCTGCCATGCGGCGGACACGGCATCGCCCGGCCTCCAGTTCGAGGGGCCGGGCGACTGAACGGAGGATCTGCGGTCAGGAGGCGGAAGCATCTCCCGTGTCCGGGTCGAAGGGCTCCAGTACGAAGACCGGAATCTGCCGTGTTGTCCTCGTCTGGTACTCCGCGTATGGCGGGTAGGCCGCTACCGAGCGTTCCCACCAGGCCGCTTTCTCGTCGCCGGTCACCTCCCGCGCGAGATAGTCGCGCTTCACGGCTCCATCCTGCAGCTCCACATGCGGATGCTGCTTCAGGTTCCAGTACCAGACCGGATGTTTCGGCGCACCGTCCATTGACGCGACCACGGCATAGACCCCATCGTGCTCGACCCGCATGAGCGCGGTCTTGCGCAACTTGCCCGATTTCGCTCCCACCGAGGTGAGGAGGATGATCGGCAGGCCAGTATCGCGGAGAGTGTTCGCCTCCTGCCCGTCCGAGGCTTCGAAGGCCTCCGCTTGCTCGCGCGCCCAGGCGGACGTGCTTGGCTCGTATTCTCCAGTGAGTGGCATGGTGTCGGGGCTCCTCTCGTGCTGCGACCGGCCGCGAATCTGGTGGCCGGAACGATGATCATGCCGCTCATCCTATCGAGCGTGGTTCCGGTTCGCACCCCCCGCATGGCGAGGAGAGCCGGCTATATCCGGCAGGATTCCCCTCACCGTTCATGCCCATAATGACGAGCATCGGTCCATCGCTTTGCCGCACAGCCGCCTTTGGATGCAGCCAGGAGTACCGTCGTCATGACCAGCAGGCCATCGTCGTCCCCGTTCGTTGTTGCAGGATGCCGCCGCCCGGGCGACGCGCTATCTCGACCAGATCGGGGATCGGCGTGTCGCCCCCGAGGGAGACGCCATCCGGAGGCTGGACGAGTTGGCTCACCCGCTGCCGATGGAGGGCTTGGACCCAGCGGAAATTCTGCGCCTGGCCGACGAGATTGGATCTCCGGCAGCAATGGGAATGGCGGGGCCTCGTTTCTTCGGCTTCGTGACCGGCGGCTCACTCCCGGCGACACTGGCTGCCAACGGGCTCGCCACCGCCTGAGACCAGAACGCAACCCTGTTCGAGGCGGCGCCATTCGCAGCCACGGTCGAAGCGGTGTGCGAACGCTGGATGGTCGATCTCCTGCGGCTCCCGTCGGAAACGGTCGTCGGGTATGTCACCGGCTGCACCATGGCGCACTTCACGGCGCTGGCTGCCGCTCGCCACGCTGTCCTTGCCGAAGTGGGATGGAACACCCAGGATGACGGGCTCTTCGGCGCACCCTCGGTGACGGTCGTCGTGAGCGAAGAGGCACACGCGACGCTGATCGAGGTGCTGGCCTTGCTCGGCTTCGGGCGAAGCATGCTTGTCCGGGTTCCTGTCGACGATCAGGGGCGAATGCGAACCGACGCGTTGCCCGCGTTCGAGGGACCAGCCATCGTCTGCGTGCAGGCCGGGAACGTCAACACCCGGGCATGCGATCCCTTGCGGGATGTGATCGGCTGGGCAAAGGCACGCGGTGCATGGGTGCATGTCGATGGCGCATTCGGGCTGTGGGCGAGAACAGCTCCGGACCGTGCGTACCTGCTCGATGGCGTGGACCTGGCTGATTCCTGGGCGACCGACGGTCACAAGTGGCTCAACGTGCCCTACGACAGCGGGTTGGCCTTCGTGCGAAATCGGGATGCCCTGGCCGCCGTGATACCGCTTTCGACAGCGTATTTCCCCGAGGATGGCGAGCGGCGGGAACCGGCCCGGTACACGCCGGAAAGTTCCCGACGCGCGCGGGGTCGATATCTGGGCCGCATTGCTCTCCCTCGGGCAACGCGGGGTAGGCAAACTCGTCGAGCGGAACTGCCGTCAGGCTGCCCGGTTCGCCGAAGGACTACGCGAGGCCGGCTATGTGGTCCTCAACGATGTCGTCCTCAATCAGGTTCTGGTGTCGTTCGGCACGCCCGAGCAGACGCTGGCAGTCGTATCCGCCGTTAAGACCGATGGCACCTGCTGGTGTGGCAGCACGGTCTGGCAGGGCCAGACTGCCATGCGCATCAGTGTCTCGTCCTGGGCGACAACCGACGAGGATGTGGAGCAGTCGCTCGCGGCTATCGTCGCCATTGCCAAGCGAATAGTGGGGCGATGACGCCGAAGGAGCCGGTCGTGCATCGCCATTCATGAGAATGAGACCCATGTGCGATATCGTCATGCTACCCTGTCGCAACGGGCTGGATGCGCGAACCAGTTCCGGCGCCTATTTCGTGCAGGAGCAATGCATGCCTACCGTGACCATGGAGAACATCGGCGAGACGACCTGTCCCGACGGGCAGCGGCTCGTGCTGGCCATTGAGGATGCCGGAGTCGATATCCTGCACCGGTGCGGCGGCAATGCCCGCTGCACCACCTGCCGCGTCCAGATCATTGCCGGCGATGCCGGGCCGATGACCGGGCCGGAGGAGGCGCGTCTCGCGCGGGTCGAGAATCTGGAGCCGGACGCGCGCCTCTCCTGCCAGGTGCAGGTTCACGATGACCTGACGGTGCGTGTCATTCGCCGCCTGCAGGACTTTCCCGAGATGAGCGATCCGGGACCACGCCCGATCGACTGGCCGGCCGATCATCCGTTGCCGCCGGAAGCACACTGATTCCTCGTCAGGCACGATGCAACGACGCCGGAAGCTGTCCAACCAGGCTTCCGGCGTCGTTGTGCCAGAGAATGCGCTACGCGATCGGCCAGGCGATGTCGCAGACCTCGTCGTACGGGGACGCTCCCATGAAGTCCGTGAAGTAGACCTCGCGCGGCGCGGCGGCGATCCGGTGTCCTCGATCGAGAATCCAGCGTTCGACGGCCTCGTAGGCCTCGCCAAGATCGGCGGGATCGGCTTGCGACCGCTTCAACCGCACGAAGGCCTCGCGGTGGGCGGGGACGACGAGCAGTGCGTCGTTTCCCGCGGCGGCGCTCGGATCGGCGCCTGCGATCGGGGAGGTCACATCTACACGCATCGCGCCATGATCCGGATGGCCGTCGTAGATCACGATGAAGACCGGCTCCGGGGCGAACTGATCGCGGTTCAGGTACGGCAGCACGTCGGTCCGCGCGATGCCGCCATTGGTATCGGCCGTCTCGTAGACGCGGCTCATGGCGCCCGGCAGCCATCCCGGCAGTTCGTGGACGTGGCGCTCCGCGAACTCGAAGGCGACCACCATCTCGGGCACCTCGCGAATCGTGATGACGAACGGATCGATGGCAGTATCCGGGGCGGGCGAATCGGTCATGGGGGTGCGCGTCCTTCCGAGGTCACAGGCATACGAAGAGAGCGGCGCGGTGGCGACCGCATCTCGCCTACGGTAGCTCACGGATGGTCGCCGTGCTTCTCATGCCTTGCGGGCCATCAGGCCGTTCCGGATGCAGGAGGCGCGCCCTCGCTGACGAATTCCTGGATCAGCCGCCCCCGCTCGTCGTGGCGCTCGGTGTACGCGCCCTGCGTGTATCGGGCGATCACCGTTCGCCAGAAGCGCTGGGCCGCATCGTTCCATTGCATCTGGGATACCGACCAGGGGCCGGGAAACTGGCCGAAGAGCGTGCGGGCAGCCGTCTCCCCGACGCCCGTCCGGCGAAATTTCCGCATGATGAAGAACTCGGCCATGTGGTGCTCCGGCGCGTCTGTCGTGACGGCCTCCACCGTGCTGACGAGCGCGAACCCTGCCAGTTCCCCGTCGGCCCGTACGAAGAATGGATGACGGCCGGGATCCGTCCAGTAGTGGTCGAGGTATCGGTAGTCGTACAGGCCATGCTCGTTGATGGTCCACCCGGCAAACTCGCTGAAGTCGTAGAGATACAACTGCATGAGGTTGGCGAGGACTGGTCTGTCTTCCAGGCGGACGGGGACGAGTTCGATCGGCATGGTGGCCTCGTTCCGGTCACTCGGCGGCAGGCGGCGGGCCATCATGACCGTGACTTGCCGCTCGTCGTGGCAAGGCGAAGATCAGCAGGAACGTCAATGCTACCAGCCCGAAGGAGACGATCAGCGCCTGCTGGGCTGCCTTCGCGAAGGAGTCGGCCAGTGCCGTCGATGCCGCCCGCGAGAAGGCCGAGCTCACCGGATCGGTGGCGTTCTCGTCGGAAGCGGGGCAGCCGTCGGGCGTCGCGCTGGGGTCGGAGGCCGAGGCGCGTTCCGTGAAACAGCGTGCGAATGTGGAGACACTGTCGTCGATCTGGGCGGCGGGTATCTGGGCTGCGGCCAGGTCGGTGCGGAGCGATTCGCTCACGCGGTCGGCGGCGGCCGGCGAGCCGGATTCCAGCACGCCGAAGAGGACGATCCCGACCAGGCAGATGCCGATCGCCTGGCCGATGCGCTGGGTGGCGCTGAGGACGCCGCTGGCGGACCCTGCGTCCTCCCGCGGCACGCCAGCCAGCACCAGCGTCACGTTTGGAGCCACCACGAGACCGGACCCGAACCCCGCCACCAGGAACCACGGCGCAAGCTGCCAACCGGCGAGGGCGGTCCCTTCCTGCCGGATGGTCAGGATGAGTCCTGCGATGCCGATCATTACCAGGACGCTGCCAAGTGTGAGGCACCAGCGGCCGAGCTTGGTGGCGACCTTGTCCGACTGCGAGGCACTGATCATCGACCCGAGCGAGAACGGCATCACTGTGAGGCCGGAGTAGAGCGCGCTCTTGCCCATGCCGTTTTGGAGCAGCAGCGACGAGATGAAGAAGATGCCCACGAAACCGCCGAAATAGGCCAGCGCAATGCCCATCCCGGCTGTGAAGGCGCGGCTGCGGAAGAGGCGCACATCGACCAGGGGCGGTTCGTTCGCCTCGATCCGCCGGCGCTCCCACCAGGAGAAGATCGCCAGCATGACGATGGATGCGCCCATCGAGAGCCATGTCCAGAGCGGCCATCCTTCCGGACGCCCCTCGATCAAGGGCACGGTGAGCAGCAACACTGCCGCAGAGATGAGTACGATCCCGACGAGATCGAGCCCGCCGCCGCGTCCATACGTCTGCTTCAGAATGCGCACCCCCATGATGACGGCCACGATGCCGATAGGAATGTTGATGAGGAAGATCGGTTCCCACTCCAGGCCGTCGATGTCGGCCGCGATCAGCAAGCCGCCGACGAGCGGCCCCATCGCGGTGGCGATGCCAATCACGGAGCCGTAGATGCCGAACGCCTTGCCGCGCTCGCGCGGCGGGAAGGCGAGCTGGATCACGGCGGTGATCTGCGGGTTCATCACGCCGGCCATCGCGCCCTGGACGACGCGCCAGAAGACGAGCGCTTCCACCGAGTTCGCGGTGCCGCAGGCGGCGGATGCGGCGGTGAACCCGACGAGGCCGATCAGGAAGAGCAACTTGTGCCCGAAGCGGTCGCCGAGCCGTCCCGACGGGACGAGCAGCAGGCCGTAGGCGAGCGCGTAGCCGCTGACGATCCATTCGATGCTCTCGTAGCTGGCGGAGAGTGTCCGCTGGATCGAGGGGATGGCGACGTTCACGATCGTGCTGTCGAGCAGGATCATGAAGGTGCCGATCAGGACGGTTGCCAGGGCCAGCCAGCGATTGCGCTCATCGAACGCGGGCACGGCGGGGGAGAATGGCGCAGGGGAAGGCGACGCTCCCTGCGGAGCGCGGGACGACTGGGACATGAGGGGTGTCTCCGGTGGAGGCTATGGGTTGCGGCAGCGATGCCGGAGCGTACAACGCGGGAGTGCGTAGCCGTGGGAACGAACCGGGCTGGACGGCATTGTCTCGCTAGATGTCGTTCGGGGGACGGGAGGCGATCAATTCCGGCAGGCGGTCCAGCACATCCCGGTGCCACTGGAGTTCAAGGTCGAGGCGGCGCAGGGAATGGTCGTAAACCATCCGTTCCAGGTCGCTCAGATACGGATCGGCCGTTTCGCGGGCGGCGCGCCAGGCGACGAGCTGATCCTGGATGTCACGGACGCGAAGTTTCATGTCCATGCAAGCCTCGTCGGGAGTCAGACCATCGTCGAGGAACTGGATGGCGAGATCGACCGGGTCCGGACGCAGCCGGGCATCGCGCATGATGGCATCGCGCAGGGCGACGAGTTCGGACCTCCCCTTGTCGGTAATGGCGTAGACGGTGCGTTCGGGGCGGTTTCCCTCCTGTTCGGTCCGCACCACCTCGATCGCCCCGTCCTTTTCCATGCGTTGGAGGGCGCCATAGAGCGAGCCGGGCTTGACGTTGGACCAGGTATCGGTGCGGTTCAATTGCGCTTCCCGCCGGATCTGGTGGCCGTGCATGGGGCCAATCCGGGCGAGCGCGCCGAGGATGAAGAGGCGCGTTGTGCTCATGAGATTAGTATAACGAGAGTATATTGCGTGTCAAGAGCAGGGCCGGTGTCGCCTGCCGTGGACGCGTCCGGTATGGTGGGGCATGCGCAAATGGTCGCACCGATGGGTGTCGTATGTCGGGAAGGGAATACTATGGCGCAGGTCATGGTCTTCGGGCGACGGGAGGTGCATGCCGCACAGCGGGCAGCGATCTCCGAGGCGATCCATGCAGCGGCGCAGGATGCGTTGCAGCTTCCGGCGACGAAGCGCTTTCATCGCTTCTGCTGGCTTGATGCGGAGGATTTTCTCTATCCGGACGATCGCTCCGAGCGGTACCTGATCGTCGAGGTGAGCATGTTCGCCGGGCGCAGCGTGGCGGCGAAGAAGGCGTTCATGCGCGGGATCGTGGCGAATCTCGGCGAGGCGTGCGGGATCGCGCCGCAGGACATCGAGATCACCATTACGGAGACGCCTCGTGAGAACTGGCTCATTCGCGGTGTGCCTGGCGACGAACTGCCCTTGCCCTACACGGTCGAGGTGTAGGGCGGGCAACCATTCCGTAGCGGATCAGACCAGCTGACCCGCTACGGATTCCTCCGCGGTGCAGGCAGCACTACCGAGGTGCAGGCAGCACTACCGAAGACATGGCTGGGTCGGCCTGCGAACGTTATTGCAGGATGATTTGTGTCTGGGTGTCGCCAACCAGCTTTTCGAGGATCTCGATGACGCCCCTCCCTGCATGACCTTCGGCTATATGGCCTCCACGCTGCTGGACGATCTCCTTGACCACCGAGTCGGCATTACCGACAGTGGCAGCGTGGAATCCGAAGCGGCCATCGAGCATGTCGAGGTCGTTTGCTGAATCACCAATGGCGAGGGTGTTGGCGGGGGGAATGCCGAAGTGTCCGGCGATGGCGAGAAGTGTCTGTCCCTTGCCGGCTTGGGAATCGATGATCTGTACTCGGCGCAGGTTGCGGCTCATCTGGAATGGCAACTGCTCAATCGCGATCCAAGTCTGTACCCACGTTTCGAGCATGAGTGCCTGAGCCGATGTTTCGCATGCGATCGTAGGAAGTCCCCGTTCGTAGGCGACCGCTCGTTCATGGAAGAATGTGACGTCCCATCCCTGTTCGTGGGCATACCCGCGCATTCGCTCCAGCAATTCCCATGCGGCGGGGAACAGGGCACCCCAGCGTGTCCTGACCGCGTCATTCCAGGAGGCGATGGGAACGTAGTGCCCGTTCTGTGCGACGAAGGCCTCTCGCTCGTCACACATAATCGCCCGAATCACTCGACTCTCAGCGCCGATCCCATGCGCATCGAACAATGCTGTCTGGAAAGCGAATTTGCGGCCTGTTGCTGTGACGCAGATTGCTCCAGCGTTCGCGAGACGCCGGAGCGTAGAGACCAGATCTGGGAGGATCCGCTTGTCTCTTTCCATGAGCGTGCCGTCAAGGTCCATCGCGATCATCGCAATGGGCAGCCTGTCGCACATGGGTCAGCGCCGGTTGACGAAGGTGAGGGCGTTGATGGCTTCCACGGTACCGAGGCCGGCTTCCGCCGAGGCGACGTAGCCAGCCCCTGCGCGGACGAGTTGCTTCAATTCTTCCTCCGCGTTTGCCGGGGTTGCCGTGCGGAAGCCGTGATTGAACTTCGGGTCCAGCATCGTGTAATCGTTGCTCGAATCCCCGACTGCCAACACCTGACCGTTCGGGACGCCCAGTACACGGGCCAGTTCCGCCAGGGCCGGGCCCTTTCCCGTTTGCGCGTCGAAGGTCTGCACGATGCGAACGTTGCGGTTCGTCGCCAGCGGCAGGTTCCGCAGGTCGATCTGCTCCTGCACCCACAGGCAGAGCGAAGCCCCCTGCGCCGCATCCTCGCAGACCAGCGTCGGCAGGCCGCGTTCGTAGGCGATGTCCGGCGGCTGCAGGAAGTGGATCTCCCAGCCGCGGGAGATCGCCTCGGCCTTCGCATCCTCCAGCAGATTCCAGGCGATGGGGAACAGGTCGACCCAGCGGGCGCGCAGGGCATCGTTCCATGCCGTGTGCGGTTCGTAGCCGGCTGGCGTGCCGAGGAAGATCTCCCGCTCGTCGCCGATCAGCGCTTGGATGATGCCGGTCGAGGCCATGTCCATCTCGTACCGTGCGAACAGCTCGCGCTGGAAGGCGGCCTGGCGACCCGTCGCGGTCACGCAGTGGACACCGCGTGCGGTGAGATCGGCGAGTGCTGCGATCACTTCCGGGCGGATCACCTCGCCGGCTTCGAGGATGGTGCCGTCGAGGTCCATCGCGATCATGGCAATCGGCGGACGCGGATCGGTGGTGTCGGTGGCAATGGCAGCGGTGCTGGCGGACGTCACGGAGGCTCCCTCGCGAATCGTGGCTCGGCGGACGGCTCATGGCGACAGCCTAGCATGCTGTGCGCCGGCTGGTGCGTCGCTCGCAGCGTGAGTCGCGCGATAGCCGGCAAGATGAACGATTCCGTAAATCCGGCGGATTCTATGCGATACTCTTGCCCATGAATGATCCCTGGCGCCGGACGACCTCGCCGGGATGTTTGGGCGTGGCCGCACTCCCGCCACCACCGGCTTGCGGGCCGTATGCTGCCTGCGCCGATGCCGGCCGTCTTCCCCGCCCTCGCTGTCAATCCGTCCGCAGGCCGCGCCCGCACGGGCGAGAGGAGTTTCCCCATGGCATTTGAAGAGACCCTGGAATACGCCTTCTTTGAAGGCAGGATCGTGCCCTTCGGCGATGCCAAGGTCAGCATTGGCACCCACGCGCTTCAGTACGGCACTGGCGCCTTTGCGGGCGTGCGTGGCTACCTCTCCGAGGACAAGCAGACGATCAACATCTTCCGCCTGAAGGATCATGCCGCCCGCCTCCTGCGCTCGGCCAGATTGCTGCGGATGGAGTTGCCCTACGATGTCGACTCGCTCGCCAACGTCCTGGTGGAGTTGACGAAGCAGAACGCACCGGCGACGGATGTCTATTTCCGTCCGTTCGTCTACAAGGCGTCTGTCCAGCTGACGCCGCGCCTGCGTGGCCTGAAGGATGAACTGGCGGTCTACATGCTGCCGATGGGTGACTATCTCGACACCCGGCGTGGCCAGAAGGCGCTCGTCTCCTCGTGGACGCGTGCGGCGGACAATGCCATCCCCAGCCGTGGCAAGATCACCGGCTCCTACATCAACTCGTCCTTTGCCAAGGACCAGGCCGAGGAGATGGGTGCCGATGACGCGATCATGCTGAACAGCGACGGCAAGATCGCCGAGGGCAGTTCCTGCAATTTCTTCATCGTGCGGGACGGCGAACTCATCACGCCGCCGATCAACAGCGACATCCTGGAGGGCATCACCCGGCGCACGGTGCTCGCGCTGGCCGAGGAGCTTGGCATTCCCATCCAGACCCGCGCCATCGACCGATCCGAGATCTATATCGCGGACGAGGCATTCTTCTGCGGCACCGGCGTCCAGCTGGCGTGGATCGAGCAGATCGACAACCGGACCATCGGGGACGGCCAGCGTGGGCCGATCTCCGCGAAGCTCAGCGACCGCCTCTTCGATATCTATCGAGCCCGCACCACGGACCACCAGGACTGGCTGACGCCGGTTCCGGTGCGTCAGCCGGCAGGCGCTCGTTCGTAGCGGCGCTCCTGCCATCCGCGATCGCCCGAAGAAACGGCCGCAGTATCTATCTGCGGCCGTTTCGCGTAGAGTAGGGAGAGGCAGACCGTGAAACGGGACAACGGGAACCATCGGGCGAGTGCCAACGTCCTTGCTTCAGCGGCCCAACGGCGACGATGAATGCCGCGGAGCGTTGGTCCCGCTGAGGTAGGCGTTCTGCCTGATGGCGGTCGTTCGGCGGGGATACGCATGGTTCGATTTGTCACCAGGCATCGCGTCGTGGTGCAAATGCGGGAGGATCATCGATGAAGCGAACTATTGTCTCGCGGTGGGCAGTGCTTGTCGCGATGCTGGTGGGGCTGATGGCTCCGACGGTATCGATGAGCGCGGCAGCCGCGCCACTGAATGGGCCTGCGCGGGCCGAGGCGTCGTTGGCATACGTCAACGCGCTGCTGGCGGAATCGGGCGATGATGACAAGAAGCTGCCGGACGAGACCGAAACGCCGGTGGACGAAGAGACGCCGGAACCGCGCGACGACCGCAGTTCGTCGTCCGACGATGCGCTGATTGGTGTGCTTGGCGGCGACCGCGTTGATTTCGAGGACGAATTTGGCGAGCCGGCGGATGACCGCGATGCCGATGATTTTGCGACCGGTGAGATCTACGAGGATATTCGCGGGTTCGACACGATCCAGGTCTACTGGAGCGATGACGATGTCGCGCTGCACATCATCCTGAATGCGAGCCGCGATTGGACCGAGTCCCGCGCGCTGGCCCAGGCCGAGGATTTCCTCCCGTCCGATGTCGATCTGGATAGCGATCCGGAAGAACTGGATGGCGGCGAACTGCTCTATCTCGGCGGCAGCGATGCGCTGGCCGATGTCACCGATCGCGCAACCTATCGCGATCTGGACGTTGGTGGCCGGCCGGGCGACCTTCGCGTGATCCTGATCCCCGGTGACGACGACACCTTCGCGACGGTCGATATCGCTATCGGCAGCGGCGACGAGTTCGAAAGCGCCGGCAACAGCCGGTCGAACCGCGAGACGCCGGAGCCGACCGAGGAGACGAAGACGACCCGCAAGAAGACGCCAGAGCCAACCGAAGAATCGGGCCGCAGGGGTTCTTCCCAGGATGCCGACCAGTATCTGGCTGACGTGCGCGATATGGTCGATACCCGGCAGCAGGAGCTCGATCGCTTTTTCGAGATCATCGGGCTTGGCTCCAGCGCGACGGAAGCGGACTTCGATGAGCTGACGAACATCGTCGCTGGCTGGTTGGACTCCCCGACGATCGAGGCCCCGGATGGCTACGAGAAGATCGACAAGGCCTTCACGAGCATGAATGACAACTTCATGAATGCGGCGATGAGCTTTGCGACGTGGATCAGCGACCCGGACGCGAACGAGTCTGCACTCGATGACATGTCGACGTACCTGACGGATGCACAATCCGACCTCACGATGCTCGACAACCTACTAAGTGACGAGGGCGTCTAGCGGGAACGCTTGCGCCGACAGCGCGGCAGGACGATTCGACGATTCATGGAAGGAGGGGCGCTCCATTCGGGGCGTTCCTCCTTCGTGCTGCTTGCGCCTGCCCTGCCGCCTGGGGACAGCACATTGGGGCGCAACTCGCCCGTCGTTGGGCCGGGACCAGCAGGCGTGGTATGGTTGCGCGCGGCGAAGCCCGTGCTAAACCGGCAAGGTGCGATAGGATGGCGGTACCTGTACGAGCAGGAATATCGTATAGTGTACGTACACACTGTGGGAAGTACGCTTCCCGGTCGTGCAAGACTGCCGGAATCCGGAAACCGTTTCTCGTGGGAACGAAACCGTGCAAGCGACATCAACGTTTACAGGGGAACGGGGGCTTCCCGGCTACTGGAGGGAGTGCAGTCGAATGACACGCACGCCCAGACGCATGAGTGCTGTGCGATGTGGAGCACGGCGCTTGGAATCGTGATGGTTACGGGAACGCTGGCACGATTCGCAATCGACCTCACCTGGGGGTGGGGCCAGCATGAAAGGGTACGTGCGTGAGGGTGGTGATGGAGGGGGCAATGCCCCGCGAGAACCGGGCGACGCCGTTTGCGACGAGGCATGTGGGGCGCGCCAGTGTCGCCGCCGTGTTCGCGGCGCTCTCGCTTGTGCTGACGATGTTCCTGCCGATGATGCCGCATGCGTCGGCCGATGACTGGAGTGCCCCGACCACGGTCTATATCCCGGAAACTGGTCACACGCTGGACCAGCTCTTCCTCGACATGTGGCGGAACGGCGGCGGCGCGGCGGCCTACGGTAATCCAATCACCTCCGAGATCACGCAGCAGGATGGCCACGTCGTGCAGTACCTCGAGTACGCACGGTTCGAGTACTGGCCGGAAGGCGATGCGGATGGCAACACGGCCTTCATTGCCAACATTGGCCAGGAACTGCGGCCGATTGCCGTGCAGCGGTCCGTCGCTGGCCTCTCCACACCGAAGCAGGGCGCCGCGTCCGAGGCGACCAAGTTCCAGCAGGCGTGGTTGCCGGTGAAGGCGACCGACGACATCCTCGCCAGCGACAGCATCCTCTACGTCTCCGAGACCAGCCACACGGTTGCCGGCGACTTCTGGAACTACTGGGACAGCGTCGGTGGCGCCGGTTATCTCGGTAATCCGCTCACCGAGCAGTACACGCTGAATGGCATCACCTACCAGGTGTTCGAGAAGGGCCAGATCGCACAGGCGAAGGACGGCACACTCTCGCTGGTTCCGGTGGGCAAGCTGCTGGCGGACAAGTACAAGCTCGACCAGAAGCAGGTCGCGCAGGGCGATATCCCGACCTACGACGAGGCCCTCTTCATCTCGCCGGAACCCGAGACGCCGCAGATCGCCGATGCGACTGACGCTCCCACCGATGGACTGTGGGTGGATGTGAATCTCTCCACGCAATACATGGTCGTCTACCAGGGCAATACCCCGGTGCTGGAGTCCTACGTCAGCACGGGGCGCCCGGGATTCGATACGCCGACGGGCACCTTCTCCGTCATCGACATGCTTCCCTCGCAGACGATGGAAGGCGTGCTCGGTGGGGAGTACTACAACGTGCCGGATGTGCCCGATGTCATGTACTTCACCGAAGGCGGTCACGCGCTGCACGGCACCTACTGGCACAACAATTTCGGCTCGGTGATGAGCCATGGCTGCGTCAACCTGCCGATGGATGTGGCGGACTGGCTCTACGCCAATGCCTACATCGGCATGCCGGTGGTGATTCACTACTAGGCCATCGCGACGAAGTACACCACAACGCGCCCCGACCGGATTGGATTCCGGTCGGGGCGCGTTGTGGTGTACTTCGTGCGGGATCTTGCGACAAACGGGATTCGGATCGAGTAGAAGGAAACATGCTGATGAAGACGGACCTGTTGTATCGACCATCTTTTGCCGCCGCACGCGTGCAGATCGGCCCTGGTGAGGCCGTTCGCGCGGATGGCGGCGCGATGCTCAGCATGTCCAGTGACGTGCAGATCGAGACGGCCGCAACCGGTGGGCTGATGCGGTCGCTGAAACGCAGCATGCTCGGCGGCGAGTCGTTCTTCATGAACACCTTCCGCAGCCCGAATGGGCCGGCGGAGCTGATCTTCGCGCCGTCGCTGCCAGGGGACCTGGTGACCACCGACATCCAGGGTACGCCGCTGCTGGTCAACTCCGGGTCCTTTCTCGTCGCCGAGGAATCGGTGGACATCGATACGAAGTGGAAGGGCGGCAAGGGGTTCTTCACCACCAGCAGCTTCTTCATGGTGGAACTCAGCGGGCGCGGCCAGGCCGTGCTGAGCGCCTATGGGGCGTTGCACAGCGTCGAACTGGGGGCCGGCGAGCGATACACGGTGGATACCGGGCATGTCATTGCGTTCCCGGCGTCGATCGGCTACGCCATCCGGAGAATCGGGGGCCTGAAGAGCACGCTCTTCAGTGGCGAAGGATTCGTCGTGGACTTCACCGGGCCGGGAACCATCCTGCTGCAGACGCGGTCGCAAGGGGACTTCCTCGCCTGGCTGATCCCGAACCTGCCGAGCAACAACGGCGGCTAGATCGAAATCCGGGTTGGTGGTGGCGCATCCCGGAGCGGGTCGGCAAGAAGCCTGTCCTGAGCGAAGAAGGATCTGATTGACTCCCAATCCGGCGTCGCCGGTTCGGCCGGGGGCTGGGCGACCACGAGGTTCGCCGCGGCGGATTCGGATTTGGCTGTAGGCATCGCGAAGCGGGGCAGGATTGCCGGAACTGGCGGGGCCGTGTGCTAGGCTTGAGGGCAGCGGCGGCGTCCGCCAGAGGCCGCCCCCACTCGTCCCGATGTCGCGACGATCGGCATGCCAACCATGATGCAGGGGATGCTCCCCACCCGCCACCTCCGCGATCACACGATGAAGCGTTGCCCTGCGAAGCCCGGTTCGCATGCGGCGACACTCTCGTCGGTGTTCCTGCCATTCGGCCGGCGAACGACGACGGGGATGCTGGCCGGGATGACGTTGCTCGTCCTGCTGATGCCGATGAACTATCGTGCCGGGACCGAGACCGATCACCCGCACGCCTTCTTCCAGGAATTGATCGATGTCATCACTGGAACGCCGCACGAGCATGGCGCCGAGGTCGGAGAAGCGCACCGGCACGCATCTGGTGACGGGGACCATAGCCACGTGTCCGCAACGACCGCCACGGCGACGATCTCGCCCTTCCTCGCGGCGGACATCCCCCTGACGGCAGCGGCCGAGGCTGCCCATGCTGCCGGCCCCTCGCACGCCGGGGTGCTTCCGGCCAGCAACGAGCGGGGGGCCAGGCTTCCCGCATCCCTCCCAGCTGGAATCGTCGGGAGCGACGCGGACCGTGATACGGTCGTGGCCTCATTCTCACCCGATGTGCCGGGTGTGACCGATCTCACACCAGCTGCCGAAAAGGGCAGCGCCATCCTGGTCCTGACGACGCTGCTGGCCACCATCCTGGTGGCCGAATCTCGCCGGCGGGAACTCTGGACGCACGTCGATCGTCTTCGAGCGGTGGCGGACCGGGTCGAATCGCCTCCGCCGCGCCCGGCTTCCTGCTGAACGATCGATACACGCCGTCGCCATCGGGACGCATGGTCCTGGTGTGCTGGAGTGTTTGCCTGCACACGATTTCAGGGAGTCTTCCATCATGTTCACCACGCTTCGCGCGCGCTTGCTCACCGTTGCCGCGCTTCTCGCCCTCATGGGTAGCATCCTGCTGCCGTTCGGCGCTTCGGCGCACGAACACCGCACCGTTGCGACGGATTACGATTTCGTCGTTGGCTTCCTCAACGAGCCGGCAATCGAGGGGGAGCTGAACGGCGTCTCGCTCGCAGTGACCAAGGGCGATCAGCCGGTCACCGGACTTGATGCCACGCTGAAGGTCGAGGTCAGCATCGGCGACCAGAAGAAGGAGTTCGCGCTCTCGCCCGTCTGGAAGCAGGATGGCTCCTACGAGGCGGTCTTCATCCCGACCAAGCCGGGCGACTACACCTTCCACTTCACCGGGACGATCGACGGCACGCAGATCGACGAGACGTTCACCTCGTCACCGGACGGCTTCGATTCGGTCGCGCCGCGCTCGGACTACGAATTTCCGTCCGTGAGCGCCACGCCGGCCAGCTGATCCCGGATTCTGGCGGCCGGCCGACGGTGTCCCCGAAGAGCGGGGACGCCGGTTCGCACCGTGGCGACGGTCGCGCCGCTGGACCAGACGGTTCGATACGGGTCCGGACGCGCAGCATCGCGCGTCCGGTATCCGGTGTTTCTGGCGCACACGCCATGGACGCTGGATGCCACGCCTTCGATGCGTGCTCCAAGGGATCATGATGCGCGATCTCCGGGGCCGATGGTCCCCTTCCTCACTGATGCCTGCGCCCGCTCCGGGCAGCCCTGTCCGAACGCTGATGCTGGCGGTGGTGCTCCTCGCCGGCCTGCTCGGGGTTGGGGCGTCGCCGTCGGGCGTTGCGGCTCATGCCACCTACAAGAGCAGCGATCCGGCGAACGGCGCGATCGTCGCGACGATGCCGACCGCGATCACCGCCACCTTCGCCGAACGGCTCGAACCGTCCGAAAGCTGGTTGCAGCTGTACGACAGCGCTGGCAACCAGGTCGAAGGCACGGCGCTCGCCATGGGGTCCGACGAATACACGATGGTGCTTTCGGTCCCTTCCGGCTTGCCGAAGGGCACGTACTCCGTGCTCTGGCGTACGCTCTCCAATGATGATGGACACACCGCGAACGGCTACTTCACCTTCACGGTCGGTTCGGCAGCGGATGTCTCCAGTGTCGTGACGATCCCGACCCTGAAGACTGGCGAAGGCGCTCCCCAGATTCTGCGAACGGCCTCCCGCTGGGCGGCACTGCTGGGGCTTGCTGCCCTCATCGCGGTCTGGCCGATGTGGGTGCTCATCGTGCGGCCAGCGCTGACACCGGTATGGCGGGACGGTCCCCAATTCACGCGCCGGATGAAGCGCTATGCCCAGGCCGGGTTCGCCTTGGCGATCCTGGGCTCTGTCTTCGCGCTGCTCGTGCAGGCGACAACGCTGACGCAGGGCACGTTCTTCGACAAGGTGATGAACACACTCGGGCAGACGCGGTATGGCTCGCTCTGGCTGACGCGCGTCGGCCTCTTCGCGGCGCTGGGATTGATGCTCTCCGCTTGCGCCTGGTGGTTCCTGAAGCAACGGCGGTTCGAGCACGTCGGCGCCTGGCTCCTGACGCTGGCCATGCCGACTCCATTCAGCCTGAATGCCCATGCCTCCGCCCAGCCCGCCGGACGCACGACGGCGGTCGTGGCGGATTACGCACACCTGCTCTCGGCGGGAGTATGGGTCGGCGGCATCTTCATCCTCGCGATCGTGCTGCTGCCAGGTGTGCGAAAACTCGACCCGCGCGACCGGCGGCAGGTGCTGGTGACGGCGATCACGCGCTTCTCGCTGCTGGCAATCGTTGCCTGGCTGACGTTGGGCATCACGGGTTTCTACGCCGGCTGGCTTCAGGTCGGGAACCTGCACGCGCTGACCACGACGCCTTACGGGACGTCGTTGATGGTCAAGCTCGCCCTCCTTGTGGTGGTGCTGGCGATTGCGGCGGTGAACCTGCTGGTGATCGAACGGCATCTTCAACGCCGGCTGGACGAGGGCCAGACGACGCTCTGGAGCCGTCGTCTGACGTGGACGGTGACGGTGGAACTGGTGCTGGCCATCGGTGTGCTCGGCGCGGTCGGGCAGATGACGAGCCAGGAACCGGCGCGCGATGTCGTCGTGGAACGGTCGCAGCAGATCTCCGTGGCGTACAAGGACGCGACCCCTCCCGCGACGTTGCTGATCGCGCCGGGTGTGGCCGGGGTGAATCATTTCCGGCTCGAAGTCGACGTCCCCGGTGGCGACTCGTTGCCAACCGATACCACCGCGGTCTTGCGTCTCACGTTGCCGGGCAACGAGTCCCTGGGCACGAAGGAGATCACGCTGTCGCGAGTAGCAGGCAATGCCTTCGAATACCACGGCAGCGACCTCGGTATCACCGGCAGCTGGCAGATCGAGATGATCCTGCGCGAGCCGAATACGGACCAGGTGGAGGCGACGCAAACGGTGGCCATTGCTGCCACGCCGCCGCAGGAGGACGTGCCCGGCACACCGTGGCGGTTCGAGACGACCGGTGGGGTCAGCGGCCTGATCCTGCTTCTGGCTGGGCTGGGGGCGCTCGCCTTTGCCGTGATGCAGGCGAGCGGGCGCTTGCGGAAGGAGACGGCAGGACTCGGCGTGGCGGCGGTTGCGCTGGGGATCGTGCTGCTCCTGCAGGCGCGGATCGATCCGATCCTGGCGGTTGCCTCCGGACAGGGGGCGATCGACCCGAACGACGTGGCGATGGTGGAGCGGGGCAGCGATGTCTATATGACGTATTGCCTCTCCTGCCACGGCGCGGACCTGCGCGGCGATGGCCCGGCGAGCGGAGGGATGACGCCACCACCAGCGGATTTCTCGCAACCGCATACGATGGTGCATTCGGACAGCGACCTCGTCTACTGGATCACGAATGGCAAGCAAGGGACCGGAATGCCGAGCTTCCGGTCCCAGCTGAGCGACCAGCAGATTCGGGATGTGCTGGCCTTCATCAAGAATCAGCAACAGGCCTTCGGCAAGACCGCGACAACGCTCGGCCCGGAGCAATGCACCGTTCAGCCACGCTCCATCGCCGATCTTGAGACGTTGGTTGGGTCGTCCAGCGGCCGCGCCGGGTCTCCAGGGGATATCACGTCGGGGACGAGTGAGGAGCCGTTGCAGATTGCGTCCGATTCCTCGGTGCCGTCCGAAGTTGAAAGCGCGGTTCTGCAGACGACGGAGCAGATGATCGCCTGCACGAACGGCATCGACACCTTACGGCGGCTGGCGCTGTTCAGCGACGCGAATCTGAAGGCGGCGTTCCCGAATGGTGTCTCTGCCGATTTCGCGACGATGGCCGCGCAGCCGCCGACCCCGTTGCCGGAAGCGCAGTGGGTCTCGCTGGTGAGCGTACAGAACCTGGCGATGCTGAGTGATGGCCGCGTGTCGGCAACCGTGGTGCTGGACGACCCTTCGGCGCGCCTGTCCGGGGCGTCCGGAACCTCGGCGACACCGGGGGGTGGGGCTCAGCGTGCGACGCTGGTCTTCGTGAAGTCTGGCGACCATTGGTTGATCGACGAGATTCGGCAGGGGTAGCGGTTCGTTACGGCGGAATCCAGAACGATAGCCATCCATGCGACATCGTGGCGACCAATTCGAAATTGGCTGTAGGCGCTGAGAACGTCTGCCCTACGATCGCCTCGTTCGGAGATACGCCCGCATCGCGTGATGTTCCGCATCGACGCGGGTTGTCGCGGCGGCGAGGCCGCGTTCCGGCACGTCGCGGTAGATTGTGTGCAGGCGGCCGGGTGTCTCGCCGTCGATCGCGACCGCTTCGTGCCAGAGGCCGATCTGTCCGGAATCGCCGATGCCGTGGTTGAACACCTTCCACAGCGGCGCATGGGTGAAGCGCATGTCCTGGGCGTAGGTCATCAGGGCGTCCATGCTCCGCCAGTACTGGAGGACGGTGCCTTCCCGTCCCTCCCGCCAGGATGTCGACCAGAGCAGCCCGCATTCAGGATGCGCTTGCTGTTCGTGGATCATCGCCTGCGTCTGCCGCCAGAGCGGGAGCCAGTGGCGCATGGCTGGAAGGCTGTTCGCCCGCATGCCGAACAGGAAGAGCACGGTGCCCGGCGGCGGATCGGCCATGAAGCGGCCCGCCTGGATCGATCCGTCCTGCTTGCCCTGACCGTTGTCGTCCGATTTCGCCAGCACGGAAATCACTCCTGTCCGATCTCACCATCGCATGGCAGGATCGTAGCACGGCATCCGGGACCAATTCGTGCATGGGATCGGCCGGGATGTCTTCAACGGACCGTAAACGTCTGCGGCGATCCATCGCCGGAACCGGTGCTTCCGGATACCATGCGGGGAGCATTCATCGGTGCTTCGTATCATCATGACGGGGCAATATCCCTTGGCGGGAGAGAGTATCCATGCACGTTTCATCTTCCCGGTCCGCGCAACCCTGGTTCGGCATGGGTGACGATGGCGCACCGCCCTTGGCATGGCCGCTGGAACGCCCGGACTACGCCTCGCTGGAGGCAGCCGTCCAGGGCGAGGCCGCCCGCTGGAATGTGCCCGGCATCGGCGTCGCTGTGCTGCATGATGGGGAGATCACTGCAACGGCGACCGGCGTGCGCAGCGTCGTCACGAAGATGCCGTTCACTACGAACACCATCTCGCAGATCGGTTCCATCTCCAAGGTCTTCACGACCACGTTGGTGATGACCCTGGTGGACGAGGGCAAGCTCGACCTCGACGAGCCCGTGACGACGTACGTGCCAGACCTGCGGCTCGGCGATCAACATGCCCGCGCTGCACTCACGTTGCGGCACCTGCTCAGTCACAGCGGCGGGTTCGAGGGCGACCGTTTCCTCAACTACGGGCGTGGCGACGATGCCTACGAACGCTCGATGCAGGAGATGGACACGCTTCAGCAATGGTTCCAGCCGGGTGAGCTCTTCTCCTACTGCAACGTCGGTTTCTATCTGGTGCCGCTCATCATCCAGCGTGTGACCGGCGAGGTGCCGGAGGACCTGATGCGGAAGCGCATCTTCGAGCCGCTCGGCATGGAGACCGTCACCTTCTACGCCGAGGATGCCATTACGTGCGATCACGCGGTAGGCCACAAGCTCGGGGACCGCCTGAACGGGCCGTCGGTCGCACGGCCGTTCATCATCGGCGGGCGTCACGTGAACCTCTGCGGCAATATCATGGCCACGCCCAGCGAGTTGCTGAAGTTCGCGCAACTGCATATCGGCAAGGGCGAGTACGAGGGCACGCGCATCATCTCCACCGAATCTGCCGAGCTGATGCAGACCCCCCGTATTGACGCCGGGCCGCCCAACCGATCGTTCGGGCAGGGCTGGAGCATGTATGTGTGGCCGGACCTGAAGGTGATCGAGCATACCGGCGGGACGATCGGCTTCTGTGCGTATCTTTCGGTCGTGCCGGAGCGTGGATATGCGATCGCGGTCGTCACGAATGGCGACACCGGCGCCAGCGCGATGCAGAACATCGAAGCGTGGGCGTTGAAGCACTACCTCGGTCTCGAGCGCCCGGTCCCGCAGACGATTTCGCGCAGCAAGGCTGACCTCGACGCCCTGACCGGCACGTTCGTCCGGCACGACGGACGGGTCGTCATTACGCGGGAGGACGATGCCCTGCGTGTGGCGCAGACGTCCATCGACGAGCGGACAGGCGACGAGTCCGACGAAGGAAACTTCCGGCTTGTCCCCGTGGGCCCGGAGGACCGGCCGGTCTTCCGCATTCCGGAGGGACCCGGACTCGGCACAGTCGTCGACTTCGTTCATCTGCCCACGCGGGAGGCGCCGGATGTCGACCGCCTGCTGATGCGCCTGGGTGGGCGGCTCGCCGCACGACAGGACGCGCCGGCGAAAACGTCTGGCAAGACACTGACGCGATCGTCGGAGGCGAAGCGGAATCCTGGGCGCAAGCGTGCCTGACCTGCCGGTTCGGGGACTGGCGCTGGCGCCGATTCGGTCCGAGAATGCGGCGGCGATCCGTTCGAGACACAAGAGGGACAACAACTTCATGGCGAAGGAATGGAACACGGTATCGCGGTTCGGCTGGGGCGAGGACGACACGGAGGCAGCGGTGCAGGAGTGGCCGGCTGCCCGACCGGACTACACGTCGCTCTACGCGGCGGTCCAGGGCGAGGCGGCGCGCTGGAACGTGCCGGGTATCACGGTGGCAGTCCTGCACGACGGCCAGATCGAGGAGGTGGCCGTCGGGTTTGCCAACCTCGATACGAAGCAGCCGATGACGACGGCGACGATCCAACAGATCGGCTCCATCTCCAAGATCTTCACGACCACCCTGGCGATGACGCTGGTGGACGAGGGCAAGCTCGACCTGGACGAGCCGATCGCGACGTACGTTCCCGATTTCGACCTTGCCGACAAGGATGCGCGCGACAGGATCACGCTGCGCCACATCTTCTCCCATAGCGCTGGATTCGAGGGCGATACCTTCGACGAGTATGGCCGGGGGGATGAGGCGGTGGCGAAGGCCGTGGCCGAATTCCCGAAACTGCGGCAGTGGTTCCAGCCGGGCCAGCTCTTCTCCTACAACAACAACGGGTTCATCCTGGCGGCATTGGCGATCCAGAACGTGACCGGCGAGGTCTTCGAGGACCTGATGCAGAAGCGTGTCTTCACGCCGCTGAAGCTGGAGAACACGGTCTATTACGCGGAGAATGCCATCACCTACCCGCATTCGGTCGGGCACATGGTCTCCCAGCGCGCGGAGGGGCCGAAGCTTGCCAAGCAGTATTCCTTCCCGCGCCAGATCGCGGCGCCGGGCGGCATCATTGCGACCTCTCGCGACCAGATCCGTTTCGCCCAGATGCACATCAACAAGGGCGAACTGGACGGTGTGCGCATCATCTCCGAAGAGCTGGCGACGTTGATGCAGACGCCGTTCATCAATTCGTGGGACCAGCACACCAGTTTTGGCCAAGGGTGGTACATCGCGGAATACCCAGGCATGAAGCTGATCATGCATGGCGGCACGACCATCGGGTTCAACGCCATGCTGCGGATCGCGCCGGAGCGGAATTTCGCGATCTCGGTGCTGACGAACGGTGATGTCGGCTCCCGCGCCTACGAGCAGATCATCGCGTGGGCGCTGAAGTTCTACCTTGATTTCGAGGCGCCGAAGCCCGAATCGACGAAGCGGAGCAAGAAGGAGCTGGACGCCCTCGCCGGTCTCTATGCCCGCCACGACATGCGCGTCTCGGTCGAGCGGGAGGGCAGCCTGCTGAAGATCGATGCGTGGGAGGTCGACCCGAAGACGGGCGAACGCGACGAGGAGTCGCGCATGTCGAAGGGGGCGCCTTCACTCTTCGAGCCGATCGAGTCGACGCGGGAAAACGACTTCCGGGGCATCAGTGGTGCGCTCGCGACGTCTATCGTGCAGTTCCCGTACGCCCCGACGGCGGACGATCCGGACCGCATCATGATCCGTGCCGGTGGCCGCGTCTTCGAGCGTATCGGCGATATCGATGCCGGCGATTCCAGGGCGGATGACGCCAAGAAGAAGGGCAAGAAGACGAAGAAGGGCGACAAGGGAAAGAAGGGCAAGAAGTAGGCGCGTTGCCTTGCTGGAGGCGTCGAGGGGCTCGCCGCGCTCCTCCATGGTTCTCCGGCATGCCAAACGTTACGGGCACGCTGAATGCGCTCGCCGGTCTATCTTGGCATGCTGCTCTGGATCAGCAGATCTTGCTCTGTCATCCTGCTGAGCATCGTCGAAGGACGACAATCGGCGCTGGCATTCCGGATGCCTTTATCCCACCCATCCGCTCTGTCATCCTGAGCGCAGCGAAGAACCCCCGTGCGAAGCACAATCGACCGGAGGTCGATACCCCGGAAACGGACATCCCGTCGCTGGTCCGTCGAAAACACGCTGAACGACGGGACATCGCGGATGCTGCGCCGGGTTCCGGCTTGTGGCCCGCCGGAAGCGCTTCGCGTGGAGGTTCTGACCTTCGCTCAGCATGACATGGGATGATGCGTGACGGATGCCCTCGGTGCATGCCAGGCTGATCTGGCATGTCGCAAGGTGTTGGGGCGACCTCGTAGATGCGCTGGCAGGCGACATTCGGGGATCACATATGTAGCGGAGAGAGGGACCACGATCATGGCAGAGACATCGGACCGCCCGGCGTGGCCGCTTGCGCGCCCGGATTACGCTACCCTTGCCGCTGCCGTGCAGGGAGAAGGCGCGCGCTGGAACGTGCCGGGCATTGCGGCGGCAGTCTTCCACGATGGTGAACTGGCGGAGACTGCGGCGGGCGTTGCCAGCATCGTCACGAAGATGCCGCTCGTGCCCGACGCACTCTTCCAGGTCGGGTCGATCTCGAAAGTCTTCGCTACCACCCTTGCGATGACCCTGGTCGACGAAGGCAAGCTCGACCTCGATGCGCCGGTCATCACCTATGTGCCCGACCTGCCGCTCGGAGACCCGGACGCGCGCGGCGTCATCACGATGCGACACCTGCTCTCGCATTCCTCCGGGCTGGAGGGCGACCGGTTTGCCAACTACGGCCGCGGCGACGATGCGTCCACGCGGGCGATCGCGAATTTCGGCAAGCTGGAGCAGTGGGTGTCGCCGGGCACGCTCTTCGCCTACTGCAACGCGGGCTTCTATCTCGTCGGACGCATCTGCGAGATCCTGACCGGGCAGACGTTCGAGCAGGCGTTGCAGGAACGGGTGCTTACTCCGTGGGGGCTGGAACACACCGTCCTCTTCGCGGAGGATGCCATCACCCGGCCCCACGCCGTCGGGCACGACCTTCTTTCGCGGGAGGAAGGGTTTGCCATCGCGCGGCCGTATTGGGACCGGCGGCATGCGACGCCTGCTGGTGGTGTGCTCTCCACCGTCGGCGACCTCGTCCGCTTTGCCCGCGCCCACCTGGCCGACGGCGAGCTGGATGGCACGCGCGTGCTGAGCGGGGATGCTGCCCAGGCGATGCGGCAGGAGGAGATTGCGGTCGGGCCGGGCGATGCGACGTTCGGGTCCGCTTACGGCCTCGGTTGGTCGCTGAAGTCGCAGGACGGCGTTCTGCGGATCGGACATGGTGGTGCGACCGATGGGTTCCGGGCGCAGGTGACGGCGGTCCCGGAGAAGGGCTTCGTCATCGCCATGCTGACGAACGCCGATACAGGTGCTGCCGTCATGCAGGAGATCGAAGCCTGGGCGCTGTCGCAGTACCTTGGGATTCCGGAGCGGACGCCGGAGACGATCGCCCTCGCCGACGCCGAGCTGGATGCCTACACCGGTGCGTTCAACCGCTTCAACCAGCAGACATTCCTTACGCGTGATGGCGACGGTCTGCATGCACGTATTGTGTCCTTCGATTCCGAGACCGGAACACCGCTGGGGGAGCGTTCGATGCGGCTGGTTCCGGTGACCGCGCCGGAAGCACGAGCCTTCCGCGCGCCGGATGGGCCGAGCCGGGGAATGATCGTGCAGTTCTTCGACGCACCGACCGCTGACGATCCGGATCGCCTGTTGATGCGGGCAGGCGGGCGTCTTTCGGTGCGGGTGGGAGCGGAGAAGCCACGTCGCCGGCAACGCCGGTCGAAGTCTGGCGTTTGAGCCAGCGGCGTCGCGGGAGAAAGGCCATGACCGAACCGATTCCGGTATTGCCCTCTGCCGCGATGGCGGAGGTCGATCGCCTCATGCTGGACGAGCTTGGCGTCGACACCCTGCAACTGATGGAGACCGCCGGCCACGCCATTGCCACATTCGTGCGCGAGACCTGCCTCTCCAGTGGGGTCGTGGGGAAACGGATCCTCGCCTTGGCCGGAAGCGGCGGCAATGGCGGCGATGCCCTCGTTGCGGCGCGGTGGCTGGCGGCGTGGGATGCATCGCCGTGCGTCGTCCTTACGAAGACCCCGGAAGCCTACGCTGGGGCGGCGGCGCACCAGCTCGCGACCGTGCAGCGGATGGGGATCCCGATACTGACGGTGGACGATCCGTTGCCGGCGACGGACCTGATCCTCGACGGGCTGCTCGGGTTCAGCGCGGCCGGGAACCCGCATGGCTCTGTTGCGATGGCGATCGAGGCGGCGAATGGCCATCCGGCGCCGATCCTTGCCATCGACCTGCCGTCCGGACTGGATGCGACGACCGGCGTGATTGGCGTACCCTGCGTACAGGCGAGGTGGACATTGACCCTCGCGCTCCCGAAGACAGGGTTGCTCGTTCCGGGTGCGGCGGCAGTCTGCGGGGCCGTCACCGTCGCGGATATCGGGGTGCCGGTGGAGATCCTGCGACAGGCAGGCGCATCCCTCGACCGCTCGCCGTTCGTGGACGGATGGTTCCGCACGGTGTCGCCATAGCGCGGGCATGGACGGGAGGACGAATATGCGGCAGGAACGCGGGACCTTTTCACCGACGCCCGGTGTCATCGTGGCGACCGCTGCCTGGATTCCCGATGCGCCCAGGGCAATCCTCGTCTTCTCGCACGGCCATGCCGAACACGCCGGGCGCTACGCCCTGCTCGTCACGACGATGGTCTCCGAAGGCTTCGTCGTGGCGACGCTCGATCATCGCGGGCACGGGCGCAGCAGCGGCACGCGCGCGCTGGCCATGCGCTTCGACGACTACGTGGACGATCTCGGGACGGTCGTGACGCGGACGAAGGCCGCGTTCCCCGGCCTGCCATTGGTGCTCTTCGGGCATTCGATGGGTGGCCTGATCGCGGTCCGGTACGCCGAGGCGCGTCCGGAAACGGTCGATTTTCTCATCACCAGCGGTCCGGCGCTCATCATCGACGAGGGCACATCGCCCATCGCGCGCAAGGCCGGCGAGGTGATCGCCCGCGTAGCGCCGGCCGCGCCGGTACCACGAAGCGAGGGGAATGTCCTCAGTACGGACGAGACGATCGGAATCGGGTTCGACGCCGATCACCGGACGCATCACGGCGAGACGCGGATGCGGACCGCGGTCGAGATGGTCCATGCAGGCGAGGACGCTCGCACGTGGTTCGATCGCCTGACGATGCCCTTGCTGGCGATGCACGGAGCCGACGACGAGTTGACGAGTCCGCGCGGCACGGAACTGCTCTACAAGGGTGCGTCGACATCGGACCGCACGATCGTGCTATGGCCGGGAATGCGCCATGAGTTACTGAACGAGCCAGACCGGGGCGCGGTCATGCAGTTCATTGTGGACTGGATCGTGCCGCGGCTCGGGACATCCTCAGCCCAAGGTTCACTTCCCGTGTAGGGGTGAACCTGGTGATCTCCGATGACGCGCCGGGACATCCGCGCGTCCTGGGCGATCGCCGGCCGCAGCAATCACTGCGAGGATCGCTTCTACGTCCAATGTCCCACTATGGTGTGGCTATCGTTCCGGATTTCGCTGTAATGAATATATGAAGTATGGCCCCCGAACGCGCGAAGCGATATCGCATTCAGTCATAGACGTGGCGTCGGTGGGCAACCTTGACCACGATGATGACCAATGCATCATCCTTGATTTGACAAACGATTCTGTAGTCGCCGGCGCGATACCGCCACAAACTAGCAGCGTGGTCGGCCGTCAATGCCTTTCCACGAGCACGGGGATCGTCAAGGTGGCCGACCTCCTCCATAAACGCAAGGATTCGTTCTGGCCAGCCCGATCGATCTTGCGAAGCGACTTCAGGACCGAAGCGTCGAATTCAACGCGCCAGGCCAAGGGATTTCCTGACCTCGTAAAGAGAGAGCGTCGAATCCTGCCTTGAAAGTACCGCGCGTGCATCCCGGATGTCTTCCTGATCCTCCAGCCATGCGGTCAGCGCCTCCTGTGCAAGACTCTGCTTGTCACGGCCCGTGGAGCGAGCCAGTTCATTCAATTCATCGTCGATGTCGCTGTCGATGACGATGGTAATCGTTCGTGTCTCCGCCATGAATCGACCTCCCCTTCATGTCGCTCCACTACCGGAGCATCCGGATTTGGACTTTACGCCGTGGCCGTGACGGCAAACGGGTTGAAGTTCGTGTCGCGGTCGAAGGCGTCGACGCCTTCCAGCCGCTTCAGCTTGTTCACCACGAAGTAGGTCACCGGGGTGAAGAGGGCCTCGTAGCCGGTCTTCAGGATCCAGTTCGTGTAGATCATCTGCCAGAGGATGCCGCCGCTCATGGTGCCGCCGAAGGCAATGAGCACGAAGAGCAGCGAATCCAGCCCTTCCGCCACGATCGTCGAGCCGATCGTGCGCGTCCACAGATACTTCCCGTTTGTCGCGACCTTCATGCGCGCCAGCACGTAGGAATTGACGAACTCGCCCACGATGTAGGCCACGCACGACGCGAGCAGGATGCGCGGCGTGGAGCCGAAGATGCGCTGATAGGCATCGCCTCCATCCCACGAGGCGTCGGCGGGCATCACCCCGGCGAGCTGGATCATCGCCACGGCCAGCAGGTTGCACAGGAACCCGAGCCAGATCACACGCCGGGCGATGGAGTAGCCATAGACCTCGGTCAGGATATCGCCCACGATGTAGGCGATCGGGAAGGTAAGCGTACCGGCGTCGGCCACCCACGGCCCGACATGAAGGATCTTCACGGCGAGGATGTTCGCCATGATCAGGCAGGTGACGTACAACGCCACGATCACCAGGAAATAGGGCGAGCCGATCACCTGGCTGCGGACATAGTCGGTCCGTGATGTGAACGGGGACGATGGATCGTGCCGCGGGGTGCTGGTGCCGGGGGTGGACATGACAGGGAAGACTCCGATCGGAGGACGGTTCGACGCGATGCTGGGTTCATGGTAACGAGCGAGACGGCTGGAGGCCACACGGGTATCGATGCGCGTGCTGCCGAACTGACCGCCTATCAGGCGACAATGCGCGCTTGCACCCGATGTGTGGCTGCGGGCTTGCTGGCTGAGGCGCACCCGGTCTTCCGGGGACAGGCCGTCCAGCGCCTGATGATCGTCGGGCAGGCACCCGGCGCCCGTGCCCACGAGCGAGGTGTGCCGTGGAGCGGTCCCGGCGGCGACCTGCTGAAGGGCTGGCTCGTCCAGGCAGGGTTTCCGGCGGATACATTCCTCGAAACCTGGTACCTGACCAGCCTGACGAAGTGCTTCCCCGGTTCCGCGACGAGCGGAAAGGGCGATCGCGCGCCATCCGCCGCCGAGATCCGTCTGTGCGCAGATCATCTCGCGATGGAGATCGCCCTCGTGCAACCCGAGATCGTCGTCACGCTCGGACGGCTGGCGGCTGCTGCGCTCATCCCCGGTGCGCGCCGGCTCCGGCTGGTGGACCTGGTGGGGAACTCGTTCTCCGTCGATCTTGGCTTCGGTAAGGTGCCGGTCGTGCCGTTGCCGCATCCGTCGGGCGTTTCCCGCTGGCGCAACGATCCACAGAACTGGGCGCTCACCGATCGCGGACTGGACGAACTGTGCATGCTCGCGACGGAACGGGGGCTGATCCCCGGGATGTCACGCGATTGACACGATCTGGCAGCGCCGTGAAAGGCGACGGGCACGGCTTGCCGGGATAATGACAGGTGACATTCCGATGAGGAGATGTAGCCCCTCGATTCCGCGAACAGGAGGTGCCCGTGATCTCACATGACCTCGAAGGCCCGTTGACCCTGGTAGACGACGTCCTGGCGGCCGCGCCGGTCCAGCCAGGGAAGGTGGTTCCATCCTCCGTGCTGAAGATCGGACCGTTCAGCGTCATCGTCTTCGCGTTCGATGCCGGGGTCGAGTTGCGGGAGCATCATGCACCGGTGCCGGTGTTGTTGCAGGTGCTGGATGGACGCGTGCAGGTCGACGCGGACGGACAGTCGGTTGACCTGAAGCCGGGTGGACTGCTGCACATTGCGGCGGCGGTGAATCATCGCGTAGTCGCGGCGGAGCCGTCGCGCTTGCAACTGACCGTGCTGGGAACGGGACACAACCCGGTCGGCTGACATCGCCCGAATCACCTCGTATCGGGTTCGAGGATAGCCAGGTACTCGTGATGCCGCCAGAGCGGATGATCCGATATCGCATCGGCGAGGGAGAACGGCTCGCCGCCGACCTCGAAGGCGCGCACGCGGAGACCGGTTCCTTCCAGCAAGAGCAGCAGGTCGGCCGGAGTGTAGCAGCGCAGGCTCTGGGAGATCGCATCGTCGGGATGGCCTGCCTCCCACCAGGTGTCGATGAACCGGTTGCCGACTGGGTCGTAGTCGGTCCGCTCGCGCACGCTGAACGGATAGCCCGCCTCCGGTCGGGCGTTGCGAACCTCCTCGTCGCCCGCCCATTGCGCGCATCGGACGGGGTTGAAGATATCCAGCAGGACGATGCCATCCGGCCGCAGCCAGTGTGCACCCATGCGGCGCAGCAGGCGACGCTGATCGAGATCAGTGCCGATTCCGAAGCCGTTCCAGTACGTGACGATGTCGAACCGTTCGCTGTCCGTAAATGCGTAGAAGTCGGCCTGGACGAAACGCAACGCCCCGGTGATGGTCGCGCGGTCGAATTGGCCCGCGAACGCGATACGCTCGCTGACCTCGACGCCGGTCACATCGTGTCCAGCCCGCGCCATGATGAAGGGTGTTGTCCCGTAGGACGAGCCGAGATCGAGGATGCGCAAGCCCGATGACGCGTGAGGCAGGTGAGCGGTATGCCGGTCGAGGGTGCCGAGGCGATCGGTATCCCGCGCCGTGATGGCGGATTCGGCCGCTCCCCACCAGATGCCCGTGCGCGAATAGAAGGGTTCCACCCACTCCATGCGGTATTCCTCCCTGGGTGACCGGGGTTCGGATCGCCCGGTGTTTGCCGGCGATACCTACACGGGCCATCGCTCGCGGGTCCAGGCCATCTCCCAGAAGGCAAGCTCGTAGCGGCTTGCCGTGATGAAGGCGGTCTCGACCCGCCGCAGGGCGGGTTGCGGCAGACCGGTGCAGGCGGCATCGGTGAGGTCGCGGCACCAGGCGGCGAGTGTGGCGAACTCGGGATCGGCATAGGTTTCGATCCAGCGAGCGTAACGCTCATCGGCGGGGAACCCCCGGGCCGCGAGGGCGATGCCCAGTTCGCTGTAGCCCCACATGCAGGGAAGGAGCGCACCAAGCAGTTCGGCATAGTCGCCCGTTGTCGCGGTGCGGAGCAGGAAGTCGGTGTAGCCCTGTGTGGTGGGGGCCTTGCGTTCGCCTTCCAGGTCGGTGGCGGTGATGCCAAAACCGTCCACATAGGAACGATGCAGGTTCATCTCTCGCGTCATCGTCTCGTGGAGGAGACCAGCGAAGCGAGTCATGCTCTCCAGGTCCGGGGCGCGGAGGACGGCGGTCGCGAAGAGGCGGCTGTAGTCGATCAGGAAGAGATAATCCTGCCGCAGCCAGAAGCCGAAGATCTCCGGATCGAGCGTGCCGTCGCCGATCCCGCGCACCAGCGGATGATCGTGCTGGGTTTGCCAGATGGAGTTGGCGGTCCGGCGCAGGTGGACGCTGAACGGAATGTCGTCACGCATGCTGGCTCCTTGTGATTGGATGTCAGAAGCGGCCGGCCTGTCAGGACTCGTCGGTGACGAAGCGTCGCCAGGGGAGCGCGATCCGCTCCAGGAGCGAGACGAGCATGAAGAGGCCGACCCCCATCGCCGAGAGGATGACGATGGCGGCGAAGACGCGGGCGGTCTGGAACTGGGCGGCCGATCGCTGCATCAGGTATCCCAGCCCTGCGCTGGCGCCGACGAGTTCCCCGAAGACGGCGCCGATCACACTGAAGGCGATGGCGATGCGCGCGCCGGTGAAGATGGACGGCAACGAGGCCGGGGCTTTCACGAGCCGGAACTGTTGCCAGCCGGATGCGCCCATCGATTTCAGGAGCGAGAGCATCTCGCGGTCGGCGATGCGGAGCCCGTCCACGGTGTTCACGGCGAGCGGGAAGAAGCAGACGAGGGCCGTCACCAGGACCTTCGGGAGCAGCCCGTAACCGAACCAGATCAACAGAAGCGGCGCCAGTGCGACCATCGGGATGGTCTGGCTGGCGATGATGAGCGGATAGATGGCGCGTTCGAGGATGGGAGAGGCATCGATTGCGATGCCGACGAGCAGCCCGGCGACGAGGGCCAGGCCGAACCCGAGCAGCACCTCCTTCAGGGTGACCAGCGTGTGTTTCCAGAGCAGGGCGCGGTCGTCGCGGAACGACTCCATGATGGCGGTGGGAGCGGGCAATTGCCAGGCCGGGACGTTTGTCAGGCGGACGGCGATCTCCCAACCGACAAGCAGTGCGACGAGGATCGTTGCCGGCAAGATCCAGCGGCCGATCGCTCGCATGAGTGGGGACTCGTTCATGCTGCGCCACTCCCTGCCGGGGTCAGCAGGCCGAGGGCGTCGAGCAGCGCCGCGCGATGGGCCAGAAACGGTGGCGAGGTGACGATCTCGCGGTGGCGTGGACGCGGGAGGGCGATGGGCTCGATGTGGGCGATCCTGCCGGGGCGGGGCGTGAGCACGATCACGCGGTCGGCGAGGAAGATCGCCTCGTCGACATCGTGGGTGACGAGGAGGACAGCCTGCCGTTCCCGTTCCCACAGGTCGAGCAGCCATGATTGCAGCGCGACTCGATTCAGCGCGTCGAGGGCGCCGAACGGTTCGTCGAGCAGGAGGAGCGGACGCTCGGTAAGGACCGTGCGGAGGAAGGCGACGCGTTGCCGCATGCCGCCGGAGAGCTGGGCCGGCCAGGCGTGCTCGAAGCCGGCGAGGCCGAATTCCGGGAAGCGATCGCGTGCTATCCGGCGTGCCTCGGTGCGGATGTGTCCGTGGACTTCGAGTGCGAGCGCAGCGTTGTCGAGTGTGGTTCGCCAGGGAAGGAGCAGATCGCGCTGGCGCATGTAGGCGGAGATGCCGAGCCGCTGCTTCGTGGGAAGGACAACGCCGCCGAGTACGACCTCGCCGCCGGTCTGGGCGAAGAGGCCGGCGATGATGTCGAGGAGGGTGCTCTTGCCAGAGCCAGACGGCCCGATGAGGGCGACGAACTCGCCGTCCGCGATCTCGAAGGAGATGTCTGCCAGCGCCTGCACGGAACGGCCGCGCTCGGTGTAGACGGAGTCGATGTGCTGGAGCGCGAGGCAGGGCGGCAGCAGACTGGATGGTGATGGGATTGGATGCTTGGGGGGACGTGGGGAATTGACCACGCATCATGCCTTCCTACGCCGGTACGACCCGGATCAGGTTCGGCGGTCAGCGACGGTAGGACGGTCGCACTCTCAGCCCGGCTCACCCGGGCTCCCGCAGCTGCTTCGTTTCGGGCATGGTACAGGGGAAGCAGCCGATCTGTCTTGTGGGAGTGAGTTGCCGTGTGGTGGCGATGCCGAAAGGCAGGAGGTCACAAAGGCCTTCCCACCATGTGCGGCGGGTGTCGTTCGGCGTCCCTGATTCCCGGCATCAGGTTCCGGTGGGATCGGACCAATCGAGGATTGCCAGATCGCTGATATCGATTTGCCCCTGAATCATGAGATGGGGGACGCCGACGAACGCGGCTCCCCGCCGATTCCGTTCAGCCAGCATGCGATACCACTCGCGCGTGCCGGTCGGCACGTCCATCAGTTCGGAATAGGCCGACCAGTCAACGGGTTCGTACTCAGGGCGACCGTCAGCGCCGCGGACAAAGACGACGGCTGGCAGATGGTGCACCCGGTTCAGCGGAATGGTGAAGAACGATTGCGGTTGGGGGGAGATACCGGCATCACGTTGGGCCAGATAGAGCTGGTGCGGATGGATGGGGCAGCATTGAACGACATCGCTCCACGTACACGCCAAATGCGGTATCGGGGTCATTGGCAGCATGCGGCGATCGGGATGGTCATCATATTGGCGAGCGCGGCTCTATACGAGCCGGGCGTTACCGCTTTCAGTATGGTCAACGGATAGAGTATTGACCCGACGAGGTCATCCGGGCATTGGTGATAGATGCGAGGCTCAGAGCGTGTCATCGAGGCTCCTGCGCAGGGCAAAGTCCAGGGCACGCGAATCTTCGCGAGCAATGCGTCCCTGGGCCACGTCGTGAAAAACCGATACCCCGCGTTCGATCGCGCGGGGTCAGCGACGGGTTGGTTTCCAGCCAGGAGGGATCACCGGGAGCTCCCATGCCGGGTCCGGTCTCCACAATGGGACGTCGGGAGAGAAGGGCCATTCGGCTCGCTCGATGCGTGGGACGATCGCCTCGCCGGCTGCCCTGATGCGGACGGCTTCCTGTTCCGAAAGACGCCCGATGCGGACTGCCTCCCCCAGTTCGTCCTCGTCTTTCCACGCCCAGGACCGATCCGGCTGGACGACGATGTCGAGGAATTGATCTTCGGTGACCCATCGGTCCGGAAGGATGGTCGTCGGTCTCTGAAGGTTGACGTACCACCCGCGGAAGGTCC
The DNA here is from genome assembly GCA_049841275.1 of Thermomicrobiales bacterium. Classification (GTDB taxonomy): domain Bacteria; phylum Chloroflexota; class Chloroflexia; order Thermomicrobiales; family UBA6265; genus JASGDN01. The sequence continues at coordinate 68,738 of JASGDN010000009.1, forward strand.
AATCGGCCAACCAGCGTGCGTGAATCGCATAGCGATCGCGCTGTGGAGCCAGGTAGAGCACGTTCCTCCCTGACCAGACATGGGGGACGAGGCGGAGGTCCGATGCCTCGATCTGCTGGTGCGACAGCACCCGTGGTAAGGTCATCTCCGGAGCAGGGATCAGCCGCAGCGTCGAGACGCCGTCCGGGACGAAGCACGCGAGGATGTCGGGGGTGTCCTTGACGATGGTTGCGGGAATCGCCAGCCCCGTTCGTGGCCCGATCATGCCTTCCAGCACGATGATTTCGCCAGGTTCGCGCATCATGGAATCACCCCTTCAGCCACTTCGGGATGCTGGCCAGAATCATCCGGTGAAGGCGACCACAGGGCCGCATGCTCACCTTGCCAATTCGAACGTGGCGCTTCTTCAGCCCCGCTACTCTGCTACATTGAGTTGGCGAGGAGGGCGTCCACCTGCTCCATGGTCGGGACGGCCTCCACGCCGATCTCGCGCAGGCTCAGCGCCGCGACCGCGTTTGCGAACCGGCCAGCCGTGGCGGCGGCAATGGTCTTGTCCGCCGCTTTCAGGAAGAATGCCGCCGCGAAGACATCGCCTGCGCCGGTGAGATCCTTCGTCTTCACCTTGAAGCCCGGCAGGTCGATCGTCTGGCCGCGGGCGATCACGCGGGCGCCATCCTTGCCACGCGTGACGACGGCCAGGCGTTGCTCGCCGACGCGCTCCACGACCTCCCGCGCCTGGTGGATCTCCTCGGTGCTGACAATGGCGCAGTCGGTGCGTCCGAGCAGCGAGCCGGGCAGGCGCAGGGGGATGTGCCGCACCTTGCCGCCGGTCGCGCGTGGCCAGTCGCGCATCCACCCCTGGGGCGTGATACCAATGAATTCGGTGGTCATGCCCACGGCGTGATTCGGGTTGATCTCCTGGAGCACGGGGCCGAGGTGGACGATCGGGGCGTTGCGCCAGTGCGGCGGCAGGCCGCGCAGGTCGATCTCGCCCGCCCAGTGGGGGACGGTCTGCACGCGAAGATCGGCCCGATATTCGTTGATGAACGTCGTTGGCACATCGGCGTCCTGCACGATGATGCTCACCTGGTCGGCGAAGGGTTCCAGCGGGGGGATCTTCATGCCGGCGACCTCGATGCCGAAGGCTCCCCGCGTGAGGATCCCCACCTTCGCGCCGAGCCGCGCTGCCGTCAGCGCCGAATAGAGCGCCGTGCCGCCGAGCACGACACTGCCGTCTGCCTGGAGGTCGGCGGTGATGTGCCCGATCACGAGGTAATCCGGCGTCCGCGAGAGCTGTGTGCCGCGCAGAGAGTGTCCGAGGGACTCGCGCGCGCCGGTCTTCTTGCCAGCCGGCTTCGATGGGGTGGACGTGGGATCGGTCATGACGGAACGCTCCAGACTCGATAGTGGCTGCAGGGCCAGAACGGGTGAAGACTCCTCCGGAAACGTCCGGCGAGAAGTCAGCAAGCCAGCAAGGCGGCCGCGCGCGGCGTGCGCCTGGGTGCATTGGTAAGGGGTGTCTTCGCCCGGCAATGGGGCAGGAGCGAAGACTGCCCGATCGAACAGGGCGACGGCCTGGGGCCATCCGCGATCGTGGCGAGAACAGGAATCGTGACCGAAACGCCGGTTCCGTGCAAGGCACGGCGGGCAATGCTGGATCAGCCGCGGGGCTCGACCGTGATGTGGCGCTGGCTGCCTTCGCCACTGCTGCGCGTCGTCACGTCGGGATGCTGCCGGAGCGTGAGGTGGACGATGCGGCGCTCGTTGGGCGGCATTGGTTCGAGGTCGACGGACCGGCGGCTGCGTGCAACCTGCCGGGCCACCCGCTCGGCAAGGGCGACGAGCGACTCCTCGCGCCGGGTGCGATAGCCTTCGACATCGAGCACGACGCGCGTCCACGTCTCGATCCGGCGGTTGACGATCATGTTGACGAGATATTGCACCTGGGCGAGGTGGTCGCCGCGCCGGCCGATCAGCATGCCCAGGTCGTTGCCGAGGATGTCGATGAAGATGGTGGGCGGTTCGTCGTCGTCCAGCGGCACGGACGATGGATTGTCAACGGCGATCACGTCGGCGGTGATCCCCATGTAGCGCAGGAGGTCGGCGACGATCTCCTTGGCGACGCGCTCGTCCTCCGCATCGGCGCGGTCGACGGGACGCGGCGGCGTCCCGCGCTGCGATGGACGGTCGCCCGGCGCGCGGCC
>JASGDN010000010.1:0-18599 GCA_049841275.1 Thermomicrobiales bacterium
CCCGATCCGTACGGATCGGGGCCCTCTTCGCTGTGTGACTGAATGGATGGGGGGCAGCTACACGTCGACGGCGTGGATGCCCTCGGCGGAGGTGGTCATGCGTTCCTGGAGGGCGAGCCGCTCTTCCGGCGGCAATGCGCCGATGCTGGCCGCGTGCGGATCGTTCGGGGCGGAACGGGGTGAGGGTGTCAGGTCCGGATCGACGTTTTCCTTGAACTCGCGGACGCTGCGGCCCATCGCGCGCCGAGATCGCCCAGCTTGGCGGGCCGAGCACGATCAGCGCGACGATGGCGATCAGGATGAGGTGGGTGGGTTGGAACAGGCCTTCGACCACGGGGTGCCTTCTTTCGGGAGAGACTGCGAAACGGACCTACTCGGACGGGTTCGCGTTGCTGGGCAGGAATGGCAGGTTGTGCGCGGAGCGCATCGGATTCTTCGCGAAGATGCGGGCGATGATGATGCCCAACTCGTAGAGCAGCCAGAGTGGAACGGCGACGACCATCATGTTGAACGGGTCGGTGCTCGGGGTGATGACGGCTGCGGCGACCGTGATCAGGAGGATGGCGTACTTCCGCCACTTCCGCATCAGGTGTGCCGGGAAGATGCCGATCTTCGCGAGGACGAACATCACGACGGGCAGCTGGAAGGCCAGCCCGAGGCCGATCATCAGGGTCAGGAAGAACGAGACGACCTCCGGGGCGTCCGGCTGCCAATCGATAGCGCCGACGTTCCAGCTCGAGAGGAAAGTGAGTGCGCGCGGTGCGGCGATGAAATAGCCATAGGCGACGCCGCCGATGAACAGAACCGAGACGAACGGCAGCGCCGAGAAGAGGACGCGCTTCTCCCGGCGCGTCAGGCCGGGCGCAAGGAAGGCCACCAGTTCGTAGATGATGAGCGGCATGCCCAGCGAGACCGCGACGTAGGCGGCGATCTTGAAGGTCATCATCACCGGTTCGGTCGGGCTGCGGATGTCCAGGCCCTGCGTGGCGTGCGCTTTCTGCTTGATGTCGAGCAGGATCCGCCCGGCCAGCAGGAAGCCGACGATGAAGCAGGGCAGCAGGCCGAAGACGACGGTCATGATCCGGTTGCGCAACTCGACGAGGTGCTCGGTGAGCGTCATCTCCTCGAAGACATCCGGTTCCGCGAGGTCGGTCCGGAAAGTGTCGCGCATCTCGCCGTAGAAGCGTCCCGGTGCGCGGGCCAGACCGACCGCGGAGACGGCAACCAAGTGGGATGTTCGCCCGAGCATCGAGCGGCTCTTCGTGGTGGTTTCCATACGACTATGGCTCCTCCTCGGTCGTCGTTTTCCGGACCTGCCGGGAACGACGGGAACCGCATCCAGCGGCTCCGGTTCGGGGCGCGGGACACGGAATGCACACGACATGGAAGGCCGGGGCCGGAATCGCTCCGGGCGGTCGCAGGCTAACGAGGAGGGCTGTTCGGGGAGAAGCCGCGCAGATTGCCCATGTGAATGTCATCGTGACACCACATCGGCTCGCGGAAGGTGAGGGGGATCTTGGTGGTCATGCGGCACTTGCGTTGCCGCTTCGTGTGGAGTTGGTACCACAACATCGTGTACGTCCCCGGCGAGTGGATGCGCAATATCCTTCGCCGGGCCTTGCTCCAGCGGCCACGGCGAGTGGAAAGCCACTCGTCCCTGACGACCTGGATGGGTACACGGTTCGTCTGAACGAAAGCGTGCCTCGACTGAACGAGGCTTCTCCATTATACGCCGCGGATCGACGGCCGGATTGCTCGGCTCGGCCAGGACGCGACGGGCTCTGGGGCAGCACCGTGGTCCGGCGAGGCCGCCGGACCACTACGAACGACCGGGGCCATGCGGAGCCTGTCCTCAGGGCGAGTCCCGAGCCTGCACTTGCGAATGCGCGGGAGACCACTGCAATGGTTCCAGGCATGGCAAGTGCAGGCTCTCGGTGCCGTCAGTCGGCGGCAACGCCAGCCGTCGTACCTTCCAGCAACGTGCGAAGCGAGTCGTCGTATTCGGGCGAACTCATCACTATGACCATGTCGCCGGCATGCAGCGCCGTGTCGGCTTGCGGGAAGATGTGATCGGCGTTGCGGTCGATGGAGACGACCAGCGTCTCACCGGGAAAGGTGAGGGCGCGCAGCTCCTTGCCAGCGGCGGGAGCGCCCAGGCCAACCTGATACTCGAGCAGCATGGAGGTCTCCGGCAGGCGCTCTGCCCGGTGCAGGCCGCGCCCCAGCATTGCTTGATAGGCGAGAATCGCATCCTGATAGGTCATGGTGCCGACTGGCGTCTCGCCATCGATGACTTCCGCCCGGCTCACGTCCTGTTCGGACATCCGGAGCAATGCCTCGTCCAGCCGGGTGCGGGCATCCAGCGTCAGGCCAGGGGCTCGCTGAGGGGCAGGATCGGCCGGAGGCTTCATTGCCGAGCGGATCGTGAGCGCCGAGAGCAGCGGGAAGCTGAGATTCAGCCGGTGCATCGGCGAGGACGCGCGGTTCGGCAGTTGCGCCCAGGAGATCGAATGGTCGCCGACCAGCAGTGTGGCGACCGCGATCGCAATTATGGCGGGCGCAAGCAGCGAGAGGTTCCCGGTCATCTCCGCCACCATCAGCATCACGGCGAACGGGGCGTGGGCGATGCTGCCGAAGAGCGCCATCATCCCGACGATCACGAACGGGGCGGGGCCGCCTGGGAGATGAGGAAGGACGCCATGTCCCAGCCGCCAGAACGTCGCGCCGAGCATGCCGCCGATCACCATGCCGGGACCGAAGATACCGCCGGACCCGCCGGATCCGATCGAGAACGAGGTGGCCCGGATCTTGGCGAAGGGCAGCGCGACCACGACCCAGAGCGGCAGTGTGAGGAGTTCGTGCGTCATGCTGATCTGAACCCAGCCATAGCCAGTGTGAATCGAGCCCTTCACCATCAGTCCCATCAGTCCGACGAGGAGGCCGCCGATCGCCGGCTTCCCGCAGATGATGGAACAGGCTGCTGACGCCGTAGAACGTCTTCGCGTACAGCAGGCCGACAAGACCGGCCGCGACCCCGAGGAGCGCGTACCAGATCAATGTGACCGGATCGTGGAAGGCGAGGTCTGGCTGCGCGCCGAAGATGGGCTCGAATCCCTCGATCGCACCGTAGACGCTGTAGCCGATGATGGAGGCGATGAGGCTGGGGATGAGGACCTCCGCTTCGAGGTCATGCAGGTAGAGGATCTCCGCCGCCATCAGCGAACCGCCGAGCGGAGCCCGGAAGATGGCGCCGATGCCCGCGCCCATACCGGCGGCAACCGTGATCCGGCGGTCGGCAGCGTTCAGCTTCAGCCACCCGGAAAGCAGGGAGCCGAACCCCGCCGAGATCTGGGCTGCCGGGCCTTCCCGACCGCCGGATCCCCCCGAACCGATGGTGATGGCGGAGGCGATGAGCTTTACCGGCGGCACCTTCGGGTTCACTACGGCGCCCTTGTGGTGGATGCTGTCGATGGCGGCGTCGGTGCCGTGGCCTTCCGCCTCCGGGGCGAACCGGAAGACGATGATGCCGGAGATGAGGCCGCCGAGCGTGGTGACGACGGGCAGCAGCCACCGACGTTTCATCGCTTCCTGGACGGGGCTGCCTTCGCCGACGGGCATGGGAGGCATGTAGCCGACGATGCGTCCGAGGAAGAACTCGGTGCTCCACCCGATGGCATGGGTGAAGAGCACGGCGCCGAGTCCGGCCACAATGCCGATCGGCCCGCCGATGAGGATCCATTTGCCGAGGAAACGGGTGCTTTCATACCCGGCCAGGGTGTCGAAGCTGGGGAAACGGGGCCGGCGGGCGAAGGCCGGACGCCGCCGGGAGGCTGGTGGAACAGGCTTGCCGATGGTGTTGGCTGTGGCATCCGGCGGCGGTGATTGGGGACCCTCCTGCACGGGCTTGCTCCTTCTCCGGAATCGGGGTCAGGCGTACATCTCCGCGCTATCGCGCTCGCAGCACACCACCCCGGATGCCGAAAGCGCCGGGTGTGTGTCGAGGGGTAATGAAACGGTGGTCCGACACCGCGGGAAGGAGGGTGGGGGATCGCCAGCTGCGGAAACGCACGGACGGACCGGGCGAATCGTCAACGCAGGAATGGTGCAGCGATGCAAGATCTCCGCGGCGCCCGATCGCATGCAATGAACGACACCGGGCTCCGATCTGAATGATCGGAGCCCGGTGTCTCGTTGCACCACGTGTGCGGTGTTGGCGCCTGCTACTCCGCGATGATCTTGCCGACCATGCCCGATGCGGCGTGGCCTTCCACCGTGCAGTAGAAGCGATATTCACCGGCCGGGAGGTTGACCGTGAACGTGGTCTCCGTGCCGCCGTCGACCATACCGGAATCGACCTCCGGATCGTCGATCTTGAAGTCGTGCTGGAGCACGCCGGTGTTCTTCAACGTGATCGAGACATCGGTGTTTGCGGTGATCGTGACCTCGTTCGGGCGATAGCCGAGATCGTAGGCCTCGATCGTGACGGATGTCGCGGTGTTCTCCGCGGCCGGAGTGCCACTGGCGGCCTTCGCCTCGCCCATCGTCGGCGTCCCGGTCGCACCGAGCCGGTATGCGATGAAGGTCGGCAGGACGCCTGGCAAGGTTTCCGGCGAATCCTTTGATGGGGCGAGGAAGCTGCCAGCCGGGACGATCAGCGTGTCACCCGCAATGGCGAATGGCGCGTTGATGCCGGCGCTGGTCTGGCTGGTCCAGACCTGGGAGCCATCGGAGAGGGAGAAGGCGCGGACGATGCCGTCGAGCGAACCGACGAACAACAGGTCGTTCGAGATCGTCGGGCCGGCGCCGGTCACGCCGGCCTCGATCCGCGTTGTCCAGATCGTCTCGCCGCTCGCGCCGTCGAGCGCGTAGAGATCGGTTGTGGCCTTGGAGTAGTCGAGCCCAGCCGTATCGAGCGCGGTGGCGGAGTAGAGCGTCGGGAAGTTCCAGGCGGCGACGTAGAGTACGCCGTCCTTCCAGGCCATCGGCGCATTGACGCCGCCGAGGACGCCTGGATAGACCTCGACCTGTTCATCGCTCAGATGGCCAAGACCGTCGTTCTTGTGGGTGCCGACCGCACGCCGCCACATCTCGGTGCCGGTTTCGCGGACGACGCCGATGACGAAGCCGTGCTTGCCGGAGGAGTAGACCATCGGCGTGTCGACGCCCTCGAACTGGACGGTGCCGAGGACCGGGCTTTCCTGGTTGTCGAGGTCGAAGAGGTCCCGCGGCTTGACGTTGACGTTCCAGAGGACCTTGCCCGCGTTCGGATCGAGCGCAACCAGGTTGTTGGCGTAGTCGTTCTCGCCCGGGCGGCTGCTGCCGGCGGGGAATTCCTCGGTGCCGGGGAAGGGACCGGCATTGCCGATACCCATATAGAGGATGCCCGTCTCCGTGTCCACGGCCGGCGGATACCAGAGGCCGCCACCGCTGTTGACGCGGAAGTTGCCCCACAGGTCGTCCTCGACCGTGTCCCACGTCCAGATGGTGAGGCCGGTGGTGATGTCGAGGGCGTAGACAACGCCATTTGCGCCGCCTTCGTAGATGCCCTTCGAGTTGCCGCCCGGTTCGGTGGAGACGATCACCAGGCCGTCCCAGATAAGCGGGGACATGGTGATGCCGAGCGCGTTGTGGTTGGCGAGCTGGAAGCTCCACTTCTCGTCACCGGTGGCGGGATCGAGCGCGACCACAGTGGCTGCATCACCCAGGACACCGATGAGGATGCCATAACCGAGGGCCATGCCATTTGGGCCCCAGGTGGCGACGTTGTATTCCTTGCGCCACGTCACGGTGCCATCGGCCATGGAGACGGCCCACATGCTGGCGGCATTGTCAATCAGGTAGGCGACCCCGTCCTGCACGATCGGCTGGGACGTGATGGACCCGAACCCGCCGGTGGCGTCACTCATGACTTCCCATGCCACGCCAAGCTGGCTGACATTGCTGGCTTCGATTGTGGAGCCGACAGCATTGCGTGTATTGGCCAGGTCTGCCTGCGCTACCGGCCACTCCTTCGCGTACTGATCGACTTCGGGCGGGATAGCGGGAAGTGTGGGCTCCGGCGAAGCGGCCGGTGTGGCGTCCTGAGCCAGGGCGCTGGTGCCGCCGACCAAGACGCTTCCTGCAGCGATCGATGCCGCGACACCCGCGCCAGCAGCAATGACATTCCGGCGCGACAATGTCCGCGCCGGTCGAGAACCTGCGATCTCATCCATGAGAGCTTCTCCCCACCGAGATATTCCGAACCCTGCTGCACGGCGCAGATGGGCGATTACCGGACGCACGGAAGATGAATCCCGCTTCCAATTCATACAATACAGATCGGGGTTTCCTGCGTCAATTTATTCGTGAAACCAGAAGGAGGGGCAGGGCCTGGGGCGCCGTGTAGGGCTTCCTGCCGACAGGATTGGTCCGGGTGCCACTGGCCGCTGGGGTAGCTGTGGCGTACGCCGCACGGGGATGACGGATATCCGTCATCCCCGTGCGACATGAGCCGGGAAACGGTGTCGCCCAGGCAATGAGCGGGATTACTCGGCGGTGACCTTGCCGACCATGCCGGCGGCGGCATGCCCTTCGACCGAGCAGTAGAAGGTGTACGTGCCTGGCGCCAGATTCAGGACGACCGAACCCTCGGCACCGCCGTCGATCAGGCTGGAGTTCACGGCCGGATCGTCGATCACGAAGTCGTGGGAGAGCACGCCCTTGTTGATCAGCTGCACGGTCACGTCGGTGTTGGCGGGGATGGTGAATTCGTTGGGCTGGAACGCAAGGTCGACCATGGTCACGGTCGGGGCATCGCTGGAGCCAGCGCTCGGGGTGGCAGCCGTTTCCTGGGTCGGCGCGCCAAGGGTCGGCGTGCCGGAAGCGCCGAGCTTGTAGGCCACCACCGCGGGATAGTAGCCAGGGGCCGGATCCGGCGTATCGGACGACGGCGCGATGACGCTGCCGGCCGGGACGAAGAGCATGTCGTCGGCCACTGCGAATGGCGCGTTCAGGTCGGCGCTGGTCTGGCTGGTCCAGACCTGCTTGCCGTCGGCAAGGGTGAAGGCGCGGACCATGCCATCCAGCGAGCCGACGAACATCAGGTCGCCGGAGAGGGTCGGGCCGGGACCGGCGATGCCGTACGCCAGTTCGGTGTTCCAGATCACCGCTCCCGTCGCGCCGTCCAGGGCGATCAGGTTCGTGGTCGCGATCGAGTACGACTGATCCGGATCGTAGTCGAATCCGCTCGCGTTCATGCGGGCAGCCAGGTTGAACGCCGCAACGTAGAGCACGCCGTCCTTGAAGGCCATCGGGGATTCGACCCCGCCGAGCGTGCCAGGGAAGATCTCGATGCTTTCCTCCGGCAGTTCGAGCAGACCGTCGTTCTTGTGCGTGCCAACCGGCACCCGCCAGAATTCCTGCCCGCTCTCGCGGTGTGCCGCCACGACGTATCCATGTTTGCCGGAGGTGTAGACGACGTTGGTATCGACCCCGCCCATGGAAACCGAGGCGAGCACGGGTGTCTGCTGGTTGTCGAGGTCGTAGAGGTCGCGCGGCTTGACGTTGACATTCCAGAGGACCTTGCCCTGGTTGGGATCGAGTGCGACCAGGTTGTTGGCGTAGTCGTTCTCCCCGGGACGGCTGCTCGCGTTCGGGTAGTCTTTCGTTCCTGGCCACGGACCGGCGTTGCCGATGCCCATGTACAGGACCCCGTTCTCATCGATGGAGGGCGGATACCAGAGGCCGCCGCCGGAATTGATGCGGAAATTGCCCCAGAGGTCGTCCTCGACCGTGTCCCACGTCCAGATCGTCTCGCCATTGCGGATGTCGATGCCGAAGAGCACACCGTTGGCGCCGCCTTCGTAGCTGCCCTTCGGGTTTCCTCCCGGTTCGGTGCTGACGATGACGATGCCATCGTAAATCGCCGGAGCCATGGTGATGCCGAGCGATTGCTGGGTTGTCAGCTGGATGCGCCAGATCTCGCTGCCGTCTGCCGGACGAACCGCGACCACTTCGGCTGAGTCTCCGACGGCGAGGACGAGCGTGTCATACCCGATGGCGACGCCATTCGGGCCGTAGGTAGCGCCGTTGTACTCGTTTTTCCACTTGACCTCGCCGGTCTCGCGGTTGACGGCCTGGACGGTGGCGACATTGTCGATGATATAGACCGTATCGCCCTGAACGATCGGGTTCGAGGTGATGGCCCCGAACGCGGACGATGCATCGATCGGCAGTTCCCAGGCGACGCCGAGTTGGGCGACATTGCTGGAATCGATCGATTCCCCGGCGGCGACGCGGGTGGATGCCAGGTTTGCCTGGGCGACCGGCCAGTCCTGCGCGTACTGCTCGAGCTCAGGCGGGGTGACAGGCAAATCGGCCTTGGGGGAGGCTGCCGGCGTGGCATCCTGGGCGAAGGCACTCGTGCCCCCGCTCATCAGGGCGCTTCCGATTGCCACCGATGCCGCGGCACCGGCGCCCGCCGCAACAAGATGACGGCGGGACAATGTCTACGCCGACTGTAAACCGTTCGTCTCGTCCATGAGAAGGTCTCTCCAGCACAATCCAGCCCATCCGCCCGCATTGCGGACAGGCGCCAACCTCGGTGCGTGAGGTCATGGAATCGGAATTCCTCTTCCGAATCGTACACTACGTCTCGCTGAGGGCGATGTCAATAGACGGAGCGGTACCGCTGTGTCCACGACGTGGCAGCAGCGGCCGGGCATGGCACTATCCTTTGGAATGTCCGGGCACCAAGCGGCCCGGAGGATATTGCCCCTTCCTTGATGTGGAATGGAAAAGACCATGCATCATTCAGCCTCCCAGCATTCAGGACAGAACGACGAGGACACGTGCTCCGTGCCGTCCTCGTTCGTCACGCCGCCGGGCGGGCGGGCAGACGCCCGGCGCAATCGTGCGCGATTGCTGGAAGCGGCGCGGGCCGAGTTCCGTGAATCCGGTACGGCGATGCAGATGGAAGGGGTCGCCGCCAGGGCGGGGATCGGGGTTGGGACGATCTACCGCAACTTCGCGAACAAGGATGAATTGATTGCGGCGGTGATATTCGAAGGGATCCGGTCGAGCCGGGAAGCCGTCGAGCGGATCGATCCGGACATGGCGCCGTGGGACGCCTTCTGCACGCTCATGAACGTGGTGGCGGAGCATACGATTGCGGACCAGGCATTTGCCCACCTGATCCCGGCCGAGATGAAACGGCATGCGGAGATGGTGGCCGAGGTGGAGCGCTTCAACGAAGCATTCGGGCGAATTGTCGCCCGGGCGCACGCATCCGGCAGCCTGCGACCGGACCTGGACGCTTCCGAGATTCTCGAGATGGCGGTGCACCTGGCCACGACGCCGCCAGGATTCCCGGTCGAGATGGAGGATGCCCGGCAACGAGTGCGGCGATTCATCGCGGTCGTGCTGGATGGACTGCGCGTGCCGGGGCCTGCGGGGAGCGAGACCGCTGCTCCCTGAAGACCCCGGCTTGGGGGACGCGTGTGGGGCTAGCCCCTCGTCCAGGCGCGGCTGGTGACCACCGGCAGCTGAAGCGCCCGCTCCCGCTCGAGGTCGAGGTTGCCGATGTGCAACGCCAGCGGGGATTGCACCCACTTGTAGATCGACTGCAGGAAGAGCCGCGTGAACTTCTCCACGTATCCTGCGATGGTGTCCGGGTCGATGTCCCGATACATGGTCTCCAGCACCGACTTGACCTCGTCGGGCAGCATCTTCTCCCCGGCGAAGAGATAGAAGCAGGCATCGAGAATGAAGAATGGCATCAACTCATCCTCGCCGGCCTGGTTGTGGGCCAGCTCCGGGCCGGCGGGTTTCTTCAGCACTGCTGCGATGCCCGGATACCCTTCCTTCTCCTGGATGTAGGCCAGCAGCGCCATCACCACCGTCTTCGGCACGTTTGCCAGCACGGCCAGCGCCCCGGTGAGGTCGCCGCCGATGGTGGTGTAGCCGACGGCCTTCTCGCTCATGTTCCCCGTTTGCAGGAAGAGACCACCGCTGGAGTTCGACCAGTTCCACATCCGCTGGGCGCGGAGGCGGGCCTGGATGTTCTGGCGCGTCAGTTCCGTCACGTCCGCATCGTCGCCGAGGAAGTGCTCCACGGCGTCGAGTTCGCGGGTGAACGCCTCGTCGATGGAGATGATCTCGAAGGGGATGCCAAGGTCCTCGCAGATCGTCTGGGCGCCGAGCCTGGTCTCGTCGGAGGAGAAGCGTGACGGCTGGTAGAAGGCGCGCAGGAGTTTCCCCGGATCGCCGTTCGTGACGCGGGTCGCGTAGCGATGGGCGATCAGCAGGGTAAGCAGCGAATCGCGGCCGCCGGAGAGTGAGACGCCGATCAGCTTGAACGCGCCAAGTTTCTCGAAGTAGTCGCCGATGCCAAGCGCCAGGGCGTCGAGGATTTCCTCGTAGACGACCTCACGCGGCGTGGGGGGCGGTGTGGTCTGCTCGGCGGGGAGGAAGAAGCTGCCGCTAGGCGGAATCGGGTAGCGCAAACCCGCGCGCTGCTCGGCGGTGGCGATGATTTCCACCGGCACGGTGATGACCTCAGTCGGGGAGTGCTCGGCGGCGAATTCCTCCTGGTCGGTGCGCCAGGTGGTGGCTTCCGTGCGCAGGCGCAGCGTGCGGTCGAGATCGACCACGGCGGAGGTCCATCCTTGCTGGAAGCGCGGTGCAGCGTGGTAGAAGCGGCCATTCTGGTTGACATAGCCGCCGCCATCGAAGATGAGGCCGTCGTTGGCGCCCACGGCGTTGACATAGGCGATGGTGACCTGATGGTCGGCGGCACGGGTGGCGATCAGCTCGCGGCGGGTCTGCTCGATGCCGACGCGGAAGACGGAAGCGGAGAGGTTCACCACCAAATCCGCGCCGGCGTAGGCACGTCGCTTCATCGGGCCGTCTGGACTCCAGAGGTCCTCGCAGACTTCGACTGCCACTGTACCGAAATCGAAGCGGAAGATGAAGTCGCCGAATGGCACGCCATTGTGCATCTCTCGCATGCCGGCGATGCCACGGGCCATCGTGCGGCCATCGTAGTAGATGCCGTAGGTGGGTAGCTTCTCCTTCGGGACGAGGCCAAGGATCTGGCCGCCGGCGACAACCGCCGCGCAGTTGTAGCGCAGGCCGTGGTGGGCGATGGCGACACCGATGACAGAGACAAGCGGGAGCGATTCGGTCTCGACGGCGTATCGCTGGAGCTGCGCCCACTGGTGCTCGACGAAGCCCTGCCATTGAATGAGGTCCTCGGCCGGATAGCCGCCAATGACCTGCTCGGGAAAGAGGGCGATGGTGACGCCGGATTCCGCCATGGCGCGCGCCTGTTCGAGGCAGCGATCGGTGTTTGCGGCGAAGGCGCCGACGGTCGAATCGATGTTGCCGAGCCCGAGATTGACCAGTCGCATGGGGGATCGTGACTCCGGGATGGGTGGAAGGCGGGAGCGCGTCTATCGCGCGTAGCATACACGTCTCGTTCAGCGCCACAACCGTTCAGCGTGGCCAAGGGTCCCTGCTGCCAGGGAGCGGACGCCCACGCCGCTTCTGATGGCGCGCGTCTTGGGCGGGCCGTCCTCGCAAGCGGGGGATGTGCGGCGCAGGAGCGTGGATCCTGGTTGGAAGGGCTACCTGAATGGCCTACATGCAGTACACATGTAACCCAAATAGATAGTACAGATGTGTATACATAGAGACATGGGTTGACCATACCGGATTGTAACTCCCTTTTCATTTGATGGTATTACCATATCTCTAGATCGTACCGACCACCCAAAAGTATTTGTCCCAGTCACAGGGCACTCCTAGAATGAGTCTGTGCGCTGCAACCTTTGGCTACGGGAGTCATGGTGATTATGCGCAGAGATAGCCGCACATACGCGGTGCGGGCAGGAGGGGCTTGTGGGAAGAAAAGGAAGATTGGGCAGGGTGGCGTTCATCCTGTTCTTTATGGTGGGTCTGCTGTCTCCCGTTGTGATCGCGCAGGACGCGTCGCCGGAGCCAGAGATTCCAGTTGAGACCCCGATCGAGACCGAAGCGCCGGTCGAGACGGTAGCGCCGGTCGAGACGGTAGCGCCGGTTGAAACCGTGGAGACTGAAGCACCAGTCGAAACCGTGGCCGCCGATGAGACGGTAGCGCCGGTCGAGACGGTGACGGAAGTCGACTTCGTGGGCGCCAAGGCCCCGGAGACGGTCAGCAATGCGGTCACCGGTATCTCGGTCACCCCAACCACGCTGTCGACGGTGTGCGATGTGGTGACGATCCAGATCGACTGGGCGGTTCCTGATTCTGCGGGCCAGGGGTCGACCTTCTCGGTCAACCTCGACCCCCAGCTGAATGTCCCGAACCAGACGATCTTCTTGCCGGCGGTCGATGATCCGAGCCAGAACATCGCCCGGCTCAACATCGTGGACAACGTCGCCACCTTCACGCTGCTCTCCTATGTGGAGACGCACTCCAACAACACGGGTTGGGCAGCTTTTGACTCCGGTGCGTGCTGGGCGGAGGAAAAGGCCGGCACGACTGTCCCCGTGACGTTCACGGGCGACATCGATGGAGGCTCGGTTACGGAGAACATCACGGTTCCGGCAGCGCCGACCGCGGTGCCGACGAACACGCCGGCTCCGACCAACACGCCGCGGCCGACGAACACGCCGGCTCCGACCAACACGCCGACCCCGACCTGGGACCCGGCGATTCCGACGAACACGCCGACCGCGACCGGTGTGCCGACCAATACCGCGACTGCGGCTCCGACCAGCACGCCGCGGCCGACGAACACGCCGACCGCGACCTGGGATCCGTCGGTTCCGACCTACACCCCGACCGCGACGAATACGCCGCGGCCGACGAACACGCCGACCCCGACCACTGCGCCGGTCCGCGATGCCCAGAAGAGTGGAACGTTCCTGACGTTCGACCAGGGCAAGACCGATGGAACCAAGGCGATTCAGTGGACGATCACTGGTCTCGAAGGCCCGTTCGAATCGCTGACCATTTCGGATAGCGTGCCTGCCGGCGCGAACTGGCAGTTCAACTGCGACAGCGGGTCGATCACGACTTCGCCGTCCGCGACAGTGAACTGCTCGACGACCTCGGTGAGCATCACGTTCAGCAACGTGCCGGCCGGGACGAACGTCAGTGTCTCGATGCTTGGCGACACCAAGGCGCCATTCGAGTCGCTGCAGACCTTCGAGAACACCGCAACCTGGTCTGGTGACGGCCTGAGCGGCTCTTCGAGCACGGGTTACCTCGTCCAGACCCAGAGCGGCGGCGGTGGTGGTGGTGGTAACACCCCGACTCCGGCCCCAACCGCGACTGCGACGTCGGTCCCGGCGACGAACACGCCGACCGAAGTCCCGGCCACCAACACGCCGACTGCAACGGCAACGGAAGTTCCGGCTACCAATACGCCGACTTCGGAGCCGACCGAGGTTCCGGCCACGGCCACGGCCACATCGGAGCCGACGAATACGCCGACCTCCGAGCCGACCAGCACGGGCACGCTGGAGCCGACGCAGACCCCGACGGCGACGACTGAGGCTGCGACGAGCACGCCGACATCCGAGTCGACGGCTACCGCGACGGCGACGAACACGCCGGAGCCGACGAACACGCCGGAGCCGACGAACACGCCGGAGAACACACCGACGGCGACACCAGCCCTGGTCTCCATTGGTGACTACGTCTGGATCGACGAGAACAAGGATGGCCTCCAGACACCGGGCGAACCGCCGGTTGGTGGTGTGACGGTCACGCTCTACGACAACGACGGCAACGTGGTTGGCACGACAGTGACCGACAGCACCGGATACTACTGGTTCACGGGGCTCACCCCGTCGGCGCCGTACCGCCTGGTCTTCGAGAAGCCGGCTGGGTATGAGTGGACGACCCAGAACGCTGGCAGTGATTCGGCCATCGACTCCGATGTCGATAGCATGGGCAGCGTTTCCTTCACCGCTCCGGCTTCCGGCCAGAACCAGCCGGGTGCCCTGGTGACGGACAACCCGACGCTGGACGCTGGTCTGGTCCTGCCGGATCCGACGGCGACGACTGTTCCGCCGACTGTCCCGGCACCGACCGCGACATCCGCGCCGGGCCAGCCGACGCAGCCAGCGGCAACACACACGCCTGGCAAGCCATCGAAGCCGTCGAAGCCAGCGGCAACCACGGCGCCGGTGAAGACCGTGCCGGTCAGCAGCCTGCCGAGCACTGGTGCTGGCTCGGGGACATCCTCGCCAGCCGAGATGCTCCTGCTCGCGGGGGCCGCAATCCTCGCGTTGGCGGCCGGCGGCCTGCTGTTCAAGCTGCGCCGCGAGCGCTAAAGGGGTCTTTCGGGACGACGTTGTCCTGAAGATCGCTGAGGCTACCGCACAAGGAACCCACCTGCATTTGCAGGTGGGTTCCTTGCGTCATGTCGATGCAGGGTGCTGAACAGCGGAGCGTTCTCGGGCTGATTTCGTGCTGGCTGGTCCACAGCAGAGACGGAAAGGGTGCCGACCTAGATAGATCGTCCTAACATAAGGAAGAGACATCGTTGACGGCCCGGGGTAGCGCGGACAGATCCTCCACCTGATGCTATTGTACGTACACAAGGTGATGGCGTATTGGACCGGGAGGACAGGATGGCGGTGGCAATCGAAGGTGGGGCGGAACGCGATCATCCGGCCTATCGGGGGAGCGATACCGAGGGGCTGGGATTGGCCGAGCAATCGGTGCTGGCGGCGCTGCATGCGATGTCCGGGCCGGTGAGCCCGGTGGATCTGATCCGCGATCTCGAATGCGCGGGACTCCGCAACCCGGATATCCGGTCCGCCATCTGGCATCTGCTCGATCGGCATCGGATCCGCCTGACGCGGGACTTGTGCCTTGTCCTGCCGATCGCCCCCTCTCCGAATCCTGGAATGTGATGTCCCGATGGATGTGACGACCATCGCCTCCCGCGAGGAGCGTTTCTATCCGGAGACCCATGCGAGCCCGCAGGATGAGGATTTGCGTTCCCCGGCGCGGCATGACCGCGACCGCATTCTCTACAGCTCGGCGTTGCGGCGCCTGAGCGGCATTACACAGGTGATCTCGCCGTCCGGAAGCCATCCTTCCCACAATCGCCTGACGCACACACTGGAGGTTGCGCAGATCGGCCGTTCGTTGGCAGAGCGGTTGCTGCATCAACACGGTGCGGAGGCGCTTCTGCCATTCGGCGGTCTCGACTCGGACGTGGTGGAGGCCGCCGCGCTGGCACACGATCTCGGGCATCCGCCGTTCGGCCATATCTCCGAGCGTGAACTGAACCGCCTGGTGACGTTCGAGCATGGTGTCCATGACGGCTTCGAGGGCAATGCGCAGTCGTTTCGCATCCTGACCAAGCTGATGGTGCGCCATCGCGAGCGCGACGGCCTGAACCTGACGCGGGCAACGCTCTCGGCTGCGTCAAAATACCCGTGGTTGCGCGCCGAAGCCGCCGAAGACGAGCATTTCCGGAAGTGGGGCGCCTATCGTACGGAGGAAATGGCCTTCGCCTGGTCGCGCGAGCGCTTGCGGGAGCCGTACCGCAAGACCCTGGAAGCGCACCTGATGGATTGGGCGGACGATGTCGCTTATGCGGTGCACGATCTGGACGATTTCTTTCGCGTGGGAGCCATCCCGCTCGACCGTTTGGCGAGCGACGAGCGGGAGCGCGACCGCTTCCTGACCGCGCATTTCGAGCGGGAACGCATGACGCCGGCCGAGCAGGAGGAGCAATGGCGAATCTTCTCCAATCTGCTGGGCATCGTGCCGGTGACGGAACCGTACCAGGGATCGCGGGAGGATCAGGTGCGTTCGCGCAGCCTGGTCTCGACGCTGGTCCATCGGTATATCACCGAGGTTGCCATCGACGGGCATGGGTTGGCGATCGATCCACTGGTCCGTGCGGAAGTGACGTTGCTGAAAGGGGTGACCTGGCAGTACGTGATCGACAGCCGGGCTCTGGTGACGCAGCGATACGGGCATACGCAGCTGATCCGGTCGTTGTTCAGCGTGCTGGCGGATGCGGCGGCAGATGCGAAGACGCGTGGCGAGGTGAGCCGAATCTTCCCGCTCTTCTACCAGGACATGATCCGGGAGGGCGCTTTCCGGGATGAGATGATCGTCCGCTGCGTGGCGGACTATATTGCGTCGATGACGGAGCAGCAGGTGATCGCGCTGCACCATCGCCTCACCGGCATCGCCCTCGGCTCGGACCTCGACCCAATCGTGCTGTAGTCCTGCGGCCAGGCTCCTGGTCCCCCGGTGAGCCTGTTCTTACATATCGTGATCGGGAAGCCCTCACCTGTGGTTGGCTTCAGCGTTGACTCGATGGTATACCAGATGGAGCATTGAGCCGATCACTTCGTGCACCCTACAGGAGTGGGCCGTGGCTGCACTCAGAAAGACATCCCGACCGGCGACCGTCATCAAGGTTCCGAATCGTACGCATGCCAAGCTGCTCGAATTTTCCAGGGAAGATGATCGGTCCATGGGGGACATTGTGGCCGATCTCGTCGACCGCCTCGAGCGTGAGCGGTTCTGGCTCGGCGTCCGCGAGGACCTGGAGCGCCTCAAGGCCGATCCCGCTGCCTGGCAGGACTACATGGACGAGCTGGCGTTTTTCGATCGGGGTGCTGGCGACGGCCTTGAGCGTGAGTCGCCGTACTATACCCCTGAGGAAGAGAGGGCGATCCTTGCCGAAGTCGCTGCCGACACCACTGATGGGTGAGGTTTGGGACGCACAGTTCAGTCCGGCCGTCGGCGCGGAGCAGCTGGGGATTCGTCCTGCGCTCGTCCTTTCCAGCGGCTGGTTCAACACGCTGGACCATCGGCTGGTCGTCGTGGTGC
Source organism: Thermomicrobiales bacterium (assembly GCA_049841275.1). Lineage (GTDB taxonomy): Bacteria > Chloroflexota > Chloroflexia > Thermomicrobiales > UBA6265 > JASGDN01. Next base: position 16,832 of record JASGDN010000010.1, read on the forward strand.
CGATTACCGGAACCGACCGCAAGATCCGGTATCAGGTGACGATCGACGGGCGTGAAGGTGGTCTCAGCAAGAACTCGGTCATCATGAGCGAGCAGATCCGGTCGATGGATCGGAGTCGTTTCTTGCGCAAACGTGGGCGCGTGTCGCCGGAGACCCTGGCCGAGGTCCGTCGGATCGTGGCGTTGATCGTTGGCGAGGAACCGCCTGCCCAGTGATCGCTCACCTCGACCCGATCGTGCTGTAGCGTCCAAGACGACCGTCTGCAACGCCATCAATGCGGCCCTTGGGGTGCAGACATCCCACGCAATCGCCTCATCGTGAATATGTTCCATGTATTCGAAGGCGATCACGAGGGATGCCCGGCGCGTTACGGCGAGGTCTCGGGTCGGCGCCCTTCGGCGGCGCTCAGGACAGGCTTCTTGGTCGGCTCTTCCAAACGATCGGTCATCCTCTATCCGGACTCAATCTTGGCAGATGCACCGCTTCCTCGGGATGACGGCGATGGTTTTGCGCGTGGGTGACCGCCGCCTCGCAAAAGCCCGGGATGATGGACGGCGTAAAGCGTGGGAGGCATTCATGCTGGAAGCGTCTACATTCGCGTGAGCTTGCCGAGGGGGACGGCGCGAGCAGCGCCGGTCGCGCGGGGGATGTTCGTTGGGAGGCCGGCGAGCGCATCGTGGGCGAGCAGCGCGAAGAGCATCGCCTCCTTCGCGTCTCCGTCGATGCCGACCGCGTCCGTCGCGCGGACCGTTGTGCTGGGTAATGCGTCGGCCAACATCCGCATCAGGACCGGATTCCGGCAGCCACCGCCGTTCACCAGCAGGTCGTCCGGCAGCATCGGAAGCCAGCGACGGCAGGCGTCTGCGATCGACTCCGCCGTGAAGGCCGTCACCGTCGCGATCAGGTCGCAGGCACGCTGATGCGTGTCGGCATTGACCTCCGTCTCGGTCAAGGCACCCGGTGCGAGATCGGCATTGGCGAGCAGATGGGAAACCATCGCCGCGCCGTAGTATTCGCGGCCAGTCGTCTTCGGGGGTGCTTGGTGGAGGTAGGCATCCTCCAGCAGATGGCCGAGCATACCGGGGATCGGCGTCCCGGCTGCCGCCAGCGCGCCATCCCGGTCGAACGTCTGCGCGCCGTTCGTGAGGCGGGAGACGACGCCATCGATCAGCATATTGCCCGGTCCGGTGTCGAACGCGATCACATCGTCGATCGTGCCGACGGCGGGAAGCCAGGTGATGTTGCCGATGCCGCCGATGTTCTGCACGGCCCGGTTTCGCGTTGGAGCGCTGAAGATCGCCCAGTCGAAATACGGGGCGAGCGGCGCACCCTGCCCGCCGACCGCGATATCCCCGACGCGGAAATCGGCCATCACCGGCGCGCCCGTCCGCGCGGCGATGACCGCGGCCTCGCCGATCTGGATTGTGGAGGTCGTAGAGAGAGGGATCGCCGGGTCGGGCAGCGGCTGGTGCCAGACGGTCTGCCCGTGCGAGCCGATTACCTCCAGCGCCGCCGGATCGATGCGGCCTTTCGTACAGATCGCGAGCGCTGCGCCCGCGAAGATCTCGCCGATCACCACGTTCAGCGAACTCAGGCGGGCGAGTGCATTGGTCTGGTCCTCGTAGAGAGCCAGCAATTCTGTACGGACTGTCTCCGGATAGGGTGTGGTTGCGAAGGCGAGCAGGTCGATCCGGGCGTCCCGCGCGTGGCCGTCGATGCGGACGAGGGCGGCGTCGATCCCGTCGAGCGACGTGCCGGCCATCAGCCC
>JASGDN010000011.1:0-8728 GCA_049841275.1 Thermomicrobiales bacterium
ACCCGGACATCCGGGTACAGGCGCCACCGACCGTATCGCGGGTTCGCAACGACTTCAGCCGTCCGGTCTTCGGCACCGCGCCGGTGGTGATTACGCGAGCAGGCGCTTTAGCATGACACGAAGCAATCGGTAGGAACGACCGCTCACTCCCGGGCTGCTGGCCTCCCCCAGCACCTCGTTCGGCAAATGACGGCGCCGCCCAGAAGCATCATCGCTGCCACCATCACGAGCGGGATCGCCGGAGTCGGCCCGCCAGAGGGTGCGGAGGGACCATTCCCCGTGTTCGGCAGCACGGAAACGGGGACCGGGATCCGCGTGAGATCATGAGCCGGTGCTTTGGTCTGCGTTGCCGCAGGGGACATCGCAACGGTTCCTGTTGGGGTGTTGGTTGGCGGATGGGTTGGTGTCGCGGTATTCGTGGGTGTATCGGTCGGGGTGTCTGTCGGTATACCCGTGGGTGTCTGCGTGGCTGTTGTCGTGGCGGTTGCCAGCGGGGTGTTGGTCGGGGTACGCGTTGGCGTGGTGGTTGGAGGCTCTGGCGTGTTAGTCGCCGTGGGCGTTACCGATGGAGTGAGGCACTGGTCCGGATCGTCCGCGGCAGGCACAACTTCGACCCTCGGCGCGCATGGATCGATCGTGACCGTGACGGTCGGTAGCGGCGTGGTGGTCGCGGTCGGTTCCAGCGTGGAGGTGGGGACGACCGTCGGCAGGTCCTCACCGGCATCGACCCGGGTCTCGGCGTACCGGATATCCTCCCCGCGACGCTGTTCATAGGCACGAGCGCTGACGCGGAAGCTGAGGCCCGGGTCGGTGGGGTTGGGCGCCGTCAGCGCAATCGACCCGGCAAAGGTGTTTGCCACCGTGTAGATCTGGGTGATGGTATAGGGTATAGCCAGGGTTTGGCTGCCACAACTGCTCCCCAGCGTGACCGAGCAGACAATGTTCGTGGGAGTCCCAAGCCAGCTCAGGTTCAGCGTGATCCCGGTGTCGCTCCGGTCTCACCGGCAAAGTACAGGGTCCACCGCGTTGAGCCGTTCGGGGAGAGCGTTCCGGGAATCGGGTAGATCTCCAGGTCGGTGATGGTCACCTGAGCCGTACTTGGTCCCACAAAGAATTCCGCGTCGGTCCACTGAATAACCAGGTTCCCCTGATCGTAGATCTGGGCTCCAGCGACATAGCGGCCATTCGCGGTGGGGTTGGGCAGGGTGATTGTCAGCGTGCCGGAGAAGTCACCCGACACGGTGATGGTTTGCATCACACTTTCTAGGCTGATAACGCGAACCGTGCCGCAGCTGCCGCCAGAGGAGATGGTACAGGTGAAGCTGACGCTGTCGAGACTGGCCGTCCAGGAGTGACTGAACTTGACCTGGAGCGTGGTCGGGGTGCTGTCCGCCTGCCCGGCGAAACTCACCGTCCAGGTGGTCGAGCCACTGTTCGGCAAGGTGCCAGCAGACGGGTCGATGCTCAGCGTCGTGATCGGAACGGCTGCCGCGGAGAAGTCCTCCTCCTGGGTCGCAGTCAGGGTGGGCTGGAGTGTTGCCGGTGCGGTGGGATCCGTCACTTCCGGCGGGAGTGACACCGGCTCGGTCTCCACGACCGTCTCCACGGGATTGGGATCGGTGGGTTCGGTCGTCTCAATCGGTGCCGGTTCGGTCTCTACCGGAGTGTCCCCGACGACCGGACTGGCATCCCCGGTGGCGGCGACGCTCCAGGTCGGGGTCAGCAACGCCACGAGGAGCAGGCACACCACCAGACCGGACGAAGATGCTGACGGGTCGCTTGATGTGTCGTGTGCGTGATTTCATACCGGTTTCTCTCCACCCCTACCCCGACGCCAGCGTTTACCGTCCTCGGCGACACAACGCGCGGGGAGGAGCGGGGACCGCTGATGCCACACTGCCCGCCGTCGTCGAGTGCAGGAATCGCCAGAGGGGGAGAGAATACGTACTTTTCCCCATTTTTCGACTGGGATACACCGCGGGCTGGGGGGCGCCAGCATCATGGCGCCTCCCAGCCCATTCCTCCACCCTGAGCAGGATCAGTGTGGTACGGCCACGCCGTCGATGCGGACGACCATGCCAAGGGGGGCGTCCGGGGACGAGATGATCGAGTTCGTCGCCACATAGAGATTGCCATCGGTATCGAAGGTAATTCCGTGCGGGAGGAACAGGCCCTCCACCACGGGTTCGACCGTCCCGTCGGCATTGATCCGGAACACCGCGCCCGGTGCCGGGACATCCGTCGTGAAGTCCGCGGTCAACTGGCTCACGTAGAGCAGCCCATCGGGGCCGAGCGTCGAATCGACGATCATGGAGAGGCCGGAGATGCCCACTGTGTAGCTGTTGCCATCAGGAGTAAAGGACAGGATCGACGGTCCAGGCCACATCTCGCCCAGGAGCGTGACCACGACGTTGCCGCCAGCATCCACCACCACCGACGTTGGCACCGGTTGACGCGGCCCATCCTGGTCGTCGGCAGTCGGAGTTGCGCCGGTGAGATCGGTCAGATTGGGGACGACCGCGAAGAGGGAGAAGTCCCCGGTCTTCGCATCGACTTTGTAGATCGTGTTGCCCCCGGCATCCGTCTGGTAGATGGTGCCATCATCGCTGATCGCCATGCCGTAGAGATTGGGGTTGATATCCGCGCCGTCCGGATTGTGCTCGACCTCATAGGGGCCGAGGGCTGCGACCAGCCGGATCGCACCTGTCTCCAGATTGATCGCGCTGATCGTGTTCTCCTCGGCAAGCGGGGCGAAGCCGGTGCCGACGGATCCGCCGCCTTCAGCAACAAAGAGCTCACCATCGTGGATGGCGATGCCCACCCCACCAATCGCCGTCGTCAGGGTGGACTGTGCTCCATCTGGCGCGACAACGGCGATCTGTGGCGGAACCAACGGGGACGCCGTGGTCACGGGCGTACCATTCGGGAGCGGTGTTGCCTGGACCTCCCCCATGGTATCCCCGCTGGAGATCCCGCTCTGGGCGATATACAGGGAGCCATCATCACCGAAGACCAGATCTCCCGGATTCCAGAGGCCTTGGGCGACAGGCACCGCGCCCTCCGGGAGCGGCGGCATGCCGTCGTCGGCATCCGATGATGCGTCAGGCGTTGCATCCTGGCGTGCGAGGACAGAAGGGTGGACCCAGGTTGCGATTCCAGCACTGGCAGCAAGGACGAGCAGGGTGCGGCGAGGGACGGGGCGGGTAGGCAGCATGGCGAGGCTCCTTCGTCAGGATCGGCACGGTGACGGTGACCTGAAGCGGTCAGGTCGGCCATCCGCATCGTATCGATGCCGGCCACGAGCCGACTATGCGTAGTTTTCCCCATTTTTCTCGCTGACCGCACTGGGAAACCCGCAGCAATCCGCCACACGGAACCAGGCGGACTGAGACTCTTGCTCGTGCTCGGACTCGGTGCGAATCACTTCCACGGTCAGTGGCCGATCTCATGGCGAGGACAGAGCGGCCGTACGCGAGTGGGCGTCCCTGAGGCTTCAGGGACGCCCACTCGATCACGACGACAATGGGAAAGTCGATGATCGGCTAGCTCCCCGATCCGGAATAACTGCTCGAATCGGTGGGATTCGTCCCGTCGGACACCTCCTGGCCATCGTCCACGCCATCACCATCCGTATCGGGATTGGACGGGTCGGTTCCATAGACATTGGTCTCGTCGTCGTCATAGAGCCCGTCGTTGTCCGAATCCGTGCGATTCGAGGCGTCCGGATAGCTGGCCGGATCGAGCGGATTCGTCCCGCTGTAGACCTCCTGGCCATCATCGACCCCGTCTCCGTCGGTGTCGGCCTTCATCGGGTCGGTCTGGTACACGCCGGTCTCATCGGCATCGGTGAGGCCATCGTTGTCGGAGTCCCCTTGCGCCGTGGCCGGAGTCGGCGTGGTTGCGGGCGTTGGGGTTGGGGTTGGCTCCGTGGTCCCACCGCCATAGATGTAGAGAATGACCTGGACGCTGTCGCCCGCCTTCACTTCGAACGTCTCACTTGGGTCAGGGACCGGCGATTCGCCAAAGATGGTCGCCTTGAAATCCTTGCCAACCGAGAGGCGCCACATCACATCGGGGAGCTTCGGATCGACGCGATAGGTGCCGGCCGGAATCGTTCCCCAGTAATAGTCCTTCGAGCCGGCGGGGCGTTCCGGCGCCGTGCTGAGGAGGATTTCCTCATTCGTGGCTGTGTTGATCAACGTGCCCTGGGGTGCATCGATCGGCTGACAATTGGTGATGTCGCCCTCCTCCGGGGTGTGATCCGCCGGACACTGGCTGATTTCCACCATCAGACTTCCGGTTTCGCCCTCGGTGCTCCCGTAGACGTAGACCTGCACGATCAGCGTCTCGTCGCTGGTCTTCACGTCGAAGGTGTCGTGGTCGGCGTGGGTTGGCGGGGTGAGCCCATCGGGTTGGACCATCGTCCAGACCTTGCCCGGGAGCTTCGGATCGACGCGATAGGTGCCGGCAACCAGCTCGTCCCAGTAGTAGACGTGGTTCGGGTCGTCGATGCGCGGGGCGGAATCGTAGGTTTGCGATGCGTTGCTGGCCGTGTCGATGAGTTCCCCCTTGGGATCGGCAACGACCGCGCAATTGGTGAGGTCGCCGGTCTCCGGATTCGCGGTGTCCGGGCACTGGTAGACCACCACCGCGATGGCGCCGGAATCCGTCGCCTCGGTCGACCCGGAATCACCCGTCGTGGACTCAGCCCCCGAGCTACTGGCCACCGTGGCGGTCGGGGTCACGTTGTCCATACTCGCGGACCGGGGTTTGTAGCTCATCGGATCGGTGGGATTCGTGCCGTCGTAGATTTCCTGGCCGTCGTCGAGGCCATCGCCGTCGGTATCCGGGTTGTTGGGATCGGTTCCGTAGATGTTGGTCTCGTCGTTGTCGTAGAGCCCGTCGTTGTCCGAATCCCTGCGGTTCGTCTGGCTGGCCTGGCTATTCGGATCGAGCGGATCGGTGCCGTCGTAGACTTCCTGGCCGTCATCGACGCCATCGCCGTCGGTATCGGGGTTGCTCGGATTCGTCCCGTATAGGTAGGTCTCGTTGTCGTCATAGAGGCCATCGCCATCCGAATCGACCTCAGCGGCGCCGGTGGGCTGGGGCACCGCCACATGAGTCGGACACGAGGTGACCATGCCCCTGGGTTTGTAGCTCATCGGATCGGTGGGATCCGTGCCGTCGTAGATTTCCTGGCCATCGTCGAGGCCATCGCCGTCGGTATCGGGGTTGTTGGGATCCGTTCCATAGATGACGGTCTCATCGTCGTCATAGACCCCGTCGTTGTCCAAATCCACGGGATCGGCGCCGGTGGGGATTGGTGAAGGAGCCGCCCCAGAGTCCTGGCAGCTCGTGTCCGAAGCGGGATACGTCGGGAGGGAGTAGCAGGTGGAGACCGTCACCACCGTCTCGAACCCATCGACCAATGCAAAACTGTTGTCCGTGTTGTCGAACACGTTCACGGTGCCGCCGGTTGCTTCCTGGCGCACCGCGTCGATGTGGCAGGGAGTCCCGTCTAGCTCGGTCAGCCGGTAGGTTCCGGGATCGAGTGGCGAGATCGCGATGACACCCAGTTCATTGGTCGTCTCGGTGGTCACCGGTACCCAGTTCGCGCCATCCTGGCGGTCGACCTGGAAGCCGGCGCCCGTGGTCCTCGGCGTGCAACTGCCGTCATCGACATAGGCCGCGACCGCGCAATCCTGCATGTGGATCGTGAGATCGCTGCTCCCCATCGTGCCAGTCGTACCGGTGGTATTGCCGTCATTCCCGGTCGTGTCGCTGCCGTAGACGAAGACTTCGACGTAGGTCTCCTCGCCCGCGCGGACCTCGAACGTATCCTGATGGGCCTGGGGATTGGCGATGCCGATATTGACGAGCGTCCACTGCTTACCGGGCAGTTTGGAGTCGATCGAGTACGTCCCTGCCGCGAGGGTATCCCAGACGTAGTTGTGGGTCAGTTCCGGACGTGTCGGGGCGGTGGACAATGTGACCGACTGGTTGGTGCCCGTGTTGGTGAGCAAGCCGTCCGGGTCCTCGATGTCGAGGCAGTGGGTGAAATCTCCTGCTTCCGGGTTTGCTTCGGGCGGGCATTGGTGGATCGTCACCGTCAGCATGCCGCTGTCGGTCGCGGGGTTGTTGGTTCCGCCGCCCTCCTGTCCGTTCCCGGTGCCATTGCCAGCACCATTGCCCATCCCATTGCCGGCACCAGGACCGTTCCCATTGCCGTTGCCGTTGCCGGCATCGCCACACGGGGTGGCGGTGGCATCGACAACGCCGCCGAAGGTGGTGGTCCAGTAGGTCATACCGGTCTCAGGGCTGGTCGCCACACCGATGCCAATCGCCTGGAACTCCGAACTCAGCATGTTCGCATTGTGAGTCGGGCTGTTCTGCCACCAGTTGAAGGCGTCCTGCGCCGTTTTACGTTCGCTCGTCCAGTTGTAGATATTCTCCCCAGAGTGGACCCCGGGGGCGAGGTCGTAGCCGGCCGCCTGCATGCGATCCTGCGGGCTGGAGCCGTCCTTGCCTTTGTGATCGGCGTAGTTTTGCGCCGCCATGTCCTGGCTATGCGCGAGCGCCGCCGCGCCAAGCGTCGGCGAGGCGGTGTACGGTTGCAGGCCATTCGCCTGGCGATAGTTGTTGATGAGAACGAGGAAGGCCGACGAGTCCGCGTCGAGGCAATACGTCGCATCGGCGGCGGAAGCATGGTTTTCGTGCCCCTGGCGCAGGAGCGGCAACAGGGCCAATGCCATCACCATGGCGAGTGTAACGAAGCGTCTCATGGTCGTTCCTCCCCGGGTTGCGAGGGGTCATCATCGAACTACGGCTGTGGACGGACTGCGGAACGGATACCAATTCAAGGGGTCCCACCAAGGTGTTGGCCCCACTATGACCAGCCATCGCCGTCCTTCATATGGGTATTTTTCCCCATTCGTGTACCCCATCCTTGCAATGGGCGACAGAGAAGGGACGCGTTTCGGTGGCGGTGGGCAGGGTGTGTCCGCCGGTGGCTCGGCCAGATGAACCCGGGGATTCCGAAATGGGGAAAAGTACGTATTCACCCGCCGGTCGGGGATGCCTACCCTTGGCGCGTGGGGCCGCGTGCGGTCCTTCCGTCACCCTGGCACCGATTCCGTGGGGAGCAAACCCGTGAAGACCCCGGCGAACCTCAGCCACCACCGCTCGATCTTCCTCATCTGGCGCATGCTCAGCGTCCTCATCCTCAGTGCATCGTTGATGGGGTCGCTCCTGACGATGCCGGGATCACCCGCCGCCGCCTCCGGACAGGACTGCGGCGATGGCCAGGTCTGGGATGACACCCAGCAGATGTGCGTCGACCAGGAACCGTCAGACTGCGGCGATGGGCAAGTTTGGGACGACGCCCAGCAGATGTGCATCGACCAGGAATCCTCGGAGTGTGAGGATGGCCAGGTCTGGGATGACGCCCAGCAGACGTGCATCGACCAGGAATCCTCGGAGTGCGGCGATGGCCAGGTCTGGGACGATACGCAGCAGACGTGCGTCGATTCCCCGCCGGACGGCAGCGACCAGGACGGTACCACGCCCACCCCGAGTCCGACCCCGACCGCGACGGGAGCCGGGACCGGCACCCTCGTCGTCGCCGTCGAAAGCTGTCCGCCCGGCTACGATCTCACCGATCCGAACGCCAACCCCGCCGCCGATTGCACGGTGCCGCAAGATGGCGTGCCAGTGACCTATCGCGGGCAGGGCCAACCGCCCGTCCAGCAGGCGACGGCGGGAGGTACGACGACCTTCCAGAATCTCGCGCCCAGCTCCTTCACGGTCGACGCGGCTGCGCCCGCCGGCACGACGGCGTCGGCCTGGACGTGCCAGAACGGGACGAATCCGCCGGTCTCCGGCACGGACGGGAGCATCACCGGGCAGATCGAACCGGGCGAGCAGTGGACGTGCGCCTTCTTCCTCACCGGGCAACCAGCGGGCGCGGGCGCGGCCGCCGCAACCGGGACCCCGGCACAAGGCTTCGCCGAGCCGACGGAGGACACAGCGTCCATTTTGATCGGCATCAGCCTGTGCCCACTGGGTTTCGAACCACCCCCCGGCCCTGGGACATTTTTCTCCGGGAACTGCAGGGTGAACTACGACTTTCGACGCTATCCGATCAGCTTTACCGCCTTCGGCACCACCAACAACAGCGTAGTGAAGGGGACGAACGATACGGTTTTTGGAGGGGTAGACTGGAACAACAATCTCACCCCGGATACCTATCGAATCGAGGCCGCGTTTCCGAGTGGCATCTCCGCGATTCTCTCCATCGATTGCAACGATGGCTTCACCAGCACGAATGGCACAGTCACCTTCCTCGTGCCGGTGGGGGCAAAGGGAACGTCGAGGTGCTCTCTGGCTCTCGTGCGCGATCCGAACGTCCCGACCCCGACCCGCATCCCGAGACCGGGTAACTCGCAACTCGGTGTTACATCCGCCCTCTGTCCGGCGGGCTTCGCCCTGGCGCCGGGGACGGTCCCGAGTTTCGCGAGCTTTGCGGGATGCAGCGGAGCGAAAGCCGGCATCCAGTACAGCCTCAGCGGACCGGGCGTGTCGGCGACGACGGGACTGGACAGTCTAAGAGTGCCTAACACAACCGGGTGATGGCGTTGAAGCAGATGAGGCAGCAACCGAGCGTGGTGAAGGCCTGATGGATGTCGACGCGACGTTCGTACCGAATGGTCAGCCGCCGATACCGGTTCAA
>JASGDN010000012.1:0-82587 GCA_049841275.1 Thermomicrobiales bacterium
CCACCCTTGTGTGGAGGACCCCTGACTGCATGATATGGACGAATGGGACGATCACTCGCTGGATTGGTTCGAGGCCTTGCGAGCGATCAGGAGCGTACGGTGCTCGTTTGTCTCGACACCCCGATCCGTGCCATGGCGATGAATGATGTCGTTTATCACGTCGTGATAGCGGTCGATCGCGAAGTCCGAAGGGACTTCGTTGGCGCCCGCGATTGCGGAGAACCAGAACAGGAGCGAGGGGAGATCGCGCACCAGGTAGCGGACGTTGTACTCGCCCTCGGCCACGATCGCCCAGCCTGACTCGCGCAATTCGGAGGTCAGCGCGCGCTGGTCCTCGTCGAACTGCGTCGCGCTGCCCGTGTCGAATGCCAGGCGAATATTCTCCATGTTGCGGGAGCCGACTCCCTGGCAGACAAAGTATCCGCCGGGTTTCGCCACGCGATCCAACCCTGGAGCCGAGGTCGGCGCGTGGCGAGTGAGCACGACATCGAACATCTCTGGCGAGAACGAGGCCAGATCTTCGGCGCCTGCCTGCTGGAAGGTGACGTGTGTCGTGGCGGTACGCGTTGCATTTGCCTGTGCGACGCGCACCATGTCGGGATCGGGATCGAAGCCGACACCTTGCCCGAACCTGTTTGCGAGGTCGAGCAGGCGCTCGCCGCCACCGGTCCCGACATCCAGCACTGTGTCTGTGGGCGTGAGATAACGGGCAACGATTTCGGGATAGTCCCACGGAACGGGCTCCCGTTCCGTGTGCATGCGGCTGAAATCCCAGCCGCTGCGTGTACCGACCTCATCGGCAATGGTCTGGAGCTCGTCGACGGAATAGGATCGAACGTCCATGTGCGTTCCCCTGAATCAATGTGCTGGCGACAAGAACGGGAACGGGGCTGGTACACATGGCGCTGCCTTTCGATGACGACAGGTCGTTTCCAACGATCCACAATTTTATCGTGCCCATTGTGAAACGCGTGTGGCTTACCCGGTTTTCAGGTCCGACGATGATCCCGGTTCCTGTGGCGTCCGGTAGCGGCCGCCTTCCACGATGGCCGGGTGGACGAAATGCTCGCGCAGGTGCGGGATGTACTCCAGGAAGAGCGGTTCAAGCCCGAGTGCGATGTGGTTTGCCAGGACGAGATGCTGGTGGATCTGACCCATGTCCCCGACGTGCGGAACGACCGGCAATCCCGCCTGTTTCGCCAGCAGGCTCACGGTCAGGAACTCGCTGACTCCGGCCACACGCACGGTATCGACCTGGATGATCCCGGCGGCGTCGAGTTGGATGTAATTCTTGAACGCGATCCGGTTCGCGACGTGCTCACCGATCGCGATCGGCGTCGGCGCAAGCTCCCGCGCTAGCGTTCGGTGGCCGACGATATCGTCCGGGTGGGTCGGCTCCTCGATCCAGAAGAGGTCTAGATCGGCCAGTTCCCGGCCGATCGCCAGCGCCTGCGGCACCGTCCACTGCTGGTTTGCATCCACCATCAGGCGGACATCCGGGCCGACCGTTTTTCGGACGAGTCTTGCACGGGCGATGTCGCGGGCCGAATCGCGATGTCCGACCTTCAGCTTCAGCGCGTCGAAGCCGTTGGCGATCGCGCGGGCGGCGTTGTCGCGGATTTGCTCGTCGCTGTAGCCGAACCAGCCGAACGACGTGTCGTAGCCAGGGTAGCCGGATGCCAGGATCGGCATGCGTTCGGCTCGCGTTGGTTGCTCGGACCGGATCAGGGAGACTGCCTGCTCGGTGGTGAGGATGTCTTCCAGGTAGGAGAGGTCGAGCGTCGCGACCAACTGCTCCGGCGAGAGGTCGAGGATCAGCCGCCAGAGCGGGACGCCGCGCGCCTTCGCCCACAGGTCCCAGCAGGCGTTGGAGATCGATGAGAGCGCGAGATGGATCACGCCCTTGTGCGGACCCAGCCAGCGCAGTTGCGGGTGATTCGCCAGCGCGTTCAGCGTCGCACCGAAGTCCGCCATCAGTTCTTCGATCTCGCGGCCGACCAGCGGCTCGGCGAGCATGTCGATCGCCTGGGTCACGAGGTCGTTGCCGCCGCCGAGCGTGAAGGCGAGTCCGATTCCAGTCAGCCTGTCGTCGGTTCGGAGTTCCGTAACGGCGTAGGAGTAAGATGGGTTCGAGTGGACGGCATCCGATCCATCGCCCGGCGGCAGCGGAAAGCGACGGTCCGCCGTCTGAACGGCAACGATTGTCGTCATGCGGATGCGCGTCCTTCACTGGTCGATCGGGCGCGGATCTCCACGACGATTGCCGGATCTGCCTCGACGCGCGCCTGCGCCTGTGCGAGCGCCTCATACACGGAGAACCGCTCGCGCAAGGCCCCGGAGATCGCGTCGAAGGCGATGGCCTCGATCCGGGGATACGTTGCGAGCGGTGGGTAGGAGAGCATCGCGGTCGCCATCGTTTCGTCGAGCAGCGCCAGCCGGTGCCGGACTTCGGGATCGGTCGTCTCGACGTCGATGATGGCGGCGACATCTGCGCGGGTCGGGAGCGATCCGTTGCGCGCCTCGATCAGTTGACCCTCCGCGCTCGTCAGGGTCAGCAGCAGCTCCTTCGCCGCCGGAACGTCCCGACAGGCGCGGGTGATCGCGAAACTGTGCGATCCGGAGTAGATGAAGCGTCCGGCGGGTCCAGACGGGTAGAGCGTGCATGTCAGATCGTTCGCTGCGGCGGACTGTTCCGGATTGGCGAGCGGCGGGAAGGAACTCGGCCAGTCGCCGATCATGCCCACCTCCCCGCGCAGGAAGGCTTGCGTCACGTCGCCGAAGTCCCAGTCCAGCATGCCTGGCGGCGTGACCCGCCGCACGACATGGAGATCGTGAAGATACGTAAGTGCGGAGATGGCCGCATCGCCCGTGAAATCGAGTCGCCCGTCATCCGTCACGAGCTTCCCGCCGAATGCCGTCATCAGCTCGAAGAACTCCCCGAAGAGACCGGACGGCCGGCAGCAGAAGGCATAGCCGTATCGGCCCGCTACTGCGTCGGTCAACCGCGTCGCCGTCTCTGCCAGGTCCGCCCACGTCGCTGGCGGCTCGACGCCTGCCTCCTCCAACCACGAACGGCGGCAGGCGAGCAGGCGGGTGTCCGTGTTCCTCGGGAGTTGGAGCAACCGCCCGTGCATCCGGGAGAGGGCCATCGGGATCGGTTTGAACGGGGCGATCTCTTCCTCGCCCAGTAGATCGTCGAGCGGCAGCAAGTGACCGGCCTGCGAGGGTGCGTACTTGATGTGCGTTGAGACGAGATCAAAGCGGTCGATGTCGGTGGCCAGCAGGGCGTTCAGTGCGGCGTGGCCAGCCGTGCCAATGATCTCCACTGGAATGCCGGTTCGAGCGGTGAATGCCGGGATCAGGCTGTAGAGCGGCGTTGTTTTGGCGTCGCCGAGCAGGGCGACGCGCAATGGCCGGGGGAGGGTCGCAGTCATCGCTTGGCCGCCAAATGGAGCTTGACGACGGTGATCGTCGGGTCGATCGCCTGCGACGGCACCGTGACGCGCAGCAGGCCGCCCTCCAGATGCCCGCCGTGGTGGTCCATCTCCAGCGGCTGTCCGGTCGCGAGGATTGATGCGCCCACGACCTTCCGGTCCATGCCGCGCACGCGGATGACATCGCCATTCACTGGGCCGAGCAGGAAGAGATGGATCGCGCTGCCGTCTTTCGCGCCGGTGGAGGGGCCGTAGAACTGCCCCGGCTCCAGCCCCGGACCGGCTTCGAGGATCGATTCGCCGTTCTTTGCCATCCATTCCGCGATCACCTGCCAGCGGGAGGCGAACTCTGGCGGGATGACACCTTGCGGCGTCGGGCCGACGTTCAGGAGCAGGTTGCCGCCCTTGGAGGTGACCTCCGCGAGTGATGCGATCAGCTCGATCGACGACTTGTAGGCGCGGTCCGCACCGTTGTAGGCCCACGTCTCGTTGATCGTGAGACAGGTCTCCCAAGCGTACTCCGGCGGTGCCACCGGGACGTGCTGTTCGGGAGTTACGTAATCGGCGTACTTGTCGGAACCGATGCGGTTGTTCACGACGCAGCCGGGTTGTAACTCGTGGATCATCGCCTCCAGCTCGGCGGTTCTCCACTCCTCGGGCGTGTGCTCCCAGTGGCCGTCGAACCAGAGGACGTCGATCTGGCCGAAGTTCGTCAGGAGTTCGCGAACCTGCCCGTGCATGAACGCGAGGTAGCGGTCCCAGCGGGCGGGGTCCTCGGCGAGCGTGCGTGGTGATCCCGGTGTGTAGCCCGATTCGGCACGGCCCAGGCGATGGTCGTTTGAGAGCGCGAACGGATAGTCGGGATGGTGCCAGTCGCAGAGGGAGAAGTAGAAGCCGACCTTCAGCCCGGCGTTGCGGCAGGCCTCGACGTAGGGCGTGACGAGGTCGCGCCCAGCCTTGCGGTGGACGGACGAATAGTCGGAGAGCTGGGTGTCCCAGAGCGCGTAGCCGTCGTGGTGCTTGGTGGTGAGCACCATGTAGCGCGCCCCGGCGTTCTTCGCCAGCGTTGCCCACTGCACGGGATCGTAGTCCCCCGGATCGAAGACATCGGACATCGCCTCGTATTCCGCCCAGGGCACGGTGCCACGAAAGAGCGGCCAGGAGGCCTCGATGCTGCGGATTGAGTAGGGACCCCAGTGGATGAACATCCCGAAGTGATTGTCGCGGAAGGCGGCGATCCGGGCTTCCTTCGCCGTGTCGGCCGCGGAACTTGTTGGGGCAGGCATGGGTGAGCGGTCTCCCGATGGTGCGTGGCGCCTGACGGTGACGCCGGACGTGAAGGCTGATCGTGATTCGATGGCGAGGATTGTATACAGAATACGGCCAGCGGGGAAGCATCACGCGCGGTGCTACAATCGAAGGCAGATTTGATCTGGAAAGGACCGTCCCATGCGTGCCCACATCCCACCAGTACAAGCCGACGACCAGGCCAATGACAACGGATTTGAGCCTGACGTGATCTATCTCAGCCCGGAGGAGTGGCTCGTGCTCTTCGAACGAGATGCTCAAGATCTTCTGGGGGTCAGTGCTGCCGAGTTCGTTCAGCGTTATCGCGCGGGTGAATACGAAGATTACGATCCGGATGTTATGTTTCTCTCTGTCGGGATTTCGATGTACGATGCGATTCTTGCTGGTGAGTCGTGAATCGAGCTATACAAGCGGAGCTTGATGCGCATACGATTCCGGTTATCCGGGCGATCAAGGCCATCGTGGCAGAGCAGGTGTTTGTTTCCCTTTCTCCGCAAGACGGCGTTCCCAGGAGCTTCATTGCCGCCGTTCGTACTCCACAAAGCCATCCGGTCAGACTTGTAACGAATGACCGTTCCAATCGACTGTGGCTACGGGTTATGGTGAGTTTGCTGGTAGTGACATCAGTTCCTGCTGATTCAGCGATTGCTTCGAATGGCTATACCTTTCAACTCTATCGAGGCGATGGGCGAACGCGATTCGACGAGATCGTGGCCTATCACTGGACGCCGAACGATCCCACCGCGAAACGCACCTGGCCACACCTGCACATCGGATCCGCGTTCATCGATCCCGCCGCCCGGCGTGAGCCGCTGGCTCTGCACAAGACCCACTTCCTCACTGGATCCATCACCGCGCCCGGATTCGTGCGTATGGCGATCGAGGAGTTCGGTGCCCAGCCTGTCGTGGCCGACTGGCAGGAACAGCTTGTCGAGGACGGCGTCCTTTCCTGAGTATCGTTTGTGATGTGATAGGATTATGGCCTACCCTGAAGGGGCATCAAGAGTCCCGCCTCGGAAAGGCACCGGTATGCAGAACGCCTGCACTAACCTAACCCAGTTCCACTTTTAGGTCCGATTCGCCGATCGGCCACGTGCGCCCTCCCGATTGCGGGATCGGGTGCGGTTGGTGCGTCCCCCTCCCGAGCGTGGATGTGCTTCGATCGGTTCGTTTCTCGGCATACAAGGTGTGATCTGCATGGTTTCAGGTGTTCGGCAGCCGGGCATTGCTGTGTCCGGCGACGCGTTTGCGTCCTCCGCGGCCCGTGAGGGCGGCATCATCACCGTTCGACAACTTTCCAAGACCTACACGTTCCATCGCCAGGCACCAGGCCTGCGCGGCGCGATCCGTGGCGCCATTCGCCGCCAGACGGAAAGTCGTCTCGCCGTCGATGCGCTGACGTTCTCCATCCAGCCGGGCGAGGTCGTCGGCCTGCTCGGACCGAATGGAGCGGGGAAGACGACGACCCTCAAGATGCTCACCGGCCTGCTCGATCCCACGGGTGGTGAGGTCCGAGTCCTCGGCTATCGCCCGTTCGAGCGCAAGACGGAGTACCTGCGTCGTATCTCCCTCGTCATGGGCCAGAAGACGATGCTCTGGTGGGATGTTCCTGCGATGGAGAGCTTCCACCTTCACAAGGAGATGTACGGCCTCTCCGACGACCTCTTTCACGAGAGCCTGGACGAACTCGCCGCCTTGCTGGAGGTCGAGGACCTGTTGCAGGTGCCGGTGCGCAAGCTCTCCCTCGGCGAGCGGATGAAGATGGAGCTGCTGGCGGCGTTGCTGCACCGTCCGGAGGTCGTCTTCCTCGACGAGCCGACGATCGGCCTCGACGTCGTGGCGAAGGATCGCGTGCGCTCCTTCCTCGCCGACATCAACCGCCAGCGCGGCACGACGATCGTCGTCACCAGCCACGACATGGACGACATCGAGGCGCTCTGCTCCCGCGTGATGATCGTCAACCACGGCCACATGGTCTACGACGGCGGCCTGACCGACCTCGTCCAGCGAATCCAGCCGCGCAAGCGGGTCCGCGCGACCTTCGCGGCGCCGGTTTCGCTCGCGCCAGATACGTTTGCCGATGGGCTCGTACGTGTGCTCGATCCGGACGAGTCGGATTCCGGCGGGAACATTCTCGCGCTGGAGGTCGAGCGGGAGGCGTTGGGCGACCTGCTCTCCACATTGCCGCGGCTCGGTCCGCTGGTCGATCTCGCGGTCGCCGATGCCGAGGTGGAGGAGATCATCCGCGACCTCTTCACCGGGGTCGCCATCGCCGGTCAGGAGGGAGCGCGATGAGCCTCGCAGAAGTCCTTCGACTGATCCGACGGCTGGTGACCGGCGGCATCGCCGGCTCGCTCGCCTATCCGGTCGATTTCGTCTTCTACATGCTCGGCACCATTATCAGCCCCATCATCTCGGCTTTCGTCTGGCGTGCCGCGATCGCGGCCGGAGCCGACTTGCCGGTCGACGCCGACTACATCACGACCTACTTCGTGCTGCTCAGCCTGGTGACGATGCTCGCCAGTGCCTGGCTCAGCATATTCATGGCCGACACCATCCGCGATGGGCGGCTGAACGTCTGGTTGGCGCGGCCTGGGTCGTTCCTCTACGAGATGGCGGCCAACAACATCGCGGAGAAGGTAGTGAAACTCGCCATCCTTGTCCCGATGATCGCGATCTTCGCCTGGTTCGTGCGCGACTCGCTGACGCTCGATGCCGCGCCATGGCGATGGGCGGCGTTATTGCTCAGCACGGCGATGGCGGCGCTGATCTTCTTCTGGCTCGATGTGGCGATGGGCTCGCTCGGGTTCTGGCTGGAGGACATCTCCGGTCTCGAATGGGGCCGCAGCCTGCTCACCGGCCTCATCACCGGGCAGATGATCCCGCTGGCGCTCTTTCCGGCCTGGATGCAGGGATTCCTCCACGTTCAGCCGTTCCGCTACACGATCTCCTTCCCCCTGGAGATCGTCGTCTCCGACCTTTCCGCACGGGAGGTGGTGACCGGACTCGGCGTGCAGGCCGGCTGGACGGCGGTCTTCGTCGTCGCTGGGTTGTCGCTCTGGCGGCGTGGCTTGCACAGCTATGCAGCGGTGGGAGCATGAACGTGAACCAGATACATACCTCCCCGCAACCACTCGATCCGACGATCTGGGCGGCTGTCCGTCGCCACGCCCGGCTATGGCGGGCATTCGTGGCGATTTCGCTCGTGCGCGAGGTGCAGTTTCGGGCGAATGCGCTGGCCACGATATTCGTTGGCATCGCTCAACTGGTCGTCTCGCTTGTCCCGATCCTGCTCATCTTCAGTTTTGCGGGCGAGGTGAACGGATGGTCTCAGGCCGATGTCCTGGTGGTGGCCGGGTTCCAGCAGGCGATGGCCGGGCTGCTGGCCGCATTCATCGGGCCGAACATGCAGCGGATGACGAACTACGTTGCGGGTGGCCATCTCGATATGCTGCTGATTCGCCCGATGAATGCCCATTGGCTCTCCGCTACCCGTTGGGTGAGTCCGGCGGAGTTGTTCAGGGTTGCCAGTGGTTTTGGGCTCGTGGTGATCGGGCTGATTCATCGAGGAGCGATGCCATCGCTCCTCGGGATCGGGCAAGCGTTCGTCCTTTTCGGGGCGGGATTCGTCCTGGTCGCCTGCGCGTGGTCGGTTGTCGCCACCTGCGCCTTCTGGACCAGTTCGATGTCAGCGGGCTCGCTGGTGTTCGGTGACCTGATGGAGGCGGGTCGCTATCCGGTAGCGTTCTTTCCCCGCGCGATCCAGGTCTTCCTGACGGCGGTTGTGCCGTGGGCCTTCGCGAGCACTTTTCCGGCGGAGGCGCTGACGCACGGGCTGTCGCAATGGTGGATCGTCCCGGTCGCCGTTGCCTTCTCCGGGCTGGCGGTAGCGGGGTGTCATGCCTTCTGGAATGTGGCGATCCGCCGCTACGCGAGCGCCAGTTCGTGAGCCGCCGCGCGAACGCCGGGACGACTAGGCAATGGCCGGGGACAGACAGGACACTATTTGATGGCGTGGTTTGCTAGGATGGATGGTGGGATCGTTCTAGGGTCACGCATCCGGCCTGGCCTGCCCGCGGTCCATACCAGGAAAGGTGACCCGGCCATGCGCCCGCGCCTCGGTTTCGTTGTTGGGGTCTGTCTCTTGGCCGTGCTCGCCATCGCGGGTGGCCCTTCTGTCATGGCGGCATCCGCGACGCCCGATGCCTCGCCGGATGTCCCGCCCCCATTCGATCTGTCCGGCCTCGCCGGATTGCAGACGGTGCTGATGCGCGCTTACGCTGCGGATACCAGCGCGCTGCTGGCGACTCCGGCCAGCGCCGAGGCGACGCCGGACTATTCCTCGTTTGGCGTCGTGAGCCTCTCGGCGATCGTTTTCCAGTTCGACAGTGAGACGGATGCCGCTGCCGGGTTCGAGGGCGTAATGACCCAGGTGATGAGCCCCGGCAACACGGGCGGGATCGATCTCAAGGAGGTGGACGCTGCCGTCGCCGGCCTCGGCGCCAACACCAAGGCCTATGTCGCCGCTATCGACCAAGGGGCGGGCCTGAGCCTGAATCAGGCCGTCCTGGTGACCCAGGATGGTGCCTTCATCTACGAGACGATCGTCATCTCGCTGACTTCGGTGGACGATGCGCAGGCAACGGCGGTCGCGGTCGCGCAGGCCATGATCGCCGCTCCGCTAGGTGAGGGTGATGGAACCCTCGTCAAGGACGGGACATCGTCCGGCGGTGTGTGGGAGAAGTTCCCCAAGGCTGGCGATCCCATGTTGCACGGCATGACGCCGGAGATGGACGACCAGATCGATCCGGCGGCCTGATTCTCCGTTTCCACCCATGGCCAATACCAGGGGAACGCCGATCGCTGCGATGCGATCGGCGTGCCTGTGTCGCTCGAATGGGGAAATCTACGCATTTTCCTGACGCCCCTCGTTTCCTACGCTGGAGGCACTGGAGCCGTCCGGGTGATTACTCGTTCGCTGCTCCTGCCGATTGCCTCGCGAAGGGAGACACTCATGAACGGGAGAACGATGCGACGATTTGGCGCACTCCATGTGCTCGCGCTCATCCTGGCCACCTTGATGGTTGGCCGTCCTGCGCTGGTATCGGCGCAAGATGATCCGACCGAACTCTCGCAACTCCCGGGCGTGCAGTCCGGGGTGTCGCGGGACTGGATGATTCCTTTCTCGTGGTCGACGCCGGAGCCGGTGGACGGGCCGCAGATCGGTTACCTCGGCGCGTCGATCGTGCAGTTCGATACCGAGGCCCATGCGCAGGAGAGCTTTGGCATTATTGTCAAGAGTCTGGCGGAGACTCCTGCCGACGAGGCAACGCCGGACGAACTCCTCTTCGCCCCTGCCGACTTCGGGAGCGATCTCGGGGACGAGCGCGCGGCGTTCCAGCCGGCCGATACGGCCTGGGCTCCGATTTCGACGCTCATCGTGCGGGATGGATCGCTGATCTATCTCGTCGTCGGAACGGCCATGCAGGGGGATGCGTCCGAGGCCGTCGCGACGCTCGCTGGCACAATCATCGACCGTGAGGCGGGCAGCGGCGAAGGAACGCTTGTCGACGACGGCACCTCCAGCGGCGGACTCTGGGACAAGTTTCCGCCGTCGGACGATCCGGTCCTGGCCGGCCTGACAGAGGTGAGCGATACCGATCCTTTGGTCGAAGATAGCGCAGCGTAGCAGCGAGCCCACAGGCGAACCCGAGGCCAGCCGTCATCAAACGGCCGGGCCTCGGGTTCGCCTGTGGGCGGAAATGGGGAAATCTACGCATTTCCGTCTCCTATGCCGATACGTATCCTGACGGTACAGGATTCGGAATGTGCCGCATCGTGGTCTTGCGGCATCCACGCTTGCGTGGGAGGAGATGAGTCGCATGGCGAATACGATGCGGTGCTTGCGGGCGATTGCGCTCCTGGCGCTTCTGGTGGCGATGAACGGAGTTGGAGTGGCCGGTTCCGGGGGACACGTCGCCGCCGCCTCGGCAACGGATTGTGGCGACGGGCACAAATGGGACGATGCCCAACAGATGTGCGTCGATCAGGAGCCGTCGGATTGCCTCGATGGACAGGTCTGGGACGACACGCAGCAGATGTGCGTCGACTCCACGTCCGAAGGAAGCGACGCGGATCAGCCCATCGCTACCGATACTCCCGATGACGAATCGGACGGAAGTTCCTCCGAGGTTGGCACCGAGACACCGACAACCACCCCGACTGCGACAGCCCCCGGGGTGGGGACGGGATCCATCATCGTCTCCGTTTTCGGCTGTCCCCCCGGCTACGACCCGTCCGGCCCGGCTGCCGACCCGGTCAACGACTGCCCGACACCGGTCGGTGGCGTTCAGGTTTCCTATCGCCTTGCGGACCAGGCTCCGGTGGTGCAGACGGCTGCTGCCGGCTCGACGACGTTCATGAATCTCGTTGCCGGGCCGTTCTCGCTCGATGTGACACCTCCAACCGGAATGACGGCAGTTTCCTGGATGTGCGGCTCGGGGAGCGGGCAACCGCTCACCGGGACGGGAGCACGCCTCTCCGCCCAGCTCGGAGATGGCGGAGAGATGTTCTGCGCGTTCTTCGTCAGTGGGAAGCGTGTGGCCACCGGCTCGCCTGTGCCCAATTTCGCGGCGGCATCCGGGTCTCCCGCACCGTCGTTGACTGGGCCGGGAAACGGCTCCATCCGGATCACGCTGAGCATGTGTCCGCCGGGCTTCGACCTCGCTGGCGATGTGAAGCCAGGGGATGCTTGCGGCGTGGACTATCGGCTCGTCACCTATCCGCTCACGTTCACCGCGATCGGGAAGTCGTCAGACGCGTCCACGCCCGGTGTCGTGAATACGTTCCTCGATTGGATCACGTTCGATGGCCTGGAGCCGGACACGTACCGGGTGCAGGCGCCGCTTCCTGCGGGCATCTCTGCCATCGTCGACAAGTACGGGACATGCGGCGACATGGTGTCCACCGGTGGGCTCGTGGCCTTCGACATGAAGATCGATCCGGGCGGATTCGTCAGTTGCTACCTTGCGGCGGTTCCCGACCCGGCTGCGCCGACGCCCACCCGTGCGCCGAACACGAATGACTCAAGCCTGTCGTTCGATGTTGCGGTGTGCCCGCCAGGCTACACGTTCGCCAATCCGGGAGTGGCACCGAAGAAGGATTGTGTGTCGGGAAAGCCCGGCGTCGCGCTTGGCATTACTGGTCCCACCGGGGCAGTGGCCAGCGGGACCGATAGTGTGTCGACCGGTCGCCAGCCGGGAGCCTACCACGTTACCATGCAGCTTCCTGAAGGGATCGTCTCGATCGCCGCTTCGATCTGCACGGTCTACGACCTGGTCGAGCAACAGTGGGTAGATGATGTCAGCCCGGTGATCGCGGGGTCCGGTACCGGGTTCTCGACGGATATCGATCTGCCTGGCGCTATGATCTGGAGCTGCACGGTGTTCGTGGTTCCGGCCGGCCCGAGCCCGACGCCCTCCCCGACCATGACGCTGACCCCAACCGTTACTCCGACACCGACCATGACCGCTGCCACCTCGTCCCAGGTCCAGACCTCGACTGGAAGTAGTGGCAGCAGTGGATCGACCTCCCGGCCGCCGGCCTCGCAGGGCAGTGGCCAGGGCGGCCCAGCCTCCTCCAGCACCGGGGCGAACACGGGCAGTGCTGCCGGATCGCAGCCCAGTGGCAAGCTCTCCATCATCGTCAACACCTACCTGTGCGATGTCGGCGCCAAACTGCCGGCCGACGGGATGGAGCCGGACGATTGCTTCACGGCGTATCCCGGTGTCGCGTTCACGGTGCAGGATCAGCAGGCTGGTGTCGACCTGCTGGCGATATCCGGCGATATCCTGCCCGATGCGGCGTATTTCACCGAGCTCCCGGCCGGCACGTATACGATCACTCAGCAGGCCGCGCCTGGCATTGTGGGCAGCTTCGGTACCTGCGCGCTCCTCGATGAGGATGCGCCGGGAAGCCCGATGCAGTCACTACCAGTGACCGATGGCGTAATCACGCACACCTTCGATGCGGAAGCCCGGGTATTCGTCTGCGACTGGTACAGCATTCCGGATGCGACCTTCGCCGGTATCCCGACGCCGACCCCGCCGCAGGGTGTCTCGCTTACGGTGCATGCCTTCACCTGCCCTACCGGCTACGATCCATCCAGCGATGAGGCCAATCCCACGGTCGATTGCCTGCTGCCGGCACGCGGCGTTCCCTTCTTCCTGGCGGGTGACTCCGGCACCGACAATCAGCTGACCACCGGCGACGATTCGGCATCCACGAACCCACAGAACGGGACGAGCCATAGCGGGACCGTGACGTTCACCGGTCTGGAGGCGGATACCTACACGCTCACGCAGGGGAATGCAGGCAGCCCGGCCAATGCCTTCGTTACCTCGTGCTCCCTCGCGACGGCACAGGATCCCGAGGTGCCGATCTATCCGACCGTCTCCAACGGCTCGATCCAGCAGCAACTCAACGACAACGAGGCGCTGACCTGTTTCTGGTACACCATTCCTGGCGGTACTGGCCAGGAATCCGCGCAGATGACGGCAACGGTGCCTGCCGCGCAGGGGGCCGCACCGCCGTCCGAGGGCGCTCAGGGTGGGGCTACCGACGACGATGCCCAGGGTGCGGCGCCACCATCCGGGAGCGAGCAGGGCGGTGCTACCGACGACGATGCCCAGAACCAGGATTCGTCGTCCGCAGGGGTACCGCAGCCGACGGAGTCTGGATCTGTCCAGGAGGGCGCCACCGACGATGAGGCACAGCAGGCTGCGCCGCCATCCGATGGCGTGGCGAGCGGCGAGCCGTCCATCCTCTATCTCTTCGCATACCAATGTCCTGCCGGGTACGACCCGGACGGCAGCGGAGCGAACCCGAGCGGAGACTGCACCGAGCAACCGGACGGCGTGCAATTCGGCGTCGCGGCGACGTCGGCCGAGATCTCCCGGCAGGCGACGACTGGCGACGAGTTCCCCGGCGGCGTGATGGTTACGGATCTCGCGCCGGGCTCCTACCGCATCACGCAGACGCTGGAAACCGGGCAGCGGGCCTTCGCGATGCCATGCGACGTGAACGGATCGGCGGATGGATCGGCGAAGCCGCCCATCACGCTCACCGTCTCGGAGAAGGGGGATGCGGAGATCGCGATTCCGGCTGGCGTCACGATTTCCTGCAACTGGTACATCGTGCCCTCCACCGGGGCGAGGGACTCTTCCGACGATTCCGCGAGCCTCGCCCTCCTGCCGTGGGCACCATCTGCCGACCGTGCGGGGCAGGGGCCGCAGCATGCGTACTACGTAGCCGCATTGTCGCTACGGGCGTGATTTCCATGAATTTCATGGAAGTTACGCCCGCCTTGCGCCCTTCTCCGTAACACCTACGGGATTCCCTACGTAATCGGCGCGGACAGGAATTGGGTAACGCTACGCATTCTCGAACCAGAGCGGCCTGCCTACGCTTGTGTATGGACGTCGGGCACGGCTAGCGCACCCGTGCCCGGCTCCGGAGGATGGCAGGACCGCGTTGTTCAGGATGTGGAGAAGATCGATGAGTACCCCCACACGGCCCCGCAACCGCTGGGCTGGACCTATTCCCCGGCCGCGACGGCGCGGCCGGACACTTGCCGACTGTTGGCGCGTGTTCGCCGCGATGGTGATGATCGGGTCCCTGGCCAGTTCGATCGCCTTCGCGCCGGCAGCCCCGGCGTTGGCCGCCGGGCAGGATTGCGAGAATGGCCAGGTCTGGGACGATAGCCAGCAGATGTGTGTCGATCCCACGCCGGATGGCGGCGACCAGCAGATGGACGCCACCGAGACGCCGGAGACAGTGGAACCGGCCGACGTCCCGACCGAGACGCCGACCGTCACCCCGACACCAGGACCGGGCACCCTCTCCGTCTACAAGTACACCTGTCCGGCGGGATACGACTTCAACCAGTCGGGTTCAAATCCGGCCAGCGACTGCACCACCCCGACCGACGGCGTGTCGATGACGTACAACAGCCAGGCGCAGCCGAACCAGCAGCAGACCACCGCGAATGGCGGCGTTGCCACGTTCAGCAACCTGACACCAGACTCCTTCACCCTCAGCGAGGCCACGCCGGACGGAACCGCGGCGACTTCGTGGATGTGTGAGAGCGCGATGCAGAATCCGTCGTATGGCACCGGAACCAGTCTTTCGGGCCAGATCGCCGGTGACGAGCAGCTCAGCTGCCGCTTCTACAACGCACCCGCTTCAACGAGCACCGGACTTACCATCATTGTCCACAAGTTCGAGTGCCCCGCTGGGTACGATGCATCCGGCCAGGACGCCAATCCGGAGAGCGACTGCGCCACGCAGGAGCAGGGTGTTCAGTTCAACATCTCCGGTTCGTCCACGGGCTATACCAGCCAGTCCAATACCGGCGATAGTGTCCCTGGCGCGGTGACGTTCGGCGGCCTGGAGCCGGATACCTACACGATCACCGAGACGCTCCCGGCCGGAACGGCCAGCGCCTTCGTGACCTATTGCACCCTGTCGACGTCCAGCAACCCGAATGTGCCGATCTATCCGACCGTGACAAACGGCTCCATCCAGGAGCAGTTCGATGACACGGCCACCGGTTTCGAATGCTACTGGTACAACGTCCCGTCTGACACGACCGTGACGCCAACGGCGACCGGGACGATGTCGAGTGACGGGATCACGATCCTCGTCCACAAGTTCCAGTGCCCCGCCGGGTACGATCCGAGCGGCCAGAACGCCAACCCGGAGACCGACTGCGCGACGCCGCAGGATGGCGTGCAGTTCAATATCGTCAATGGAGACAACACCTACAAAAGCCAGAGCAACACCGGCGACAGCATTCCTGGTTCCGTGATGTTCGGTGGCCTGGAGCCTGATACGTACACCATTGGGGAAACCCCGCCGGCCGGAACCGCCTCGGCCTTCGTGACACAGTGCGTGCAGACCACGACCAGTGGCCAGTCGATTCCGCACTATCCGACCGTCGAAAAGGTGAAGACAACCTTAGGCATTGCGTACCAGTTCGACCAGAACGACGTGCAGCTCGAATGCTGGTGGTACAACATCCCGTCTGACACGACGCCGACGATGACGACAACCGTCACGCCGACACCGACGGCCACCAGCACCGAACCGTCCGATCTCTATATCTACAAGTACGAGTGCCCGGCCGGGTACGATCCGAACGGGTCGGGGGCCAACCCGCAGTACGACTGCGCGACCCCGGAGAACGGCGTCCAGTTCAATATCACCGGCAACACCAGTGGCTACACCAGCCAGACCAACACCGGTGACAGCATCCCCGGCGCCGTGCAGTTCGGTGGCATCCCGGTGGATACCTACTCCGTGGTGGAGACGCTCCCCTCGCATGTCCAGGGCGCATTCGTCACGCAGTGTTCGGTGACCGACAAGAACAACAACCCGCTTCCGGACATCTACCCGGTCGTGTCGATCGCGTCCGGCAAGGGCAGCACCAATATCGTCGTGCCAGGCGGCGTGATCATCACCT
Organism: Thermomicrobiales bacterium; assembly: GCA_049841275.1. Classification (GTDB taxonomy): domain Bacteria; phylum Chloroflexota; class Chloroflexia; order Thermomicrobiales; family UBA6265; genus JASGDN01. The sequence goes on from JASGDN010000012.1 coordinate 16,264, forward strand.
GCTCCTGGTACAACATCCCCTGGGCGGGCAGCAGCGACCTCACGGTCCACAAGCAGAATTGCGACGTGGAATCGTATGTCGATGACTCGTCCTGCACGCCGAACACCACCGGCGTCACCTTCGAGGTCTATTACCGGGACGGCGCGAACTGGGTCCTGAAGGCGTCGGCGACGACGGACAGTACCGGATCGCTCGCGCTCTCCGGTCTCAACCCTGGCACTTACAAGCTCGTGGAGATTGGTGGGACGTGGTGCAACATCGCGGCCATTCGCCAGGACGGCAACGGCGGCACGGTGAGCGTGCTCAACAGTGACAGCAGCTTCGAGCTGGTCGATGGCTACGAGACGGTGGTGACGGTTTCCAACTGCACCGGCGGCTACGGCGACATCACCATCTACAAGTGGACCTGTCCGCCGGGTTACGACTACAGCAAGTATGGCGCGGACCCGAAGGCCGACTGCACGGAAGCGACCAACGGCATCCAGTTCAACCTCGCCGGCCAGACCAAGGGCTACACCAGCCAGTCGAACACCGGTGACAGCATCGATGGCGCGGTCTACTTTGGCGGCATCCCGACCGATACCTACACGGTGACGGAAACGGTGCCGGCGGACACCTGGTACGTCTTCGTCTGGGATTGCACGGGCAGCTCGGTCAACTGGGTCAACCCGACCCCGCTGAACGTTGGCAACGTGCTGAACATCAAGGTCGCCAATGGCGACAAGATCGTCTGCAACTGGTACAACGTGCCCGACCCCACGTCCGGCGATCTCACGATCTACAAGGAATGGTGCTCCGGTCCGAAGTACGTCTCGGACGTCGATTGCACCATCTACGAGAAGGGCATGTCCTTCTCGGTCAACGCCTGGAACGGGACGACGTGGGTGCCGGTCACCACGCAGACGACCAACAATCTGGGGTACATCGCCCTCTCCGGGCTGACGCCGGGCAAGTACCAGATCGTCGAGCAGGGAGGCACACCATGCAACGTGACGGCGATCCAGATGGATCCGACCACGAACAAGCCGGTGAGCGTGGTGAATCCGGACGGGTCGGTCACGGTGACGAACGGTCGCGAGACGGTCGTGAAGGTCTACAACTGCACGCCGAAGGGCGGAACCCCGCCCCCGACGAAGGTGCCGGGCAAGTTCCCGAACACGGGCGTCGATCCCGCCGCCAGCGCCGGGGGTTCCCAGCTGTCGGCGCAGGATACGCAGGTGATCGAGCCGGGGACGCCGCAGACGGCCGAAGCCCAGGGGATGAGCGCGGCTGCGAACGGGACGCCTGAGGCGAATGCCTGCCCGGCCCTGACGGCTGCCGACAACGCCAACCAGTCGCCGCTGGGGACGCCGCAGCCCGACGAATCCTGCGCGCGTGGCCAGGTGCCGGCGTCCATCGCGATCCCCGCGATCGAGGTGCAGGCAACCTTCGAGGTCAAGGAGATCGTCGGCGGCGAACTTCAGGAGCCGTCCAACGAGAGCGTGGTGACCTGGTACAAGAACTCGAACCGGCTCGGTGAGACGGGCAACATCGTGGTTGCCGGCCATCTCAATTACTGGGGCGTGCCGGAGGCCGTCTTCTTCAAGCTGGGTTCGTTGCAGCAGGGCGATCTCATCACGGTCACGGGCGCGGATGGGGGTACCTACACCTACGCGGTGACCAGCGTGCAGTCGGTGTCCATTGCGGACGGCCCGGCGGCCTATGTCGCCCCGACCGACAAGGAGACCCTCACCCTCATGACCTGCGGCGGTGAGTGGGACAGTTCCATCAGCGAGTACGACAGCCGGACCGTGGTGACGGCGGTGCGCGTGCCGAATCCTGGCGCCGCGCAGGCCGGGGGCTGACGGGAGTCGGCAGGACGGGAGGAGGCATCCGTGCGGATGTCTCCTCCCGCGCCGTTGCCGGAAGGGGCTGGCGGCGATCCCGTACGTGGGAACATGGTGGGCAATCGCCCCGATACCCGATGGAAGCTGCGCTCTTCCCGGAGTTTCTGGATCGAAATGGAGGCCGTTCCGGACGCATCCGGGAGCAGGCCGTTACATGGGAAAGGACTGGACGATGAATGTGGCGTGCAGGGGGCGTGTGGTTGGCGGAGTGTTGGCGCTGGCGATGACGGCGTTGATCGCACTCGGTCATCCGGTCGCGACGATGGCGCAGGATACGGGTGAGGATCAGCTCCAGATCTCCGATCTGGACGGGGTGCAGGCCGCCGTCTCACGCACCTATACCGTCGATTTTGCGGCATTGTTCTCGATGGACGCATCGCCGACCCCGGAATCGGAGGGCCCGCAGCTCTTCGCGCTGGGCGGCGCCATCGTGCAGTTCGACAACGACGACCATGCGAAGAGTGGGTACACGACCATTCTCGATGAGGTCCAGAAGCAGGCGGATACCAGCACGCCGGAGGCGGTTTCCTTTGAGACGGTCGACCTCGGAGGCGACCTGGGCGACGAGCGGACGGCCCTGCGCATGACCGGCGAGGACGCGGGGGACATCGACGGGGGCGACATTCTCGCACTGGTCGTGCGCGATGGCAGCACGATCTACATGTTTACCGGTATCGCGAACACCGGCGATCCGAGCGACGCCCTGGTGGCCTTCGCCAAGGTCGTGATGGATGGCAAGGCCGGCAACGATGCGGCGACATTCAATGAGGACGGTACATCGACCGGCGGCCTGTGGGACAAGTTCCCCGCGGTGGACGATCCGGTGGTCGCCGGGCTGCCGTCGGTCATCGACAGCGATCCGATGACCGATGACAGTGGCGAGTAGCCCCGAAGGGAGCAGCGCCATGCGTGTGTGCCGCGCGGGACGAGACGTTCTTGCGATCCTGATTGGGCTGGTGCTGGCCGTTGGGTCGTTCGCCCCCGGTTGGGCGACGGCGGTCGGGGCCGATGCACCGCCGAGCCTGCCGGGCGTGCCCGCCTCCGTGACGGTGCAGGCATGGCTCACGCTGGACCTGGAGGGCGATTATCACTGGCAGTCCACGAAACTCAAGGCCGGCACACAATCGGTCGGCGTCATCCAGGTGCATCGTGGGTTCCTCATCGCCACCGACAACGCGGTGGAGGTGAGCGATCCGGCCTTCGGCATCCACGAGGTGGCGGCGGGCGGCGCAATCGCGATGGGAGAGGGCCAGCAGCTGGAGGTGATCGCGCCATCCGGACAGGCCCGGCTGATGTTCGTTGAACTCGTGGCGCCCGATGAGGCGTTCGCGAACGAGCAGCCGGATTCGACGAAGGACTTCTCGGTACCGAAGGGGCGCTACACGGTGGCAGTGCTTGCCATCCCGACCGGGCCTGGCGCACCGAAACCGGCATCAGCGATCGCGAAGGCCGCCGCACCGGCCATCGCGGTCTATCCGGAAGGCGCGGGTGCCGCAACGCCCGGGGCTTCTGTCGAAGCGGCCACTTGGCTTGTGGCGCTCTTTCCTGTAGCGTGAGCGGTGGCGCTATTCATGCGCCTCCGAATGCCGGACGGGAACCATTCGCCATCGGTTGGCGTTACCGTCCGGGACGCGCCTCGTCCGGGTGGGCAGGCGTGATATGGTCGGTCTAGTCCATGAGGGGACATTCGTGATGATCGAAACACGACGACGCGGTTTGCTGTCGCTGGTGGCTGTACTGGCCATCTTCGGGGTGGCATTGCACGGGCCGCTGCAGGTCGCGGCGCAGGACGATCCCGTTGGCGATTCGTTCGACTTCAACAAGCTCGACGGATTCCAGCGTGGCGCTGGCCGCACCTACATGGGCGATCTTTCCTCGCTCTTCGGCGGCCTCGATACGCTGGGCACGCCGGGCGCCGAGATCGAGACGCCGGACGTGTCCGAGCTCGGTCTGTTCATGATCGGCGGCTTCGTCGTTCAGTTCGACAACAGCGATCATGCCTCGTCCAGTCTCGACAAGATCACGGACGAGATGACGCAGGGGTCCGACGACGAGGACTTCACCTTCTCCGAGAAGGATATCGACAAGATCGGCGACAAGAGCAAGGCCTATACGGGCAGCTACTCTGATGAGGGGATCGACGGAACGGCTGTCGCGATCATCGCCCAGAAGGGCGAGTACGTGTATGCCGTGGTGGCCATCTCCTTCGGATCGGATCCGACCGATGATGCGACGTCCTTCGTGAAGGACATGACGGACAAGAAGCCGGGCGATGGCGATGGCACCTTCAACGCCGACGGCACCTCGACCGGCGGCCTCTGGGACGTCTTCCCGGCCAGCGATGCCGATTACCTCAAGGGTCTGGCGCCGATGGCAGACGTGGATCTCGCCCAGGGCACCGAGTAGCATCCGGGCGTGATTCGGCCACGTGCCGATTCGCGGAGGAACGAGAAGCGGGCATCCGGACCATTCCGGATGCCCGCTTCGTCGTCTGCGGATGCGATTACCGATCGGGGGCGCGAGCCTCGCCGAGCGTCGCCATCAGCCGGTTCGCGTTGGCGAAGATCGCAGCCGCGTTCGTGATATCCAGCAGGTGCAGGTCCGTCAGGCCGAGGTCCCGAAGCGGCTGCAGGTCGGCTGGGCCGACCGCCTCCGGATGGAGCGCCAGTGTGGCTGCATAGTCCACGATCGCCCGTTCGCGTGGCGGCAGGTCGGCATTCGGCCCGTCGTCCAGCAGGTGCTGGACCGTCTCCCGTTCCTTCACCAGCGCCGAATAGGCGCGTGAATGCACCGACGCGCAGTAGATGCAACTCGTGACCCGGGAGGTCGCCGTCGCGGCCAGTTCGCGGTCGGCGCGTGGGCCGCGCCCTTCCTGTTCGTCCGAGAGGATGTTGCCGTAGAGGGCCATCCGTGCGCGCAGGGAACCGGGATCGTGTGCGAGCGTCGCCCAGTAGGCGCGTCCCTGGCGGGCGGTGGTGATGGCATCCACCGCGGCCAGTTGCTCCGGTGTGGCGTCGATCTCATCAACCGTCTCCAGCCAGGGGCGCCAGTCGAGCACGCGCTGGGTGAACGTCACCTGGCGGTGCGTGGCTGGGGTGGGATTCGACTCGGTCATCGAGGTGCTCCGATCGCGCGCAGGCCGGCCAGCAGCCGCGCCTGGTAGTGGACAAACGCGATGAGTTGGGAGAGGGCGATCACCTCGCCGTGCGTCAGCCCGGCGTTGAACAGGTCCTGCACATCGTCTGCCGTTGCAAAATCGGGATGCTCGTTGACGAGCGCCACCCTGCGCAGCATCGCCTGGACGCGCCGCGAATCGAGCACATCCTTGGTGATGCCGCCGCGTTCGGCGAGCAGCGCGCCGTACCAGCTGTCGAGGGCCGGACTGGGGATGCGCTCGGCCACGCGCTGGGCGATCAGCGCGCGCTCGGCCAGGGAAAGGCCATTCTCGGCGTCCGGCGTGGGGGAGAGAACGGCGTCGTAGTAGTCGCCGATCTGGGTGAAGATGTCCGGAACCTGCGCGCGGAGCGTCTCGATGGCCGGATTGCCGGTGAAGCCGCCGATGGCAAACGTGATGTCGGGCGTGTCGTGAGGCGATGTGGGTTCGGTCATGAGCCCTCCTGGGCGTGTCGCGGGATCATGGATCGATTGTAGGCGCGAATGCCGTCGTTGCGGCGACCGGGCTGACCGGGCAGGCATGCGATCCGGAAGGTTGGCCGGTGGGCGCGGGCCGGTTTGCCTCACGCGGCATTCGCGAATCCGCGTGACAACAGAACATAACATGTCATCCTGAGCGAAGCGAAGGACCCCCGCGCGAAGCGCTATCGACCGTAGGTCGATCTCCGAAGCGGCGTCTGGAGCATCCCCCTCGCGCCCAAACGGGCCGAAAGCGCGGTATTGTCCATGCTCGCCTTCATGTCCGGCTGCGCCGGACGCGCTTCGCGCAGGGGTGTTTCGCTCCGCTCAACATGACATGCAAGGTGAGTGTACGCCGGGCATCGCGAATGCCAAGTAATGCAAGGCGCGGCAACAGCGCCGTGCTGGCACGAGCCGGCGCTCCCGTTCGTGGTGCTGGGGCGGCCATTCCCCGCCCCGGCGTCTCCCTTCCCCAGGGGCGTCGTGGATGTCAGTCGTGCTTGAGGATGTAGATCGTCTCGAATGACGGCGCGTAGGCGATGTGCTGGGTCAGACCCTGCACGTAGGGCCGCGATGCAATGATCGTCTCCTGGTCGAAGAGTGGGGCGATCGGCACATCGTTGTTTCCGATGGCCTGGATCTGCCTGTAGAGCTCGGCTTGCTTCGCGGGATCGAGTTCGACCTGCGCCTCGTTCAGGAGCTTCTCGACTTCCGGATTGTTGTAGCCCCCATGGTTCGTCTTCTGGAGCGCGGAATCCGCCCCCAGCGTGCGGCGCAGGATGTAGTTTGGGTCGCCCGTCGCCCAGCAGTTGTTCGAGATCGCGACGTCGTAGTTGCCCTGTGTCAGTGTCTCCGTCACCGCCGCCGATTCCTGCTGCTTCAGCGTCACGTCGAAACCGATCGGCTGGAGGATCGCCTGCAGGTAGGTTGCCATCAGGGGATACGGCCAGCCCAGCAGGTTCTGGCCCGGCGGGTTGAAGAGCAGCTCAACCTTCACGCGCTGGCCGCCCGTCGCTTCATTCAGCAGTTGTTTCGCTTTCTCCGGATCGTATTGGACCTGCTGCGACGGATCATCGTTGAAGAAGGTGCTGTCTGCGGCCAGCAGGACACTCTTGGCAGGGATGCCGTAGCCGTAGAGCAGGTCCTTCACGAACGCATCGCGGTCGATCGCCAGGCTGAGCGCCTGCCGGATGCGGACATCGTCGAAGGGGGCCTTCGTGCCGTTGAAGAGGAGGTAGGTGTTGCAGGCGGTTGGGAAGTGCTGGACGACATAATTGTCGTCGCCAGAGATCTCGCCGGCCTGTGCCGGAAGCACCGCGCCAAGTTCGACCAGCGCATCGACCTCACCCGCCTTCAGCGCCGAGAGCCGCGAGTTCTCGTCCGGGTACGTCCGAATCGTGATCTTCGTCAGGGTCGGCTTCTCCTTCCAATAGTTCTCGTTCTGCTCCAGCACGATGTACTGGTCGCGCTTCCAGTCGACGACCTTGTAGGGACCTGTGCCGATCGGGAGGCCGGTGAAATTCGAGTTCTCATCGAACTGGCCCGGCCAGAACTGGGCACTGTAGTGGTTCGAAATTGCGTAGGGCAGGAGTGGACGCGGTTCCTTGTACGACAGCGAGACGGTGTAGTCGTCAACGCGCGTCACCACCGGATCGCCGTAGATCTCCTCGTAGTTGATGCCGCCGAGGTAGAGTGACGGGCGGCCGCTGGAGGCCTTTGCGTGGGCGATGCTGCCGATCAGGGAGTCGGCGTTGTACTTCTCGCCGTTGGAGAAGTTCACGTCGTCGCGCAGGTGGAAGGTCCAGGTCAGGCCGTCCGGACTCAGGTCCCAGCTCTTGGCAAGGCCAGGCACGAGGTTGAAATTGTCGTCGTAGTCGATCAGCGGCTCCCAGATTTGCAGCGAGGCGTGGGCGTACCAGAAGTCCTCTTCACCGTTCACCAGGAAGCGATTGACGCCGACGGTGATCTCCTGCTTGTCGGCCAGCGACTGGCCCTCTTCGAGATGGATCCAGCTTGGTGTTGCTTCCTGCGCATTCGCGCGGCTCACCAGCAGGTTCGACGAGAGCAGGACGAGACTGAGCAGGACCGCGAACAAGCGGAGGGTAATGCTCAGCGGCGATGCGGCCAGATCGAGGGTGATCGCTGTCGGTGAGGTGCCGGAGACGGTGTTCGGGTTGCGTGTGGAAGCGCTCAGGTCGAGTGCGAGGGAACGGGTAGCGTGCGTGTCCATGAACCGAAGACTCCTCCACCGGTGCGATGACGATTGCCAGAAGGTCCCACGAGTGATGCGACAGGGTGAGAAACGCGAGGGTTTGAAAAGCCGATCAGATCGGTCCTTTGCGGTGGCGACTATCCCTTTGCCTTGACGACGTGCGAGCTCCGGACATCGACCAGGTCTCGGATCGCGTCGCCGAGCAAGTTGCTCGTCAGTGCCACCAGCGTGATGCAGAGTCCGGGCGCGATCACCAGCCACGGGAACTGCCCGAAATACTGTCGGGCGTCGTTCAGCATCGTGCCCCAGTCGGCGGTCGGCGGCTGCACGCCGAGGCCGAGGAAGCTGAGGCTGGTGACGGTGAGGATGTTCGCGCCCAGATCGAGCGTCGCGATCACCACCACGGTTGTCGCCAGGTTCGGCACCAGATGCCGGAGCAGGATGCGCGGCGTGCTCGCGCCCAGCGAGATCGCGGCATCGACGTACAGTTGTTCCCGCAGCGAGAGGATGGCCGCCCGGAAGACGCGCGCCTGCCCCACCCAGCCCGCGCCGATCAACGCGACCAGGAGCGTGCTCGTTCCTGGCCCGAGGATGCCAAGGATCGCCAGCGTCAGCAGCAGACTCGGTAGGGAAAGCAAAACGGTGAGCACGGTCGAGATGGCGGCATCCACCTTGCCACCGAAGTAGCCGGTAACCACGCCCACCGCCAACCCGATGACGACGGTGCCGAGTGTCGCGATCGCCGACATTGCCAGCGTCACGCGACCACCGTGCAGCAGGCGGCTGAATTGATCCCGCCCGAGTTGGTCGGTGCCCAGCAGATGATCCCAACCAGGCTTCGCGAGCTGGTTCGGCATGTCCAGCGCATTCGGGTCGTAGGGCGAGATCCAGGGTGCGAGCACTGCCGCCAGCACGAAGACGAGGAGGATTGCGCTGGGCACGCCTACCGCCCAGTAGCGGCGCAGATCGCGCTTCTGGGGCCGGACGTTCGCATCGGCGTGGCGCGCCAGCCAGCCGGACGCCGGTCCGCCGTGCGTGGCGATCCCGGCTGGGGCCGGTGTTGCGGACAGGGGAGTGGAACTCATCGGGACGTGCCTCCGCCGAGCTTGATCCGTGGGTCGAGCACCGCGTAGCTGACGTCGGTGACGAGGTTGACGACGATGAACGAGACGCCGGTGATGAGGACGTACGCGCCGATCACCGGCAGGTCGCGCCCCGAGATGGACGCCAGCAGCGTGCTGCCGAGACCTGGCCAGGAGAAGATCGACTCGATCACGATGGCTCCGGCGAGGATCTGGCCGAAGCGAAGGCCGAGCAGCGTGAGGATCGGCAGCAGCGCGTTCGGCAGTGCGTGCCGGAACACGAGCGTCCATTCCGCCAGGCCCTTCGCACGGGCGGTTCGCACGAAGTCCTGCCGCCAGACGTCGATCACGGCGGAGCGGGTGAAGCGCATCAGGCTCGCCGCTGGACCGCATCCCAGCGCGATGACCGGAAGGATCAGGTACCGTACGCCGCCGTATCCGGCGACGGGCAGCCATTTCAGCTTCTCGGAGACGATCACGATCAGGATCAGCGCGAGCCAGAACGAGGGGATTGCCGCCAGGAAGAGGCTCACGGTTCTCCCCGCGAGATCGAGCTTGCTGCCCGCGTTCAGCCCGAAGACGATGCCCAGGCCAACACCCACGATGGTGGACGCGACGAACGCCGTCACACCGAGGCGCAAGGTCGGCCCCAGGCGCTCGCCGATGATCTCGGAGACGGGCCGCCCGGAGAGGAACGATGTGCCGAGATCGCCCTGCGCCAGGTTGACCACCCAGCGTCCGTAGCGGATGACGAGCGGATCGTTCAGCCCCAGCTTTTCGCGGTACTCCGCGATCGCCTCGGCGGTAGGCTCGACGCCACCGGCCCGCAACGCCGCTTCCGCCGGATCGCCTTTGGAGGCGCTGGTGAGGAGGAATGCGGCGAGCGTCAGGAAGATCAGGGTGGGAATCGCGAGGGCGGCGCGACGAAGGATATAGGTTCCCATGCAGACTCCGGGGCGCGATGGGTATACGAACCCAAGCCCATCGCCATTGGCGGCGAGCGGCCGGGTTGGTCGGATGTGGCTGGGTTCGGATCAGGCGATGGAGTCGCCGCTGGTACACGATTCGCTGGGGCGCCGGAATGTGGCGAGCGGAAAGCGTCCTGGCCAGAACAGGCGTGTCGTCGTCTCCGCGACGCTGACGGGCGGCATCGTCGTGATGCGTTGTCCAATTCTGGCGACGATCGGCGACATGACGCGCTCCGTGCGGAAGGCGTGAAAAAACGCCCGCTTCCGTGCTGGCAGAAGAGGCGTTGGTTCGGATCGGCCGGTTGGGACCGGTGGCGAACGCATTCCTCATCGCTCAGCGTGACTGCTGATCGGCATTAGCACCTTCCCGGCGCCGTCGTTGGAGGGATTCCGGGGGGTTGCTGGAGCGTCTTTGGGCCGTTCCCTCAGCTCCTCTTGATGAGACATCGTGCGATATGCGGTTGTTGAAATGACGTTACCTGAGCAAAGCAGGTATGTCAAGGGGAGCGGCTATCCGAATGAAAGTAATTGTCCTTGCAGAGCATCCTGGAGATGGCGGCGGTACACTCAGGGGAACCAGGACACGACGTGCCGCATTGTTACAGCAGCGAGGGGGGCACATGCCTGGAGGGACGGAGGGGCCGAGAGATGGATCGATGTTCCCGGCGAACGATCGTCACGAGTGCGCTTGGGGCTGCGGCAGCGCCGCGGCTGGCGGCGGCTCTTGCTCAGGGTGAAGACCCGCGGGATGCCGAGACCGCCGTCGAGACCGTCCTCGGACAGCACGTCGCATGGGAAGACCCGTGGTTCCTCAAGGTGCATCAGCCGTTACCGGACTACGCCGAATCGGTCATCCTGGATTCGCCGCATGCGCGATTCGCGTTCGTCCTTCATGACACGACGGATCTCTCCTCCGAATACTGGTCGCCCAGGTACTATCGCGACACGTTGATCGAAGACCCCGAGCGATGGAATATCGACATCCTCTCGGTCTTCTCCGATCAACACGGATATCAGGCGGTGGTCGTCGGGCAGACGACGGATCGCGTGTACTACTACTGTGTCATGGCGACCGATTCCCAGTTCCTGCTGGAGTTGGGACTGTATGCAAAGCTCGACCGGTTCGCGGAATCGTGGGACCTGGCGGCCGCCATCACCCTGGATGGGCTGTCCGTCTTCGCCGGGTTCGACGAGGTGAAGATCCTGGGGCCGGTGGTCAAGCGCGCGAACGCCTCGTCCGTCATGGCGCCGGGTGATGTCGAGCGAACCTATCTTGTCGCCATGTGGAGGTTCTACGACGAGATGTCCACCAGCACGGCGGAGGTGCAGGCCGCGCGGACCGAAGCCGGTTCCGAGGATGATGCCATTGCGGCCATCGAACCCTATGTCGATTCGTGGAGGACGAGCATCCGGAGCATGCAGGCGGTGGAGGTCCCGAGCCCGGATTTCGCGCGGCTCGACACCTCGGCGCAGGACGCGGCCGGAGCTTATGCGCTCGCGGCAGAACGATACGAGGGGATTGCGGCCACCGGGGAAGCCGCGCAATCGATCGCCTGGGCCGGGTTTCTCATCGAGTTGGCGACTGCCGGGGATCTCCTGCAGCAGATGAAGCAGGAACTCGATCGCTGGGAGATCCCGAGCGTAAACGCGTGATATGAGGCGCCGGCGACTGCGTGGGTGCTCCCAGCCTGGTGCCAGGTCCGCGGCAGGCGAAGGTGGAGTGGAGGGCGATCAGTTCTCGGTCTGCACGTCGATGACGATCGGCATGCCGGTGCGGATCCAGTCCGTGCCGACCTGGCCACCCTCGTATTTCGCGAGCATCCCGCGTCGGACAGACTCGATTTCCAGCGCATCGGTCGCGATCCGGGCTGACCCGGCATACACGTCATCCCCGATCCGGAAATGGACTGCTGGATTGCGCCGGAGATTCTTCACCCAATCCGTCGCGTCGCCGGCGCTTGCCACCGCGAAGATATGATCCCCCTCCTCGTCGGTCGCGAAGCCGATCTGCGTCTCGCGCGGCAGGCCGGAGATGCGTCCGGTCGTTTCGATGAATCCGGTTCGGGCATCGTTGGCGTGAGGCCGTTTCGGTGGGTCGAGCGCGATCGCGAACGGTGTTCCCGAGCGCGCCCAGGCATTGCCGGCATCCAGGTCGCCGCCATGATACTTGTCGGCCATCAGCTGTCGTGCGGCGATGAGGCCGGCCTCGTCGTAGACCTCGTGGGCCTCCCCCGCGAACCATGTTTCGCCGATCCGGAAGCGCACGCGAGGGGTCTTGAGCAGGTTCTTCACCCAGTCCTTCGCGTTCGTGTAGCCGGAAAGCAGGATGATTTCACGGCCGGAATCGGGGACGCCGAACCAGATCTCGGTCTCGCGCGGTTCGCCGCTGATACGACCGGTCGTTTCCAGATACCCGAGCGGCTCGGCGCGCAGTGCTTCTGGCACGCGTGCAGGGGAGTTCGTCATTGTGCGGCCTCCGGAATGCGCTGGCCGTTCCACGCCACCACGGCGTCCATCAGTTCGACGCAGTTGCCGTCCGGATCGCTCACATAGAGCGAGCGATTGCCGTCGTCGAACGTCACGTCGTCGAGGATCGCCACGCCTTGCGCCTCGATGGATGCCTTCACTGTGGCGAACGTGCCGTGCGGGATACGGAGTGCGACGTGGACGTGCACGCCGCCGCGTCCCCCGGCGATCGCCTTCGCCCCGCCCGTCTCCACGGGCCAGAGACCCAAGGCTGCCGAGTCCCCGAGGTCGAACCATTCTGCCAGGCGGTCGTCGCGCCAGGATGCCACCTTCACGAGGCCGATCGCATCTTCGTAGAAGCGTGCAGAGGCAGCCAGATCGGCGACTTCCAGCACAACCTCGTGCAGGCCGGTCGGGCGGATACGGGGAGTGGAAACGGACATGGGAAGTTCCTCCGGGCGAATCGGGCTCAGTCGGCGGCGACGGCCTCGCGGGAGGCGCGCAGCCGCTGCAGCTCGACGATGTCGACGAGCTCCGCAATCATCGTCCTGCCGCGATTCAGGACTGCCTGGGACGTGATCCGTCCTTCGGCCCCGGCCATCTCCAGGTCACCGCCAGTGACGGCAACGGTGGTCGGCACCACGAGCCCGCGCATGCCGCGCACCGAGTGATAGAGCGCATTGATGACGTTCGCCGTGCTGGCGCCGCCGAATCCGGCGAGCCCGACCGGGCGGCCATCGAAGTAGGTGCCATCGTTGCCGTGCATGATGTGAACGGCGTCCAGCACGTTCTTGATCGCGCCGGTGATCGTGCCGTGGTAGTTGGGGGACTCGACGATGAAGCCGTCTGCCGCCTGGATCTGGCGGATCAGCCAATGCAGGTTGGCCGGTTGCTGGTCCAGCGGAATGTCCTCGTTGTATACGGGTAGGTCCAGCGCGCGGACATCGGCGAACACTGTTTCCGCGCCGGCTTCCTCCGCCAGGTCGAGCAGCGTCCGAGTGACAACGCGGTTGCGGGAGACGGCGCGCATGCTGCCGCCAATTCCGAGAATGCGGATACGGTCGGTGGCCGGGGTGAAGGTCTGGGTCATGTCGCTCATGCAGTATCTCTCGTGAATGGGCGCGTTCCTATCGGACGGGAAGCAACGCACGGATCGAAACCGGCGATATATCCGACTATACTGCACGGAGTTCAGAAGAATCCCACCCTTATCGGTAGGCGTCGGGCGCACGGACTGTGGCGGATGTCGCCCGGCGCACGCGCGGAGCCTTGTGCGGCATCCGCAGGCGTGCGGAGAACGAGACGAGTTCCTCCACCATCTGATCGAGCCGTTCTTCGATCTTCGGATCGTCGATCGTCGCCGTCTCGCGGTTGACGGCGCGTTCCGGCACGGCGATATGCGTGGGGATGGTGATGCCCTTCAGGCCGCGCACCGTGTGCGTCAATGCCTGTAACACGCCCATCGCCGTCATGCCGCCGAAGGCCATCACGGCCACCGGCTTGCCGCCGAGATAGGGAGGCTGGTCCCATCCGAGGAAGATCAGCGCATCGAGTACGTTCTTCACCGCACCGGAAACCGTACCGTGATAGGTGGGAGAGCAGATGATGAGGCCGTCCGCCTTGCGCACCTCGTCCAGGAGCCAGGCAAGTGTCGGTGGGTAATCCTCCAGCTTCCAGTCGGTGCGGAAGAGCGGCAAGTCCAGGTCGTTGACGGTCGCGAGGACGGTCTCGCAGCCCATCTCCTGCGCCCGTTGCAGGGTGGCCTCCAATGGGACCAGGCTCCAGGACTTGGCGCTGGTCGTGCCGCCGATCGCGAGGATGCGGAGCGGCCGCTCGTCGCTCTTCACGAACATCGGTCCCTCGACCCCGTTGTCCTCTTCGTACAGCGCAGGATCGGGCGCGTTGTGGATTACATCGCTGGCAGGAGTATTGGCTGGGGACGGATCGACGTGCGGTGTTTCCGGGTTGGAGGATGCGGAACTGGACATCGGATGGGACCTTTCCTGCCCGGCGGGATCAATCGGGCTGGATGCTGATGCCGGGGAGAACGGATGCCGGATGGTTCGTGGCCCGCTCCGCTGCGGGCGGACGACCGGCAGGGCGCACAATCTGCCTCCGATTGTACGGGAGCGTGTCGAGGAGGCGTGAGCTCCTCGACACACAGTATCGTCAGTCGACGTGCCGGACCGGCGTGCCGAACCAGAGGTACGGGACGTAGCACAGTACCAGGAAGCCGTTGATGGCCACCGCCCATTGCACGTTGAAGGCATCGGCCAGGGTGCCTGCCAGGAGACCGCCAATTGGGGTCAGTCCCCACAGCATCGTTTGGACCGCCACGATCCTCCCGCGATAGGACTCGTCGATGTTCGTTTGCACCAGGGTGTCGTTCATCGTGCCGTAGGTCGAGAAGACCAGCCCCAGGAGCAGCATCGCCGGCAACGAGATCCAGAGCGAATTCGACAGGCCGAAGACGATCAGCATCGTCGCGAAGAGCGCGATTCCCGCGATCACGATCCGTCCCCGGTGCCGCACGCCGGAGAGCATCGCCACCAGCAGCGTCCCCGACAGCGCGCCGATCCCGTTCGCCGTCAGCAGCCAGCCGAGACCACCGTCTGGCAGGTGCAGCACGTCCTTGGCGATCGCGGGAGCCATCGTCGAGTAGGCCATGCCCAGCGCAATCGGCACGATGTCCACCGAGAGCAGCGCCCGGATCTTCGGGGTGCGCCAGATATAGCGGTACCCTTCGATCAGGGTGGCGAATGGGCTTTCCGCCGGTTTCGCCGTCTCGTCGAGCGGCGCTGGCCGCCGCATCATCGCGGTTGTCAGGGTGAACAGGACGATCAGGAACGGTACGGCGGCGGCCGCGGTGAAGCCGAAGCAGAAGGCAATGCCCAGGGCGCCGATCATCCAGCCGGCCAGCGTCGGGCCGAGGACGCGCGCACCGTTGAACGCAGCGGAATTGATGGCGACGGCACTCTGCAGTCGCGAGCGATCGACCAGCGTCGGCGCCATCGCGAGACGGGCCGGCCAGTCGAATCCGGTGACGATCCCCATGACGAGCGCGACGATTGCGAGGTGCCAGAACTGGATGCTGTCGGTTGCGATCAGCATGGTGACCGTAGTCATCAGCGTGATCATCGTCACCTGTACCGCGATCACGACTTTCCGGCGATCGACGCGGTCGAGATATGCCCCGGCCACTGGCCCGACCAGCAGTTCCGGGATTGCCTGCAGGAAGCTGATGAGCCCGAGCTTGAACTCGTCGCCGGTCAGATCGTAGACGAGGACGCCCATCGCCGTGATCCGCACCCACGTCCCCGTCATCGAGAGGCAGAGCGTGTACCAGTAGCGGGCGAAGGCCGGAACCTCCAGCGCGCTGAACGGCCCTCGCCGCCGGACCGGCTCTTCCGGCTCCGTGCTGGCCAGCGCTTCGGAGTGCTCTTCGTTCACCGTCTCTTCCAGCACCGTGCTGCTCATCGTCGCGTTCCGTCTTCCATATGATCTTCCGGATTGTCGATCGTGGTGTCGTCCCCGAACGGCAGCGGTATGTTCCGCACACCTGGGCCTGGCATGAAGACGACGCGCCATCCATCCGGGTCTTTATAGGTGTGACCGCCGTTCGCCCACCAGGGATTCTCCGGCCTGACCTCCGCGATGTCGAGAGCTTGCATGCGTGCAGCCATCCGCTCCACATCGGATGCGGCAAGGTAGAAGACCAGCAGGTTGTCGGCGCTTGGCGCAGGACAGGGACTGCCGTCTGCATGGCGCGTGAATTCGAGATGGTAGCGTCCGTCCGGCATGCCGAGGATCAGGCCATCGTACCCGTGATGATCGCCATCTTCGCCGTGTCGCCAGGCGGTGATCTTTGGCAGGCCGACGATCTGGTGATAGAAGTGTTCGATTTCGTTCAGGCGATCCGTTGGCCGGGCGATGCGGACCTGCATGACGGCGCCATTGGCAAACAGGTTCAAAGAAGTCTCCTCCCCCTTTGGCGCGGTCGTTCGGCGTGGGCAGGATGCATCGTGGCATGCGAGATTGGTGGCTGGCGACGCGATCGTGTCCGGTGCACAACACGGCTATGTCCGGGATGGGCGGCGGCGTTCATGGTTCGTATGCGCACGGTAGCAAACGCCGCCCGATAAAGCAAGCGATCGCTGTGTTTATTCGTTGGGTCCGCTATACTGGACCCAACGATCGCTGGATGACAGTGTTCGCTAAGAGCCGAATTCGACTCTATGCGGCCGGATGTCGTCCATCGCGCAGGGATTCGCTCGTCATGACTGGTGCCTCTGTTCCCCCCGGTATCCAATCGCCGCCCGATGTGCAGGAGGCCGAACGCATCGAGCAGCGGAAGCAGGAGGTCGCGCTCCGTGCGTTGCCGGAGACGCGGCGCGCCATGCTGGAGGTGCTGAAGCGGGAAGGCGCCGCCGACGCCGAACGCCTGGCCGAGCAGACGCAGATCACCACCAGCGGTGCGCGTCAGCATCTCGTCGTGCTGGAGGCGGACGGCCTGGTGACGCACGAGGTCGCCCGTGAGGGGCCGGGGCGACCGCGCCATCTCTACGCGCTGACGCCCGCCGGCGATGCGCTCTTCCCGCGCGTCTATTCCGCCCTGACGAATGAACTGCTTGGGTACGTCGCCGACGAGGACCCGGCGCTGGTGGAACGCATTTTCGCGCGGCGTGGGGAGCGGCGGCTGGCGTCAGCCCAGGAGCGAACCGCTGGCCTGCCCGTGGCGGAGAAGGTCCGCGTGCTCGCCCAGATCCTCGATGAGGACGGCTATCTGGCCGATTTCGCCGAGGCCGAAGATGGCTCGTTCCTCATCACGGAGCATAACTGCGCGGTGCTCTCGGTGGCGCAGCGGTACGGGCATGCCTGCAGCAGCGAGTTGGAGTTCCTGCAGCGAACCCTTCCGGAAGCCGAGGTGACGCGCACTGCGCATCGCCTGAACGGCGCCCACGTCTGCGCCTACCGGGTCACCCTGCTGCCGTGAGATCTCGATCGTCGTGATTGGCGCAGCCGGGCCGTTGTGACGGACGGCGGTCGTTGGCATCGTGATTGCCCCACGCTCCTGGAACACCGTCGCATGAAACGACGGGGACAGGAGCCAGGCATGTCCGACGACCATAGTCCCGGCGATGCGCGCAAGCCGTATTCCGATCGAGGTGGGCCGGAGGGACGTCATGCCGAGACCCACGATGTCCGCCGGGAGCAGGTCTCCAATCCTGCCGGTCCGGAGCCGGTCGACGAGAGTTTCGCCGAGGACCTCGCCCCGCAGACGCCGGAGTCCATCCGTCAGGACCAGATCGAGATGACCGTTCCCGGCGACCGCGTGAAGGCTGTTCGCACGACGCTTCCCGAGTTGGACAACGCCCAGCTTTCCCGCTTGGCTGTGCTGGAGACGGGCACACCGTTCGAACAGGGATCGGTCTATCTCGATCTGAACGATCGCGAGGCTGGACCGTTTGTCGCTATCGGCGGCCAGCAGGTCGAACGGCAACAACGCCTTGTGCCGAAACGCGATACCGACTACGAACTCTGGAATGAAATCACGGGTCAGGAACGAAGCGCCTGAGTTCCTCGATGTCTTCCATACCTCTCACGCTCCGATCCGGAGGCGGCGTTCGGCGGCCTCCCGGATGATCGCCACCAATGCGTCGATGTCGGCCAGGGTGCTTCGCGGGTTCACGATACAGGCGCGAAGGGCGAATCGGCCATCGACCACGGTACCGGAGAGGAAGGCCTCGCCGCCCAGTTGCACGTCGTCCAGCACCGCCCGATTGAGTGCGTCGAGCGCCGCATCGTCCAGTCCCTGTCCCGGAGCGATGTAGCGGAAGCAGACGATGCTCAGGCTCGGTGGGGCGAGGAGCTCGAAATCACTCGCCGCCTCCACCTGTGCGGCGAGATGCGCGGCTTGGGCGAGGTCGTGCTCGATCGCGGCGCGATAGCCATCCCGCCCATGGTAGCGCAACGCCATCCAGACCTTCAGCGCGCGGAATCCCCGGCTCTGCTGCGCGCCGTACTCGCTGAACCATGGCAGGCCGGTGACGCCGGTCGGGGTTGCGCCCGTGGGAAGGTAGTCCGGCACAAGGCTGAAGGTGCGGCGCATCGCCTCCGCATCCTTGACCAGCACCATTCCGGCTTCCACCGGCACGTAGAGCCACTTGTGCGGATCGAGGGCGACGCTGTCCGCCCGTGCGAGCAGGGCGAGGGCATGGCGGTATTGCGTCGAGAGGATCGCCGGGGCGCCGTAGGCGCCATCGACGTGGAGCCAGAGATCCTCCCGTTCCGCTACATCGGCGAGCACGTTCAGGTCGTCGATCGCGCCGGTCCCGGCGCTTCCCGCATTGCCGACGATTGCGATGGGGCGTATCCCGGCGGCGCGATCCTCGGCGATCATCCGCTCCAGCACAGAAACCTGCATCCGGCGGTTGGCGTCGATCGGCACCATGCGCAGGTGTTTCCGACCGATGCCCAGGAGTTCGACCGCCTTCTGGATCGCGCTATGACCTTCCGGAGAAACGTAGACCGTCAGCGGTTGCGGTGCGGCGGTCATTCCTTCGGCGCGGACTTCGAACCCGGCCTTCACGTTCCGCGCGACGGCTAGCCCGTTCAGCGAGGCCATCGAGCCGCCGCTGACGAGCAGGCCACCCGCTGTACGTGGGAAGCCGATGAGATCCTTGCCCCAGTTGAGGACCTGGTGCTCGACATAGGTCGCGGCATGGTTGCCACCCGCGACGCTCGGGTTGATCGCGGCGGCGAGTGCGTCGCCGAAGATGCCGATCGGCGTGGACGGCGGGTTCACCCAGGCGTAGAACCGGGGGTGCCCATTGCCGAACGGGTAGGGCAGCACGCGCTCCGCGATGTCGTCGAGGATGGCTTCGGCGCGTTCTCCGGACGAGGGCGTGGGATCCGGGCCGAGGAACTGGTCCACGATCTCCAGTGGTACCGGCTGGAAGACCGGTGTCTCCCGGATGCTGGCGACGTGTTGCGCGATGAGGTCGATCGTACGATACCCAACCTCCCGAATGCGGGCTTCATCCCAGACCCACGGCGTCTGGTCGAAGGGATCGATGGGTGCAGCGTCCTCGATGGTGGAAGGATCGGTCATGGGAAGGTTCCTCAGTGGCGGCCGGATGTGTCAGGTGAATCGACGGGTGTGTGGTAATCCGGGCGTGCGCCGTGAATCGGACGAGCATTTGGCTGGCCGGTGACATCCATCGCCAGGTAGTAGACGAGTTCGGTCTCGCCGGGATTGGCGAAGGCGTGGACGCAGTCGCCGTCGTAGTAGATGCTGTCGCCTGTCTCGAGCGTGTATGGCGTGCCGTCGATCGTCAGCAGGAGGGTGCCTTGCTCGATCGCGACATACTCCCGCGAGCCAGGTCCGTGTGGCGAGAATGCTCCGGCATCGACGCCTGGACCGATAGTCGTGCGCATGAACTCGAACTCGACGCCCGGTACGACGGGCGACAGGATGCGCCGTTCCCAGCCGGATGGATCGCGTGCGACATCCTGTTCGGCATGGCGGCGGACGATGACCCGCGCCGCGTCCTCGTCGTCCAGCAAGCGGGCGATGCTGGTCCCGAGGGCGGTGGCGATGCGGTCGAGGATGAGCACGGTCGGCACCTTGTCGCCGTTCTCGACGGCGGAAAGCATGCTGCGGCTCACCCCGGACCGCCCGGCGAGCCCATCGAGCGAGAGCCCGCGCTTCGCACGCTCGGCCCGGATGCGCTCGCCGAGATCGGCCATCTCGAGACCGTTGGAGAGCCGCTGGCTACTCCGGATGGTTGGATGTGTCGTGGGTGACAATGATCCAGACGGCATGAAGATCCTCCTCTATCGCGAATCAGGATATCACGATGGTGGAGGATGTCAACACGATGGTGGAAATTGCCGGTCTTTGCCGAACGTCCGCTGGCCGCTACACTGCCGGAGATATGCATCCGACCCGTCATCCGCCCGAATCGAGGTGTCACATGCCCGCGCTTGCCGATCCCTTTGCCGGTCGCTCCTCGCTCGACGAGGCGATGCTCGCCTTCCTGGGTGGCGTCGATAGCCCGACCGTGGCCAATGCCGTGGAAACCTTTAGCGTTCGCGACCGTTGCGATGGGTTCATCGGCGGCCAGATCCAGTGCCAGTTCCCCGATCTGGGCCCGATGGTTGGGCGGGCGCTGACTGTCACGATGTCAAACGCGCCGGGTCCGGTCGCGGGGCGCGATGGATACTGGCGACTTTGGGAGACGCTCGCGGCGTGTTCGGGGCCGGTCGTGCTGGCGGTGGCGGATGCAAGCGGCGCCCCGCATCGGGTCGCGTTTGCCGGCGAGATCATGACGACCCTCGCGCAGCGTCTCGGCGCCGTCGGGATGGTCACCGATGGCGCCTTCCGCGATGTGGACGAGGTCCATGCGCTGGGCTTCCACTACTTCATGAAATATCCGGTGGTCTCCCACGCGAACTTCTGGATCGAGTCGGTCGGTGAGCCGGTGGTGCTCGATGGTGAGCGGATCGAGACTGGCGACATCCTGCACGGCGACCGCAATGGCATCGTCGTGATCCCGGATGCGGTGCTGCCGGGTCTGGAAGAAGCGGTCGGGAAGATTCGTGCGAGCGAGGCAGCAGACATGGCCTTCATCCGGAGCCCCGAGTTCACGCTGGACGGCCTGAAGACGAGGAAGGGATACGGCTCTCCGGCGTGAGGTGGACGAGCGCATCTCGCGGCACCTTGTGCGATCGGGTGTGTGTTTGCTGGTCCGTAGATACGGAATTGCGTATTTACGGGGACGGTGAAGCGTCGGACCTCGGGTGGACGGCGTATCGCACCGGCGAGGTCAGGCGCGTCGCGTCCCGCCGCTCGACTGCCTGGAAGACCCACATGCGCGTCTGCTCTGGCGTCAGGTCCAGTGCGGCTGCCAGCTCCGGGATCGTAGTCGAGGTCTCGGGCAGGCTCTGCCAGCATACGATGAAGCTGCGGTACAGCGTTTCTCCGGGTATTTCCTCTGGCGGTGTATTTCCGGCGCCAACTGTCGGCAGTGCGGGGGCGTCTTCCCGTTGGCGTGGCGGTGGGGCTGGGCGCTCGGCGAGTGGGAGCGCGCCCATGTGCAGCAGGAGCGGATTGCCGGATCGCTGGTCGTCCGATGGCGCGACCCAGACCGGTCCCCAGCCGCGCCGGAGTGCCTCCCGCGCTCCCACGAACGAGCCGCCCTTGCCTTCCGACGAGGCGACGACGATGGTGTCATCGGCGAGGCAGTAGATGAGGCGGTTGCGGCCCATCGCGTTGGCGGTGCTGAAGGGGGCATCCGGCGCGTAGGGGGAGACGAGCGTGAGCGTGCCCGCCGCGAGGTGTTCCGCATGGACGACTTTTGTCGCCTGTCGTGTGAGTGAATCCCCGAGCAGGACGATTGCCGATCCCCCGCCGAGGAAGGCGCCTTGTACGGCCCGTTCATCGACGCCCCGCGCGCCGCCGCTGATGACGGTCCGGCCGCCGCGTGCCTCCGCTGCGCCGAGTTCCTGCGCCAGGGTCAGCGTTGCTACCTGCGTATCGCGCGATCCGACGATCCCTGTCCCGCCGCTATCCAGCAGGTGATGCGCACCGACGCCGAAGAGGACCGGCGGGATTGCATCCCCGAGCCGCGCCGTGAGGCGGGCACGGGGATAGCTGCGGTCCTTGCGCCTGAGTATCCAGATGCCCTGGGATGTCCATTGCAAGACCGCGCGGTCGATGGCGTCCTGCCGTGCGATGAGTGCGACGATGCGTTCGACCGGCATGGTGCGGTCGGACCAGCCGTCGAGGAGATCTTCCGGATGATTCGGAAGCGCGAGGGCGTCGCGGTCTCGCTCCTGCAACCAGCGCGCGAGCCGCGTCAATTCGGACGCATCGAGAGGCTGTGGTTGCGTCTGCGAAGAGGGCCGGTCGGGCGAGACGGTACGGGGGCCATCCAGGCGAAGGGTGAGGATGAGCGCGAGCCGCGTCGCCGGGGAGACGCCGGGAATCGTCGAAACCCCATCATCGGGCTCGATGAAGAGTTGTCGTATCGCGCCCATTGTGCTCTGCATCGCCATGCTCCGCCGCTTGCCCGGAATCAGATGAGAACAAATGTACTTCTTGGCGGCGGATTTTGGAATGGTGCATCGGAAATGATGTCGCGAACGGCCGCCGAGGTCGGTTCTCTCAGTGCGGCGCTACGTCGATGACGGTGACGCCGCCCGTCCACCTCCCGGTGCGCATTGCCTCCATCGTCGCCGGCACCTCCTCCAGCCTGATCCGCGTGTCGATCAGGTCCTGCGGCCGCAATGCCCCGGTCGCGATCAGGTCGAGCAGCGCGGGATAGCCGTGTGCCGCCATCCCGTGGCTGCCGAGCACCGAGAGTTCCTTCGCGATCACCGCTGGCATGGGAATGCGCGGGTCTTCGGCCAGTAGCCCGATCTGGACGTGCCGTCCCTGGATACCCAAAGCCGAGATCGCGGTCGCCACGGTCTCCTCCCGGCCGAGCGCCTCCACCGAGACATCGACGCCCTCCGGGGCGATGTGCCGGATCGCGTGCAGGATCTCCTGCCGGGAGAGGCTTGTGCTGTCGATGGTCGCGGCAGCGCCGAATCGCTTGGCGCGTTCCAGCGCCGCCGGGGAGATGTCCACACCGATTACGCGCGCGCCGAGCGCGACGCCGATCATCACGGCGCTCAGGCCCACGCCGCCGCAGCCGACGACCAACAGCGTCTCGCCCGGCTGGAGTTTGCCCTGGTTCGTCAGGCCGTGGAAGGCGGTTGCGAAACGACAACCGAGGAGGGCCGCTGCTCCGCCATCGACTGCGTCCGGCACGGCGATCAGGTTGACATCGGCGTTGTGGATCGCGACCTCCTCAGCGTAGGAGCCCCAATGCGTGAAGCCGGGTTGCGTCTGGTTCCGGCAGACCTGTCCCTGGCCGCGGTCGCATTCCGGGCAGTGCCCGCATGCGCAGACGAACGGCACCGTCACCCGTTGCCCGATGTGGAATCGCGTCACCTCCGGCCCGAGGCGCGCGATCGTCCCGACCAGTTCGTGACCGGGGACGTGTGGCACGACGATGTCCTTGTCTTTCCCCTGCCAGCCGAAGAGGTCGCTGCGGCAGAGGCCGGTCGTCTCGACGCGGACGACCACGCCCGATGCCGACGGCTCCGGTGCGGGAACGTCGACGAGATGGGGCGTGGCTCCGAAGGTTTCGTACAGGATGGCGCGCATCTGGGTGATTCCTGCAGGGTGCGGCTGGACGGTGCGGCGGTGCGACTGGCGGGATTGTCCGTGACGATGTCTGCTTCGCCAAGCGCCGCTGCCTCGATCGTCAGTGTCCTGCTTCCCTCATGCCGGGCCACACGATGAGGAACGGCGGAGATGGGTCGTTCCGGCGAGCGGTCACCCCATGCGGATCGGCGCTTCCGGATACTTGTAGCGTGTCTGGCGCTGGCGGCGCATAAGCGCGTAGACCAGCGTCAAGGGCCCGAAGCGCCCGAAGAACATCGCGGCGCACACCACGAGCTTGCCTGCCGTGGAGAGGTCGGGCGTGATACCGGTCGTCAGTCCGGCCGTCGCTGCCGCGCTCATCGCCTCCAGCATCAGGTCCAGGAGCGTGAGGTCGTTCGGCCCCAGCACATCCTCCGTGAACCCCAGCAGCAGGGTGAAGATGAAATGCATGCTCAGGTAGACCGCGATGATCGCCATCGCCCGGAAGATGAGGAGTGTCGGGATGCGGCGCTTGAAGATTTGTGTCTGTGTCTCACCGCGCAATGTGTTGATCACGGCGACGAAGACCACCGCCGCTGTCGCCAGCTTGATGCCGCCCGCCGTCGAGCCGGATGCGCCGCCGACCATCATCATGCCGATCCACAGGAAGACGGTCGGCGAGTGGACATTGCCGAAACTGACGGTCGTGAAACCCGCCGTGCGCACCGAGGCGCTCTGGAAGATCGCGACCATCGGCCGGGCCCAGTCCGGGGTATGCGTCAGCGCGGCATTCCACTCCGTGAGCAGGAAGAGCACGGCGCCGGTTCCCACCAGAATCGCGTTCGTCAGCAGCACGAGTTTGGTGTCGAGATGGAACCGCGACCACTTGCGCGTCTTCCAGGCATCGTCCAGGACCATGTAGGAGAGCGCCCCGGTCTGGATCAGGAGGACGATCGTGACGTTGATCCACGGCGAGGTCTCGTACCGGCTGAGTGAGGCGAAGTTGCCCTGCAGGTCGAATCCCGCGTTGCAGAAGGCCGAGACGGCGTGGAAGATCCCGTACCACAGCGCCACCAGCGGCGATTCGTCGCGCAGGAAGCGGATCGTGAGGAGCACCGCGCCGATCCCCTCGGTGATGAACATGAAGCGGAAGATACGCTTCGAGAGGTTCACCGCCTCCGCCAGCGACATCGCTGGGGAGCCATCCTGCAGCATGATCGCGTCACGCAGGCTGCTCCCGCGCCCGAGTGAGACGAGCACGATCGAGGCGCCGACCATGAACCCGAGCCCGCCCAGCTGCATCAGGACGAGGATCACGGCCTCACCGAACAGGCTCCAGTGGTCCTGCGTGTCGACCACGGCCAGTCCGGTGACGGCGGAGGCCGACATCGCGGTGAAGATGGCGTCGATCGGCCGTGTCGATTGCCCGCGTTCGGTCGCGAATGGCAGCATCAGCAGCAGCGATCCCAACGCCACGACCAGTAGGAAGCCGCCGACGAAGAGTTTCGCGTGACCCTGGATCGTCGGGGTCGCGAGGTGTTCCGGCTCCTCGGGAATCGCGATGATCTGGGTGGCGTCGAGCCGCTTGCGCACGACCCGGTTGCCCGGTAACCGCCTGTAGGACGACGTCGTTCGCGAAATGCGCGGCGTCCTCGGGGACGGGACGGTATCCATGTCTAGGGATGCCCCGTCGTTGGGGGAGCCTGGCGTCGGGCAGGCGTCGGGTGGCACGTCAGGACACCTGCTGCATGCGATTGGGCTGGGACAGCTGAGGGCAGTGCATCATCGGTCAGCTGTCCGGCTGCCGGGATTGGGCCACGAAGGTCTCGATGTCGGCATCGGCGCCGACGATCACGAGTTCGTCGCGTGCCTGGATCTGCTCCTGGTAGTGCGGCACCGTGATGAGCGAGGCGCCGCGCTTGATGAGCAGTACGTTGATCTTGCCCGAGAGCTGGGCCGTGCATTCGCCGAGACTCTTGCCGATCAGCGTGGATGGAGCCTCCAGTTTTGCGATGCCGGTGGTGGCGGAGAGCGAGAGGTAGTCGGTGATATGCCGTACGCCGAGCGAGTGGGCCAGACGCCGCCCAGCGTCCAGCTCCGGGAAGACCACGCGGTCTGCGCCGACCTTGCGCAGCAGTTCGCCGTGGAGGCTGGTCTTCGCTTTGGCGACCACCCACGGAATGCCGAGCTTCTTCAGCAGGAGTGTCGTGAGGACGCTCGCTTCCAGGTTCTCCGATTGCGCGGCGATGGCGACGTCGGACTGTTCGATGCCCAGCTGGAGAAGGAGTTCCTGATCGGTTCCATCTCCTTGCGCCGCGAGGGTGACGTGGTCCGCGATCTCCTGCACGATCTGGGCATCGAGGTCGACGGCGGTCACCTCGTACCCAAGCTCGGTCAGCGTTCGGGCGAGGCTGCCGCCGAAGCGTCCCAGCCCGATAACCGCGACCCGCTCGTTTGGGCCCCGTTTGCGATCGTTGCCGTTGCCGTTGCCGCTTCCGAACCCGAGCACATTCATCGAGGCCTGTCCTGGACGTAGAGGTGATGCCCGGTGCCGGGCGCGAATCGTTCAGCCGTCATTGTAGGCGGTGCCGTCGGGCGCTCAGGCAAGCGGCGGCAGGGAGAGGACATCGACCGCATCGGTGTTGCTGACGGTGAAGGCGCTGGTGCTGCCCCCGATCGCATAGAGCAGGCCGCTGTGTGGGTCGGTTGCCGCCGCGATTCCGTGCCGAGCCACCGGTAGGCTGGGAAGATCGCTCCAGACATTGGCGGCAACGTCGTACCGCTGGACGTGATCGTAGATACCGGATCGTCCCTCGCCGCCAAGCACGACGACCGATCCTGCGTTTGTCGCGACGCCCATGCCGGAGCGCCCATCCGGAAGCGCCGCTCCAGCGGTCCATCCGTTGGACGTCGGGTCATACCGTTCGACAGCGGTGTCCATCTTCGGGTCGAACTGCCCACCGTTGCGTCCACCGATTGCGATCAGGATGCCGCCAACGGTGGCGACAGCCAGATGCTCGCGTGCGGTCGGCATGGCCGGGAGCGTCTCCCACGTTCCGGTGACTGGGTCGAATGCCGCGACATCTGCCGTCGCAGGCCCGGAAAGATCGCCCGACGAGCCGCCGACTGTGAGGATCCTGCCATCCAGCACCGCGCAGCCGAGTGCGCCACGCGGTCCCTGCGGCAGCGATAGCAGGGACCGCCACGCATCGTCCTCCAAGTCGTAGCGCCAGGCGGTATCGGTCGCGGTGTTCTTCGCGTCGTGACCGCCGATGGCGTAGATGGCGTTGTCGAGTGCCGCCAGTCCAAGGTGATGGCGTGGCGCCGGCAAGGAGGCCAGTTCCGTCCATGTGCCGGTTGCCGGATCGAGTCGGGAGAATGCCTGTTCCGCCCCGAATCCGCCCGCGACGTAGATCTTGCCATCAAGCGTGGCGGCGGTGAACTCGGACCGGGGCACCGGCAACGATGGGCCGGGCGTCCACCCCGTTTCCGCGGCTGGCGATGGCGATGCCGGTTGTGCTGCCGCCGGGAATCCCGTGAGGACGCCCGCACCGGCGGCGAGCATGGCGGCGCGGCGGGTGAGCCGAACGGCGTCGGGATGCGGTCGATACGGCATGCGGCGATCCTTTCCATACGCGTTCGGCGAGCGATGTCTCCACCCTACCATCTTTAACCAGCAACGCGGCGGAATGTGCGTCCGTTCCCTGCCTGTCGACAGTCCGGTCGCGCCAGGGACCAGCGGTCGGGTATCCTGAGTGGGACAGGTACCCTCCGCATCGGGGCCATGCGCTCCGCCTTCTCCAGGGATATTCGGTACAGGATGAGCGATTCCACCAACCAGATGGTCCAGATTGTCGGCTATGTCGTCATTGCGACGATCCTCGTGGTCGTCGGTGTCATGTTCATGATCCGTCGCCGGCAGTATTCCTTCGGGATGGTCTGCATCATCACCGCGGTCTTCATCTATGGCTTCGGCTATTACGTTTCCCAGGCCGACAAGATCCATATCGAGGAAGGCTCGCCGCAGGACAACCCGGAGGCATACGGGACGCCTGCCTATCGCATCGTCCATCCATGAGTTCGACGGATGTTGTTGTTGTCGGGATGGGGCTGGTGATCGCGCTGGCGGGCGTGGCCATGGCCCGGATCTCGAAGAAGGATCGCGGCGCGGGCATTGCCTTCGCCGCGATCGGCATTCTCGTCATCGTCGGCTATCTTCAAGCGTCCGATCACGCACCCCGGCCTGGCGACGGTTCTCCGACGCCGGAAGTCCCCTTCGCCTTTCCCGCGCCCACTCAGCCGTAGCTTTGTCCGCGGGGTGCGTCTGCTCCATTCCGTAGATGTGGCCGTACAGTGGAATGCAGAACACCATAGTCATCCATGCGACATCGCCCCTACGTGGAACGACCCCTTGGGGTTGGCACTCCTTTTCGGATGCTGCTGTAAACGATGACCAGCTCGGTGTCTCAGCGACATGGGATGTGAAGACGGGTATGCTGGTCCCCATGTGCGGTGATGGAAAAGCCTGGAGCATCGGAGCTGACCGGTGCCTTACCGAGCGTCCGTGAATCCCGGCGACGCGCGAATCCAGGCGGCCAGTACCGCCGCGTTCTTCCCCAGGGGCTGCGCGCCGTCCAGTATCAGGTTGGGCACGATCCCCATCGCCTGCATGCGTTCCCACGTCGCATCGAGATGCCCCGTCCGTTCCCGGACCGTCGTGCCCCAGCGAAGGTCCCGCTCGGCGATGCGACGGAGCCGTTCCGCGTCCTCGATATCCAGCAACACGCGTGCATCCGCCTTCGGATACGGCTCCATCGCTTCGAGCAGCATCACCGGGCGCATCATGAACGGAATCCCGCCCGTATCCGACTGCCGGAAGAACGTGTCCCAATCGACGTCCGGCGTCGACATCTCCGTGCCGATGGGAAGCGCCAGCCGGGAAGCAAGGAGATTCCAGTCGTAGCGCAAGGGCAGCCGGTCGAATGCTTCGCGCGGCATACCTGTCGGACGTGGCACCAGGAAGTAGTCCACCGCCACGCGGCTCGCAGTCTCCGTCCCGATCGCGGCGGCGGTGTGCTTCGCCAGCTGCGACTTCCCGGCGCCGGATGGCGCGTAGATCGCAATCGTCAGGGGGCGGTTCATCGGGTGTCGCTCTCCTCGCGCGTCGTACGGCCTTGCGCGACCGGGATCGGCGCGTATGATGCGGGCAACCGACCTCCGTTCGTTTCGTCCTGGCCCATCGTAAGGGGATTTGCATGGTGACGACGACGTCCGCCGATACAGCAACTGGCCTTCGTGCCCTCACGCCGGAGCAGCTGGAGACCTTCCACCGCGACGGCCACCTCGTCCTGCGCGGTTTCTATCGTCCGGATGAAGTGAAGGTGCTCGTGGACACCTTCATGGAGATGCACGCGCAGGGACCGATCCCCGGCTTCTTCAACCCGAAGTCGGCGGAGGAGGCGAAGGGCGATCCGCTGAAGATGTATCCGCGCATCATGCATCCGCATCGGTTCAACGACGTCGCGCGGACCTATCTTCTCGATGCGCGGCTGGAGGCGGTGCTGACCGACCTCTTCGGCGAGGAGCCGCTGGCCGCGCAGAGCATGCTCTACTTCAAGCCCGCCGGCGGGCGTGGGCAGGCGCTGCATCAGGACAACTTCTACCTGAACGTCGATCCGGGAACGTGCATCGCGGCGTGGCTGGCGCTGGACGTGGTGGACGAGGAGAACGGCTGCCTGGAGGTCGTGCCCGGCACGCACGCGATGGATCTCTTCTGCCCGGAGGAGGCCGACAGCAATGTCTCCTTCACGAAGGAATACGTGCCGCCCCCGCCGGGCCTGGAGAAGGTGCCGGTGCTGATGGAGCCAGGCGACATGCTCTTCTTCAACGGCACACTCGTCCACGGGTCCGGGCCGAATGTGAGCAAGGACCGCTTCCGCCGCTCGTTCATCTGCCACTACATCGGGCGGTCGAGCGAGCGGATGTCGACCTGGTACCGCCCGATCCTGACCTTCTCGGGCGAGGAAGTCGAGCTCGACGCCAACCTGGGCGGCGGCCCCTGTGGCACCGAGGTTGGCGCGATGGGTCCGCATTGACAGGGCATCGCCTGCGTGGATATTGATAAGCATGTACCGAAGCCCCGACCACGGATGTCGGGGCTTCGACGTGTGACGTGCGTTGCAGGTCTGCGGAAGCGAGAACAATGAGTCTGGGGAATCGGTTATTGACAGAAATTTTTGCTAGGGGTAAAGTATCTTTGCACTAGTGTTTCAGTTCAGGGGGCCTTACGCGGAATCGTCCACGATTATGCGACTTGTCATATGACCACAAGGAGGTGGATCATGCGACGTTTCACGTCAATCGCGCTGGCCTTCGCGTTTGTTCTATCCATGTTCTCGGTTGGGGGGGGCGGCAACGTTGCCGCTCAGGAATCCTTCGACTGTGGATCTTTGGAGGGACTTCAGGTTCTTCATAGTACCCTGCGCGAGCAGGCGGACGGTGGATATGCGCTCTTCGAGTCCATTTCGGAGCAATGTCGCTAGGCCTATCTCGATGCGTAGGCGATCGTCCGTGTCGAAGTCGAGACAGGCGGGTCAGAAGATGCGTCCAAAGGCGCGATGCTTGCGTCGGGATGCACGAATGGTTGGGTGTCGGCACGTTACTACACCCTCCTCGGGTTCACTGCCTACCGGTACGTGCAGAGCCAGTACTTCTGCTGGAATGGCTCCTATGTTTATTCCCATTCTGTTAGCCACTGGATTGACAATGTCGATCCAAACTTCCAGTGGCAGGGTGGAACCGTCCAGTATGACTACGCCAGCTCCTCTGGTTTCTATACACAAACGCAAGGCGTGGTGGCCAATTGTCCGTTCAATTGGTGTACGGGCACTACCTATCCCGGAGCGTGGGTCCAGTCGTACGGATCGGGCTACTGGGAAGGGGATGCTTGGGCTTAGCTTCTAGAGATAGAGGGGAAGGTGTATGCATCCTTCCCCTCTATCTCGGTTTCTCGTTCGAGACAGCCGAATGAAGAAGAAACGGAGCGCTCGCAAATGACGACTTCTCCATTTCAGCAGTCAGCACGGAACAAATGGGTGACGCTTGGACTCATCGTCGTGGCCGTATTGCTCGCGTTCTCAGGATACGGCGTGTTCGCCGGTACGTTGCTCTCCCTGATCCTGCTCGCAAGCCTCGTTCGCATGCGTGGTTCCGACATGCCGAATCGCCGGATCGTTATCGGGTTGGCGAGTCTCGCATTCATCCTGAACGTGGTGTTCTTGCTACGCGTTGTAGGTGTCTTCGGCACCTGACCGCGCCAGACAGGAAATGAAGGCCCCTTTTCGGGGATGGATGGCTGTGCCACAGTAGCGGCACTATTGTCATTCGGCCGCATTTACCGAAAAGGGGCCTTCCATGACCACAATGCATGATTCGTCCAATACTGCACCAATTCGCTGGGGCATCCTCGGCACCGGGCGCATCGCCGAGAAGTTCGTGAACGACGTCCAGAAGGCTGCCAAGGGTGCCGTCGTGCAGGCGGTCGGGTCGCGCAGCCGGGAGGGGGCCGAGGTGTTCGGCGACCGGTTCGGCATCGCCACACGCCACGCCAGCTACGAGGCGCTCGCTGCCGATCCGGACGTGGACGTGATCTACATCGCGACACCGCATCCCTGGCACAAGGAGGCGACGATGCTTTGCCTGAACGCGGGCAAGCATGTCCTTTGTGAGAAGGCGTTCGCGATGAACGCCGTCCAGGCCCGGATGATGGTCGACCTCGCGCGGCGGAAGCAGCGGTTCCTGATGGAGGCGATGTGGGCGCGCTTCCGGCCGACGATCGTCAAGGCAAAGGCATTGCTGGCCGACGGCGCGATCGGCGAGCCGGTCGGTTTCTCATCCACCATCGGCTGGAAGGGCAACAACGATCCCCGCCACCGCCTCTACGATCTCGCGAAGGGTGGCGGCATCCTCCTCGATGGCACGATCTATCCGATCTCCATCGCCTGCTTCCTTTTCGGGATGCCGGAACAGGTTTCCTCGGTTGCCAATCTCGGTCCCACCGGGGCCGACGAGCAGGATGCCATCTCGTTTGTCCATGCCAATGGCGTCACGTCCAGCATGCTGGCAACGATTCGGGGTGTTCCCGCGAACACGGCGAGCATCATCGGCACGGCAGGTCGTATCGACCTAGGGGCGAGCTGGTGGCAGGGACAGGACCTGACGCTGCACCGCAATGGCCGCGAACCCGAGTCGTTTCGCTGGCCGGAGGATGGCACGCTGGGCTATCAGTACGAGGCGATGGCGGTCGGTGATGCAATTCGTGCTGGCAGGATCGAATCGGACGTGATGCCGCTGCGCGAGACGATTTCGATCATGGCGCTGATGGACGGTCTGCGCGCCAGTTGGGGGCTGCGCTATCCCGCCGATGACGCGGAGTAGCGGGGGTGACGAGCGTAGCGATTTGCCTAAACCCCAACGTTTCCCGTGTGGTGGGAGAACGGGCCGGTGGATGATCGTGAACGAATGCGGAGAGCCAATCGGCCGACAACCGAAATTCGTCCACCGGCAGATCGCCATTTCATCACCCGATTTCGTAAGGATTCACCATCCAAGCAGGTCACGACCCTTATCGAACCGCGGGTTGATGTCCATGGCGACATCGAGCGTATCCGGGAAGGATATGCGACGCGGATATTCGTCGATGGAGCCGAGCGGTATGTTGTGCGAGGGCGAACGTGGCAGGTCAAGCATCCCAGCGGCACGCTGTTTCCGGTGGAAGGCGATGGATTCATTGTGGTGGATCAGGCGGTGACGGTCGCGATGCGTGCGTATGCCCGATACAATGGCAGCAACGAGCAGTCGGAGTACTTCCTCGATTGGCAAGGCGTCGCTGAGGAAGCGCGTTTTCGTGTCAGGAGAATCTGGAAACTCCGGGAGCAGGAATCATGAGTGTTGCCCCTCCGCCTACCATCATCGAGGATGTCTATTTCGAGTACGATCCCGATCCCGATCGTCTCCGTATCGAGACCGCGGAGGCTTTCGGTGTGCGACCCGACGTGGTGACGGTCGAGTTTGTTGGCGACTCCCGTCCATCTTCTGTTCCGGCGATCGTCCGGTGGCTTCGCGATGAGGACGATATGCCTGGAGACTTCCCCGCCTGGTGGTATCTCCATCCACCCGCTATCGACAGGTACCGCCTCGATGCACTCTTGAGCGACCTTACTGGGAGGCTCGGGATCGCGGCGGTAACGCAGGACCCCGATCCGTTCACGAACGACTTGGTGCTGCATGGCCCCGATGGTTCTCGTGAAGTCCTTCCCGTCCAGCAACATGCCGCTGATGACTACGCCATCGTACTCACCCCGAGCATTGCGAGTCCTGCTCGACCGGCTTCACCGCAAGGCGGCGCTACGAGCCGCCTCCTGAATCAAGTAGCCCCTGCTCGCGTGACGACCGGGATGCGAGCTTCCATGTCTCCAGCGTTGCCTTGTCCGTCAGATCCCACGTCGTAAGTTCGGCGGAGATCAGGTCTGGATGCTTCCGGCTGATGTCCCGTAGCGCATTGCCGGCCGACTTCCGGACGGAGGCCGACGGGTCGGCTCGCAGTGTTGCGAGCAGGCGGATGGCAGCCTCTGGATGCTCGCGGAAGAACGGACGGCTCGTCCAGATGCGCAATCCCTCGCTGCACGCACGTCGGACGTTCGCCCGCTCGTCGCCCAGCCACGATGCGATCTCCGGCAACACCGCCTCGTAGCCGGTCGCGGCGCAGTGCGCATCGAAGGCGCGCGCCAGCATCTCCTGGACGCGCCAGCCTGGGTCGGCGCTCACGGTTCCGCGCAACCAGCCGAGCACCTCGGCCGCGAGGGGAGGGTTCTCCCGCTGGATCGTCTCGCAGAGCGTTACGGCCAGCATCCGGACCGTGTCGCGGTCGTCGTTCAGAAGTGCTCGCGCGGTATCGAAGCGTTCCTCCGGCGTCTGGATCGCCGCCAGCCGGTTTGCCTCGGCGAGATGGACCGAGAACCCGTGCCGGACTCCAGCGACAGTCCCGACGGACCGGGCGATCTCGTCCTCGTGCGTGGCCATCGTTCGCACTCCCTTTTCGCGTCGCATCCATCCGCGGCACGACTATCGCAGAAGCATCATGCATTGTTCCAGTGCTCGCAAAGGAGGGAACGCGCATGGATGACGATTGTTGGATCGGGGCCGAACGGACTCGCGGCGGCGGTGATCGCGGCGAGGGCTGGCCTCTCCGTGCGCGTCGTCGAGCGGAACGGACGCATCGGCGGCGGCATGCGGACGAGTGACCTGACGCTGCCCGGCTTCCACCACGATGTCTGCTCGGCGGTGCATCCGATGGCGCTCGCCTCGCCGTTCTTTCGCGCCTGGAATCTGGAACGGCGCGTCCGGATGATCGCGCCAGAGGCATCCTACGCACATCCGCTCGATGGCGGGCGTGCCGGAATCGCCTGGCGCGATCTTGCGCGGACGGCGGAGGGGTTGGGTGTGGATGGTCCTGCCTGGCGGCGCCTGTTCGAGCCGCTCGTGAACGACATCGAGGCTGTCGGCGAGGTGACGGGCGGCACCTTGCTCCAGCGTCCACGAAATATCCGGACGATGGCCCGGCTCGGCCTCCGGGCTCTCGCCGAAGGCGGGCGTGGCTGGGACCTCCCCTTTCGCGACGAGGCCGCTCCGGCCCTCTGCACAGGCTCTGCCGCGCACATGGCGGGCCGGCACCCTTCGCTGTCGACGGCGGCAGTCGGGCTGGTCCTCGCGGCGCACGGGCATGGACGAGGCTGGCCGATCCCGGTGGGAGGCAGCCAGGCGATCGCCCATGCGCTGGCGGCCGATCTCGTCGCGCATGGCGGGAAGATCGTGCTCGGTGTGGAGGTGACGGATCTGGCAGAGGTTGCCGGGTCGAAGGCCGTGTTGCTCGATGTCGGGGTGCCGGGGTTGCTCGCCATTGGTGGCGACCGTCTTCCTACCCGATACATCGCGGCGCTGAATCGCTACCGGTTCGGGACGGGTGTCTGCAAGGTCGATTTCGCGCTCTCGGATCCCGTTCCATGGGCGCATCCCGATCTGCGTCGTGCCGGCACCGTGCATCTCGGCGGCACGCGTGAGGAGATCGCCGCTGCCGAGAACGCGGTGCAGGACGGGCGTCATCCGGACCGGCCGTACGTGCTGGTCACGCAGCCTTCGGTATTCGATGCGACCCGCGCACCGGATGGCAAGCACGTGTTGTGGGCGTATACGCATGTCCCGCGCGGGTCATCCGAGGACCGGAGCGAGGCGATCGTGCGCCAGGTCGAGCGGTTCGCGCCCGGCTTCCGGGAGACGATCCTGGCGCAGCGAACGACGCGCGCGGTGGAGGTCGCCGACGACAACCCGAACTACGCCGGCGGCGACATCGCCTCGGGTGAGGTCTCGGTCGCTCAGATGGTGAAGCGCCCCGTCCTCTCGCCCGCACCCTGGCGGACGCCTCTACCGGGTATCTATCTCTGCTCGGCCGCGACGCCGCCCGGTCCGGCGGTGCACGGGATGAGTGGGTTTCATGCGATGCGGCTGGCGTTGAAGGATGTCTTCGGGATCGCGGAGATGCCGGATCTTGCGCCGTGAGCGCACGAACCGGCCCTCGTTTCGATGAAGGCCGGTTCGTCGAGAGATAACGGCGAACGCGGCGAGCGGCCGCTTTGGGGCTAGAAGTCCAGCGGCGAATTCTCGCGGACGGGCAGGACGAGTCCCAGGATCACGTACAGCGCAGCCACTGGCCAGATACTGACGCCGGGCACGAAGATCGCCAGGCCCACTACGCCGAGGCGCACCCACATCGGGTTGATTCCCAGCTGCTCGGCGATGCCGCCGCAGACACCGAAGATCCACTTGTTCTTGCTTGAGCGATAGATACCGAGGTCGAGCACGTTTTTCTCTCCTTCTTCCTTCTGCATCGTTCGATGCATTCTGCAAGGCCAAAGCCGGTCGTTTACAACTGATCCTCGTCCCGCACGATGTAGCGGTCCCAGAGACCGATCTCGCCGTTCGCAAACCATGGCAACAGGTTCCACGGATGGAATCCCGCCGCCATCAGCGGGGCGATTGCTTCGCGGTTCTGCCCTGGCACGTCGGCGCGCCAGATCAACTCCCTGCCGGAATCGATCGTTCCGGCTGCGTGCAGCGCCCGGCGCAGGACATCGTCCATGTTCTCTGGGACCATCGCGACGACGGGTCCAATTCGCCCGAATTGCGCGTCACGGGACACCAAGTAGTACCCTACCGGTCGCCCGTCGCTGCGCCGCACGAGCAGGTCGCCTTGCCCGCCTTCCTCGGCCATCCAGCGCTGGATGTCTGCCATTCGGCGCGCACCCTTCACCAGCCGGTCGAGATCGCCAACCGTGCCCAGCACATCCGGGCGGTCGGGTGCGATCGGTCGCGGTTCGAGCCCATCCTGCCAGGGCAGATCCGGCAGGACCGGCGTCAGCGCCCGCATCGAGACGAGCGGCGGACCGGGATGCAGCCCCATCGCAAGATACCTGCTCCAGGCCCGTCGGTCCTGCGAGGCGGTGAGCGTCACCACGTCGGCGCCGGCTCTGGCGATCACTGCCTGCAGCCGCAGCAGCAGGTCGCGCCCGATTCCCTTGCGCTGCCATTCCGGCGAGACGAAGAGAAAGAGGATGTGTGCGTGCCGTTCCCGCAGCACGACCGCACCGACGCCGACGATCTCGCCGTGACGTTCCGCCACTTGGACCGCGCCGGGATACTCCCCGGCGATGCGCGTGAGGACAGCTGTCGCCGCCTGGATGTCGGTGTCGCGCGCGGCCGTGTCGAGCCATGGGTTGCGTTCGGCCTGCCTGCGCTCGAAGAGGTCCCGGGCCGCGGCCTGATAGACCCGGGCGGCGTCGGTCAGGTCATCAGGCGCGGCGGCGCGAATGCCGTTCGGGGCGTCTTCGCGGGAACCGGCATCCCCGGATCGTGATGGGGTCGGGGTGGGGGAGTGGGGTGCCGGTTCCATGCCAATAGCGTACTCCGGGGGGAGGTGGCGTTCATGGTGGACATCCCCCAAATCCACCCGGCAGCATGCCGCCAGGGACTCAGGCGGTGGGGATGGGCTCCGCCGGTTTCAGCGCCGCACGGACGACCGTGCGCGAGAGGTATTCGCCGTTGACGTAATCGAACTCGCCGCCGCAGGTGAGCATCGTGAGCATTGCCGTCGCCGTCGGGCTGACCACTTCGGAGAGCTTGCCGCCGATCAGGTCCTGCACGCCGTAGGTGTCATTCGTCTGTACCGCATAGGTGAAGGTTGCGCCGTCGTCGCCAGTGAGGGTGATCTCGTCGCCCTCGGTCAGGTCGCGCACGTTGTAAAAGACAGACGGCCCGACGTTCCAGTAGTCGACGTGCCCGGCGAGGACGACATTGCCGATCTCGCCGAGTTCCGCTGTCTGCTGGTACCAGGAGACGACCCACGGTCCGGTCGGATTCTCCATCACCCCGTTGACGATGTTGAGGACCTCGATCTTCGCGTCGATCTGGACGGTCGGGACCTGGATGGCGGCGGGCTGCGTCGCGGTGACGGCGACAACGCCCGTCGGTTGCGTGCCGACCGGAGCGCCCCGGATTGCGCCGGTCGTCGGCATTGGCCCGAGCGTGGTCGACTGGATCGGCACGATCCCCGGCGTCCCGTCTGGCGTGGGGCTATCCTCCTGGGCGCGGGCGTGGGTGACGAGCGCTGTCCCGGCAGCGGCACTCGCGGTGACGGCGGCCAGTGTGCGGCGGCGGGAGAGGGAGGCAGTGGGCTGCTGGGTCATCGGGGACTCCTGATCCACGACCGCACACGAGGGCGGCCCGACCGCGCATCCGGCACCCGGAGCGCATGTGCATCGTCGATTGGAACGCATGAGCGCGGCGAACGGTGTTGTCTGGCTCCCAGCATAGAAAGCCGGCATCATCCTGTCGAGTCGCTGAGTATGCTGGATCGCCTGGTGTGGCCTCGTGATCGACATCGGATGAGGGGCATTTCCACGTTATTGTTGATCCTGCGCGATCCACTGTTCATTCCGCGCTGGCATTCACGATGATCGGCACATCCCCGACCTGGTTGTCATCCTTCGCTGCGCTCAACATGAGATGCTGTGTGATGGACGAAGCCTCCCTCTGGCTCCCTGTCAGGATCCCGTCATGCCCGATACCCCTGCTGCCATCACCGACCCTGCTCTTACTCCGAACCAGCTCGCGGCGATCGTCCGCCGTGCGTTCGGGGAGGACGCTGCGTTGCGTGAGGTGTCTCCGGTCGGGGGCGGGACGGTCAACGAGGTCTGGCGTATCGCAGTGGAGGGTGAACCCGATGCGATCCTGCGCGTCGCACCGTCATATGAGGCTGCGGAGAGCGGTCCGAGCTGGCTGACCCCGGATGGCCTGCGCCGCGAGCAAGCCGCGATTGCCCTGCTGCCGCGCCTTGCGCCGATTCTGCCGCGCACGATCCGCTTCGACGGATCGCGGGAGATCGTCGATCGCGACTGGGTGATGCAGACGATCGTGCCGGGTCGTCCGTGGAGCGAGGTCGATGCCGCGCTGGATGATGCGACGCGGACCGGCCTCTGGCGGCGGATGGGGACAATCTGCCGCACGATCCACAACGTCCACGGACCCGTGTTCGGGCCGGCCCACGATCCTGTCTGCGCGACATGGGCGGATCTGTTGCAGGACGATGTGCAGGGGCTTGTGGAGGATGCGCGACGCTTCGGGATCGATCCGGAACCGTTCGTGCGTCTACGTTCGGCGGTGGAGCGGCATCGCGCGGTACTGAACCGGGTGACGACGCCCGCGCTCATTCATAGCGATCTCGGCCCCCGGCACTGCTTCGTGGAGGTGGACGATGCTGGGATGTGGCGGATCGTCGGGCTGATCGATCTCGAGTTCGCGCGCTTCGCCGATCCGCTCTCCGAGAGTGCGATCGAACTGTTCGACCTCATGCCGCCAGATGCGCGATTCCGTAATGCCTTCTGGAAAGGCTATGGCTTGGTCGAGACGCCGCTGGGATCGGACATCCGTGCCGCCATCTACAGTGCGATTGCGCTCGGCTGGGTCGCGACGGATCTCGCCCGCCTTGACACGCGAGCCGAGCTGGAGGATGTCGTCCTCCAGCTCGTGAAGCGGCTCGATACCTTCGGCTAGGCGGTTACGATCTCCGCGCCGCGAATCGTTTCCGCCAGGGCGACGAGGATCGGGGTGAACCCCTGGAAACTGGTGATGTATTCCACCGACCACGAACCGACTTGCCCGGCCTTCGCCGCCGGCAGGAGCGCGAAGGTGGGCTGTGCCAGCAACTGCTCGTCATTCAGCGCGTAGACGCGGTCGTCGTTCAGGTAGAGATCCGCGTTGTAGGTGTTGATCTGTTCCCAGCTCAGCTCCTGGAAAAGGCCGCTGACAACTTCTGCCGATCCCACCAGCTCCATGAAACCGACGCCCAGTTCGGCGAAGTAGATGAGGTCGGATGCCGAGGCCGGATTTCCGATGTAGACCTCGTCCGCCGTCGCCGAGATCGCGACCACGGTCAGCCCCGGCTTCTCCGCCAGGGCTGCGCGCACCTCGTCGGCCGCCGCCTCGAATGCGGCCTTTGCCTTCGACACGGAGTCGGTGGCGAGGTCCGCACCGAGCAGGCCGGCCAGTTCCTCGAACCGGGCGAGCGAGGTTGCGAGCGAGACGTCGAGGGCGCGGATGCCGACCGTCGGTGCGACCTCAAGGATGCCCGGAATCAGACCCTCGTCGATGCCGCCGAAGTCGTTGTTGTTCTCGGTGTCCCAACTTTGCGACACGATCAGGTCGGTCCCCAGTGCTTTCACGGCCTCAAGATCGAGTCCGTCTTCGACGCTCAGGAACGGCACATCGGCCAATCCCTCAGGGATCTCGAAGACATCCGGATACCCGGCGAGGCCAACTGGCTTGATCCCGAGATCCCAGAGGGCGAGACCGGCGCCAGCATCGGCGAAGATCCGTGTCGGCATTCCGGGCAGCTCGACCGTCCGTCCGCGGTCGTCCGTGAAGGTCCAGCCGGCTCCGCTTGGGGATGCCGCCGGACTCGCCTCCGGTGTGCCTTGTGCAGCGACGGTTCCTCCGAGTGTGAAGGCGAAGCCCGCTGCTCCGGCGGCGGCGAACTGGCGACGGGAGAGGGTACCCACAATACTGCTCCTTGCGCGATTCAAATCTGACCGTTTCAGTCAATTATCGCACAAGGAACGGAACGCCTTATGAGGGCTCCGCGTGGTGCGGGAGCATCGGGCTCGCGCGGTTGAGCGCGTAGCCGAGGATCGCGCCGGCCAGCACCGGCGGCCCGTGCATGTCGCGGCCCAGGGTCATCACCGCTGCCGCGATCAGGCCCAGTCCTGCTGTCATCAGTCCCGGACGCGGCACGCGATGAGGGTGGACCAGCACCAGCATGAAGAATCCACCGACGAGCCCGGCGAGCGCGACCGAATTGCCGCCGCCAGGACTATCCCAGGCGAATCCGGCGAGCTGCCCGATTGCGCCTGGAACGAAGTACATCAGCAGGAATCGCCGTCGTCCGTAGACGCGTTCCGCCACGAAGGCTACGAGCAGGAAGACCACGAACTTGAGCGCCAGCGCAGACCATCCGTCGCTCTGGATCAGGAGCGGCGTGAAGAGCTTCCAGAACTTTCCGGCCTGGAGATCGCCCGGATTTCGTTGCAAGGCATGCATCACCCGCTCGTTTCCGAGGGCGATGACCGAGATGATGGTCGAGACGGCCAGGACCACCACGGCCGAAAGGGGGAACGGTCCCCGTACCCGTTTTCCGATCGCCATCTGGGTCACGAAGAAAAGCGCGGAACCACCCGCCATCACGAGCACCGAGGCGGCGATCACGACGATCTGCGATCTATCCATGGGGGCAGCATCCGACCTTCATTGAGGCGCTCCGATCCGTACAGGCGCTGAATGGACGATCGTCAGGCGCGCGTGGTCGGGTGGTGGTGGGGAGTCGGTGCCCCTTCCATGTCGGGAATCGGCGTCGATGCTGGTTTGCGGAGCGGCTCGCCGGTCATCGGGTCGAAATTCTGTGCAGGCAATGCCGTGCCAGTCCCCGAGTCGCCGGCGATGCCATTCGTCTCCACATCCTCGTCGTCGTCCGAGCCGGCGATCGGTTGTGGTAGGTCAGCCGGATGCGGGGCTGTGGTTGGCAGCGGGGCGGCGCCGGCCGGGCCGCGATGGTCGCCGCTTGCCATGCCAGCAATCCCCATGAAGGCGCTGATGACATCCACCGGCACCGGGAAGACGATGGTGGTGGCGTTTTCCGCACCGATCTCGTTCAGCGTCTGCAGGTAGCGCAACTGGATGGCGGCGGGATCGCGGCTGATGACCTGCGCGGCTTCGGCCAGTTGCTGGCTGGACTGGAACTCGCCCTCGGCGTGGATGATCTTCGCCCGCTTCTCGCGTTCGGCCTCCGCCTGGCGGGCCATCGCGCGCTGCATGGCGGTGGGCAGCTCCACATCCTTCACCTCGACGATGCTGACCTTCACGCCCCACGGCTCGGTCTGGTCGTCGATGATCTGGGCCAGTTGCTGGTTGATCTTCTCACGCTCGGCCAGCAGGTCGTCGAGCGCGGATTGGCCGAGTACGCTGCGCAGGGTCGTCTGCGCGATCTGCGATGTTGCACGGATGTAATCGGCGACGTTCACCACCGCGGCGTTCGGGTCGATCACGCGGAAGTAGGCGACGGCGTTCACGCGGATCGTCACATTGTCCTGCGTGATGACTTCCTGCGCCGGGATGTCCATCGTCACCGTGCGCAGATCGACCTTCTGCATGCGCTCGATGAAGGGAAGGAGCAGGATCAGGCCTGGTCCCCGCGCTCCGGCGAGGCGGCCAAGCCGGAAGACGACGCCACGCTCGTACTCCTGTACGACCTTGATGGATGCGAAGAGGACGATCAGGACGAATACGGCGATAACGATCAGCAGGCCGATCAGAATACCCATGAATGTGATGTCCTTTCCCATAGGAGCCACGCGATCGTCGCGCGGCGGAGTCTGTTCGCGAGAGCGTTATGCGCCAGGACGCTCCTGTGGCGGCAGGTCACCGACACCGCCCGTGACGGGCAACACCCGCCGCGCGTCCGCCGGCTGGCTGCGCCGCTCGTAGGCGGCGATCGCCTCGGCGCTTGCCGGAGCGACGGTGAGCAACAGGCCATCGATTGCGGTGACTTCCACTCGCGTTTCCGCCGGAACCGCGAGTGCCGCCGAGCCGGGCGCGACCCGCGCTTGCCACAGTTCGCCGCGCAGGAAGATCATGCCGCTCGGTTGCAAGGTCTCCCTCACGGTGCCGATCTCGCCAAGCATCGCCTTCCGGCCGGTCTGCGGTTTCTGGCGGAACGATCCGAGCGCCGTCCACCCGACGAGCAGTGCGAACGCGATCACCAGGGTCGCCGCCGTCCAGATCACCGGACGCGCGACCGGATCGTAGCCGACGATATCGGTGTCGATCACCAGGTACGATCCGGCGATGAACGAGGCCAGACCTGCCAGCGTCAGTATCCCGAAGGATGATACGAAGAGATCCACGCCGAGCAGGACGAAGGCGATCGCCATCAGCCCGAGACCGGCTGCGTTCACCGGCAACTGGCTGAAGGCGTAGATCCCGGCCAGCAGGCAGGCAACGCCGATCGTCCCGGCCACGAATCCGCCCGGACTGGCGAGTTCGAGGAAGATCCCCAGCACGCCGAAGCAGAGCAGGACGTACGCCACCGATGGCGACGTGACGAAGGCGCGCAGGCGTTCCCAGGCGGTCGGTTCGACCGCGGCGGTGGTGGCGTTCGCAGTTGCGAGCGTCACCGATTGTCCGTCGACGGTCACCGTGCGGCCATTGAGGCTTGTCAGGAGCGATGTCCGGTCCTGGGCAAGTACGTCAATCGCGCGGGCGGCTAATGCCTGGTCGCCGGTGAGCGCGAACCCGTTCGCGGTCGAACCGGCGATCCAGTCGGTCGCGCGGCCTCGCGACGACGCGAGGTCGGTCAATGCGCTCACCACGTCGCGGTCGGAGGCGCTGTCCACGGAGGCGTCGGCGAACTGGGATGTATCGCGGACGATGGCGTCCGGGGCCATCGCGGCGATGGGCGCGCCGATCAGAATGCGCACCGCCGCGCCTTGCACGCGGGCGCCGTCCGGCACCCAGACCGCCACGGGCACACGGCTGCCGGCGATCGCGTCCATAATGGCGTTCGCTGCCGATGCGTTGCCTCCCGCGCTGCGCAGGGAGATCACGAGGATGGATGCACCGTCATCCTCTGCCTGGTCGATCGCGTGACGGACGATGTCGCTGGTGACGGTCGTGATCGTGCCATCGAGGTCGAGCGTGGCGGCGCGTGGCGGCTGCGAGGTCTGGCTGGCAGAGGTGTCGGGAGTGAAGAGCGGGAGCAGCAGTCCGAGCACGATGAACAGGGCCACGAGCCATCGATGCAGGTGCCCATGCGCCGCGATGGTTACGGTCTTCGATGGCTCCGTTGCTGCCGGCCCGTCCACGCGCGCTCCTCTCGCATACCGCGATCGTTGCATCGAGTATACGGCGCGTCGTCGATCGCTAGCCCTGCCCGGATCGGCTGGCGTATCACACGATTCGGGAGCCGCGCTATACCGCGACGTGGCGGTTGCCGCGCAACACGGCGGCAATGGCAATCGCGATCCGGTAGTAGTACCGGTCGATGATGGTCGGTACGAAATCGCTGGCCGCGATCGTCACCGGGGACAGCTCGCCATCCGCCACCCGGAGGGCGGTTCCATCGACACGATCCCGGAAACCGCCAAGAAACTCCAGCGTGCCCGCCAGCGGAAGCTTCACGAGGGAATCCACCTCGGCGGGATTCGGGCGGTATGTCGTCAGGGATGCATCCTCGCGCAGCAGGAAGACCTCCTGGAGTTCCCGATCGAGGGTGTCGGGCGGCTGCTCGTTCGCGCAGACGCGCGTGCCGATCCAGCGCAGCCGGTCCGGCGCCGGGGCGATGCCCAGTTCCTCGTCGATCTCGCGGAAGGCATCCGGCACGTCCTCCCCGGCGGCGAGATGCCCGGCGGCCGTAGCATCGAGCACGCCGGGCCAGGTGTCCTTGTCGAGTCCCCGTCGCTGGAAGAGCAGGAACGGCTCGCCGTCGTCTATGCCGTAGATCCAGACGTGGATCGAGCGATGCCAGTCGCCATCGCGATGGACATCGGCCCGGCGTTTGGATCTGCCCAACGGGGTGCCTGCGGCGGTGACGAGGTCGAAGCGCTCGTCCGGGTCCTGGGCGAGCTCCGGGCGAGGGATGGGAGGCGCTGGTGGTGTGGTGTCGCGGGACATGATGGGTGCGGCTCCTGGCCGGGTCGAATGGCACACGCTGTGCCGAGGGCGACCGGTTGCAGGGGAATCGTAGCGCACGTCTCGTCGCGCCGCTGGACGCGCCTTGCCTCCATGAAGCGAGGCGGCCCGGTTCTGCACCGC
Organism: Thermomicrobiales bacterium; assembly: GCA_049841275.1. Lineage (GTDB taxonomy): Bacteria > Chloroflexota > Chloroflexia > Thermomicrobiales > UBA6265 > JASGDN01. The sequence goes on from JASGDN010000012.1 coordinate 60,174, forward strand.
GCCGCCTCGCCCCAGCCTTCCCCTCCCCCGGTACGCGCAGGCGGCCCGTGGGTCTACGATGGTCTCGTAGTCAATCGTGATACGCGGCTGCTTCGCACGAGCCGGGCGTCTCTTCGGCGCCAGCGGGGTACGTACACTCCTTGCGGCCGCATTCCGAACGATACACGATCCTGTTGGCGCTGCACAGGGAAATGGCTGGTTTCGATGTTGGTTGCCTGTGCGATCCCGTCGCCTGCTTTCAGCGACGCCGGGGCCTCGTGTATCGTTGCGGTGGTGTATCCGTCTCGACCCTTGCCCGTTCGTTCTTGTGCCGCCTGGAGCCCGCCATGATTATCGACAGCGCGATCTATGTGGATGGCAAGCGCCTCCCGAACATGCCGCCGATCGCGGATGTCTACAAGCTCTGCCAGGATATCGGCGGCCTTGCCTGGATCGGTCTCTACAAACCCACCAAGGCGGAATTCTCGCTGATCGCCCAGGAGTTCGATCTCCACGAGCTCGCGATCGAGGATGCCATCCTTGCCCATCAGCGTCCCAAGCTCGAACGCTACGGCAACACACTCTTCGTCGTGCTCAGCGCCGCCCGCTACGACGACACGTCGGAGACGGTCGAGTTCGCCGAGCTCCACGTCTTCGTCGGTCCGGACTTCGTCGTCACGGTCCGTCATGGCGAGGGCTCCGAGTTGAGCCGCGCCCGGCAGCGGCTGGAACACGATCCGGAGATGTTGACGAGCGGGCCGGAAGCGATCCTCTACGCCGTGCTCGACCGTGTGGTGGACGACTATGGGCCGGTCGTACGTGGGCTCGAGAACGACATCGACGAGATCGAGGTGGAGGTGTTCGGCGGCAACCCGGGCGTCAGCCGCCGCACCTACGAGCTGGCGCGCGAGGTGATCGAGTTCCAGCGGGCGACGAAGCCGCTGGTCGGCATGCTGAATGGCCTGATCGTCGGCTCGGAAAAGTATGGGGTGTCGCTGGAGATGCAGCGTTACCTGCGCGACGTGCTGGACCACGCCATCCAGATCCAGGAGCAGGTGGCGGGCTTCCGCGAACTCCTGCAGAACATCCTCTCGGTTAACATCGCGGTGGTGAGCATCCAGCAGAACGAGGAGATGAAAGCCATGACGGAAGCATCGCTTCACCAGAACGACGAGGTGAAGAAGATCTCCGCCTGGGCAGCCATCCTCTTCGGCCCCACCATGATCGCCGGAATCTACGGCATGAACTTCGACATCATGCCGGAACTGAACTGGCAGTATGGATATCTTTTCGCGCTGGGACTGATGCTGGCCGTGGCCGTGCTTATCTGGGCGCTCGTGAAGCGGGCAAACTGGCTGTAGCGGACTGTCATCCGTGACCTGCCCCTGTGCCGGGACGTCTCCTCGGCGAAGGCCTGCGGTTCACCTGCCGTTTCGTTCGGAGGGCGAGCCCTTTGTGGCTCGCCGCCCCGGTTGTGCGTGGCACAGGAGTCATGACAGATCGATAGGGGGTATCGGAAGGGCGCTATCGATTCGCGGAGGCGGGTTTCGTAGCGGCGGCGCCAGGCCGCCACGTGGAGCCGCTCGGCTTCCCTGCAAACGGACGGTATTTTCGGCAGAAGATCCTGCCCATCCCCTCGCCCTGATACCCCTTTCACGCACCCTCTAGCCAGCACGCTTCGTCGGCGGGAGCCAACTTTGGATAGGTGGCGGATCGGGCACGCGGAGAACGACCTTGCTTGACATTGCTATACCGATCGGTATACTGCAGGGGCCGGACACGCTGCACGGCGCAGTCGTCATCCGGTGACGGGGCGCGTTTGCCTTTCGTCCGCCATGAAGCATTCGAGTACCCTTTCGGCATGACTGACGAGCTGCTTCTCCCTTCCACCGAGCCGTTGCCGCCATTGCCAAGCAAGCGCGACCTGATCCTGGAGCAGGCACTCGCCCTCTTCGCGGATCGTGGCTACAACGGCGTCGGGGTGGAGGAACTCGCTACGGCTGCCGGGGTCACCAAGCCGACGCTCTACCACTACTTCGGCAGCAAGCAGGGCGTTCTGGAGGCATTGCTGCGCGAACAGTTCGACCCATTCCTGGGCGATCTCGCCGAGGCCGCCGCGTACGAGGGCGATCTCCAGCTCGCGTTGAGCCGGATCATCCGGACCGTCTTCGATTTCGGGACGGCCAACTCGCGGCTCTACTGGATGGTCCTTGGCGCGGAGCTGACCGCCCGCGACGACCTCGCGACCCGCATCCTTTCGGAGCGGCTGGACCGCGAGCGAGCGCTGGTTGTCGACCTCTTCAACCAGGCGGCGCTCGATCAGGGGGCGATCAAGGGCAAGCAGCGGCTCGCCGCCGAAACCCTGATCGCGATGATGACGATTCACCTGCGGCTCGCCACTCACGGCGAGATCACGTTGGACGATACCGCCATCCTCTACCTTATCCGCCATCTCATCTACGGCATCTACAGCTAGTCGTCGATGCGGCCGCTGTCGCATCCATTCCATCGATCTCCATTGCATCACCCCCAAGGAGTGCAGACATGGCCGTTGCCACGTTGCCGGCTCCCCGTTCCCTCGTTTCCACCGGCGATCGCCACTGGAGCCGGGAGGCCGTCGTCTATCACATCTATCCGCTCGGCCTGCTCGATGCGCCGCGCCAGAACACGCCCGGCGCTCCGGTCGAATCGCGTTTGTCCAGCCTTGCTGCCTGGGGGCCGCATATCCGGGACATCGGCGCCAACGCCGTCTATCTCGGCCCGGTCTTCGAGTCCGCCACGCACGGCTACGACACGCTCGACTACCGCACGGTCGACCGGCGTCTTGGCACGAACGACGACCTGAAGGCCCTGGTCGCGTCCTGGCATGCGCAAGGTATCCGCGTGATCCTCGATGGCGTGTTGAACCACGTCTCGCGGGATGCCGCGCCATTCCGCGACCTGCGCGAACGCGGTGAGGCATCGGCCTATCGCGACTGGTTCGCCAATGTGCGCTTCGGGCAGCGGAGTCCGCTGGGCGATCCCTTCACGTACGAGGGCTGGAGCTTTCACTACGAGCTCGCGAAGCTGAATTTGGCCAATCCGGATGTCCGTGCCTGGCTCTTCGATGCGGTGCGGTTCTGGTTCCGCGAGTTCGGGATCGACGGGCTGCGCCTCGATGCCGCCGACGTGATGGACAAGGCATTCCTGCGCGATCTTGCCGCCGTCTGCCGGGAGGAGAACCCGGATTGCTTCCTCGTCGGGGAGGTCGTGCATGGAGACTACCGGCACTGGGCGGGACCGGGCATGCTCGATTCGGTCACGAACTACCAGGCCTTCAAGGCGCTCCATTCCAGCCTGAACGACCGCAACCTCTTCGAGGTCGCGCACGCCTTCAACCGGGAGTTTGGCCCGGAGGGCATGTATCGTCACCTGCCGCTCTACAACTTCGCGGACAACCACGATGTCGACCGCGTCGCGAGCCAGGTGCGCGATCCGGCCGACCTCTATCCGCTTTACGCCATGCTCTTCACGATGCCGGGTATCCCCTCGATCTACTATGCGAGCGAATGGGGATACCAGGGCGAGAAACGCGACGGCTGGGACGACGGCCCGCTGCGGCCCGCCTTCGCGATGCCGGTGCCGGACGATGCGAAGGCCGCGCCCGACCTGGAAGGCTGGATCGCGCGTCTCGCGGAGGTGCGGGCAGGGAGCCCGGCGCTGCTCGATGGCGACTATGCGGAGGCGTTCGTCAAGTCAGCGCAGTTTGCGTACCTGCGGCGTGCGGAGCGCCAGGCTGCTCTCGTGGCGCTGAATGTCGCGAACGATCCGGTCACGATCCAGGTGGCGGCGGACCTTCCGGATGGGACGCCGTTGACTGACGCGCTTGATGCCACGGTCTCGGCGACCGTTCACGAGGGCGCGGTGACGCTGGAGCTTCCGGCGCGGACCGTTCGCATCCTGCTCGTGGAGACCGCGTAGGAGCCGGTGCGCGGATGAGCCTACGGGGCACTCGTGCCGTCGAGCCCTTCGTCCGCCCAGGAGGAGGGATCGTCGATCGGTTCCAGATGGGTGAAGGTCGTCGTGCCGGGCAACGCCGTGCGGATGTCGTGCTCGATGTGCTCCGCCAGTTCATGTCCATGCTCCACCGACCACCAGTTCGGCACGAGGACGTGAACGGAGACGAAACGCCGTGATGCCGCCTGGCGCGTGCGCAGGGCGTGCGTCTCCACGCCTTCGGTCGTGCGATACCGGTCCAGGATCTCGTTGACGGTCGCCAATTCATCGGCGGGAATCGCGGTGTCGAGCAGACCCAGCATCGATCGCCGCATCAGGTGATAGCCGGTCCAGACGATGTTCGCCGCCACGACGAGGGCGATGACCGGGTCGAGGCGGTCCCAGCCGGTGATCGCCACGGCGCCGATGCCGATCACGACGCCGACCGATGTCCAGACATCGGTGATCAGGTGCTTCCCGTCGGCCTCCAGGGTGATGGAGCGGTATTCCTTCGCGGCGCGGAAGAGGCGCAGCGCGACCGCGAGATTGACGAGCGAGGCGACCACCGAGACGACGATACCGATGCCGGCGCTCTCGATCCCGACCGGATCGACGAGGCGCGGAATCGAAGTCCATACGATGGTGCCAGCGGCGAGGACGACGAGCATTCCTTCCAGGCCGCTGGAGAAGTATTCGGCCTTGCCGTGTCCGTAGGCGTGCTCCTCGTCCGGCGCCTGCTCCGCCACATGAAGGGCGATGAGGGCCGCGACCGCCGCGACGAGATTGACGATCGACTCCAGTGCGTCGGACAGGAGCCCGACTGATCCCGTGAGCTTCCACGCCGTCATCTTCATGGCGATGGTGACGACGGCGGCGGCGATCGAGAGCCACGCGAAGCGGGTGAGCGAGCGGGCAGCCGGTGGGGGCGATGGATTGGCGGGATGCGAAGCGGTCGCGGTCATGGCGGCGTCCTGTGGCCCGGTGGATTTGCTCCGGCGGGTTTAGCCGGGGCTGATCCGGGAGGATAGCGTGTCCTCCGGGTGAGGCTGGTGGCATCGTGATTCGACGGGAACCCGTCGCTAATTCAGCATGTGAGACAGAACACCGCCGGCATGGTTCCATGCCGGCGGTGATTGCGTATGTTTCCTGTCAGGCATCGGCCAAATCGCGATGTGACCGAGTATTGTGCATTGTAGCGGCCTGCGTTCCGGATCACAAACCGGATCAGGTCACGGCCTATCCGGCCGGGGTGGCTTCCAGGTCGCCTCGCACCAGGATACGTTCGATGTCGTCCATCATCGCGTGGCCGGCGAGAATGCCGATTGCCCCGCTCCAAAGGTCGCCGGACACGGACACGATCTGTCCAGACTGATAGGCCGGCACCGTCTGGAAGATCGGGTTCTCCTTGTACACCTCCAGCTCGGCCGCCATGTCCGCATCCCGGAGTGCCGCGAAGAGCCAGTCCGCGTCCAGCAGGTTCAGGCGCTCCAAGCCCACGCTGTCGCCGCTATGGGGCGGCTCCAGCTCCTCGGTGAATGGCGTACCGGCGAGTCCGGACCAGGTGAGCATGACGCCGGTGATCCAGCGCTGCGCCATGATGACGGCGAATTCCGGCTGCGGGCGGAAGACGATCACGCTCTTGCCGGTATTGTCGCCAAGCGTCGGTGCGATGCCGGCTGCCCGGTCGCGCAGGTCGTGGGCAAGCTGCTTCGACTCCTCCGTCTTGCCCAGTGCGTGACCGTAGATCAGCTGCTCGTACTCCCAGCGCTGCAGGCCGTCGATGCCGGTTGCCTCGTAGAGCGTCGGCGCGACGACCGGCGCGACGGCGCTCAGTGTGTCGTAGAGCCCCTCGTCCTGGGCGTTCAGGTAGGAATCGGCCAGGATGAGGTCCGGCTTCAGTTCGACGATCTTCTCCACGTCGAGTTCGCCCCAGCCGCCGACGTAAGTGATGGCCGGATCGACCTTGTCGGCCAGGTAGGCAGCCACGGTCTCGAAATTCGCGCTGGACGTGACACCGATCATCTCAATGCCGAGTGCGACAGCGGCATCGATAGCGCCATCGGTGATGGCGACGACACGTGTCGGGTTCGCCGGTACGGTGACATCGCCGAAGGCTGTCGGCACGACACCCGGCTTCAGGTCGATGCCGGCGAAGATGTCGCCGTCCGCGGCAGGCGAGGCCGCTGGTGATGCATCCTGCCTGGCCGCAAGTGCGTTCCCCTGGAGGGTGCCTGCCACGGCGATGCCGGCCGCGCTGCTCGCGGCAAGTGTGGCGAACCGGCGACGTGTGAGTCCTGAGTCGTTCATCCTGCGTCCTTCCCCCGAAGGGCATACCAATCGAATCTGGTGGCCAACCCGCCAGAAATAAAACCCGATAAAATCTATCGGAAATGTGCTGAATATGCCAGTCCGCAGGATAGCGACGCGAATCCGGGGGAACAGGACAGGAGCCCTCGTCCAGCACGGACGAGGGCTCCTGCTTCCGGGAGACCGGATAACGTGATTACTTGTCGAGCCACGTCCACGGGATGGACCAGAAAGCACTGTAGGCATTCGGGAAATAGTTATGGACGCGTGGTCCATTTGCCGTGATGGATTTGCTGAAAGTTAGGATGCCCAGCGCCGCATCGTCGTTGACGATGTTCGATTGCTCGATGAGGATTTCGATCCGCTTGGCCACATCGAGTTCACCGACCTGGAGCGGCGTGAGTTCGTCGTAGCGCTCGTTCTTCCAGGCGATCAGGTTGAACCCGCCCGGCGGAAGGCTCTTCGACCCGAACATGATGCTCTGATCCGGATCGGTCCCCCAACTGAAGCCGAGTACGGCCATCTCGTACCCGGACGACATGACTGCGTCCACCAGGCTCGGGAAGGGTGTGGACGCCGGGATCATCTCGATGCCCAGGTCCTTCCAGACCTGCTGCATGTAGGGCAGAAGCTGGGCGTAGGACGCCACACCTTCTGGATACTGGCACTCGAAGCTGAACTTCTGGCCGTCCTTGTCGAGGACGCCGTCGCCATCGCTGTCTGTCCAGCCGGCATCGGCGAGCAATTGCTTCGCCTTGTCCGGATCGTAGCGGTAGATGGTGTTCATCTTGTCCGGGGCGTAGGCGGGGGAAGGCACCGGTTGCGTGCCATCGGCGATGGTGGCGTAGCCGAGCAGGATGTTGCTCACCACGAGCTCGCGGTCCAGCCCGTACATCAGGGCCTGGCGAACCCGCGTATCCTCGAAGAGGGTCGTCTTCGCCTGGTCCTGGTTGGGGGCGTAGAAGGTGAAGCTGAAGGTATCGTAAACCGTCTGGGTGATTTCCGGGTTGCTGGTGTCCATCCCGTTCGCCTGCGACGGTTCCAGTCCGAAGATGTCAGTCTCGCCAGCCTTCAGCGACTGCAACGCCGAGGCCGGATCGGCGATCACGCGGTAGATGAACTCGTCGATGTAGACTGGATAGTGCTCCTTGTCCCAGTAATCCGGATTCTTGGTGAGCGTGACGTGGTCGTTTTGCACCCACTCGGTGATTTTGAATGGACCTGTCCCCACCGCGCGCGAAAGGTCCGATCCGGTCGAACCCGGGTCCGAGGCCATGTCCGCCGGCTTCACACTCTCCCAGATATGCTTCGGCAGGATGGAGAACTGGTTGAACGTCTTGTCGAGGAACGGGGCGACTGGCGTGAACGTCGCCAGCGCCACCGTGTGATCGTCGATTTTCTGGTAGGACTTCAAGATACTGGCGACATCGCCAGTGCGGGGGCTGGAGCTGTCGGGGTCGAGCACGCGGTCGAGTGTGAAGACGACATCGTCCGCCGTGAATGGCGTGCCATCATGCCATGCCGCGTTGGGATTCAGGTGGAAGATGTAGGTGCAGCCGTCGGCGGCGATCTCCCAGGAGTCGGCGAGTGCGGGGCCGTAGGTGCCATCGACCGGGCTGGCTGCGACGAGGCCGTCGTTGATCAGGCCGATGATGAGCCCTGAATAGACATCGGAATTGATGAGCGTATTCAGCGTCTTGATATCGGTCGTTTCCGTGTAGATGACACTGCCGCCCATCGTGGCGGGATCGGTGAACTGGAACTGCTCGGCAATCGCGGACATGAATGCCTCGCGGTCCGGAGAAAGCGTGCCGACCGGGCCATTGTAGGCAACCGGGCTGGCGGCAGGACTTGCAGAAGGGCTCGCCTCCGGGCTCGCGCCGGGGGTGGATTCCTGGGCGGCAACCTCATCCAGCAACGTGGCTGCCGCGACACTGGAGACACCGAGCGCCATCGCGCCCTGGAGGAACGTCCGCCGGCCGATCCTGCCGCTCAGGGCATCATCGACCAGGTCTGCCATTCGTGTACGACGCATGTTCAGCCCTCTCGTTTCGTTCCGAAACCTGACATACGATCACGCGATCCGGGTGTGCCGGGATATGACTGTGCGTTCCGCCAGCGGTCCTCGCCGGCAGTGGCCCCTCCTTGATGACTCCCGGATGCACCGGGATGCACAAAACCTACCTGGACAACGCTCGCAGGATACGGAGAGGGGTATGGGACGTCAAGACGAACGGGTTGTGCCCGGTCATCCCATTCATGCGCTCTGTACAAAGGGATCGCTCAGGCGCTGGTTTCCCCGCGGAGGATCTCGGCGGCGATACGCTCGCGGAATCCATCGAACGTCAGTCGCTCGGTGACCATGCGGAGTCCGCCATCTGCGTCGCGCGGCCAGTGGTCCGGCGTGCGGTCGAAGTAGAGCTCCACGCCGTTCTGGTCGGGGTCGTAGAGGTAGATGGCGAGGTGCGTGCCGTGTTCCGAGATCCAGGCGATGGGAATCTCGAATGCAAGGAGCCGCTCGAAAACGGCGAGCAGTTCCTCCGGCGAGCCGTAGACGAGGGCACTGTGATAGAGGCCCGTCGCGTTTGCGGGCGGCGGACTGCCGCCGAGGCTTTCCCAGGTGTTCAGGCCAAGGTGGTGGTGATACCCGCCGGCGGAGAGGAAGGCGGCCTGGTCGCCGATGCGTTCCTGCAATTCCAGCCCGAGTACCGTCTGATAGAAGGCAAGCGCACGGTCGAGGTTGGAGACCTTCAGATGAATATGCCCGATGTGCGTCCCGGGGCTGGCCGTGAAGGCAGGAAGCTCCGGATGGGGAGCGACTTCGTAGGGAACGACGTTCTCGGGCATCGGATCTTCCTCTCTGTGGGGTGGGTACAGATTACGGTTGCCCGGCAACCGGCGCTGGCTCCGGCAGGGTGTAGAGGGCGTTCAGGTCGAGCGGATGGGTGTACATGATGGTGTTGCCATTGTCGTCGGTTGTCCACTGGCCGCGCGGGCGGTCCCAGTAGAGCTCGACCCCGTTGCCGTCCGGATCGTTGAGATAGATCGCCTCGCTGACGCCGTGATCCGCCGCGCCAGCGAGCGGCACCCCTGCCTGCACGAGACGGCGGAGCGCCTGGCCGAGTTCCTCCCGCTGCTGGTAGAGGATGGCGATGTGGTAGAGCCCGGTGGTACCCCGTGCGGGCGGCTGGCCGCCTGCACTCTCCCAGGTGTTGAGGCCAATGTGATGGTGATATCCACCCGCCGAAAGGAAGGCGGCCTGCGTCCCGAAGCGGGTCACCAGCTCGAATCCGAGCACACCCTGGTAGAACGCGAGCGCCCGGTCGAGGTCGGCCACGTTCAGATGGACGTGTCCGATGCGGGTCATGGGTGGAATGGTGAAGGGGGGCGCCGGACGCGGATTCCGGCTGCGTAGTCGTGGATGGTGCCGTCATGGTGATTGCTCCGGGATACAGGGTATGTGATGCTGGGATCGTCGATCGTACCGACCCTGAACATCCTTACGAATCGTAACAAAGAATGGATTGCTCGGCAATCCGCACCAGCCGCTATCCTTTGGAAAGGATCACTCTGTGGCGTCCCCGTCCGCTCCATCGCTGGTATTCACCACTCGACCGCGCCTGCGCGACCTTGGCATCACGGTCGGGACGATGCCGACCGGGCCGCTCAACGCGATCACCGATGTGCCGGGCGTGCGCGTGGGCCACACGACGCTGACCGGCGAGCGTCAGGATGTGAACACCGGAGTCACGGCCATCCACCCGCACGAGGGATCGGCCTTTCACGACCTCTGCCCGGCGGCGATTGTCGTGCTGAATGGGGCGGGCGAGATGACGGGCCGCTCGCAGATCGACGAATACGGCTTGCTGGAATCGCCGATCCTGATCACGAACACGCTCTCGGTGGGTGCGGTACATCAGGCGACGGTGGACTGGATCTATGCGTCGGAACCGGAACTCGGCGCCGGGCATTTCGCGATCCCGGTGATAGCGGAGACCTTCGACGGCTTCCTGAACGATACCGCCGGCCAGCATGTGAAGGCGGAGCACGTTGTGGCTGCCCTGGAATCCGCGACGGGCGGGCCGGTCTCGGAGGGGAATGTCGGCGGCGGCACCGGGATGACTACCTGCCAGTTCAAGGGCGGGATCGGCACGTCGTCGCGCGTTGTTGCGGCGCCCTTCGTCGATCGGACCTATGCGGTCGGCGTGCTGGTGCAATCCAACTTCGGTTCGCGCGAGGACCTGCTGATCGATGGCGTGCCGGTCGGGCGCGAGATTCCTGACTTTCCGCTGGAGCGCAGCGCGGACAAGCAGAAGGACGGCTCGATCATCATCGTTCTCGCGACCGACGCGCCACTGAGTGACCGCCAGCTGCGGCGGCTGGCGAACCGGGCGATGCTGGGGCTCTCCCGTGCGGGCGGGATCGGGCGGCATTCGTCTGGCGACATCATTATCGCCTTCTCGAACGCGCCGGAGAACCGCACGCACCGTTTGGTCGATCGCCATGCGCCGGCCGAGGCGGATATCCTGCTCATCCGTACGCAACTCAACGATGTGGCGATCGACCCGTTCTTCCAGGCGACGGTGGAGGCGACGAGCGAGGCAATCGCGAATGCCCTGATCGCCGCGGAGACGATGGTCGGCAAGAACGGGCACGTCGCCCATGCGCTGCCGCACGACCGCCTGGTGGAGGTGATGCGTCGCTACGGGAGGACATAGGACGGAGAACCGAGGACATAGATCGACAATGTCTATATGTCTCTCGGTTCTCGGTTCTCCGTTCTCACTCTTCACCAGGGGCGCTCGTCGGAACGAAGCTCCAGCCAGGCGATCTCGTCCGCCGTCAGCTTGTGTCCCAGCGCGCCGACGTTGTCCACGAACTCGCTTGGCTTCTGGCAGCCCACCAGCGCGAAGACGCTCATCGGCTGCGAGTGCACGTAGGACATCGCGATCTGCGGGATGGACGCGCCCTTGCGGTTCGCCAGTTCCTCCACCCGGTCCAGCCGCGTGAAGTTGTCCTCCGAGCAGTAGCACTCCACGCAGAGTTTCTCGAGGTAGGTGTCGAAGGTGTCGAGGTTGTCTCGCCGGAAGCGGCCGGAGAAGAAGCCGCCTGCGAGGCTCGACCATGGGAAGATGGGGATGCCTTGCTCGGCGTACCACGCGCGATCCGTCGCGCCCGCCGGACCGCTGATGCTCAGGCAGCCGTCCCACGGCGCCTTGATCTGCACCGCCAGGCTGAAGTTCGGGCTGCTGATCGGGAAGCCGGCCAGCCCGTGTTCGGCGGCGTAGGCGTTCGCCTCCTGCACGCGGCTGGCCGCCCAGTTCGATCCCCCGAAGACACCGATCTTCCCGGCCCGCTTGTGCTCGTTCAGGATCTCCACGATTGGCCCGACCGGTACCTTCGGGTTGTCGCGGTGCAGCACGTACATATCGATGAAATCGACCTGCATCCGTTCCAGTGACTCGTGCAGGTCGGACGTGATGTCCTCCGGCGTCACGCGTTCGCGCCCATCGTACGGGTGCGCGCCCTTACCGAGGATCACCGCCTCCTCGCGGACGCCGCGATCCTTCAGCCAGGCACCGAGGACGCGTTCGCAGGCCCCCCCGCCGTAGCCATGCGCAGTGTCGAACGTGCGGCAGCCCGTCTCCCACACGCCGTCGAGCAGCGCGAAGCTGCCATCGAGGTCGTCCTCGGTCAGCGGGATCGTGCCCTGCACAATGCGGGAGATGGGCTTTTCGACGCCGGTGACGGTTCCGTATTCCATGGGCATGGCATGACCTCCGTGAGAGGAGTGAGGACGTAGGAGTAAGAAGTGAGGTAGGGGAGGAGCGGGGAGGGAAGCATGCGTACAGGAGGCGAGCGCCTCGTCTCACTCCTCGACCCTCACTCCTGGGCGTCGGCGGGATAGGTAAGCCCCCAGGTGGCGCGCATGGCGTCCATCGCCTCCATGATCTCGACCGACTCGTCGAGCGGCATCACGTCCGACTCGCGCTTGCCGGCCCGAATCGCCTCACCGACTGCAATGGCCTCGTACTGGTAGCCGCGCGTTCCCCCCGGCTCCGGAAAGGAGAACGTCTCCGGCTCCTGGCCGGGACGGTAAAGCGTCATTTCGGTCGGCTCCCACCACTGGTGGGCGATCTCGACGCGACCCTTCGTGCCACCGACGATGGCCGGCCCGGAGAGCCCGGTGCGCAGCGACCCGAAGACGGTTGCCTGGGCGCCGTTCGGATACGTGAAGACGATCGTCTCCTGCTCGTCCGTCTCCGCCTGGCCGAGGAGGCCAGTCGAGATGGTGCTGCTCGGCGAGCCGAAGAGCATGTACATGAAGGAGATCGGGTAGATCGTGCCGTCGAGCAGGATGCCGCCGCCGAGGTCCTTGCGGAAGACGCGGCTCTTCATTTCGAATGGGGCCTGCCAGCCGACTGCGGCAGTGGCGTACTGCAACTCGCCCAGTTCCCCGGCGGCGATCAGTTCGCGCAGTTTCACCATCGTCGGGCGGAAGCGCGTCCACATCGCCTCCATCAGGAAGAGGTCCTTCTCGCGGGCGGCCTCTACCAGGCTCTTCGCCTCGCGGGCGTTCATGGTGAACGCCTTCTCGCAGAGGACGTGCTTGCCGCCGTTCAGGCAGATCAGGCTGGCTTCGTAGTGCCACGGGTGCGGGGTAGCGACGTAGACAGCCTCCACGTCCGGATCGGCAGCGAGCTCCTCGTAGGAAGCGTGACGATGTCCGCTCGGAATGCCGAACTCGTCGCCGAAGGTATCGGCGCTCTCCTGCGACCGCGAACCGACGGCCACGATGACATTGCCGGGCGCGGCCTTCTGGAGGTCGTTCGCGAACTTGTGGGCGATCTTGCCGGTGCCAAGGATGCCCCAACGAACGGGGCTGGACGATGTAGTGTCGGTCATGAGGGAATGCTGTCCTTCCGAATTGAAGCGGATGCGATGGGCGCGGCGGCTGTCGGGCTGGTGGTCGCGCGATCGTGCGTTCAGGGGAAAGGGTATCCCGAATGCGGCAATCCGCGAAGCCCTCACTGCCATCATCTCCGTTGAACGGTTCGCTATACCGCGAATGCATTGAAATGCGGCAGCTTGCTCGACTGGCGCACTGGAGTCACGAGTGGCGCAACGAAGGAGAGCCGCCTCCGTATGGCGTATGCACTTCACCGAAGGGAACCGACCTCCATCCCGGTCCGAACGGCACCGGTTTCGTATCCATTCGCGCTGTGACCTCTTGTCACGGATGATGCGCAATGAAGTCGAGGATCGCACGTGCCACTATCGGTTGGGAGGAGCTCCGCACCATGCTCCGTTTTCGTCTCTGGTCGCCCCTGGCGGCCAGAGGAATCGCGCTGTCCCTGATTCTGCCGGGTGGGCTTGTGGGAGCCCAGGAGCCAGAGGGTCCACAGTCACCGTCGTCGCTACTCACTGCGAGGTGACTGGTTCCGGCTCATCGGGAACCATGACAATGGACCCGGATCCGTCGCCTGTCCTCCGAAAATGTGTTGCAGCCAGCCCGGCTGAAATGGATGCACTGACCCTTGATGGTGCTGCCGCAGACACCATTTCGGGAAACATTGCTACGTGGATGGGCGTCAACGACGGAACCCACCTAGCAGATACGGGCGGGCAATACCGGGGCAGCACTCTCGTTCGTCGTTGCTGGTGAGGACGTGACTCTCTACGCGTTCTATGAGAAGGCCATCCTGCCGACCGAAACCCCGGGGGCCATCGAGACTGGTCAGGAAAACGGGGCTACTTTCACCCTCAGCTTCGGCGCGTGCTCCTGGATGTCATCCACCCGCGACATCGTATTCGCCCCAACGCTTGGCTCTGCGGATTCGGCGTTCAACTGCCTGGCAGGACCTTGGCCAGCTGAATACGTGGCGTTCACCCTAGACGGAGAGCTCCCCGACTCGTCCAACGGTGGTGCGACATCGACGTGGACGAACATTTCGGCTGGACCGCATTCGCTCGACACATCCCCAAGAGCCCCAATTCAACTTCACCACGACGTTACCGTTGATGGCGATACGGAACTCTGGGCGACACTCTACTTTACCCATATGGAAACCCGTCCTGACATTCCCCCGACGGCCGCGCCAACCGAAGCGGCGACGGAAACCCCGGCCCCGCCGGCCACGGGGACGATCGAAGCGCCCGTACCGAGTGGCGGTGTTCAGATTTACCTTCTCGACTGCCAGGTGGCCACAGGGGACGCAAGCTGGATCGGCCAGATGTACGACGGAGCTCCCGACTTCAGCGGGTGCTACCCGGCCAATATCGATGCCAGAGAATGGGGCCTGCGCGTCGATGAGGCGCGGCCGGACTCGTTCTCCGGGAACACCGCCGTCTGGACGAATCTCGCGGACGGTGCCCATACCGCCACGACGGGACGAGGGGCGAGCCTTGTGTTCTCCGTCACGAACGGATCGGCCACGCTTCAGGCGTACTACGGGCCGGCCGATGGAAGCGTGTCGGTGACGGAACTGCCGAACACGGGCGCCGGAGTCGGCAGCGAGGCCGGATTTGGGGTCGCTCTCGCTGCGTTGGCTATGTCGACCGCCGCCGGTACGGCTGGTCTTGCCCTCCGCCGCCGGCGCTGAGCGGACGTGCAGAAGTCTTGCGGTTCCTCGTCGCTTCTCGATGCCGAGAACTGCGGACGCCGTGCCGAACAATGCATACAAGGCTTTTGGGTGTTTTGCGTAGATCCCATCCCAACTCGAAAGACCTCGCGAGAAGGCCCGCCGGATGTTCCGGCGGGCCTTCCTGTCGATCGCATTCCTGCGGGCAAGCGGGTACGCCCGTGGTATGCTGCCGCTGGTTCACGATACGGGAGACCGGGTGTTGTCGTGCCCGGAAATGACCGCTCCCACACGCACAAACGGGTTTGCTTGAGAGGATGTTCGAGGCATGGCAGCACGGGCAACGGACGCATCGGCAGGGGTTTCTCCCACGGACCACCAGGTGATCGGCGGCATCGCCATTGACGTCGACCGCACCCTCCACCCCGATGCCTTCACCCGTACCCCGGGCACCCTCTCCGACCGGTCGGGCGTCTGGCGATTCGCGCCGCTCCTGCCCGCCATCCCGGAGGACAAGATCGTCTCCCGCTGGGAGGGCAACACCCCGCTCTACTGGGATGAGCGTCTCTCCGCCTACGCCGGTCTCACCGGCGGACGCTTCGGCGTCAAGCATGAGGGGCACAACCCGACCGGCTCCTTCAAGGATCGCGGCATGACGGTCGCGGTCAGTCACGCCAATGCGACCGGTGCCAGCGTCATTGCCTGCGCCAGTACGGGCAACACGTCGGCATCGCTCGCGTCATACGCCGCCACGGCGGGGATCCCGGCGATCGTGCTGATCCCGGAGGGGAAGATCAGCGTCGGCAAGCTGGCGCAGACCATCGCCTACGGTGCAACCGTCGTGCAGGTGGACGGCGATTTCGACGTCGCGCTGAAGCTCCTGCGCGACCTGGTCGAGACCGAGAACGTCTACCTCGCCAACTCGGTCAATCCCTATCGTCCGGAAGGCCAGAAGACGATCGTGCTGGAACTGCTCGATCAGCTCGGCTGGCAGGTGCCGGACATCATCGTGTTGCCGGGCGGCAACCTCGGCAACACGACGGCATTCGGCAAGGCGCTCACCGAGGCGTTCCAGGTCGGCCTGATCCCGAAGCTGCCGCAGGTCGTCACCGTCCAGGCCGAGGGGGCCGCGCCCTTCTATCACTACTTCCAGTCCGGCTTCGACCATTACGAGCCGGTGCAGGCCGAGACGATCGCGACGGCGATCAAGATCGGCAACCCCGCCAGCGTCGAGCGGGCACGGGAGACGATCCAGATCACGAATGGGATCGTCACCGCCGTCTCCGACGCCGAGATCATGGATGCGAAGGCCCAGATCGACCGCGCCGGCATCGGCTGCGAGCCGGCTTCGGCGGCGTCGCTCGCCGGCATGCGCAAGCTCGTGGCGGCGGGAGAGGTCTCCCCGGACGCGACGGTGGTCGGGGTGGTGACCGGCAATGTCCTCAAGGACACCGATGCCGTCGCCCGCTATCACTTCACGGACGAGCCCCGTCACCCGCTGACCAATCGCCCGGTCTCCGTTCCCGCCACGCTCGATGCGCTGAAGAAGGTCGTCCACGATGCGGTTCTCGGTTAAGGCCCCGGCCTCCTCGGCCAATCTCGGACCTGGCTTCGACGCGATCGGCCTCGCGCTGGATCTCTGGAACACGGTGACCATCGATACCGATGGCCTGGCTGGGGAGGTGACCAGCGGCGGTTCCGAAGCGAAGCTCCTCGAGGGTGCGCAGAACCTGACCGTAAAGGCGATGAAGACGCTTGCCCGCGAGCACGGGAAGATGTTGCCCGGCTTCTCCCTGCACGCGGAGACGGAGGTGCCGATCGCGCGCGGCCTGGGTTCGTCGGCGGCGGCGCTGGTGGCCGGGTTGGTCGCGGCGAACCACCTGCTCGGCCTCGGGCTGGCGCAAGAGGAATTGTTTCAACTCGCCTGGCGGATCGAGGGCCACGGCGACAACGTCGGTGCGGCGCTCTACGGCGGCGCGATCCTTGCCGTTCCCGGTGTCCAGCACGCGACGCGCCTTTGGTCCGGCGAGGACCGGCCTTACACGGCGGTCGTCTTCATTCCGGAGGCGACCGGCGCGACCTGGGCGGCGCGGGCCGCGCTTCCGCACGAGGTCCCGCACGCCGACGCGGCGCACAATGTGGCGACCGCTGCCGGTCTGGCGGTCGGCCTGCTGACGGGCGATGCGGAGCTGATCGGCGCGGGCATGCACGATCGCCTGCACGAGCCCTATCGTGCACGGCTCTTCACGCACCTCGATGCGGTGAAGGATGCTGCGTGTGAGGCGGGCGCGATCGGCGCCTGCCTGAGCGGCGCGGGCCCGACCGTGCTTTCGCTGGTGACGAAGGAGCGCGTGCCTGCGGTGATCGCGGCGGTGGAGGACGTCGTCCGTGCGCACGGTGTTCCCGGACACGTGCTGGAGCTTGCGCCAACCGCTGAAGGCACGACGCTGGTGCCGGAACTTGCCCCCTCCCGTTGACCGTCCCGGACCGGTCCGCCGTGTGGATGCGCTTCCGCGAACAGGGCCTACAACGAGACGATCCGATTCGAAGATCGACTCAAACTCTGTCGATATCCACACGGCGATCGGTGCGCCCTGTAGCCCGAGCGGGATCCTGAAGCCAGGATCCCGCTCGTCGTTCATGAGTGTCGGATGCAGTCGAGCTACAACCTGCCGTCCTGCTCTGTCACGGTCCGGCTAGTTGCCCGAGCCGGAATAGCTTGACGGGTTCAGCGGATCGGTCCCGTCGTAGACTTCCTGCCCATCATCGACCCCGTCGCCATCCGTATCGGGATTGTTCGGGTCGGTGTGATAGACGTTGGTCTCGTCGTCATCGTAGAGGCCATCGCCATCCGAGTCCTTGCGGGTCGAGTCGTCTCCCGGATGGCTGTTCGGATCCAGCGGATCGGTTCCGGAATAGACCTCCTGCCCGTCGTCTGCCCCATCGCCGTCGGTATCGGCCTTCATCGGATCGGTCCCGTAGACATCGGTCTCGTCCGCGTCGTAGAGACCGTCGCCGTCCGTATCCTTGGTCGCGTTTTGCGCGGCAACCGTGGCGGTGACATCGGGGGTTCCATCTCCATAGAGGAAGAGTTCCACGAACGTCTGCTCGCCCTTACGGACATCGAAGGTATCTTGGTGGGCCTGCGGATTGGCAGCGCCAATGTTGACCAGAACCCATTGCTTCCCAGGCATTTGCGGATCGAGTTTGTAGGTCCCGACCGGCAACGCGTCCCACTCGTAGTTGTGCGTCATCTCCGGTCGTTTCGGGGCGGACGACAGCGGGACCGATGTATTCGTCGAGGTGTTGATGAGCGTGCCATTCGGGTCGTCGATGTCCAGGCAGTGCGTGAAGTCGCCGGTCTCCGGGTTCGCCTCGGGCGGGCACTGATGGGTCGTGACCGTGAGCCCGCCCGTTTCGGCGGCAGGATTGCCGTTCCCATTCCCATTGCCGGGCATCCCGTTGCCATTGCCGCCGCCATTCCCGTTGCCGTTGCCGCCACCGTTCCCGGCGTCGCTGCAGGCAGTGGCCGTGGCATCCACGAAACCGCCGAAGGTCGTCGTCCAGTGGGTCTCGCCAATGGCGGCGTTGGATGCCACGCCGATCCCGATGGCCTTGAAGTTCGGGCTCAGCATGTTCGCGTTGTGGCCTGGGCTGTTACGCCACCAGTCGAAGGCAGCCTGCGGAGTATCCAGGCCGGCGCCACCCCAGTAGATGTTCTCGCCAGTGAAATTGGCCTGATTGGTGTCGTAACCGGCGGCCTGCATCCGGTCCTGGGGCGATGAGCCGTCCTTGCCGGTGTGGCTGGAGTAATCCTGGGTCGCCATGTCCTGGCTATGCGCCAGCGCGGCGGCCCCGAGCGTTGGGGACGCGGTGAGCGGGTCCAGGTTGTTCGCCTGGCGGTAGTCGTTGATCAGCTTCAGGAAGGCGGAGCATTCGGGTCGAGGCAATAGGCTTCGGCGGCGGCAACCGGTGCGGTGAATCCCTGGCGCATCAGCGGCAGCAGGGCGACTGCCAGGATGACGGCCACGGTCAGGATACGTTTCATCGTCGTTTCTCCCTGGTCCCGGTCCCTGGGGCCATGTCTGCGATGGCGAATGCGGACGGAGCGTCGTGTTGGCCAACACGCCCCGGCGAGGGGTGTGACCACTACTATCGGGACATTCGCCTGTCGCTCATATGGGGATATATACGCATTTTGCGTCTTCGACACCGCTGCTGGCGGCCGGAGCGTCCTTCCCGAGCACCGGGAGGGAGGGGGCGATTCCGTTATATTACCCGATTGGTACTTCCTAACCGGTTCTGATATGATGATCGCATGACAAGAGGAAATCGCCCGGAGGCCGCATTGCCATGACCGCACAGACGCCCACGCCCGATCCCATCCGAGAGCCGGAGCTTCACGACGGCTTTCAGCCCGCGCCGTTCCAGATCGTCTCCGACCCTCGCGAGCTCAAGGCCTTCGCCGACCCGCTTCGCAACCGCCTTCTCCATATCCTTGCCGACCGTGAGGCCACCAATCAGCAGCTTGCCGCGACGCTCGGGGAGAGCCAGGCGAAGGTCCTTCACCACGTCCGCGTCCTGCTCGAAACCGGGCTGATCGTGCTCGTTGCCGAGCGGATCAAGGGTGGCAATGTCGAGAAGTTCTACCGTGCCACCGCGCGTCTCTATGGCATTCGCGCCAAGCCGGACGAAGAGAGTTCCATCACGGGACCCGTCTTCGAAGGCCTTCTGCAAGAGATCGTGGCGAGTGAGACGCGCTGGCCGGAACAGCCGCAGAGCTGGGAGACGCGCCGCGCCCGCCTGCATCCCGATCGGGTGATCGAGTTTCGCGACCGGCTCAATGCCCTCATCGCCGAATACTGGGGTAGTGGCGATGGACCTGCCCCGGACGAGCCGGGCGCGCCGTTGATGTCCTTTGCTTCCGTCACCTTCCGCCATCCCATCGACGATGCCGCGGACGGCCCGGAAGCCGACCGGACGGGCGCGAAGGAGTAGGACGATGGCCGCTCCCACGCCCGCAGCCGGGACGATCCGCGCCGAAGACGCGCTGTCACCGGACACGTTTCGCCGGAACCGCCTGCCGATCGTTGCGCTGCTGACCGCGAACGCGATCTCCCTCTTCGGCGATGCACTGACAACCATCGCGATTCCCTGGTATGTCTACGCCACAACTGGCAGCGCTGCGAAGATGGGTATCGTCGGCTTCTTCACCTTCCTGCCGCGTGTACTGGCGACCTTCTTCGGCGGTGGGGTGGTCGATCGCATCGGCTTCAAGCCGAGCAGCATGCTCGCCGATACGCTGAGCGGCCTCTCGGTGCTGGCGATTCCGCTGGTGCACCACACGGTCGGCCTCAGTTTTCCGCTGCTCCTGCTCTTCGTCTTCCTCGGCGCCTTCTTCGATGGACCCGGTTCCACGGCGCGGGAGAGCCTGGTGCCGGAACTCTCCCGCATGGCCGAGATCCCGCTCGAACGCATCAATGCGCTCTACCAGATGGTGCAGCGGCTCTCGCAACTGCTCGGTCCGGCCGCAGCCGGCGTCCTGATCGGCGTGATGGGAGCGAGCAATGTCCTTGCGATCGATGCCGCCACATTCGGCGTTTCGCTGGTGCTGATCGGCCTGCTGGTGCCGAACCTGCACATGCGTCACGATGAGCAGGAGTTGTCGGACGGGCAGCGATCCTGGCTGCAGGAGATGCTCGACGGCCTTCGCCTGATCCGTGCCGATATCGTCCTGCTCTGGCTGGCGATCAGTATCGCGATCACGAACTTCCTGGAGGCTCCGCTCTCGACCGTCTCGATGCCGGTGCTGATCCGCGAGCATTACGGGAGTGCGGAGCGGCTCGGCCTGGTCTTCACGACCTTCGGTGCGGGCGCCGTGATCTCGACCATTGCCTTCGCCTCGATCGGGCACCGGCTGCCGCGCCACCGCACATTCGCGATCGCCTTCACGCTGGCTTCCTTGCCGTATTTCGTTTTTGCGATGGCGCCGTCGTTCCCGGTATTGCTGGTGGCGAGTTTTGCGATGGGCCTTGCCGGTGGACCGATCAACCCGATCCTGATGACCGTGCGGCAGGAGCGCGTGCCGGAACGGATCCGGGCGCGTGTCTTCGGCACCTTCACCGCGCTGGCGTGGTGCGCGATCCCGTTGGGCCAATTGGTGGGAGGTTTTTCGGTGCAGACCTTCGGCGTGGAAACCACCTTCGCCGCGATCGCCGTCTGCTTCCTCGCCACTGCCGTCACGATGGGGATCAATCCGGCCTTGCGCGGGATGAATGCCTCACCCGTCAGGAGCGCGGTTACGGCCGAGCCGCGCTCCTGACCTGCGGATGCTGGCTGGATTGACGGCGCGATCATCCGGGAAGGTGTATCGGCTCGATGCGGAACACTGGGTGGAGTGTGGCCACCTGCACGAAGTCCTCGTCTGAGGCATCGGCAGGAATCTCGAAGAAGCGGGCTATGGGATTGTCGGTGGCGGCGAATCGCCGAATTACCATCCCCCCCTCATCCGGCGTGAGTTCATGGGCGCTGAAGCGCTCCGTGCGACGGCCGCGGGTGAGGGTTCCCTCGCCGGCTGCCCGCAGATTGCGCACCCAGTCGACCGCACCATACGGCGTCATCAGGTAGCGCGTGCCCTCCTGCTCGATGGTGGCGATGGGGGTGGTGCGCGGCTCGCCGCTCTTCCGGCCGCGTACCGTGAGGAGATACATTGGCGACGCACCCGGTCCGTTGAGCGGGATGCCTGCGCGAATGAGATTCCGTGTCATGATGTTCGCCAGTTTGACATATCGTGGAATCGGGGTTCTCGTTGCCATGATGGGTGCGTCCTTTCGTCCAGACGATGGTTCGCTGGCTTCACGACGGGGACGGCGGCGTGGATGTGACATGCGTTCGCCGCTTGCGGTTCGGGAAGGGCTGCCGGATTGCGGATGTCACATTCCGGCTGCTTGCTTCGTCCAGTACGAAACGAGACGATTCGTGCAGCACGAAGGATCGGTACGCTGGTGAATACCTCATCCCCGAATCCACACTCCGTTCCGGCGGACGCCACGTTGGACGAACTCTGGCACGCGCATCACCGCTACCTGCTGA
Organism: Thermomicrobiales bacterium; assembly: GCA_049841275.1. Lineage (GTDB taxonomy): Bacteria > Chloroflexota > Chloroflexia > Thermomicrobiales > UBA6265 > JASGDN01. The sequence continues at coordinate 82,109 of JASGDN010000012.1, forward strand.
ATGTGGGGTACCGGATGCTCGGGAGCGTCAGTGATGCGGAGGACATCGTTCAGGAGGCCTTCGTTCGCCTAATGAACGCGGATCGTGGCGAGATTCGCGACGTTCGGGGGTGGTTGGTCGTCGTGGTCACCCGGCTCTGCCTGGATCAGTTGCGTTCGGCACGCTCGCGCCGGGAAGCCTACACCGGTCCCTGGCTTCCGGAGCCCGTGATCGCGGCTTCCGATCGGCGGAACGACCCTGCCGACCTCGTTGCGCTCGACGACAGCGTGCGCCTGGCCTTGCTGATCCTCCTCGAACGGCTTTCACCGGCGGAGCGGGCCGCCTTCGTCCTCCACGATGTCTTCCAGTTCTCCTTCGAGGATGTGGCAGGCATCACCGGCCGAACGTCGGATGCTGCCCGGAAGCTTGCGAGCCGGGCCCGCCGCCATGTCCAGTCTGGGATGACGCCTGCCCGGTTCATGGTCGATGCGGTCGACCAC
>JASGDN010000013.1:0-11973 GCA_049841275.1 Thermomicrobiales bacterium
GAACCGGTATCGGCGGCTGACCATTCGGTACGAACGTCGCGTCGACATCCATCAGGCCTTCACCACGCTCGGTTGCTGCCTCATCTGCTTCAACGCCATCACCCGGTTGTGTTAGGCACTCTAAGTGGTCCTCTCGGCAAATACCTTACTGTCGGGGAAACGGCGTCGCCGGAAAGGCGTGTGTTTGTAGGAGCCAACCCCGTGTCGGCCCGCTTCACGGGAGCGATCTCCAATCCAAAGAGACTTGCCGAGAAGACCACTAAGAGGATGCATTGGGACGGGAAGTCGGAGCGATGTCGGACGCTTCGAAGCTAGCTCCTGTTCCGTCTCACCCTGGGATCATCCAGAACGACTCCCGAGAACCTCGTTCGTCCGCGCCTCGGTCCTCACTTCTCCCACCTCACTCCTCGCCATGGAGGACGATCATGCAATCATTCCACCACCCCGCCTCCTGGATCTACACACAATGGGACGGCACCGGCGAGCTCCCGCTTGCGCCGGACGATCTCATGGACGCCCTCGCCGAGGACCTGCTTCGGCACGGCGACATCGACCTCGCACTGCAACGCGCCTTCCGCTGGGGCTTCCAGGGCCGAGACGGGTTGCACGCCGACGGGCTGCGCGATCTCATCAAGCGGCTCCAGCAACAGCGCCAGGAAATGCTCGACCGCTGGGACTTCGATTCGATCGCGAACGACATCAAGAAGCGGCTCGACGAGATCGTTCAGCAGGAACGCGATACCCTCGAGGCCCGGAAGCAGGCCGCGGAAGAGGCCCGCTCGGACGATTTCGATCCCGCACCGGCGCAGGACTTCCTGAACCGCAAGCAACAGGCGTTGGACGCGTTGCCGGACAACCCCGCCCAACGGATCGAGTCACTTCGTGAATACGGATTCGTCGATCAGGGAGCCCAGGCCGACTTCGACACGCTGCTCCAGCAGTTGCAACAGCAGATGGCCGATAGCCTCTTCAATTCCATGAAGAATGCGCTCACCGGACAAGGCAACGAAGGCATGTCGATGGAGGATGTGAAGGAGTTCCTCCAGGACATCAACGATGCTTTCGAGCAACAGGCGCGCGGAGAGCAGCCGGACCTCGACCGGCTGAACAACCGCTGGGCGCAGCAGATGGGCGGCCGCATCGACAGCATGGACGAACTGGCCGAACGGATGCGCCAGCGTATGGCTGCCAGCCAGGCGATGATGCAGATGCTCAGCCCGCAGCAGCGATCCGAGCTCATGCAGCTGATGCAGCAGGCGATGCAGGATGCCGGCCTTGCCGATCAACTCCAACGCCTCCAGCAGAACCTGGGTCCAATGAGACCGATGCAACCGATGCAGCAGTCCGACGCCCACGGCACGCAGCCACTCTCGGTCGATCTCGCTACGGACATCCTCCAGCAGGCGAATGCGATGGATCAGCTTGCCGGACAGATGCGTTCCGTCAGCCAGCTCCGCGACCTGAAGGGCATCGACAAGGAGCTTCTCGATCGTGTCCTGAATGAGGAAGACCGCGCCTGGCTCGATCGCTGGTCCCATGTCGAAGAGCAACTGGAGGACGCCGGCTACGTCACGAAGGGTCGTCGCGGTTTGCAGCTGACCCCGCGCGCCGTCCGCAAGATCGGTGAGAAGGCGCTGGAGGACATCTTCGGCCAGCTCCGCAAACAAGGGCTCGGCGATCACGACATCCAGCGTCGCGGAAGGGCGGGGGAACTGGCAGACTCGTCGTCACCGTGGCAGTTCGGCGATCCCTTCCAGCTCGATCTCGGCAAGACCGTGATGAACGCGATCACCCGCAACGGCCCCGGTGCGCCCGTGCACTTGCATCCGGACGACTTTGCCGTGATCGACCGCGAGGCAACGACCTCGACGGCTACCGTCCTCCTGATCGACATGAGCCGCTCGATGATCCACAACGGATGCTGGGATGCGGCCAAGCGGGCGGCGCTGGCGCTCGATACGCTGATCCGCGGCAAGTACCCGCGGGACATGCTCGAGCTGATCGGCTTTTCCTCCTACGCACATCCCCTGAAGGTGACGGACCTCCCGACGCTTGAGTGGAACGAGTACACCTACGGCACGAACCTCCAGCACGCACTCCAGCTGGCTCGCGAAACCCTCGCCAGCCAGCGTGGCAAGGACCGCCAGATCATCGTCATCACGGATGGCGAGCCGACCGCCCACCTGATCGATGGTGAGGTCTACTTCGCCTACCCACCAACGCAGGAGACCTTCGAGGCAACGCTGAAGGAGGTGATCCGCTGTACACGCGACGACATCACCATCAACACGTTCCTGCTCGAGCAGACGCCCTACATGGCCGCGTTCATCGGCGACCTGATGCGCGTGAACCGGGGCCGGGTGATCGACGCCTCGCCGACGCGCCTCGGAAGCTACGTCCTGCGCGACTTCATGCGGCAGCGCACGATTCGCCGCACGGAGGCGTGATTCCCCGGCCCGGAATATCCCTTGGCTGGACGAACGCGAATGCCATGCAGAACCATATGCCCATGGGACGAATCACGCGGGTCCGCCGAGACCAGCCGGAGAACGATTCTGCCCAGAGCCCGGCGCAAGGAACGCAGACGCCTGGCCAAATGGTGAGAACGAGTCGTATCCGGAGTCTCGCGGATGGTACGATAGCGGCAGCGAGCGCTTCCGCGCCGCAGCCTTCCCGTGCGAGACCGGCGTCATCCCGCTGATGCCTCTTGGGTCTCCCCGCCACCCCAGGACCGCCGTCGTCCAGTCCATCCAGATCCTCGAAGGAGCCTTCCTTGTCCATCGCCGAAGGTCAGTGGCGCGAAGTTGCCCTGAGCGATAGCGAGTACGTGCAGATCGTCGAACTCCTCGGACGCGAACCATCGATCGTCGAGCTCGGGATGTTCGGCGCGATGTGGAGCGAGCACTGCGGCTACAAGCACTCCCGGCCACACCTGCGCACGCTCCCGAACGATGCGCAGTGGGTGGTGCAGGGTCCCGGCGAGAACGCTGGCGCGGTGGACATCGGCAACGGGCTCGCCGCCGTCTTCAAGGTCGAATCGCACAACCACCCGAGCGCTGTCGAACCGTACGAGGGCGCGGCGACCGGTGTCGGCGGCATCGTCCGCGACATCTTCACCATGAACGCCCGCCCGATCGCCATCCTCGACGGCCTTCGCTTCGGCCCGCTGGATGACGTGCGCAACCGCTATCTCTTCGACAACGTGGTGGCCGGTATCGGCGGCTATGGGAACTGCCTCGGCATCCCGACGGTCGGCGGTGAGGTCTTCTTCGATTCCAGCTACAACGGCAATCCGCTGGTCAACGCCATGTGCGTCGGCATCGCTCCCATCGACCGCATCGTGCGGGCGAAGGCGAGCGGCGTCGGCAACGTCCTCGTGCTGATCGGCGCCGAGACGGGCCGCGACGGCCTCCACGGCGCAACCTTCGCTTCGGTGGACGATCCGGAAGCCTCCCACCGCGGCGTGATTCAGGTCGGCAATCCCTTCCTCGAAAAGCAGCTGATGGAAGCCTGCCTGGAACTCTTCAAGGGCGATGCCGTCGTGGCCATGCAGGATCTCGGCGCGGCTGGCCTCACCAGCTCCGTGGTCGAATGCGCGAGCCGGGGCGGTGTCGGCGTCGAGATCGATGTCCAGATGGTGCCGCGCCGCGAGACCGGCATGACAGCCTACGAGGTGATGCTTAGCGAGAGCCAGGAACGCATGGTCCTCGTCGCGCCGCCCGACCGCGTGCCGGAGATCACGGCGATCCTCGATTACTTCTCCCTCTCCTCGGCAGTGATTGGCTCGATCACGAACGACGGCGTCATCCGCATCAAGGATGGCGAGACCGTCGAAGTCGAGGTTCCGGTCACATACTTCATCGACGAATGCCCGGTCTACGAGCCGAAGGACGCCTGGCAGCCGGAAGACTACGCCGCGCGCCTGGCGGTCGATGTCACGGCGCACGAGGACCTCATGGCCGACGATCTCCTGTCGGCGATCGAGCGTATGATGACCTCCCCGAACATCGGCTCCCGCCGCGAGGTCTACGAGCAGTACGACCACACCATCCTCACGAACACGGTGGTAGGTCCGGGCCGGGGCGATGCCGCCGTCCTGCGGGTGAAGGGCACGCCGACCGGCATTGCCGTCTCCCTCGACTGCAACTCGCGCTACTGCTACCTCGATCCCTACACCGGCGCCCAGCACGCCGTCGCGGAAGCCGCGCGTAACGTCAGCGCGGTCGGCGGCACGCCGCTCGCCATCACGAACTGCCTCAACTTCGGTAACCCGGAGCGCCGTCCCGGCAACTGGCAGCTTGCCGAGGCGGTGCGCGGCATGGGCGATGCCTGCCGAGCACTCGGGATTCCGGTCGTGAGCGGCAATGTCAGCCTCTACAACGAGACAGCCGGCGTTCCGGTCTTCCCCACCCCGATGGTCGGCTGCGTCGGGGTCCTTGAGGACGTGACGAAGACCTCGGCCATGCAGTGGGGCGAGGATCAGGACATCGTCCTGCTCGGCAACGCAGCTCCGACCCTCGGTGGCAGCGAATACCTCGCCTGGCTGCGCGAGGAGACCGCCGGTGCGCCGCCTGAACTCGACCTTGCGGCGGAGCTCGGCGCACAGACGCTCGTGCGCGAACTGGTCGCAGCAGGGAGCATCGAAGCAGTCCACGATATCGGCCTCGGTGGCCTTGCAATCGCACTGGTCGAGATGGCCCTGGGGGAGGGTATCGGCCGCCGCGTCGGGGCCACCATCCACACACCGCCGACCGGATCGACGCGGTTCGACGAGACGTGGTTCGGCGAGTCAGCCGGACGCTTCCTGCTCGCTGTCGCTCCGGACAGAACACCCGATGTGCTTGCGGCCGCCCAGGGAGCCGGCATTGCCGCCAGCGTAATCGGCCGCACCGGAACCGCCGGCTCCACGCTCGACCTCGCGGGTTTCGGCTCGCTCGATCTCGACCGCCTGCAGGCTGCGAGCGATTCCGCGCTCCGGTCCGCCGGCGTTGTCGCCAACGTCTAGGGAACGCACGGATCGTGGAACGGACACCCACCATCATGACTGACATCCTGACCGACCCACGCCACCTCGCCCCCGTGATCGACCCGTTCGACCTCGATGACTACGAAGACAAGCCCCACGAGGAGTGTGGCGTCTTCGGCATCTACGCCCCCGGCGAGGATGTCGCACGGCTGACGTTCTTCGGCCTCTATGCGCTCCAGCACCGCGGGCAGGAAAGCGCCGGTATCGCCACCGCGACCGGCGATGAGATCAACGTCCGCACGAACCTCGGTCTCGTCTCGAATGCCTTCCACGAGGAAGACCTGCGGCAGTTGCCCGGCTACATCGCGGTCGGGCACACGCGCTATTCGACGTCTGGCTCGAACCAGGTCTGCAACGCTGGGCCGATTCGCGCTCAGTCGGATATCGGGCCGATCGTCATCGCCCACAACGGCAACCTCACGAACGCCTTGGCGTTGCACCGCGAGATGGAGGCCGAAGGGGTCCAGTTCGAATCGACAACCGACAGCGAGGTGCTCGCCAAACTCGTCGCACGCACGCACGGCCTCTCGTTCGTCGAGAAGATGCGCCGGGCGATGCCCCGCCTCGTAGGCGCCTACAGCCTGGCCGTCCTCGTAGAGGACCGAATGTACGCCGTGCGCGACCCGAAGGGCGTGCGCCCGCTCTGCATCGGACGGCTCGATGGCAACTACGTCATCGCATCCGAGACCTGCGCCCTGATGACGATTGGCGCAACCTTCGAGCGGGAGGTGGAACCTGGCGAGATCGTGGAGTTCAACGCAGACGGCATGGTCTCCCACGGTATCGGGTCGATCCAGAGCCACGCGCTCTGCCTCTTCGAGATGATCTACTTCGCCCGGCCGGACAGCGAGATCAAGGGACGCCGGCTCTATCTCAGCCGGCAGCGCATGGGCGCCCAGCTCGCGAAGGAAGCTCCCGCCGACGCCGATGTCGTCATCTCGATGCCGGACTCCGCGACCCCGGCGGCCATCGGGTACGCGCGGGAGGCCGGGATTCCCTATGCCGAAGCCCTGATCAAGAACCGTTACATCGGCCGCACGTTCATCCAACCGGACCAGCGCCTGCGGGAGATCGGCGTCTCGCTGAAATTCAACGTGCTGCCGGAGATCGTCGAAGGCAAGCGCGTCGTCCTCGTGGACGATACGATCGTGCGCGGCACCACCAGCCGTCCGATCGTGCAACTCATCCGCCAGGCCGGTGCGAAGGAAGTCCACATGCGGGTCCATGCGCCGCCCATGATGTGGCCGTGCTACCTCGGCGTGGATCTGGCCAAACGGGACGAACTGATCGCCGCCCGGATGTCCGTTCCGGAAATCGGCAGGCACATCGGCGCCGACAGCATTGGGTACCTCTCCCTGGAAGGATTGTTCGAGGCGATCGGACGCGGATCTACCGGGTTCTGCACCGGCTGCCTGACCGGCAACTACCCGGTCCCGGTCTTCTCCGAGGTCGACAAACTGGCGCTGGAGCACGTCTAGCGCGGCGAACTCCGTGAGAACGCGTCGCTATCGGGCATCGTCGCTAGCGTAGAACGCACGCGCAGGGTATCTTCATCCCCAGACGGAGGAGTCCACTGCGCGTGCCGCTCTGGACGGTACCTGTCGATTCCACCAGAACATGCAGACGGGAGGATCATTCTGTGGGAGATGTGGACGGCGGTTCGCTGAAACGAACGCCACTCTACGACCGTCATGTCGCGGCGGGTGCGCGCATCATCCCGTTCGCGGGGTGGGAAATGCCGGTGCAATACGAGGGTATCCTCGCAGAGCATCGCCGGGTGCGCTCGCAGGCCGGGCTCTTCGACCTCGGGCATATGGGCCAGGTGGACTTCACCGGTCCGGACGCGCTCGCGTTCCTTCAGTACACGACGACCAACGACGTGTCCAGACTCGGTCCCGGTGAGGCGGCCTACGGCATGCTGCCGAACGACCGTGGCGGGGTGGTGGACGACATCTTTGTCTACCGCAAGCCGGAGGGGCAGGATGGCTATTTCGTGGTCATCAACGCCGCCAACATCGACCGCGACCTCGCACGCTGGGCAGAGTTGAAGGAACGGCGGCCCGACCTCGACGTAACGATCACGCATCTCTCGGACGACCTCGGCATGATCGCCATTCAGGGTCCGAAGTCCGAGGCCATCCTCCAGACATTGACCGACCTCGATCTCGCCAATCTCCCCTATTTCACACTGCGGGAGACCGAAATCGCTGGCATTCCCGTTCGTCTCGGCCGCACGGGCTACACTGGCGAGGACGGCTTCGAGATCTTTCCGTCCATCGACCGGACCGGGGAACTCTGGGACGCGATCGCCGAAGCCGGCAAGGACGATGGCCTCGCGCCGATCGGCCTCGGCGCGCGTGACACGCTTCGTCTGGAAGCGCGCATGCCGCTCTACGGCCAGGAACTCGGCGACGATATCAGCCCGTACGAGGCCGGCCTCGGGTGGGCGGTGAAGCTCGACAAGGGCGATTTCGTCGGCCGCGAACAGATGGCCGCCGTCAAGGCGGAAGGGCCGAAACGCAAGGCCGTTGGCTTCAAGACGATCGGCAAGGCCCCGGCTCCCCGTACCCATTACGCGGTCCAGGTCGACGGCAAGACGGTCGGTGAGGTCACAAGCGGCGCTTTCTCGCCGACGCTCGAGGAGAACATCGGTCTCGCCCTGATCGATGCCGAATACGCCGGGGTCGGCAAGCCGTTGCAGATCATCGTGCGTGGCAAGCCGGTCGAGGCCGTGCAGGTCAAGGTTCCGTTCTACAAACGGGCCGCCAAGTAGCAGATCCCTATATACCGTTCGCCGCTCTATCTTCCAGGAGTACCGCCCGATGGCCTCAACCTCTCCGCAGAACCTGAAGTACACCAAGACTCACGAGTGGGTGCTGCTCGATGGCGATGTAGCCACTATCGGCGTCACCGACCACGCCCAGCAGGAGCTTGGCGACATCACGTACCTCGAACTTCCGGAAGAGGGCGATGCCATCTCCGCCGGCGAGACCTTCGGCGTCATCGAGTCGGTCAAGGCCGCGTCCGATGTCTACTCGCCGGTCGATGGCGAGGTCGTGGAGCGCAACAACGACGCCGTGGACGCGCCGGATGTCATCAACTCCTCGCCGTACGAGGGAGCGTGGCTGATCAAGGTCAAGGTCGCCGACCCAACCCAGGTCGAAGCGCTGATGGACGCACCGGCCTACGACGAGTTCGCCGGTGACGCCCACTAACCCGAGGAGCGAGGGAAGAGGAGTGAGAAGTGAGGTCGATGTTGCGAGCAAAAACAGGCTCGTCCTGTTTGCAGGGCGCTTCTCGATCCTCGCTTCTCATTGCTCACTCCTCACTTCTCTCACGATACGAGTGAGAGCATGACGTTCAATCCCCATACTGCCGAAGACCGGGCCGAGATGCTCGAGGTAATCGGCGTCGATACCGTCGAGGACCTCTTTGCACCGGTTCCGGAACCGGTGCGCTTCCCGAAGCTCGACCTGCCGCGCAAGCTGACCGAGATGGAAGCCGCAGCCCGCCTCGGCGCGCTCGCCGATCGCAATGTCGTCCCGGCACCGGAGGATATCTACCTCGGCGCCGGATCGTACCAGCACTACGTCCCCGCGACCGTTGGCCAGATCCTCTCGCGCGGTGAGTTCTACACGGCCTATACGCCCTACCAGCCGGAAGTGGCGCAGGGCACGTTGCAAGTCATCTACGAGTTCCAGTCGATGGTTGCCGAGCTGCTGGGGATGGAGGTCGCGAACGCCTCCATGTACGACGGCGCGACAGCAATGGCCGAAGGCGCACTGATCGCGGTGTCGTCGTCGAAGAAGAAGCACAAGATCGTCGTCACCGGCACTGTGCATCCGGCCTATCGCGATGTGCTTCGCACATACGTCGAGAGCTCCGGCGTGGAGGTGATCGAGGTCCAGCCGCAGGCCGGATCGTTCGTCATCACGGCGGACGACATCGCTCCCCACCTCACCAGCGATGTCGCGACCGTGATCGTGCAGTACCCGAACTTCTTCGGCGCGATCGAGGACGTGGAGGGCATCGGCGAGCAGGTCCACGAAGCCGGGGCGCTGCTGCTCGTCACAACCTCTCCGGTGCCATTGGCGCTACTGAAGTCGCCGGGCGAACTCGGTGCGGACATCGCGACGGCGGAAGGGCAGTCCCTTGGGGTCGCGCAGAGCTACGGCGGCCCGTACGTCGGCCTGCTCGCGACGCGGCAGAAGTTCGTGCGCCAGATGCCGGGCCGTCTCGCCGGCATCACGGTCGATTCCGAGGGCAAGCGCGGCTACGTGCTGACCCTCCAGACCCGCGAGCAGCACATCCGCCGCGAGAAGGCGACCAGCAACATCTGCACGAACCAGGGATTGATGGCGACCGCAGCGACCGTCTACATGTCGAGCCTCGGTCCAGAGGGTTTCCGAGAGGTCGCCCGTTCCAGCTACCAGCACACGCACTATCTCGCCAACCGGCTGGTGGCGACCGGCAAGTTCCGGCTTGCCTACGATGCGCCCTTCTTCAACGAGTTCGTCGTCATCGCGGATCGCCCGGCGGCCGAGGTGAACGCAGCGTTGCTCGATGCGGGGATCATCGGCGGCCTCGATCTCGGCCAGTTCGGCCCGGAGTACGAGAAGGCCCTCCTGCTCTGCGCGACCGAGATGAACTCCCGCGCCGGCATCGACCGCTTCGTCGAGGTCGTGGGCGCAGCCTCGTAGAAATCCCGCCAATGCAGCACGCCGCGATGATGAGCATCGTCGCGACGTGCTGCATTGGTATACTCCAGTCACTTCGCTTTCCGCAGGCACGCCGGTTCTGGTGGCAGGCGGGAATGCACGCAGACCTGTCCAGCTCGCGGCCACGCCGGATCGAGCGACAGCTATCCAGGTGGGAAGTCCGTGAGCAAGCCAATCGTCGCCATCGTCGGGCGTCCGAATGTCGGGAAATCGACCCTTTTCAACCGGCTCGTCGGTGAACGCCAGGCGATCGTGCAGGATCAGCCGGGCACCACGCGTGACCGGGTCTACGGCACTGCCGACTGGCTGGGAGTCGAGTTCACCCTCATCGACACCGGCGGCATGCAGGACGATGACGAACTTCCCCCCGACGCGAGCGAGGCGGAGACGGTCATTGCACGCCAGACGCGCGACCAGGCGAACAGCGCCATCTCCGAAGCGGATGTGATCGTCTTCCTCGTCGATGCCAAGGCTGGACCATCCGCCAGCGACGCCGAGATCGCCGATCTCCTGCGCCGCACGGACAAGCCAACCCTGCTGGCCGCAAACAAGGCGGACAGCGCCACCCGCCGCGAGATGGTCTTCGAGTTCTTCGAACTTGGCCTCGGTGAGCCGATCGCCATCTCCGCCTACCATGGCAATGGCACCGGCGACCTCCTCGACAAGATCGTCGAAAATCTGCCGGACGCCGAACCCGAAGAAGAGACCGAGGGACCGCGCATTGCCATCGTCGGTCGCCCGAACGTCGGCAAGAGCCGGCTGCTGAACGCGCTACTCGGGCAGGAGCGCGCCATCGTCAGCGATGTCGCCGGCACGACGCGCGACAGTCTCGATACCGAGATCTCCTGGAAAGGTCAGCCGCTCACCCTGATCGACACCGCTGGCATCCGCCGCCGCGGCCGCGTGGAGCAGGGAATCGAGCGGTTCAGCGTCATGCGTTCCATGCGCGCAATCGACCGTGCGGATGTCGTGCTGCTCCTGATCGACGCCACCGAGGACTTCACGGCGCAGGATCTCCACATCGCCGGCTACGTCGAAGAACAGAAGAAGGGACTCGTCGTCGTCGTCAACAAGTGGGACCTCGTCGAGAAGAACGCGGGCACGATGGATGAGTACCGCGCCCGCGCCGCCGAGCAACTCGATTTCATCCCATACGCGCCGGTCGTCTTCATCTCCGCAAAGATGGGGCAGCGCGTCAGCCAGGTCCTCGATACGGCGCTCTCGATCATCGAGGAGCGCGAGAAGCGTGTCAGCACCGCAGCCCTGAACAAGATGCTTCAAGAGGCCGTCGCAAAGCACCAACCGCCATCCAGGCCGGGCAAGTGGCTGAAGTTCTACTACGCGACGCAGGCCGATGTTGCACCGCCGACGTTCATCATCTTCTGCAACGACCCGAAGCAGATCCACTTCGGCTACCGACGCTACCTGGAGAACGAGTTGCGCGACCAGTTCGGCTTCACCGGCACTCCCATCCGCATCTCCTTCCGTGGCCGTCACGAGTCCTGACATGGATACCGTATGGGACATCGCCCTCGTCATCGCGGCCTATGCACTCGGTGCGGTCCCGTGGGGGGTCGTGCTCGGCAGGATCTTTGCGCACACGGATATCCGCCAGTACGGCAGCAAGTCGATCGGCGCGACGAACGCACTCCGGGTGCTTGGGCGCAAGTTCTCGATCGCCGTCCTCATCCTCGACCTGCTGAAGGGCGTGCTGCCGGTGGTGATCGGGCGCATGGCGGGATTGCCGGACTGGTCGATCGGCCTTGCGGCATTGGTTGCGGTCGTCGGGCACTGCTGGTCGCCGTACATCGGCTTCACCGGCGGCAAGGGCATGGCGACCGGGGGAGGAGCGGGTGTTGCACTCTTCCCGTGGTTGCTGCTGCTCGTCCCGGTGATCGTGGTCGTCGTGCTGGTAACGCGTTACGTCTCACTCGGTTCGATCGTGACGGTGGCCTTGGCGAGTATCGCGGCGGTCGTCACGGCGGCGACCGGACATCTGCCCTGGAGCTGGGCAATCGCGATCGTGCTGATGTCGGCGATCATCGTGCAACGGCACCATGCGAACATCGCCCGCCTGCGCGCCGGGACGGAGAACAAGTTCGGATCGCGCGTAAGACCGGAGGCGACCAGACCAATCTCGTGACCGGCCCAGCGTATGGAACAGAGTCCCGGGCGGGGGGAGGGGTGCGGGGGGGAGGTTGAGAAACCCCCATTAAGGGAGAAAAAAAA
>JASGDN010000014.1:0-35382 GCA_049841275.1 Thermomicrobiales bacterium
CCGATCGCAGCCATGCGATCGGCCTCTCCGTGCGTGCAGCCAGCGTCAGGATGCAGTAGTGGCGCGCAGCCATTCCAGCGCGTCGTGGCGCGCGATTGAAATGATGTCGTGATCGACGACCACCGCAGACAGATCCTTCTGGAAGACGGCGTGCTCGATCACCCGGATATCGACGCCGGTCAGATCGGCGAGTTCTCTTGCCGTGTAGTGATCCTGGCTGAGCAGGGTCTCGATCGACTTGTGCTCTTCTCCCGCGTGGCCCAGCCATGCGGGCTTCTCCCTGGTCACGGAAACCTCCTCTTCTGGTGTCGACGCCGGCGGTCTGCGTGCAAGCCGGTGATGATTCTGCGTAGAGCAGAGCGCGTGCCGCGACGATGGTCGTTGGCCCATCAGGGGGTCAGTCGCTGCACATCGCGCGGGAAGAGTGTCACCTCGCGCACGTTCGGCGCGCCGACCAGTTGCGCGATCATCCGCTCGACGCCGAGTGCGAACCCACCGTGGGGAGGCATCCCGTGACGGAATGCCTCCAGGTAGCCCGCGAACGGCCCGGCGTCGAGCCCTCGTTCGGCCAGCGCGGCTAGGTAGGCGTCGTACTCGTGTAGACGCTGGCCGCCAGTGATGATCTCCTGCCCTCGGAAGAGCAGGTCGAAGCTGTTCGACCACTCCGGCCGGGCAAGGTCCGGGTGGGTATAGAAGGGGCGCTTGCGCATCGGGTAGCCGGTGACGAAGAGCCAGTCGGACCCATGCGTCTCCCGCGCCCAGTCGCCGAGCCATCGCTCGTGAGCCGGAGCCAGGTCCGGCTCCTCGCTCAGGTCCTCACCGGTTGCTGCGCCAACCATCGCCAGCGCATCCGTGAAGTGAACCTGGGGGATGGCCTGTAGAACTTCCGGCAATGCATCGAGCATGCTGTGTGCCTCCAGCGCCCGCCGTTCGCCCGCGATGGACGCCATCATGCCGCGCAGCACATCCGTCACCACGGTCATCACGTCCTGATGGTCGCGGATGAATCCCAACTCGGCATCCAGGGAGAGGAACTGGCTGAGGTGGCGCGTGGTGTCGTGCGGCTCGGCGCGGAAGGCCGGGGCCGTCTCGAAGACGCGTTCCAGCGCGCCGACCATGACTTGCTTGTAGAGTTGCGGGCTCTGTGCGAGGAAGGCGGTGCGGCCGAAGTAATCCACGGGGAAGACGTTTGCCCCGCCTTCCGGCGCGGTCCCCAGGAGCTTTGGCGTACTGATCTCCACGAATCCCTGCGCGCGCAGCGTCGTGCGAAAGCCGTCCACCGCTGCCGCGAGCAGCCGTTGGGAGGCTGCCCGCGCCGGATGCCGGAAGGAGACCGCGGCATGGTCGAGCAACGTCGGCAGTCGGGCGGGGATCTCCGGCCGGAAGAGGTCGACCGGCGGTTCCTCGACCGCGGTGCCAAGGACGGTCACGACTGGATCGTGCAATTCCAGCCCGTTCGGCGCCTGCGGCGCGGCAACGACCGTCGCCTCGATTGCAAGCACGGTCTCGTGCGGCAATGCCTGGGTGATGGCGCGGAGATCGGGCGCCTCGACGATGACCTGCACGATGCCGGTAGCATCGCGCAGGAGCAGGAAATCGACCGCCTTCAGCATGCGCTGATGGTGCAGCCAGCCGCAGATGCGCACGCGCTCTCCGACGCGATCGCCAAGATCGGCGACGAACGTCCGGGGAATCGCTTCGGGCGGTGAAGCAGACGGCACGACGGGGAGAGGGAGAGAGGAAGGAGAAGAGGACACGGTGGTCGCCTCCGAAAACAGCCAGACGCTCCCTCCGCCATGCGGACGAGGGGAGCGTCTCGTGGTGCCACCGCAATTCGCCGTCCGCGAGGGGACGGCCTTCTGGGGCCCGATAACGGAGGCAAGCCGGCTCGGCCTGGGAGGCTGTCCAAAGGGGAGGACGCTCGTTCAGCCGGGCACTCGGGAGGGTCTTCGCGGGCTGGGGACCGTCACGCTCGCACCGTCCGTGACTCGCTCGGGATCGTGTCGCAGGCCCGCTACTTGGCTCCGTCAACGCGTTGGCGTAAGCCTACGCGGCGGGACCTCTCTTGCGCAATGGCGGGCATGCCCGGTTGGCATTTGCGCGAACGTCGGGCATGCCCGTCAGTATGGTGAATGAAACGGCCGGATACGCCGGCAATGGTTGTGGTTTGGAAGGGTCATGCTATCATAGGCACACACACATACAAGTAAATGGCGATTCCGATCATCGATCCGGAAGGGGCATTATGGAACGGTTCGGACAGGGAGTATCCCGGAATGGCTGGAGCCAACTGGTTCGCATCGCGCCGGCGTTTGCGGTCGCAGTTGTCGCGATGGGCGGGACACTCCATAGCAGTACCTCGGTGGGCGCGCAGTTTTCAGAGACGTGCAACATAGGCGTTTTTCATAACGCGCGTATCGCATGGGGCGATGTCGAGCATGCCCTTGCCGCTCCGGAAGCGTCTGCCGAGGTCGTTGATACGCTCTCGGCGGAGATTCAGCAGGTCTACCGTCCGGATGGCACGATGAGTATGCAAGCGCTCGAATCGCTGCTGACGCCCGCGCTCCGGGAGGTTACCGGCATGGATTGCGGCGACCTCCCGGGCACGCCTTCACCGGCGGGACCGGCCATTCCAGACGACCAACAGGTCTACCTCGACCAAGTCAGGCAGGTCGATGAAAAGACGGTGGCCGCGTTCCTCGTGCTTCCAGACCGGATGTTCCAACCCGCACCCGGGGCAACACCTGGAGCCGTCGGGATACAGGATGGTACGCCACTGCCCGACACCGAGATCGTCGATGCGGTTCAGTTCCTGGTCTTCAAGCTGGAGGATGGCACCTGGAAGATCGATTACCTTTCGGATGGAGTCATGGTGGTGTTCTCGGACGTGGCACCGAAGGGGCAGGCGCCCAGCGACAATTTCATCGGGAGCTGGACGTATCCTGCCGCCGACCTTCGGGATCATGGCATGCCCGCCGTGCCGGAAGGGAGCGAGGTCGTTGCATCGCCGGTGGCAACCCCTGCGAGTTGAAAGGCAGGCGCACGCCACACGACGAATGTGATGCTGGACGGAACCTATCGTTCGTAGGGCAAATCCTTGTGGTTTGCCGTGTCGCTAGAAATAGTTCACGGTGATCCCGCCGTCCACCACGAACTGCGAGCCGGTCATCCACGACGACTCGTCGGACGCGAGGAAGATCCCGGCCCAGACGATGTCCTCCGCCCGGCCGAAGCGCCCCAGCGGGATGCGGTTGAGGCGCTTCATCTTCTCTTTCTCGTTCGGGAAGAGGATCTCCGTCATCGGCGTCATGATCGGGCCGGGGCAGATCGCGTTCGCGCGGATGCCCTCCCGACCGTATTGCACGGCCAGCGACTTCGTCAGCGAAAGCACGCCGCCCTTGCTCGCGGTGTAGGCATCCTGCGGATTCGTGCAGCCCACCAGCGCCACGAACGAGGCGATGTTCACGATCGAACCACCGCCCGCCGCCCGCAACGCCGGGATGCCGTGCTTGCAGACGAGGAAAATGCTCTTCAGGTTCACGTCGAGGATCGTGTCCCACAACTCCGGGGTGGTTGCCTCGACCGAGGTATCCTCGCCCGGCATGATGCCGGCATTGTTGTACAGCACGTTCAGCGTCCCGAACCGCCCGACGCCGCCCTCGATCATCATCCGCACGTCGGCCTCGTTCGTCACGTTGCCCACCACGGTGAGGACCGACTCACGCAAGCTGGCGTCCAGCTCGTCGCGTGTCGCGGCGAGACCATCCTCGTTGAGATCGGCGGCGACCACCTTGGCGCCCTGCTCCACGAACATCCGGGTCGCGACGCGGCCCATGCCGCTTGCCGCGCCGGTCACCAGTACCACCTTGCCATCGAGACGTGCCATCTGGAATTGCTCCTGAACGCGGGGACGAAATCGGCCGACTGCCGATGGGGCAGACAAGCTGGTGGTTCGCCGCTACGGAATGGGTCTCACTTTGCCTGTGAGGTCGCCGAGGATCAGGTCGAGGTACGCCGAACGCACGTTCGGCATCGGACCGAGCGCGTCCGGCCACCAATAGGATGCCAGCGCCCACCCGAGCACCCCGTTCACGATGTCACCCTCGTGCTCGCTGCCGTATCCGAAATCGGCGCTGCCTTCGTTCGTCGTGGCGAAGGCGATCTGCGGACCGTCCGCGAACCGCCAGATACCGGTGTCGGCGCGCATGCCGTCCATCATGCCCGATTTCGAACCGATCCAGATCCGAGGGCGCTCGTCGCCGTCGTCGTCCGTGTACTGGTCGTGCCCGAGATAGCGCGACGCCTGATTGAGGTAGTGCTGCCGTCCGAGCATCTCGCGCATCCGCTCGCTGGCGTCCTCGGAGATCATCGTGCCGTCCGCGATTGCCGCCATCATCGCCATCAGGTCGTAGGGAGAGCACTCGGCGAGCGAGCGGTTGTCCTCGCCGGCCGCCTCCATCCGCGCGCGGTCCTCCGGTGAGTGGAGGACGAAACTCGGGAAGCCGAGTGCCTGCGTCGTGGCGTTGATTGCCTCATAGCCGCCGAGGTGGTCGAGCAGGAGACGGGTCGCGGAGTTGTCGCTGACGATCACCATCAGCATCGCGAGGTCGTGCAGCGTGAACGCCTGCCCCAGCGTCATGTCGCGCAGCACGCCGGATCCGAGCCGAAGTGCTTCCGGACGGAACGGCAGCGTGTCGGTGAGTGCCATCTCACCGGCCTCGATCCGGCGAAAGAGTTCGATCAGCACCGGAACCTTGTACGTGCTCGCCGTAGGATAGGGTGCGTGACCATCGACGAGGATTTCCTCGCCAGTCGTGAGGTTCCGCGCGGCCAGCGCGAGCGTGCCGGGGAACCAGGCGCGGGCGGCCTCGATCCGGCGGTTGAGCAGGGCATGGCGGTCGGTCGTGTCGGGATCGTTCATGCGGCGGGCATTCCCTTTCGGTCGGAGGCGAATCGGGGACTCGGCTGGTCGCGATTGTAGCGTGAAGGCAGGCTCCGGGCGTACGCCAGTACAATGCGCGAAAGCCATTTCCTGCCGCCATCCCGATGCCGGTTCCGCCCGAAAGGACGCCTCCCGTGACCGATCGCCCCGCCCGTGGCCTTCTCTCCCTCGACGCGCTGGAAGAGCGCGTGCGTTCCGGTGCGATCGACACCGTCATCACTGCCGTCTGCGACATGCAGGGGCGGCTGGTCGGCAAGCGCGTGACGGGGGAGTTCTTCATCGAGCACGCGCGTTCGCACGGGACCCATTTCTGCACCTACCTGCTCGGTACCGACATGGAGATGAACACGCCGGACGGCTTTGCGGCGATGGATTGGGCGAGCGGGTACGGCGATTATCTCGCGCGGCCCGACTGGGCGACGCTGCGGGCGATTCCCTGGCTGGAGGGCACCGCCCTGGTGCTTTGCGATGCGGTGGATGAGGCGAGCGGCGAAGAGGTCTCCTTTGCGCCGCGCTCGATCCTGAAGCGGCAGATCGCACGATTGCAGGCGCTCGGGTTCGACCCGCTGATGGCCACCGAGCTGGAGTTCTACGTCCTGCGGGAATCCTACGGGGAAGCGGCGAGCAAGCATTTCGTCAATCTCGCCCCGGCAGGGCGCTACAACGAGGACTATCAGCTGTTGCAGGGCACGAAGCTGGAATCGCTCTACCGAAGACTGCGCAACGAGTTGAGCGCGGCAGGCGTGCCGATCGAGTTCTCGAAGGGCGAGGCGTTCGCTGGCCAGCACGAGATCAACATCCACTACAGCGGGGCGCTGGAATCGGCGGACCGCGCCGCACTCTTCAAGCACGGCGCCAAGGAGATCGCCTGGCAGGAGGGCCGTGCGGTCACGTTCATGGCGAAACCATATCAGGGCTGGACGGGTTCGAGCGGGCACATCCACATCTCGCTGCAGGATCGCGAGACCGGACGCAACGCCTTCCCTGCCACGGACGATCCCCGGAGTTGGGAGATGTCGGAGACGATGCGCTGGTTCCTCGGCGGGTTGATCGCGGCATCGCGGGAGTTCTCGCTCTTCGTCGCCTCGACGGTGAATGCCTACAAGCGGTTTGCGCTCGGGTCGTGGGCGCCGGTGCATCTCGTCTGGGGTCGCGATAACCGGACCTGTGCCTTCCGTGTCGTCGGCAGTGGGCAGGCATTGCGGATCGAGAACCGTCTGCCCGGCGCGGATGCGAATCCGTATCTCAGTTTCGCGGCGGTGCTGGCGGCGGGTATCCATGGCGTCGAGCAACGGATCGAGCCGCCGGACGAGTTCCTGGGCAACGGCTACACCGCGACCGATCTTCCGCGCGTGCCGCACACGCTTTACCGCGCGATCGACGCCTGGGAGGGCAGCGATCTGGCGCGGAAGGCCTTCGGGGCGGATGTCCACGCGCACTACCTGAACATGGCGCGCGTGGAGCAGGACGCCTTCGATGCGGCCGTCACCGACTGGGAACGCGAACGCTATCTCGAACGGGGCTGAGCTTGCTCTTTACCTGCCTCAACGGGCGAGATCTCGACGCTGTACGACGATCAATCCCGCCACAGTGGCAACGACCGCGACAATCAGCGAGGCGGCGATCGCGGGGAGCATTTCGGCTGTGCCACGGTAGATGCCGGGATAGTCCGTCAGGCCGACCGGCGACCATCGCGCAATGGCTGGCCATGTTGTGAGGATCGATGAGAGGAGCACCGCGACAATCGCGATCGCGGTGGTTGTCCCGACGCTGCGCACGATGCCGGTGAGCAAGAAGGCCAGCGCCCCGAACGCCAGCTGGTAGCAGAAGCCCACAATCCAGAGCCGCATCATCCCGCTGGGTGACGGGACGCCGATGAGCACGGTTGTTTCGTACCAGGCGGCCATAGCGAGCGTAAACGCGATGGTTATCGCTGCGAGGGAGACCGTCAGGCGGGGAACGAGCAGCGTCCAGATGTCCTTGCGGCGCGTCCGGGAGAAGATCGCGCAGGCGGATACCAGCATCGCCAACCCGACCATCAGGCCGATCTGCATGGCGCTACCCAGGTAGCCGACCATGCCATCGGCGGGAATGGGATCGGCAACGGTGATCTGCATCTGGTCGGTGTTTGCGGCCGAACCGATGATCTCTGCCATGTATCGTGCGAGAATCGGGTCCGCGAATCCGAAGAAGCAATAGGTGAACAACAGACCGATCAATCGCCGCGTTCGCCAGACACGCAGCAGTTCGATACGCCAGAGCGTGTGCTCGTGCGGACGGACGATGGTCATCGGGCCGGCTCCCCATTCACGATGGCGGCGAATGCCTCGTCGTGAATGGGGAGCCGGTCCAGCGTCATCTCGACGATGGGTATCTCACTCTCGGCGAGCAGGCGGGGCAGATCGCGCTCGCCGGCCTCCATTGAGTGCATTTCGACCGTGACGGTGGACGCCGAGATGGCCTCGCTGCGGACCGTTGTGGCGTTCGCGGCGAGTAGGGGCGCCAGCCTGAATGCGCTGCCGTGGGTGCGGATCCGCCAGACGGGCCGCTCCTGTTGCGCGAGCAGATGTTCCAGCGTTCCCTGATACACGACACGGCCCTTCGCGATGACGATCACGGTGTCCGCGATCTTCTCGACATCGGCGAGCGAGTGGCTGGAGAGCACGACGCTCCGCTCCTGTCCGAGTTGGCGGAGGAGGGCAAGGACATCCATCCGCCCGACCGGGTCGAGAGCACTGGTCGGTTCGTCGAAGATCATCAGGCGGGATCGACGACCAGCGTGCTGGCGATGCCGAGCCGCTGGGTCATCCCACGTGAGAATCCCCCCACCCGGCGTGCATCTGCGTCGCCAAGCCCGCATCGCTCCAGCAAGGTGGCATTGGATTCGCTGATGCGTCGCCGAGCCAGCGTGGCCGATTGATCGAGCACCTCATTCGCGGTGAGCCAGCGTTCGAAGACGGGAGTATCCGGGCAGTAGGCGATGGGGGCCGCGTCCGGAGCAATCGCCACGGTCCCCGAATCCGGTCGCATCAAACCGGTGACGATGCTGAAGAGTGTCGTCTTGCCTGCGCCATTGGGGCCGATGATCGCCGTCACGCGGCGATCCGGGATCGTGAGCGTGGCGTCGAGCAGGCCCATGCCGCCGAAATCCTTCACAAGATCGGTAACGGCAATCGCGGCGGTAGAAGCTGATACGTCGTTCGGGATGCTCATCCCTTGCGACCGATCAGGAAGTAAACGATGCCGCCAAGTGGGATGGAAACGACACAGAGGATCGCCCACGCCCACTTCGGCAGGTAGTTCACGGATTCCTGATGCCAGATATCCCACCAGCAATAGATGGCGAATGCCGCGAGCAGGATGAACAGAGGCAGCAGTGCCGCAACGGGGATCCCACTGATCTCACCCATTCGGCAAATCTCCGTCTGTGGATTCGTCAGCCGGGTAGATCCGGAAGCCGAGTATGCGTGCGTCCGGTGTGAAGGACACGACACCAGTCGCTGCCCCTTCCGAGAACCGGAGGGGCGTGCTGACCACCGTCACGTCTCCGAGCAACGAGATCCCGGCGGCCGACGAATTGACTGTTTCCAGTTCGCCAAGCGACTCCGTGATCTGCCGTTGGATGGTGTCGAGTCGTTTGACGGTCAGGGCGGCCGCCATCGACCTGGACATGGAGGGGCGAAAGCCTTCGTGATCGTTGGTAAAGAACGCGGCGAGCATCTTTGCCGCAAGGGATGCCGCGTTTGCCAATGGCTCGACGGTCAGATCGTCGACGGCCGGTGGTGCGTTGCCGAAACGTTGGGCCGCTCCCTGTCGTGAAGTGCCGGTGATATCCCCGATCTGTTGCCAGGAGAATCCCGCGGAGCGCGCCTCCTGTACGATGGCGTGCAGGGCGCGGTCGGTCATTCGGTCGAGTGCCAGGATGAGTGAGATCGCCGCGATGCGCGTCTCGGTGCTTGGCGAGGCAAGCTGCTCGGCGAGTTTTTCGGCGATGTCCATAATGGCGGCCGAGAGGGAGTGCGTGCCAGATGTGTCATTCATGGATGTCAACATATCATTGACATCCATGTGCGTCAATCCGTCCGGCTCGACGGGGAATAGTTTGGAAGCTTCATATTGCATAGTTCCAATATTGTGGGAAGTATTGACTTTGGCGGGCGATTCCCCTAGAGTCGTTCTCACAACCGAAGAGACCTCATCCAGAGGGGCAGAGGGACCGGCCCGTTGAAGCCCCAGCAACCGTTCGCACGCAGCACGTGTGGAAAGGTGCTAATTCCGTCAGGACGCATGTCGAGCAATCGGCGATCGCCTGGAAGATGAGGGAACGATTCGCTTTCACGCCTCACCAGCGCGATGCGGCGTCCGCCCCTCACCTTCCGAGATGAGGGGTTTCTCGTGTGAGTGACATCAAGCCCGGCGGCCAGGACCACCACCGTCTCCCCCGCGATCACCTATGCAGATCGCTGCAGGTTCTGCGGTGGCGGCATCCGGGTGCCGCTCACGGGTCTTCCGAAGCCTCCGCTTCCCTCAAGGCGTTGGTTCCGGAAGACCTCCCTGCATCGCCAGCCTCATGCTGGCGAACGTCGTGGAGGAGTTCAGATTTCCATGCCAACCGGAATCGATCACATCGTTATCGCCGTGCATTCGCTGGAATCGGCCATTGCCGACTATCGCCGCGCCGGATTCACCGTCACCCTCGGTGGGGATCATGTTGGCGGGGCGACCCACAATGCCCTGGTCCCCTTCGCCGATGGCGCGTATTTCGAAATCATCGCCTTCCGTGATCCGGAGCAGGCATCCGATCATGCCTGGGCGTCGCGGCTCCTGAAAGGGGAGGGGCTCATCGACTACGCGTTGCGTGCAGATGACTTGAAGGAGGAAGTGACCGCCTTGCGGACACGCGGCCTCAATACCTCCGACCCGCACGATGGCGGCCGCACACGGCCGGATGGCCAGCGCGTCGCGTGGCAGACGATCCGCTTCCTCGGTGCGTCGTCGTCCGCACTGCCGTTCTATTGCGTCGACCGCACGGAGCGGCCATTGCGGGTTCCCGGCGGCGAGGCGGTGATTCACCAGAATGGCATTCGTGGTGTGGAAGGTGTCACTGTCGTGGTGAACGATCTGGCGGCGGCCGGAGCGCAGTTCGCCGCCCTCACCGGCGACGAGGGGCGCGCGATCGAGGTGGCAGACGAGCCAGTTGCGGCAGGACGGCAGTTCCGGATTGGCGAGGCGAACTGGATTCGCGTGCTCCAGCCGGGCGCGTCCGCCTCCGATCTGCGCGACCATCTGGAGCATCGCGGGGACAGCATCTATGCCGTCAGCCTGGTGGCTTCTGCCGGTGGCGATGACGCAATTCCACTCGGCCTGGCGCACGGCGCGAGGCTGCTCCTGCCAAACGCGCGAACGGTATGGGATGCCGAAGACGAAGATGCTGAGTCCCCGATTTCCGTGCGATGACAGTATCCGCCCGTTTCATCCGCCGATTGCCAACGAAGGACTGATGTCGATGAGCACTCTCCGCGAGTTCCTGTACCAGAAGCGCGATGCCCTGCGTGCGCGGCGCGAAGCCGCAGCCGCCGATCCGGATTCGCAACATCCGCGCATCTTCGAGGCGCGAGTTACGGCGGAGGGACGTTCCGGTGTCCGGCGCATCCGCATCCGCGATCATCAGATCCTGAGTGACAGCGGGCCGGAACTGGCCGGCTATGATTTCGGCCCCGGTTCTCCGGAGATTCAGGCCGGCGTGCTCGGGTCCTGCCTCACGCATATCTTCGAGATTCAGGCTGCCGAGCGTGAAATCTGGCTCGATGCGCTGGAGGTCCAGGTCCGAGCTGTCCAGGACTTCCGCGCCGGGCAGCCGGGCTTCGAGGATGTGCCGCGCTGGCCGCACCAGTTCAACTATACTGTCACGATCGAGTCGGGCGAACCCGAGGAGCGCATCCGCGAGCTGCACCAGGCTGTGGAAGACGTCTGCCCGATCCTGAACCTTCTTGTGAATCCTCAGACGATCACGGGATCGGTCAAGCTGAATGGCAAGCAGGATGTCTCGACGTTGACGAAGGGGCCGGCGGTCACCGCCGTCGCCGGATGATCGCATCCGCCGTCCTGTCATCGGCCTCCTGCTATCCCTCCTCCCGGTGGTCGTGGTTGCGTGCCGGCGTCAGGCGGTTCACTACCTGATCGCCAACTGGAATGAGGCGAGATCCCGTTCGTTTTGTGCATGAATGTCGTGTGCAGACACGCCCGGATGGCCAATTCTCCGGGCGTGTTGCTAGTACGTGTGGGAGAAGAGGCTGCTCACGGACTCGCCGCAGTGGATGCGGCGAATCGTCTCCGCCATCAGTGGCGCGATCGAGAGAACCGTCATGTTTGGCAGGCGTTTCTCGGGCGGAATCGGAACGGTGTTCGTCGTCACGATCTCGTCGATGTCCGGGTCCGCACCCAGCCGCTCGATCGCCTTGCCCGTGAACAGGCCATGCGTGCAGGCCACGGAGACCTTTTCTACCCCGCGTTCCCGTAGCGCCTCCAAGAGCTGGATGATCGAGCCACCGGTGGCGATCTCGTCGTCGAGAACGATTGCGTGCTTGCCTTCCACGCTGCCTACGATCGTGTCGATCACGACCTTGTCATCGGCGAGGCGGCGCTTGCTGCCCGCCGCGACCGGGATGCCAAGCGATCTCGCGAAGGTCGTCGCGGCCTTGGCGTTGCCAAGATCCGGCGAGACGATGATCGAGTTGGAGAGGTCCGTCGCCGAGAAATGCTCGGCCAGGACGCCCAACGCGTTCAGGTGATCGACCGGCACGCTGAAAAAGCCGTGGACTTGTGGTGCGTGCAGCGCCAGCGTCAGCACGCGGTTCGCGCCGCTGGTCACCAGCAGGTCGGCGACGAGGCGGCCGCCAATGGAGATGCGCGGCTGGTCCTTCTTGTCGGAGCGCGCGTAGGCGTAATGCGGGATCACGGCGGTGATCCGCGCGGCGGAGGCGCCGCGCGCCGCATCCAGCATCAGCAGCAGCTCCATCAGGTGCTCCTGCACGGGCGGCACCAGCGGCTGCACGATGAAGATGTCCTTCTCCCGGCAATTGTCCTGCAACTGGATCTGGAGGCAGTCGTTGCTGAAGCGGTCGATCTTGGTTGGCGCGAGTGTGGTGCCGAGATGACCGCAGATCTCGTGCGCGAGGTCGAGGTGGGCGCTGCCGCTGAAGATGCCGATATCGTTCGAGGGGGACATGGGCGGGAAGTCACTCCAGAAGAGGGCACAGGCGGCGCGAGCAAGGATCGCGCAGGGGCATTGGCGACGCTGCCGCTGGGATCGTAGCCGTTCATCCTGCTTCAGGCAATCTCGCTGGCGTATGGCGTGCCGGGACCTGGCTCAGGAGAGGGTGTCCGCCATCCACTTGCCCAGTCCGTCGAGATAGCCATTGGCGTAGGTGCCGGGTCCATTCGTTTCCAGGCGGTGACCTGCGCCCGGATAGATGCGGATGGTCAGCGGCGGTGCATCGGGACGGTCGAATGCCTGCCGGAACAGTGTGGCGCTCTGTTCGACCGGCACCAGTGGATCGGCTGCACCGAATACTGCCAGTGTGGGGCACGGGATCAGCGGCAGCACGTCCATCGGTTCGTGCAGCGGGTTCGCGTTCAGGCAGAAGAAGCGCCAGATAACTGGATTCAAGTCGCCGAAATAGGCGAGCGGGCCATCCTTCGCATGCACCTCCGGCAGCATTCGTTCGAGCTGAGAGAACGAGAGGCCGACACTGGCCGCCTCGTGGAGGCGCTTCGCCGCGGCGAGTGCCTGCGCGATGGCGGACTCGGATGCGCCATCGTCCTGCATGGTGTGCTCGACACCATAGAGGTCCTGGGCGTGGACATCGACCGCCGGGCCGGAGTTGACGATCAGGGCGCGGAGATCGGGATCGTGCGCGGCGACGATCGGCCCGATCCACCCACCCTGGCTGTGTCCCCAAAGTCCGGTCCGGTTCGCGTCGATCGCTGGATGTGCGCGGAGCCAGGCGAGTCCGGCCAGGGCCTCGTCCGCCCGCTGCGAGAAGGTCTGGGTGGTCCAGTGCCCTGTCGATTCGCCGCAACCGGGCTTGTCCCACGAGAGGACGGCGATGCCGTTCGTCAGGAACGCCTCCCGGATCGGTATGAACCAGCCGGAAGCATCGCGGTCGGAATCGCCCGATCCGGGGATCATCACCAGCGCGGGCCAACCGGCTGCGGGCGATTCGCCGGCTGGAAGGTGGATCGTTCCGGCGAGCGTATTCCGGCCATCGCTGAAGGACATTGGATGGGTGATCGTGGTGGCGGACATCGGTTCCCCGGCGGTGCGGTGCGCAGTCGTTCCGGTCGTTGCCGTGATGTTCGCACGATGGTGGCCGCAAAGGAAGGCTCACGGCCCGTTCCCGGCCGTGAGCCTTCCTTCCGTAACCTGGAGGTGCCTATTCGTTTCCGCGAGGACCGGGGATGATTGCGCCGACCGGCGCGATTGTCGGTTGCGGTTCCCCTTGCGCCGGTGTTGTGCTGGCGCTGGCCGAGCCGGCCGCGTCCGGCGTCCCGCAACTTGCCCAGAGGCCGAGTCCCTGCGCCTTCGCGGCAGCCTCGCCGCCCATCAACCAGCCACTGAAGCGCGTGTTCGGCTCGGAGATGTTTGCCTTCGCCGCGCCCTCCGCGACAAGGTTTGCCGAAACCAGCTGGTAGCGCCCGTCCTGTGCCGGCGCCCAGACGTCGCGAACCCAATTCCCCCGCGGATCGACGTTCGTCGCCTGCCGCTCGATGCGGACTGTCTGCCCCGCGACCAGCTTCGCGTTCGCGGCCGTCGCCTCGCTCGCGAAGCAGTCGTCGCCGGTCGGCGCCTGGATGCCGAGATAGCGCACGTTCTGGCGAACGCCGTCGACATCCACCACGATCGTCTCGCCGTTCACGACATCCACGACCTTCGCCTCGATGTACTCCGGCGCCGCGCTTGCTGCGGTGTCCTGCGAGAGGATCGATCCCGGATTCTGCAACGCGCTGCTGAGATCCATCGTCTGGTCGCCGACCTGCAACACCAGCGACTGCGCATCGACCGGTGCGAGGAAGGTGAGGGCGATGTCGTGCGATTCGCCGGGCGCCCACAAGATGGCGTCCGTCGGGCCGTAGGCGGGTGTCAGGCCGAGCAGGCCGCTCACCCATGCATTGCCTTCGTCCAGTTGGAGTTCCTCCCCATCGGCGAGGACGTGGAACTGGGACATGTCGAAGACCTGGTTCCCGATGCTCGTATTCTGCGCGCTCAGGCGGAGGACCAGCCAGTTGCCGTACCCGGTCGCTGGGTTGATCTCCGGAAGGTCCGGCACCGATTCACCGTAGGACGCGCCCTCGATACTGAACCGGAAACCATCGGCGGCCACCTGCTGTTCCGGCGTGCTGTCCGCCGAGACGCTCGCCGGTTGCGGCTCCAGGGTCGGCGTGGGAGATGGCCCCGAGGTCGGCTCCTGCGTTGGCTCGATGGTTTCGGCCGTGGTGGCACTCGGCGACGGCGTCACACCTGCCGTTGGGGGCGTGGTGACCGCCATGGTTGCCGTCGGTTCGATGGTCTCGGTTGCGGCCTGGGTCGGCTCCTCGGTGGGCGCCTGCGTTGGCTCGGCAGTCTCCGTCGCCTCATCCGTCGGCTCCAGCGTCGGTTCGTCGGTCGGAAGCACCATATCGACGGTCGGCGCGACGACTTCCTCGGTGACGGGTGTTTCCGTTGGAATGGCAGGTTCTTCAGTGACCGGCTCGTCGGTCGGCTCGGCCGTGTCGATGGTGGGTAGGGATGCCGCGACCGAAGCAGTCGGGATCGGGCCGGTTGTGCCGCCGAGATCGTCCTTCACGTTGTCGCCGTTCGGCTCGGTTGCGGTGGCCGTTGGCGCGATGGCGGCCACCGTCTCGGTCGGGGGAACCGTCGCCGGCGCCTCGACCTGTCCGACATCGGGACCGTTCGGCTCGTTGGTATCGCTGTTTCGGGAGATTCCCAGTTCCGAATCGATGCGCGCCGGAAGCGGGATGTCATATTGCACGATTTGCGTGCGCAGGTAATCACGGCCGAGGAAGGTCGCCCCACCAAGGAAGAGCAGGAGTACGGCTGCGCGCAATGTCCAGACCGCCATGCGATGCCCGATGCCCGGCTTCTGCTGCACGACCACCGCTGGGGCGGCTGCGTCGTCCCGCACCATACGCCCATCGGTGGTGCCCTGCGTGCGGGCGGCGCGGCTGACGGACGACGGAACCGGCGCGGGTGTCGTGTACGTCGGAGCCGGCTTGCCGTCGAGATTCTGCGCAGTCCACGCCGCAATCGATCCGGTCGCGCCAACGGCCTGGGTGCGTGTCGCGATCGGCTGGCGTTCGGTGCGGCCTCGCTGGCCGTTCGTGGTGGCCCAGTTGGGAGTCACGCGGGAGGCGAGCGGCGGCTCAGCGGCAGTCTGCCCCAGAATCGCGGCCTCCGGCCCTGGCGTTGGGGCCGGAGGGACGGCCGCACCCTGGGCGCTGGCTGGCTGCCCGATCGAGGAACGCCAGGTCGGGATTTCGAGCGGGAGGGAGCCGGACGAACGCTGCGGTGGTCGCGTTGTGGTGGTCGACGGGGTAGGTGCGGACGGCGAGACGCTTGCGGCGGGAGGCAGCGATGGACGGGGAGCGGCTACGAGCGCGGGAGCAACCGGCTTGCCGGTCATGATGCTGACGAGGGAGGCGGCTGCTCCCCGTCCATCGCGCGCGCGGAGGGTCAGCCGTTCGGTGTGTTCGCTCTCACCGCCAGCCTCGACCTCGGTTCCCTCGGGAGTGACGAAGACGCGGATGCCGTTTTCTGCCAGCATGCGCGCCTGCGGGCGCAGCCAGGCGCGCGGGAATTCGACGACGATCTGGCCGCCGGAGACGAGCACGAGGCGCTTTCCGGTCAGGATGAGACGGGCGGCGAGATCGCTCTCGTCCCCGACTACCTGCACCTGGCTTTCAACCTCGATGCCCTCCTGCTGGAGGGCTTTCCAGGCGGCTCCGCGCGGTCGCCCGACTTCGGGCGGCACGAAACCGGTTGCCGTCACCGCGGGCGACGAATGCGAATCTTCCTTGCGAGCCACTGCGTGGACCCTCCTCGCTGGTGGTTGCGGTGGCACGCCACAGGCGGCGGCCGGGACATGGCGGCGGGGTGAACTGGGCGTGCTCTCGGGCGCACCGATGCCTGTGCGCAGGGAGATGGCGTTGGGCCACCACCGTGCGGAGCTGCGGGGAAGCTCGTGTGCGGACATGAACGGATATGCTGCCGGAATGTGGTCGGTCGTCGGTACATCGCCGAACGACCACATTCAGCCCCTGCCCACCCGTCGCGAAACACACGCGACCAGCCAGGGCGGCAGGTGTACGTACACTGTAGCATACGCTTGCCCAAATGGAAATATCGGGATGAATCGGGGAAATCCGTGGACTGGCGCGTACGCGGACCCGGCCACCGGCGATGTGAAGCGCCGGTGTTATCCACAGGATGTGGACATCTTCCGCTACTGGATTCGGCGCGTTGCTACCGCTGCGGGGCAGGCGGCAACTCCGCGGCCAGGATCGCAAGGTGCAGGCCGAGCCGTGCGTTCGGGTCGTCCGGATCGAGGTGGAGCACTTCGCGGATCTGGCGAAGGCGGTAGGTGAGCGTATTGCGGTGAATCGCCAGCTGGTCGGATGTCGAACGCTGGGCGCCGCCGTGTTCGAGGTAGACCCGCAAGGTTTCGCGCAGGAGGCCGCGCCGGTCCTCGCGCAGCAGATCGCCGATCAACTGGTCGACATACCGGTTCAGGGAGGCGGACCCCCAATGATCGAAGAGCAGGGCATAGGCGCCGAGCACGGCATCGTCGTCGAAGCGGATCTCCGGTCCGCGCAGGAGGTCGCGGTCCGCCAGCCCGGCGATGAAACGGGCCTGGCGTGTGGCCTCCGGCAGATGCCGTGGCGATGTCATCGGGGCGGACATCGCAATCCAGCCGTGGCTTGCCTGGTTCACTGCGCTGCGGGGTATCGTGGCCAGGGGCCGGCTGATCTGGCTGGTGACGATGCGGGTGGTGAATCCATCCACGATACCCGCATCGTGGATGGTGCCGAGCATGGAAAGCCGTCGGTAGACGGATTCCTCGGTGAGGTCGGTCGGGTGCATCACCACGCGGAATTGTGCCCCGACTGACAGGCCGGCCCGAAGTGCCGCTGCCTCGATCGAGTTCGGGTCGGAAGGTGCCTGCAGGAGCAGATCGTTCAGCACGCGAGTGCGTGCCGCACCGCGCGGGGCGGTGGCGTCGTCCTGGTCGAAGGCGCGTTGGGCGCCGTCCACTATCTGGCGGACTACGAGCCTGGCGAGCGCACGCTGGGTTGGCGCGATCGGACCGAACCAGAGAACGCGGTCGCCGCGCAGGGACTGCTGGACCCAGGCCGGATCGCTGTGGCGATGGGACGATGCGATGACGCCTTGTCCCGTCGCCGCGCCGGGTGCCGGCAGGGAGAGCGCATCGTGGTCGAGTGTGGAGAAGATGACGGTGCCGGTTTCCGTGGCCACGGTGATACCGATGCCAAGCCGCCGCGAGATCGTCTCGATCAGGTCGGTTGGCCGGGCATTACGGGCCAGGTGCTCCGAGATGATGTGTTCCAGGTCGGCGCCCGTGCGCAGCAGGTCGCCCCGTTTCGAGGTCAGCAGACGGTTGATTTCGCTCTCGAGGTCGCCGGAGATCCTCGCGACGGTGAGGACGGGGATCGGGATGTCGAGGGTGGGGTCGATCCGGATATCGGTCAACACGCCGGCGACCGGGCGGCCAGCGAGTTCGTGCAGGAGCATATTGAACGGGACGCCGGACTCGGTCACCACGCGCTGGGGCAGCAGGACGAGTTCACCGCCGCGCAGGGCCGGAAGCATGGGGGCGCTGGCGCGGGCGGTCACGACCCAGTCGACATCGTTGGTGAGCGGATCGTCGGCGGCTATGCCATCGCCGGTGCCGCGCTGGATCTGCAACTGGGGTTCCCAGGCCAGAAGGTCCTGCAGGGTGATCTCGCCGCTCCGTGATGCCATGCTCGCACTATCCTTGGACTACGGCACGTCGATTGCCGGCAGGGATGGTGAAGGGGCCGTGATGGCGGATCGTTGGGGTGTCATGCAGTTTGCCCAAAACGATCGCGCATGGGATCCCCTGCCCATGCAATGATGACGATCCTAGCAGACCGCTGCCACCCCGGTATATGCGGGTGCTGGATACCTTGCACGATGATTTGTGCAACGTGCACGGGTTACGCGTCCGGAACTTGGACGCGAATAGGAAGCGGAAGCCCCAGGCCGGCGGATGCGGCGGGACGTCGGTTGGGCAAAGGGGCCAAGGTGCGGCAAGCTGGCTCACAGCGAAACGGATCGGATCGTGAACGATGATGGGAACCGCGTGGTGTTGGATAACGCACCAAGGCGAGCGTGGCCACGTTCCGGCCTGGTTGTGGCCCTGGCGAGCCTTGTCGGTCTCGCTGCGTTCTTCGGGCCGTTCCTGTTGACCCTGGCCCCGCGTGGCGATGCGGATGCGGCGGCTCACGCTGACGATGCGCCGCTCATCTTCGCGGTTCTGACGTGCCTGAGCCTGGTGGCGATGCTTGTCGTCGTGTCGGACGAGGTCGCTGGAGCCAGCCGTGCGAAGACGGTCGCGTTGCTGGGTGTGCTGGTCGCGATCGACGCGAGCCTGCGCCTGTTGCCGAGTTTCCTGGGAGCCTCGCCGATCTTTCCGCTCATCATCCTCGTCGGGGCCGTGTTTGGACCGACGATGGGGTTTCAGATGGGAACCCTGACGTTGCTGCTTTCGGCGCTGCTGACGGGTGGCATCGGGCCGTGGCTGCCATTTCAGATGATCGTTTCCGGCTGGGTCGGGCTGAGCGCCGGATGGCTGCCGCACTGCCGGTCGGAACGCATGCGAGTCGGTGTGCTGACGGTGTTCGGGGCGGTGTGGGGACTGCTCTTTGGTGTCTTGATGAACCTGTGGTTCTGGCCATTCTCCGCGCCGGGTGTGGAGGCCGATGTCGGCCTCTACTGGACGCCGGGCCTCTCGTTCGTGGAGACGGTGACGCGCTATGGACGCTTCTACCTCGTCACGTCGCTGGCCTTCGATGCGTTCCGGGCGGTGGGGAATGTGGTGCTGATGGTGGTTCTGGGGGCATCCGTGTTGCGGCTGCTCGAACGCTATCGCCGGCGCTTCGCCTGGGAGCCGTGGCAGGCCGTACCGGCGATGACGACCGACGACGCACCCGGCCGCGCCGTTCCCCGGTGATCGCGGCTCCTATGGGCGGGGCGGTCCCTGCCGGATACGTTTACGCAGGGTCTCCACATCGTTCGGCGCTTCCCATCGCGATTCGATCCACCAGGTCACGCCGGCCTCGGCGTAGGGGGCCAGGTGCGCGAGCGCGGCTGCCCGGTCATCGCCCGGCGAGACGCCTTCGAGGATGACATCGTACGGATCGCCCGGCGCTCGGTGGGTGTGTTCGCCGACCCACGAGAGGATCTCGCGCACCTGGTCCGGTGTCGGCGCGTCGGCGCTGCCGCGCAAGGCGAGCAGCAGCCCATCCCACCGGGCGGCGCGAGTCATCGACTTCACGCTCGGCCACGCGCCGACGACCCAGACGGGAATGCGCGGGTGCTGGACCGGCTTTGGCAGGAAGGTGACGTCCTCCATCTGGTAGTGGGTGCCGGCGAAGGTTACCGGGTCGCCCGACCATGCGGCCTCGAGGATGGCCAACGTCTCGTCCAGGAGTTCCGCCCGTTCGCGGCGATCGGTGACTTCCGGGTGGACCCGGGTGAATCCGGCGTCGTCCAGCGCACCGAGACCGACCGGCAGGACGAGGCGGCCGTTCGAGAGATGGTCGATGGTGACGGTCTCTCTCGCGACTTTCCAGGGGCGACGGCGGGACAAGGGGAAGATCATCGCGCCGAGCGTGATCGTGCTGGTCTTCACCGCTGCTGCGGCGAGCACCGCCCACGGATCGTGGGAGACGCCGTCGCCAACGGAGATGCCGTCCCAGGTGAAGAAACCGTCCCAGCCAGCCTGTTCCAGTTCCTGCGCGAGATCGATCGCTTCCAGCGGTGTTCCTGATGAGACGACGAATCCGTACTTCATATGGAACGGCCTCCGTTCTGTGGTTGGACGGGGAACAGATGTTCGTGTGAAGGCCAGTTTATCAGTGGATCGAACGTGGGGCAAATTGGGGCGGAAGCAACGAAAGCACGGACGCCGGTGTAGGCGTCCGTGCTTTCGTTGTATGGAGGTTCTGGCTTGTAGGGGGTGATTACCCTAGGGTAGTGGGGTCCGGAATGACCGGCTCGCGCCCGTCCGCGACGGCCTTCTGCGGCGAGATCGGCGAGAGTTGCATCAGTTCGATCGCGTTTCCGTCCGGGTCCTTGAACCACGCCTGCGTGTTCGCGTCGAGACCGACCTTCGGCTCGACATCGATCGTCACGCCCTTGCCGCGCAGGAACTCGATGTCGTTCACCAGGTCGTCGCTGACGAGGCAGATGTGCTTGAAACTCTGTGCCTTCGTGTCTGCCCGGTCCCCGGCTGTAGGGCCGCCCGGGAAGAGCTCGATGAAGCGGTCGCCGGAGATATGGCAGTAGACGAGGATGACCGAGCCGTCATCCCGGGTGAGGCGGAAGGCTTCCTTGATCCCCAGCAACTCGTAGAACGCTAGCGATGCATCGAGATCGTTGCAGCCGAGCGCGATGTGTCCGAGATCGGTGATGGCCATAGGGATGCTCCTTGACGATGTGCCGCGCGAGCGGCTCGCAGGGGACGAACGCGGATGCGCGCATTGTCGCCCGAATGCGTCCGACTGTCATCACCCGGTTGGCGCTACCCCGGCATTGTGGCGGCATCCTCCGCGCCGTGCTTTTCCTCGAACCAGTGACGCCATAGCGGCCCGATGTCCTGCCCGGAAGCCTTGGAGAAGGCGTCCCGCATGTCCTCCGGCTGCGCGACGTGGAAGGCGAACTGATCGATGTACGCGCGCAGGCCGCGCAGGAATGCATCCTCGCCGACCGCATGGGCGATAGCGTCGAATCCGACCGGTGCTTTGGCATAGGCGGCCCAGGCGTAGGCGTATCCGGTGTCGAAGTCGTCGGTCGGCGTGTCTACGATCTGATCCGCCCCACTGAGCGCGGCAGTGATGAAGGGGCGCAATGCCGCGCCGCCGTACATGCGGTCGCCCGCATCCGTGCCGTAGAGACGGTCGAAGTAGACGCGGCTGGAGAGGTAGTTCGTGATTCCCTCGTCCGTGAAGGCGTGCTCGTATTGATTGTTCCCCACCAGGGCGTAGAACCACTGATGGACGACCTCGTGGGCGATCGTGAAGTCGAAATCGTTCGGCGTGCTCAGGTCCTCGTCCGGACCGTAGTAGGACTGCGCGATGGCGATCATCTGCGGGTATTCGACCCCGGCGGCGCCATAGAGCTCGACGGGCACGACATCGAAGGACATATAGGGGTAGGGGACGAGCTGGTTGTCGAACAGCGCGATCGCCTGTGCCGCGTACGTCAGGGCGGCCTCGCCGGAGCGCTCGGACCCGGCGTTGTACCACGATGTGATCGTAGTGCCATCGACCACCCTCGATACTGACTGGAAGTCTTCGTCCGCGACCATCGTGAAGTCCCGCACCGGACCGGTCTCGATGGTCCAGGTGCGTTCGCCCTGGGCAGTCGTGGAGTCTGTCGGGTCGCCGGTACTGACGATCTGCCAGTCTTCGGGAGCCGTGACCGTGACGTGGTACTGCGAGGTTGTGCTGAAAACGGGATCGCCGTTGACGCTCGGCGGGTCGAGCTCGAACCCGTTGGCCGGGTCCCAGCCCGCGACGATCGGGTACCACTCCGCCATCGACCAGGTCCCAGTGTCCGAATCGATGTTCAGCATGCCGTATTGATCCGAGCTGTCCAACGGGACGTGCACGGTGAATGTCATGGCAACGGTCACGCGATCGTCCGGGGCGAGGGAGGAGGCCAGCGGGACCGTGAGCACGGAGTTGTCGACGCCAAGCGCGGCGTCTGCGGCGATGCTGTCCACGGTTACGTCGTCCACGATCATTGTGTCGGATTCGCCGCCATTGGCATAGAGGCGGAAAGGCAGCGCGTCGAGCGCCGTGCCGGTCTCGTTGACGTAGTCCACGGAGACCGTTCCCTCGATCGTCTGGTGCTGCGTATCGAGTGTTGCGCCGATGGTGTACGTCGTCAGGCGGGCGGGGATGCGTTCCGCGACCCATGCCCGCTGGCCCGGCTTGACGCCTGCCAGGCGGGGATCGTTCGCCAGGCCGGAAGATGCAGGGGTGGCGACGGGCGAAGCAGGGGACATCTGCGCCTCGGTGCGTACCGCGGGCAGGGCAACGAAGAACAATGCCACGATGACGGAAACGAGGGAGCGCCGAAGGTTCGACGGTCGTCTGGAATGGGCTGGCATCGGCACTCCCGGGGATCTCTCTGCTCGGTGCACCTGCTGGTGCGACTGCTACAATCGGCGAACGTTGCGGGGCGCGCCCCGCAACGTTCGCTCATTGTACGTGCCGCTTCCGCCGGTCCGGGGTCGTTTCGCACGGAGAGAGCCGGGGCGGGACCTGGCTGACGCCGCCCCACATTCCTGGAGTCGATTGGGCCATGCTCCCCCTTGCTGTCTCTGGCTCCGCACGCCATTCTCAGGCGATCCGTACGTTGGTGATGACATCGGCACAGCGCGACGCCATCCTCGATCACCTGCGTGCGGCCCTGCCGAACGAAGGGGTGGCGCTGCTGGCCGTAAAGGCGCTGGCGGCAGATGGGCGTGCCGAGGTGGCGCATATCTTCCCCGGCACGAACATCGAAGCGTCGCCCTACCGCTTCACGATGGATCCGATGGAAGTCGTCTCGGCAGACCGTGAGATGCGACGCCGGAACTGGGTGCTTGGTGCGATCGCGCATTCGCATGTCGCCAGCCCGGCGTCGCCGTCCGCGACTGAC
Source organism: Thermomicrobiales bacterium (assembly GCA_049841275.1). Taxonomy (GTDB): domain Bacteria; phylum Chloroflexota; class Chloroflexia; order Thermomicrobiales; family UBA6265; genus JASGDN01. The sequence continues at coordinate 22,911 of JASGDN010000014.1, forward strand.
CTTCGCGAGGCGTTCTATCCGGCGGCCCTGCTCCTGATCGTCTCCTTCACGGGGCATGCCGAGGGCCGGTCGCCAGAGTTCGGGGCGTGGCGGATCGACAGCGAGGGAGGGGAGCGGACGATTGTGCAGGTGCCTATTCAGGTGAGGACGGGTGGCCTGGGCCGGGACGGTGAATGACGCTCCTGTTGGACGAAGCGAGGCGACTCTGTAACAATCGTGCCTACTCGTCACGCACCGGGGTCGGGATGGCTTGCATGCGAACCGATGATGCGAGCGATTCCGGTGGAGCAGGGCGAGGCGGTGCCGGAGCGCGGATGTGTGTCCGGGCTGGGGATGGACGACTGGCGCCGCCGAGGGATTGGGGAATCGTTGGTGTCATGGTTTGGATGTTCGGGAAACCCGGATGGATCGCGCCCGGCGAATGCCGATGCGACGGTTCCGGACGCTGCCGAAGAGACAGGGACTACCGAGCAGGACTGGACGCAGCTTCCGGCGGGCGGCGAGTCCGGCCGGATGGTGCGGGCGCCTGAGGAGATTCTCAGGACGCTGGCGGCCACGCCGGTCGAACTCGGTCGCCTGCTTGAGGAGGCGGCTCCGGATACGCTGACCCAGCCATCGCACGATGGTGGGGCGGCTGTGGTCGAGATCGTCGCGCATCTTCGCGACTGGGACATCGTGGTGGACGGCTGGATCGAACAGATGCTGGCCGGCGCCGAGCTGCCGCTGCCCATTCTGGAAGTGCCCGACGATTCGCTCTGGACGATCGAGCACGACTATGCGACGGAGGACCCGCATCGGGCGTTCGCGGCCTTTCGCGATCGCCGGGCCGGGTTGCTCGACCGGCTCGGTGCGCTGGACGGTGCCGGCTGGGAACGGCGCGGCGTCCTCGACAGCGACGGCGAGCGGACCGTACAGGAGACGCTCGATATCCTGTGCGATCGCGATACCGATCATCTCCAGCGCGTGCGAGAGGCGTTGACCTGAGGCGGCGGCCGGGCGGCCCGAATCGTTCCGGCGCCATCGAACGGCCAGTCGCGACTCCGGGCAAGCACGCCGTACCGCGTGCATCGGCGCTTCCGGTGGATCGCGATGTCGCCGCAATGCCGGAGCACACACGCCACCCGTACGAGAGCATGCCGTCGCGCGCGGGGTGCGTTCGCCGTCGTTTGTTCACGATGACCGCTCCCGTGCCATAATGCCTGTATGTGACCGGCATCCGGGCAGCACGCGGGTTTCGGTCTCCGATGCGGAATCGGTCGTCCGCCGCGCGGACGTTGTGCAGATGAGGATGATGGAATGGCCTTCGCGACGAGCCAGGTGTCGAACGGCGCAGCCCGCCCTGTCGATCCCACGGCGATGCTGACCCCGGAGCAGATCCGGCGGATCCAGGCGCTGGACAACAACGCCCTGATCATCCGGCTCCACTTCACGATCAACAACCTTTCGCGCTGGCTCTCGCCGATCCACGACCGAACCTTGCTGGAGCGTTCCCCCTATTTCGGCGAGCCGTCTGTGAAGGACCTGATGATCTCCATGCGCGATGAGGAACGGCGCGTCTATCCGCGCATGTTCGCCATCGTCAGCGAGAACGATCCCGACCTCGACCGGCTGCCGCCCGTCCGCGAGAATGCCGTCCAGCGCGACCTGGACGCTGCCCGGGCGCCGATCGAGCTGATGGCGCAGATCCGCCGTCTCCGCCAGAGCACCTGCTCGCTGTTGCGCAGTACGCCGGACAACGCCTGGGGTCGCGATGGCACCAGCCGCCGTGGCTTCGATGTCTCCTTGCGCGACCTTGCCGAGCACCTTGCCGAGCACGACGAGCAGTATCTGCGGGCGATGGACGCGGCGCTGAACCGCTCCGGTGCGCGCGATGGCCTCGCCGCGGTGCAGAAGGCCAGTTACGATGACCTGTTGAAGCTGGTGCCCGAGCGGCTCGTGATCTAGCCGGTCCGCCCAATATCGATCGCCGATCATGCCTGCTTCCGGCGATATGCCGCGGAGCGTCCCTCTTCCCCACCGATCGTTCGCATGGAACCGGAGCCGATGAGTTCACAATCCCTTCCCCCTGCCGACCCCATTTCGCCCTCGCGCGGCCAGACCAGCGCATCCGGGCTGTCCGATGTCAAGATCGTCGAGGCGCTCGGGCGGGAGTTCTTCCTGGCGCTCGATGCGCGCGACCCGCGCCGCCTGCGCAACACGCTCTCGGCAAATGCCACGTTCCGTGCACATCCACACTCCGCGCCAATCCGCCCCGCCGACGAGATCGTGGCCTATTTCGGCACCGTGGTGTCGTCCTATCCGAATGCCCATTGGGATGTGACGGATGTGATTGCGGCACCCGATCGCGGAGCCGTGCAATTCGTGATCCGCGAGTATTCCGCGCGGCTCGGACGGGAGCTGATCTCGGAGCAGGTCGCGATGATCCGGGTGAATGCTGGGAAGATCGTCAGCATGGTGGGCTACTACGATAGTCTGGAGTTTCAGCGGGTCTTCTGGGCGGAGGGCTAGCCCGGAGTGGGCGAAATCACCCCTGCATCGGTACACTTGTGAAAGCACGCACGATCGCGTCATGCGTTCGGGTCCGGCCGGGGACATGATGCGTGGTCCCGGTGATTCGTTCATGCGGGTCCATGTCGGAGCACCTGCTTCGGGTTTGTCCGCTCCTGTGGCAATCGACGCGATCGTTCCTCGCATGGTCGGCTGCGCCCGCGCATGGGCGTGGTTGGCCCGACCGTCGAACCGGGAGCTGGGATCATGAACGACCGGAATCGTCCGGTGAAGCGCTCGCACGAGGGTGGAACGGGTCGCTCGGCGGCCAGAACGAACGGGGTGTCCGGTCCGCTCGTCGCGACTCCCGGGGTGGGATCGGCGCCACGCCACGATGTTCCCCCGCGCAGTCTGGCCAGCGACCTGATGGCGAGCCCAGGGCAGCATCTGGCCAATGATTCCGGCCAGATTCCCGACATCGTCATTCGCCGTCTTCCCATCTACGTGCGCACGCTGAAGGCGCTCCGCGATCGTGAGGTGGCTTCCGTCTCCTCGGAGGAACTGGCCGATCTGATCGGCGTCACCGCCGCGCAGATCCGGCGCGATCTCTCCTATTTCGGGAAGTTCGGCAAGCAGGGCAAGGGATACGACACGGAGTTCCTGGCGGCGGCGATCGGTTCGATCCTGCGGCTGGACCGGCAGTGGCCGGTGGCGCTGGTCGGCCTCGGTCACCTGGGACGCGCCATCGCAAACTATCGTGGATTCACGCCATCGTCGTTCACCATCGTCTCCCTCTTCGACCGCAATCCGCGCCACATCGGCGATGTCGTCAACGAAATGACCATCCAGCCGGAGTCGGAACTCGTCGAGTCGCTGCAGCGGGACAACATCAGGATCGGCATCATCGCAACGCCAAAGGTGCATGCGCAGGAAACCGCCGATCTCCTGGTGGAGGGCGGGATCGAGGCAATCCTCAACTACGCGCCGGTGATCCTGAAGGTTCCCGACTATGTGACCGTGCGTGAGATCGATCCGGTCAGCGCGCTCCAGAGCATCACCTATTACATCAGTAAAGATGGCGTCCCTTCCCGCTCCTAGGCTGAAATCCGGTTTGGCGGCGCATCCCGTGGCGGGTCAACAAGAAGTCTGTCCTGAGCGAAGCCAAGGATCGGACCGACCACCATCCGGCAACCACGTCGCCGGATAGCCGGGAGGGCCCGCCTCACCGGATCGGCCTGTGGCCGATGGCGAGCCGCTATGGATTCGGCTGTAATTGCCCGGAGCAAGCCGGTATGTAGGCCCGCCGTGGAAGGACGAACGCTGCGTTCGCCCGCGAGGCGTGGGATCGGCGTTACGCGAAACCCATCACGGCCAACGCCAGTGGCACGTCCGGCTCCTGGAGCGAGTGCAGCACTATCGCCCCGTCGAACCCGGCGGTCCTGAGTGCGGCGATCGTTTCCGACCAGGGAACGATGCCCGTCCCGGCAGGGCAGAACCGTCCTTCTGCATCGATGTCCTTGCCGTGCGCGATGACGACATCCGGACCCAGCAGGTCCACCGCTTCCGCGATGACCACGAGCGGACTGCGTGAGAGGTCGGATGCCGCGATGTTCGCCGCGTCAAAGCAGATACGCAGCCGCGGATGCGCCAACGTGTCCAGCAGTGTTCGCGCCTTCTGCGCATTCTTCGCGACGTTCGCTGGTTCCGGCTCGAACGCTAGGAGGATGTCGTGCTCGTCGGCGATCGCCAGGGCCTCCCGCATCGAGGCCAGCAGGTCGTTCCAGGCTTTGGGCGTGTCGTTCTCCGCATGACGCCGCCACATGTTCGCCGCGTCGCGGGTCCCGGTCGAGAGGGTGACGATATGCGTACCGAGCGGCGCGCTGGCTGTGGCGATGGCACGAAGCGAGGCCATGCCCTCTGCGCGGAGGGTCGGATCGGGGTGGATCATGTTCCAGGTGCCGCCGATGCCCGCGATCGTCAGCCCGGCGGCCGACGCACCGTCCCGGATCTCCGCAATCGTGGCGTCCGGGATGGAGAGTGGCATGGAGCCGAGACCGACCGCCGCGAAATCGAGCTGGAATGCCGAGAATCCGGCTTCGGCGATCGCCTGCATCCGGTCCGCGAAGGTCGCTCGCGGGAAAACCATGTCGAAGACGGCAGGGTGCATGAGGAATCCTCCCGAAGCGTGATACGGCGGCTTGCCGCTTGTCGTGGAGATATCGACCGGTGGTATTGTGCCCCATTGAACAGGCAAACGATGCGGGACGCCAGTGGGGAGCGGCCCCTGGACCACGTCTATGAGCGCATGGATGTCTCACCGCCATCCCATCAGGAGGAACCATCATGCCGGAACGGCCCGATCCATCGACGCGAGTGGAACTCCTGGCTGCCAATGCCGCCGCGATGGACGCCCTGGATACGCTGCTTGCCCGTCATACGGCCGCGGAGCTGACCACGGCCCACGACGCTGCTGGCTGGACCGCGAAGGACCATCTTGCGCATCTCACCGCCTGGCTCCGGTCTGTGCTGGAACCCGCGCGTGACGGTATCAGCCGTTGGGAGGCGTTGGGAGTGAGCGAGGCGGTGTTCGCCGCACGGCACGAGGATGATTTCTTCCGGATCAACGAGCAGATCCGGCGGCGTCATGCCGGCGAGGCTCTGGGCGCTGGACGGAAGACGTTGCGGGAGACCTTCGAGGGCGCGCAGGCATATCTGCATGAGGCCAGCGACGCGGAGTTGCAACGGCCGGTGGTGGCCGGCGACCCGGCGGATGGCGAAGTCACCTTCTTCCAGCTGTTCGATAGCGATGGCTGGCGTCACGTCAACGAGCATTGTGGCTACATCGCCATCATCCTGGGTGAGGCGGGCGCGGGCAAGGAGTCATCCGACCGATCCACGCCGGCCACCATGGATGCATTGCTGGCGGCCAACGATGCTGCCTGGGCGGCCTTGCACGCCCTGATCGCACGCTATCCGGAGTCCGAACTCACCACCGCGCACGATCCGGCGGGATGGACCAGCAAGGATCACCTCGCCCACCTTGCCGCCTGGGAGCGTGGGGTGCTGCATGTGCTTCGGGATGGCTGGCCGGAATGGCAAGGTATCGGGGTGAGCGAGGACGTGTATGCCACGCGGTACGACGATGATCTCTTCGCGATCAATGAGGTGATTCGCCGACAGCATGCCGACCGGACGCTGGACGACGTGCTCATCGAGTTGCAAGCGGTCCACGAGGCGATGCAGGAGACGATTCGCCAGCTTGGTGAGGAAGGGTTGCGTCGTCCGGTCGGCGACTTCCGGCATGATGATACCGATTTCCCTGTCATCGACTGGATTCCGGGCGACGCCTGCGATCACTACGACAAGCATCGCGGCTACATTGCCATCATCCTGGGCGATGCCTGACCCTACGGCAGAATCCGAAAGGGTTGCCAACCAGATGGGTCGTTCCGGGTAGGGGCGATCCTCGTGATCGCCCGAGGATTCCCGGCAACGCGCCGGGCGATTACCGACCGCAGCGACCACTGCGAGGATCGTGCGGCTACGGCATCCCGGAGGCGGGAAAGCCCTTCTCCTGCCAGCGCGCGTACTTCCAGAGCGAGACGGCGCGCCGGACCTGATGCAGGTCGTGAGCGCTCATATTGGAGAGCGCCAGCAGGGAGCTGTCGGAGGTGCGATCGACCGCGACGACCGTGTCGAGGCCGTGCCGATGCAGGATGTGCAGCACGCGCGGCGGCAGGTCGAGCGCCTCGACCGGGGGATGCAGGCGCCGGCGGACGATGGCGATGCCTTCCTCGATCGCGCTCCAGATCAGGATCGGGACGCAGAAGACGAGACCGACCGCGGCCATCCAGCCGACCGAGAGCAGGATTGCGGTGCCGACCTCGTCGTTCGTCATGACGGCGGACAGGATGATCGCGAAGCACACCATCACCACGATCGCCGAGCGACGGACAGGATCGACCGAGAAAGGATCGCTGACATTCGTGCCGGCGGGAACTCGGCGGTAGTAGTAGGCGGTTTGAACGCGCTCGACATGGGAGAAGGAACGCATGCGCATCATCAAGGCTACCCGACGGGGGCGCTGCCGTGAGACAGGGACGGCAGCGGGGCGATCATCGCGATGAAGCCAGTCCGGTGGTGTGAATGCATGTTCGCAACACCCGAGTCCTGATCGTACGGCCTTTGCGTCGCAAACGCAACGGTGTATGCTGCTTCGTTCCGCATCGCAGCGTGTGTCACGTCGTCCGCCATCCTCCGTCTCACTCGTCGGGATACGATGAGCTGGCCCGTGTATTCCACTCGGAACCGTGTGCGGTCGTCGCGCGTTGCCCTTTCGACCGGCGCTCGTAGCTCCGACCAGCGCACCGCCTTGTCTCGCGATGGGGCGTCATGTACGGTACAGGCACCGGGTTCGTGGGGGGAGCCTTCCCTGGATGGCGATTCCCATCTCGTCCAGCGATCGGCCATCGTGTACGTCATCGGATCGTGCGTTTCCGGTGGCCAGGCCGCTGCCACGCGACCATCCGCAGTGAGGGAGATTGTCCGTGAAGATCCGTTCCGCCCAGTCGTTTCGCCTGGCTTCATCCGCGCTCAGCGTTGCCGTGATCGCCAGCATGATGCTTGGCTTCTTCGCGGGTATCGTGGCGTTCCCTGCCGCCGCCTCGGCCCAGTCCGATACCGGCCTCGTGGACGACACGACCTACGTCAGCCCGCAGTTCGGCTACACCGTCACCTGGGACGACCCGTGGACGACGCGTGCCCGCAACGTCACCTCAAACGAGGGCGGCTTCGATTCGCTGACCCTGCGCGACGGCAGCAGCAGCCTCCGCATCACCGGGCGCGCGGCGGACGAGGATGTGTCCGCCGTGCTCGATGACACGATCTCGCTGGAGACCAACAACGCTACCGACGCGACGGTGGATGAGCAGGACGATACCGCAAACCCGGCCACTGCGACCCTGACGGTCAGCACGAATACCGTCCAGATCGAGGTTCACGAGCTCAAGGATGCGATCGTCGTCGTTGTCCTCACGGCCCGATCCAGCGACTTCGACTCGGTCCTCGCCGACACGCAGGATGTCGTGTCGATCGATGACTCCCCGATCTTCGTCGGCGAGCCGATCGGCGCCGGTTCGTCGCGCCGCACATCGTCCGAGGACGACGCCACGGCGACGCCGGAGGACAATAGCCGCAGCGGCAGCGACGACAAGACCATCGCCACCGATGAGGATGCGACGGAGACCCCCGAAGCCGACGCTACCGCCACCGAGGAATCCGGCCGCGACACCGTTACCGACGAGGCGCCGGTGCAGAGCGGGATCGATGGCACAACCTACACCAGCCCGAATTTCGGGTATTCGTTCGAATGGAACGATCGCGACTGGACCGTCCCGACTGATGCCGAGGTGAGCCAGACCGATCCTCCGCTCGACTCGCTCTATCTCGAAGCGGATACCGGCAACCTCTATATCTATGGCTACGATGGCTATGACGGTGATCCTGCCACGTGCCTTCAGGGTGAGTCCGACTACTACGAGAACGATGGCGAGGGTGTCTCCGACTGGAAGCCCGCCGAGAATGCCAGCGGCAAAGCGCTCACGAAGGAGGGCGATGACTTCGCCTGGGGTGTCTTCAATCTCACGTACCAGGACCCGGACGCGAAGAACGCCGACCCGCTGGAGTTGACCGACTACATCGAGTGCCGCACGCTGGTGCCCGGCCAGTCGATCCTCATCATCTTCGCCTCCGCGCCGCGCTCCGCGTACAACGATCACATCGACCTCGTGCAGGCCGTGATCGACACCGTCGACATCCCGGAAGCGACATCCTCCACCCCGACCGAGGAGGCGACGGAAAGGTCAACCGAGGAAGCGACGGAAACTCCGGAGACCGATGTCACGCCGGATGCAACGAAGACTTCCACCGGTGATGTCGATGGTCTGGATGGATCGGTCTTCACCAGCCCCTCGTTCGGCTTCGTCTTCACCATCCCGGCCGAGTTCTCCCTCCAGGATGCGCAGATCGACGAGGGGGACGAAACGCTGACCCTGACGAACGGCGTCTCCATCATTACCGTTCACGCGACCGACGATGCTGATTACACTGGGTCCCTGACCAGCTGCGTGGAGGCCGTTGCCTCCCACGAGGGCGAATCGCGCGACCGATTCCGGCTCGACCGGACCGCCGATGGCGCCGCGTTCCAGGGCAGCGACGATCGCAGTGCCTACGCGAACTACACCTATACCGGCAGCGACGGCGTGAAATACGCCTACTTCATCGAGTGCCGGGCGATCGAGGACGGCCAATCGGCGCTGATCGTGACCCAGGATGTCCCCTACGACCAGTACACGGCCGAGCGCGCTGCCCGCCGGGAAATCCAGAACTCGATCGAGATGCCGTAGCCGGGCCAGTCCGATACACAGGAGCGCCTGACGATACCCGCCGCGTTTGGAGGGGAGGTCCTTGTGGCCTCCCGGCCGAGGCAATCGAATGCCCGTCACCGGACCGCCCGGTGACGGGCATTTCGTGTGGCTATGGAAAATGCGGGCGATCACGGGAAGGCCTGGATTGCCGGGTGGCCCGGATCGCGAGATGTCGTCGTATTGCGGGAAGCATCTGGGGGTATCCTCGATATGTGCGCAGACGTGCGCCGGAGGGATTCGCCATGACCTACCGCGCTACCAACGATGTCGTCCGCCGTGTCCTGCCCCTGATCGAGCGCTTTGCCGATCGGAGTGTCGACAAGGCACGCGTGCTGCAATACCTCTCCGCCCAGGCGGGTGTCGATTGGGGGATACACGACCTGATCGCCGACGAACGGCGGGTGCTCGATGCCGGGTCCGGCCCGCAAGACGTACGCGAACTGGTCTACCGCGATCGCTTGAGTGGCGCCGAGCACACCCTGCGCTATCCGGATGTGCTGGCGGCGTTGCCTGTCAGCGTCGAACGGCTGCTGATCGAGGAATACAAGCGGCTGGCGGTCGATCGCCCCCTGACGATGATGGCGGAGCCCCTCTTCGCGTGGTTCTATGCCGATATGGTTTGCGCGCACTGCCGGTGGCGTGGCCCGGAACATGGACAACTCCACATCGAGTGCCGGTTTGCCGGTCACCCGGTGAACTTCGAGCCTGAATGATGCTTGGCCGCCTGCCCATGTCGGCAGGCGCATGCGCCGGAACTCGACGCGCTGGGTACACTAGAGGAAACATCGTCTACATTGGAGCGGTGTGCCTGAATACCCTCCGATGTACATCGCTCACCGTCGCGACGCTTGTCTGTCTGGCAGCGCCCCGCCGTTCCGGAAGGATCCCCCGTCTGCCATGTCGGATACCGAAACGTCCACTCCAACGCTGACCGAGGATGTCATCCTGGCCGCGCTTGCCGAGGTGAAGGAGCCCGCCACCGGGCGTGGCCTTGTTGACCTGAAGCTCGTTACCGCGGTCGCCATCGACGGTCCGAACGTCGGTCTCACCATCGACCTGCTTAGCCCGATTACCAGCAATCGTGAGGCGATCGAGCGCGATGTGCGCACCGCGCTGGCCGATGTGCCTGGTATCGAGCATATCGCCTTCACCTGGAACACCAAGGTGCGGGCCAGCGGCAGTGGCCGGTCCGATGCGCAGCCGATCCAGGGTGTGAAGAACACGATCGCCGTCGCCTCCGGCAAGGGCGGCGTCGGCAAGTCCACCGTCGCCGTCAACCTCGCCGTCTCGCTGGCGCAGGCGGGTGCGAAGGTCGGCCTGCTCGATGCCGATGTCTACGGTCCCAGCATCCCCCTCATGATGGGCGTGCACGAGAAACCGTTGATGCGCGACAACAAGATCGTGCCGTTGGAAGCCTACGGCGTGAAGCTGATGAGTATCGGTTTCATCCTCGACTCCCAGAAGGCGCTCATCTGGCGCGGCCCGCTGGTCGCCCAGTTGATAAACCAGTTCCTGAACGATGTCCACTGGGGCGATCTCGATTACCTCGTGGTGGACCTGCCGCCGGGAACGGGTGACGTGCAGCTGACGCTGGTCCAGAAGATCCCCATTGCGGGGGCGGTCATCGTCACCACACCGCAGGAAGTGGCGCTGGCTGATGCGGTGAAGGGGTTGAAGATGTTCCAGGAGGTGAAGACGCCGATCCTGGGTATCGTCGAGAACATGAGCTGGTTCGTCAGCCCGGAGACGGGCACCCACTTCCCGATCTTCGGCGAGGGTGGCGGCCAGAAGACGGCCGAAGCCTATGAGGTCGAACTTCTCGCCCAGATTCCCATCGAGATGGGGATTCGCGAAGGGGGCGACAGCGGCGCGCCGATGGCCGCCACACAGCCGGATTCCGAGACGGGTGTGGCATTCGCGCACCTGGCCGAGCGTGTGGCCAACCAGTTGGCCGTGCAGGCCCTGGCGAAGCCGCGCAAGCCGACGATCATGCTGCGCACCGTGCGGTAGGGCCGCGTGCGTTGAGCCTCGGCGGCGGCGATCGAATGAGATCGGAATCGATTCGTCTCAGGCATCACACGATCGAACGGAGTAATTCGGTGGGGGCTGGCGGAGTCAACACGACGGTGCGAGCGCGCCGTCCGGAATGTGCGGTCCTGCCGGAGCCGGGAGGGAGAAGCCGATGCTGATGGATGCCGCGCGCATCCAGATGTACGGGCGCATGCTCGATGCGGCGAGCGACAGTATTGTCGTGCTCTCCGCCGATGAGGCGATGCGGTTCGTCTATCTCAATGAATCGGCGCTCGGGAATATCCGCCGCCTGGTGCGGGACGACATCCAGCGGAATGAGATCGTCGGACAGCCTCTGGCTCTGCTCGGAACCCCGCGGTCGTTTCTGGACCGGATGTGGCAGTCCGTGCAGCGGGCCGTGGCTGGAGAGGCGTCGGTCGAGCACTATTCCCTGACCCGGCTCGATGGTACCGCCTACGGGTTCGAGTGCGCGATGAACCGGGTCGAGCTTGATAACTGTGCGATCGGGGTCGTCGGTATCGCGCGCGATCTCGGGTCACGCGAGGCGGAGGATCGCGAACGCGGGCAGACGCTGAGTGCCGAACAACGCGCGCGGGAAGATGCCGAGCGGGCCGTTCACCTGCGCAACGACTTCCTCTCCACGGCGGCGCATGACCTGAAGACGCCGCTCACGGCCGCACAAGGGCGCGCGCAGTTGCTGCGCCGTCATCTCCAGCGTGCGCACGGCGATCCGGCGCGCCTCGATCTGGTGCGTATGGAGACCCACATCGAAGGGGTGCAAGCGGCCATCACCCAGATGACGCACCAGATTTCGGAGTTGCAGGATATTGCGTTCCTGCAAATTGGCCGCCCACTGACCCTCGCCCTGACGCCCACTGACGTCGTTACGCTCGTCGGTGAGTGCATTTCCCGGGTCTCCCGGAGCGATGCCGTCCGGCCCAAGGTGACATTTCACCATCCCGATACGCCCGTCACAGCCTCGCTCGATCCGGTCCGGATGACCCGTGTCATCGACAACCTGCTCAGCAATGCGGTGAAGTACGGCCGTCCGCCGGAGGTCCACATCGGGGTCGCGATCTCGGTGCGTCCGGACGGCGAGGATGAGGATGTCGTCGTGCAGGTGGCGGACGATGGGATCGGCATTCCCGCGGGGGATTTGTCGCGCGTCTTCGCACGGTTCGTCCGTGCCAGCAATGTCGGGGCGATCCACGGGCAAGGCGTGGGCCTGGCAGGCGCCCGCCAGATCGTGCGTCAGCACGGTGGCGACCTGACAGTGGAGAGCGTCGAGGGGGAAGGCAGCACCTTCACCCTCGTGGTTCCGCGCGATATGGAATTCGACGGGGATCCTCGGTCGGACTGAGCGAATCGCCCAGCCGGCCTTGGCATCCGGGATGTTCCGCCGTTCGTATATCCGCTTCCGCGATGCTGGCCACTGGCTAATAGAGCGAAATTCGTGATAGCAGGCATGACCAACCACGGTAGGGGCGATCCCAGCACCGGGCAGGAAACCCCACAAAGGGAAAAACAAA
>JASGDN010000015.1:0-17678 GCA_049841275.1 Thermomicrobiales bacterium
CCCGCTTGGCCGAAGTGCTGGCGATGGGCTGCTGGACGCCGGTGGAGCGCTTCGGCTTCGACACGCCGCCATCGCCGCCGGTGCCGAGGCAGTGGACTGATCGATTTTGCTCAATCCTCGCGCGACATATCCCTTAAGGTCGCAAGATAAACAAAGGCTGTTGCCGTAGTCCACGACCGCCAGGCTGCGGTGTAGGGGGACGGCCAGCCGCCATCCTCTTGCTGCGCGGCGAGGAGGCTTGCGGCCTCGCTGGCGATCAGGTCCGCCGGGATGCGTGTGGAGAGCGTATCCCCACCGCCGAGGGCAAGGTCGAGTGCGTGACTCGCGTCCTCGAAGCCGCCGTTTCGCATGCGCTCGGTGATGCCTTCCGCCGTGGCGACGACGAGATCCTCGCGTCCATTCGCATCGAGCAGGTACGCGCCCTCCGCGTAGGGGAGGACATCGTAGAACTCGCCGGTGCGGGCGGTCTCGACACTGCCGATGGCGTCGATCATGTTCCCGAGCCGAACGAAGAGCTGCTCATTGCCGGTCCCCAGCCGGGCTGCGAGGCCAGCCAGGCAGGCGGAGGGGTTCAGGTTCGGATACGTCCACCCCGCGAACCACGGCGCGATCTCCCCGGCCAGCACCTCCGGCGAGAACCGGAAGTCGCCACCGTCGTCCTGGGCGGCGGCCAGATAGCGGTCGATGCCCGCGAGGACGGGTGTGGCGGTTGGTGGGAGGGAGTCGAGTGCGAGCAGCGCCTGCATCGCGAGGCGGGTCGCGAATGGGTTGCTCTGTGGCGCGGCGATGTCCACTTCGAGGCCGTTTCCGAAGCCGCCATCGGCGTTCTGGAACGTCGCCAGCGCGGTGACGACCGCGTCCGCCGGTTCGCTTCGCCAGCGATGGGCGATGAGCGCGACGCCGAGCGGGTAGTCCTGCGAGGCGCAGAACTCGATGGCGGCGTCGACACGAGAATCGGCTTCGATTGCGATCGCAGCGGTGGTGGTCGAGGTGGTGTCGGTCATCGGATGGCTCCTTCGGAGATGGGGACGATCCATTGGGCGCGCCAGGCGGCATGCGCTTCCGGTTGTGGCCAGTACTCGACGATGCGGGCGATGCGCTCCCCGGTGAACGTGAAGTAGGTGATCGGTGTCTCGACGTGCCCGAGGTTGGCGCTGCTCACGATGAGGCGAGAGACGGCGGTGTTTCCGTCGACCAGGATGTCGATGATGGCGAATTGCCAGGTTCCGGGGTACTGCTCCTTGATCACCCGCCAGTTCGCGGGAGATGGGATGCGCTCCCCGGATACCGGCCAGTCGATGATGGCATCCGGGGTCATCATCGCGGCGGCGGAGGCGAAGTCCTCCTGGGCGTACAACGCCCAGGAGGTACGGACGAGGGTCTCGAGGTCGGACATCGGCAAACTCATTGGGGTGCGAGGCGAATCCTGCCAGACCATGATCGCGGAGGAATGGTGATACCTGTCTGTCACTGTTTGCGACAGATTCAGGAGTCGGGTTCTGGTGTCCCGGTATGATGGGCGAGCAGGTCGGCGAGATGGGTGGTTACGAAAGTCCGTAACTCCGGTGGAGACAGGATGGTGATCTCCGGGCCGAAGCGGATCAATTCGCGACCGTAGTACGGAAGTTCGTTCCTGGGGCAGTGGAAGGCGAGGGTGTTGCCGCTGAGATGGTGTCGGAAGTCCGGGTGGTCGGCGGCCATCGCGACGCCTTTCGCAGTCAGTTGGATCTCGATGAGCGGATTGGCCTTGGCGTGGTACCCGCCATCGAACTGCTCAGTCGCCGCGAGCATCACTTTGGCATTCGCGGGCGGGCCGCATCGTCGCGCTGCGATGATGCGGGAGACGCGGAAGCGACGCCATTCCTCGCGCAGGCTGTCGGCGGCGTCGACGTACCAGCGCCCCCCCCGGCGAGCTGGACGCTGCGAGGCAGGATCACGCGCTCCAATGGCTCCGGGGTGCCGGCGTAGGTGATGCGTAGCCACGATTCACGCGCCGCGGCATCGCGCAGCAGGTCCAGCGTGGCGGGATCGACCGGATCGTGGCCCCGTTCGACGGCGAGGGAGGCAAGCCCGCGTTCGACTTCTGCCGAGAGGGTCGGCCCTAGTGCGGTGCGGACCTTGTCGATCGCGAACCGGTGCGCCACGCCGAGCGGGGAGGCATCGGCGTCGGCGAGGTGGTCCAGCGCGAGGAGGACGACGGTCGCTTCCTCCCGCGAGAACTGCATCGGCGGCAGCCAGAAGCCATCGGCGATCCGGAAGCCGCCATTGCGTCCCGTCACCGCGACGACCGGGACACCAAGCTCGCCGAGGGCGTCGATGTCGCGGAGGACCGTACGTCGCGTCACCTCGCACTGTGCGGCGAGATCGGCCGCCGTGCGCAGGCGTCCCTGAAGGGCGATCAGGATACCGGTGAGCCGGTCGCTGCGGCGCATGCATCCATCCTCCGCACGTCAGGCGAAGTCGGATGCTTCGTCATCGGCAACCTCGTCATCTGGACCGTCCTCGAAGAGGTCGTCTTCGTCGTCCTCCACGGCGACGGCAGGGACATCGGCCGAGGCGATTGGAGCGAACCCGAGCGTGAGGGACTGTTCGACAATGCCACGACGCAGGCGCTTCTCGGCACGGGCCAGCGCGTCCACGAGCGGATGCTCCGGCTGGAGGTCTTCGAGCATGTCGCGGACCTGTCGCATGAGGTCGATCGTCTTGTTGAAGGTGAGGACGAGATCGCCTTCGGAGAGCTCCAGCTGTTCGCCGATCTGCACCATCGACCAGCCGCGTCCCCAATGCAGTGCCGCGCCGTAGAAGCTCGGGTTGTGTCCCTCCGAGATGAAGAGCTTGTGGTCGCGTTCCTCGCCGAGCACATCGCGCTCGATGGCGTCGAGGGTCGTGCGGGCGATCAGGAGGCGTTCGGGCAGGGTGAAATGATTCGCATACCGAAACTCTCGGTCGAAGCTGAACCAGGAGAAGAGTTCCGCCAGTTCGTCCGGCGAGAGCGGATCGAGAACGCCGCGATCGATCAGTTCGCACAGGATCAGGCCGTCGCCGTCGAAGATGTCGGCCAGCATATCGGCCTTTTCGGTCGGATAGCCACGTCGCATATAGCCAAAGCGGTGCAGGACATCGCGAATGCCCTGGATCACGTTGCGGATGCGCACATCCTCGGCGTCGATCTCGCGGGTGAGGATGTCGGCCAGCGTCGACCGCTCCTTCTCCAGCTCGTCGCGGTGACGCAGGAAGCGCTGGTGCTCCTTGCGCAGTGCGGTGTCGTGGAATGGATGCGCGGCCAACTGCTGCTTCAACACGGTGGATTCGGCCTTGACCTCTGCGAGTTCGGAGGCGAGGCGGTCCTCGCTTTCGGCGACGACTACAGCTTCCGAGGCGCGGTGCCCGGCGGCGATGGCGTCGAGATCCGGAAGGTCGAGGGCAGCGAGGGCCTGCCAGATAGAGGCGAGTTCGTCGGCGGAGACGAGTTCTGCTGGATCGGAGACGGTCTCTGGCGGCTCGATCAGCGCGACCGGAATGGGGATGTGCTTGTCGTCCGGCAGGAAATCGACCGAGCGATATTCGGCGAACGGCCGAATTCGGCTGTCGTGCTGGCAGAGGAAGATGCCCGCGCCGCCGCTGGCTCCACGTCCGAGGTAGATGCCCCAGCCGTTCTCCCGTGTATGGGCAACGAGGCCCGGTGTCGCAGCGCGGAATGCCTTGCGCAGGGCCTGCCGTCCGGGAGGAGTCCAGGGCGTGGATGCCGTGGCGCGGAGACGGAGGTCGGCGCGCTCCTGTTCGAGCCGCTTCTCCTGGTTGCCACGCAGCTGCAGCTCGCGGCTCATCCGTTGATATTCCTCGTACGACTCGTCGAGCGCCGCGATTTCATCGTCACGTCCGGCGAGAAGCCCGGCAATCTCTGCGTCGATCTCCAGGACATCGTGCTCGATGAACCGGATGCGCTGGCTGGTCTGGTACTGCGCGAGGGAGCGTTGCAGCATCTGCCGGACGCGGTCGCCGTGTGGCGGGTCCCAGAGGTTGAGGACGGTGTTGTAGCGGATGGCGAAGGCCGATTGCACCGGCAGCAACGCGCCGGTGGCGACCTCCAGCATCTCCTTGTAAGGGATGTAGGCCGAATACGGCATCACGACGTGACCGAAGGCGTCCATGCCGCGGCGCCCGGCGCGGCCGGCCATCTGCTGGAACTCGTTCGGCGTCAGGATGCGCCGCCGCCGTCCGTCCCACTTCGTCATGCGGCCGATGACCACCGTCCGCGCGGGCATGTTGACGCCCAAGGCCAGCGTATCGGTCGCGAAGACGACCTGCATCAGACCGCGGGAGAAGAGGACTTCCACGAGTTGCTTCAGGATTGGGAGGAGGCCCGCATGGTGGAACCCGATGCCCTTCCGCGCGAGGCGCGTGATGAGGAGGACCTGTTCCAGTTCGAGGTCTTCCGGGCGCATCGAGTCCAGGTAGGTCTGCACGACGGCATCGACCTGCTCCAGCTGGCCCGGCTTCAGGAGGTGCGGCGAGACCATCGCCAGGCGCTCGGCGTAGGTCTGGCAATCGTTTCGGCTGAACAGGAAGTAGATGGCGGGGAGCAGGTTCTCCTTGGCCAGCGCGTCCACGATCTCGCGGGCCTGTGGCTCGTCGAGGACGGCCTTCTGGCGGTCGGGAGCCTTGCGGTACCCGGGACGGCCCGGCTGGCGGCGTGCCTCGCCGCCGAGCCGGTTGAAGCTCTTCACGCGTTTGCCGTGATGATCGACGACCTGGTGCAACTCATCCTCCACGAAGTAGTAGAGGGAGAGCGGCACGGGCCGGCGGTTGTGGGTGATGAGCTGGATGGGACGGTGCGTGCGGCCGATCCAGCCGGCGATCTCCTCGGCGTTCGTGACGGTGGCGGAGAGGCAGATGAACTGGATGTGATCGGGGCAGAGGATGATCGACTCTTCCCAGGTGGTCCCGCGCTCCGGATCGGCGAGATAGTGAATCTCGTCGAAGATCACGCAATCGACATCGTCCAGTTCCCACGGCGATTGCAGGAGCATGTTGCGCAGGATCTCGGTGGTCATCACGATCACGCGGGCGTCGCGGTTCTCGGAGACATCGCCCGTAAGCAAGCCGACCTCGTCGCCGTAGATGGCGCGGAGATCCCGGAACTTCTGGTTGGAGAGCGCCTTGATCGGCGCGGTGTAGAGCACGCGCCCAGTGCCACGCAGGGCGTTGTAGATGCCGAACTCGGCGACCACGGTCTTGCCGGAACCGGTGGGCGCGGCCACCATCACCGATTCGCCGTTCAGGAGGACGCGAATTGCGCGGCGCTGGAACTCGTCGAGCGGGAAGGGATAGATCGCACCGAACTGGTCGATGACGGCCTCGTGCTCGGGTGTCGTCGCGACCTCGGGCAAGATGTCCGGCATGGGGACGGTGTCGAGGTCGTCCTGGATATCGCCGCCATCGAGTTGGTCAACATCGACAGGCTCGGGTTCGGTGCGCGGGTGGTGCGGTGTGGGCCGGGATGCGGATTGGCGGGCGGACACGCGATAGGGCTCCGTCGGTCCGGCGGGGGACCATAGTGTGGTCGAAAGCGCGGGTGAATCCGGTGGCGCTCCCGGATCGTGCTGATGACCACTACGGTACCACTCCCGGACTCGCCCTGCCCGCTCCGCCGTGCGGCAGGCGATTCCAGCCCCGATTCGGGTACGATGCCTCAAGGATATGGCCCGGATAGATAGATTGCTGGCGAAGGGGACTGATGTGAGGCATGGCGAGACGGTTGCCGATATCGGGGAGTTTGCGCTGATCGAGCGGCTCACGCAGGCACTTCCGTCCACGGTGCGCAGGGCGGGGATCGATCTCGGGATTGGCGACGACGCCGCTGTCTGGGAGCCGACGCCTGGCACGGTTTCCGTCATCACGACGGATACCCTGATCGAAACGGTTCACTTCCGGCTCGACTGGACGGACTGGCGAAGCCTCGGGTTCAAGGCGCTGGCGGTGAACCTCTCCGATATTGCGGCGATGGGGGCGACGCCCCGCCTGGCGACGATCACCCTCGGGTTGCGCGGAACCGAACGGGTCGCCGATCTCGTCACCATGTACGAAGGCATCGGCGAGCTGGCGGAAGCACACCGTGTCGCGATCGCGGGGGGTGACATCGTGCGCAGCCCAGGTGGTCTTGCGATCGGCGTGACCGCCATCGGAGAGACTGCGCGGGACCGATTGCTGCGACGGTCGGGTGCGCGGGAGGGGGATGTGATCGCGGTGAGTGGCACGATCGGCGCGTCGGCGGCCGGATGGCGGATCCTCGCGGAACCGGACCGGTTCGGCGGAATGACGACGACCGGGCTGCTCGTCTCCGCGCACCTGCAGCCGATCCCCCGGATTGCCCTTGGGAAGGTTCTGGGCGATCTGGGGGTGATGGCGGCGATGGACTTGAGTGACGGCCTGCTCGGCGATCTGCCGAAGATCCTGGCCGCCAGCGGCGTGGGTGCGACGATCGACGCTCGGATGCTGCCGGTCGCGCCAGCGGTGCGAGCGTTGTTCCCGGATACGTGGCTCGATCTTGCCTTGCGTGGCGGGGAGGACTACGAACTGCTCTTCACCGCGCCGCCGGCCCGGTTCGATGAGATCGTGCGGCGCGCAGAGGGCATCGGTTCGGCGGTGACGGCGATCGGGACCGTCGAATCGGCATCACACGGGCTGGTCGTGCGTGGGCTGGACGGCAAGGAACGCTCGGCGGTGGCCGGTACGTTGTGGGATCACTTCAGCGGGGCGTGAGGCGGATTGCGTTGTGGGTGCCTGCCATTCGTCTGTGGTGTTTGCCAGGCCCCAGTGCGTCAGCCTTGCTGTCATCGGGGCACTCCCGCTCGTCCCGCGTCCACCATCCCTCTTCATCTTGTTGAATCCACCGTCCAACGTTACCTGGCATAGACGGAGGTCAGCCGTCACCCGCCATTCGCTGTCACTCTGAACGCAGGGAAGCGAAAGCGCATCCGAGTCCAGCATGTGGCATCAGCGATGCGCGTGAAGCCATAGATGGATGCCGGGGAATGTGATTTGGGACTCATGGGGATATCGGCCGTTGGCCGATTGTGTTTCGCACGGGGGTCCTTCGCTCAGGATGACAAGGAACGGTTCTGATGCTACGCGGTGTCGTCATGCCGGGCTCGGCGGGATGGTGCCCTGAGTGCTGCCGAAGGGCTTGCCGCGACTATGGGATGGCTGGTGTTCAGAGGCGACGCGAATGCCAGGCTCTTCGGAACGCTCGCCTGGTGCTTTCTGACGTGGGTGGGGCCAGGTTCGCACGGTGTCACTGTCGTATCGGGCGGCATCTATACTTGGCGCGTTACGTGACGATCGAGGGCAGGATCTTTTTTTGCCTGCTTCAGGAAGAGGACCAACATTCCATGTTCAGCACGATGATCGAGGCAGTTCACGGCCGGGAGATTCTCGATTCCCGCGGGAATCCGACGATCGAGGTGGAGGTTTTCACCAGCGGTGGTTCGGTCGGGCGCGCGGCTGTGCCGTCCGGCGCATCGACCGGCGCGCACGAGGCGATCGAGCTGCGTGATGGCGACAAGGACCGGTATGGCGGCAAGGGCGTCTTGAAGGCGGTTGGACACGTCAACGAGGAGTTGTCCGAGATCGTCATCGGCATGGATGCGCTCGATCAGATCGGCATCGACACCGCGATGCGCGAAGCCGATGGGACCGAGAACAAGGGCAACTTCGGTGCGAACGCCATCCTGGGGATCTCGATGGCGGTTGCCCGTGCGGCAGCCGAAGAAGTCGGGTTGCCGCTCTACCGCTACCTTGGTGGCCCGAGCGCGCGGACATTGCCCGTGCCGATGATGAACATCCTCAATGGCGGCAAGCACGCCGAGGGTTCCAGCGTGGACATGCAGGAGTTCATGGTGATGCCGGTTGGCGCGCCAGCATTCTCCGAGGGATTGCGTTGGGGTGCCGAGGTCTTCCATACGCTGAAGAAGGTGCTTGCCGAGCGCGGCCTGAACACCAGCGTTGGCGACGAGGGCGGCTACGCGCCGAGCCTCGAATCGAACGAGGCGGCGCTATCAATCGTGGTCGAGGCGATCGAGCGTGCGGGGTACAAGGCTGGCGAGGACATCGCCATCGCGTTGGACCCGGCGTCCTCCGAGTTCTTCGAGGACGGCAAGTACGTCCTGAAGGGCGAAGGAAAGACGCTTTCCAGTGAGGAGATGATTGCCTACTGGGAGGCGGCGGTGAAGAAGTATCCGATCATCTCCCTGGAGGATGGCCTTGCCGAGGATGACTGGGCGGGCTGGGAGAAATTGACGTCGGAACTCGGCGAACACCTGCAGCTGGTCGGTGACGATATCTTCGTGACGAACACGACGTTCCTGCAGCGCGGCATCTCGGAGAAGGCAGGCAACGCGATCCTGGTGAAGCTGAACCAGATCGGCACGCTGACGGAGACGTTCGAGGCGATCGAGATGGCGCACCGGGCGGGCTTCCGGGCGATCATCTCCCACCGCTCCGGCGAGACCTCGGACACGTTCATCGCGGACCTGTCGGTGGCGACGAACGCCGGCCAGATCAAGACCGGCGCGCCGTCCCGCGTGGACCGGGTCGCGAAATACAATCAGCTTCTGCGGATCGAGGAAGAGCTCGGCGGCACGGCAATCTATCCGGGCCGGGGTGCGCTTCTTGCGTAGATCTGCCCTCGGCGTTTGCCTTTGGTCCGGTTCGATTTCGAGCCGGACCAAGGGCTGTCGTTGGCTGGGGGATCAATGTCAGGCGAGGAAATCATCTCGATTGCGGTGGGCATCGAGGATATCGAGCCGAACCATTGGATCGCCTGGGTATTCGATATTCCGGGCTGCTTTCACTCTGGCCGATCCGAGCGGGATGCTTTGGCCGGTGTGATCGACGCCTATCTGGCCGAAACCGGCGATCGTCGTCGGATCGTGGTGGATGTTCGCGAGCGGTGGCGAGCAGTTCCGGCGGACGACGATCCCGATTTCCTCATCAACGCCTGTTTCGAGGATGACCAGCGAGCCTTGTCCGCCGACGATATTCGCGACGGGATTCAGCGTCTCGAAGCGAATCGAGCCCGGCTGTTCGACATCCTGAACGGAGTGACGCTGGATGGGGAGGTCGCGCGCATCGTGGGTCACATGGCGGCTGCGGAGGGATGGTATCTGGATCAACTCGATCTCGTTCCGGATCAGCCCCCGATCGTTGCCGATCCATTGGAGCGCCTTCAGCGGGTGAGAGGGCTGCTTCTGATGGTGCTGCCCGGCCTCGCCGGTCGCGAAGATGTGGTCACGCATATCGAGACGTGGACCCCACGCAAGGTACTGCGTCGATCGATCTGGCACGAGCGGGATCATACTGCCCAGATCGAACGCTTGTTGACGTCGTAACGTCCATGCCTGAGCCTGCACCATCTCGATTGTGCGAATCGAATCCTCGTCGTGAGACCGTGGGCCACCCGGGCATTCCGGGTGGCCCACGGTCTCGTTGAAGCGGCGTGGAGGATGGGGCAACCTCAGTCGGCGAGGTCGATCGAGACGGGGCAGTGATCGGAACCGAGGACATCCGGATGGATCGCGGCGTCCTGGAGGCGCGGCGCGAGGGCCTCGCTCATCACGACGTAGTCGATGCGCCATCCGACATTCCGTTCGCGCGACCGGCTGACCAGATTCCACCACGTGTAGGCGCCGGTTGTATCCGGATGCAGGTAGCGGAAGGTGTCGATGAAGCCGTTCACCAGGTAGTCGCCGAAGCGCTCGCGCTCCTGGTCGGTGAAGCCGTGCGTCTGGCGGTTATCCTTCGGCCGTGCGAGGTCTATCTCCTGATGCGCGACGTTGAGGTCTCCGCAGAAGATGACCGGTTTCGCCGCCCCGCTCCCGAACGTTCCCGCTTCGAGCAGCTTGATGTAGGCCAGGAACGCCGGGTCCCAGCGCTCATAGCGAAGTTCGAGGCGGCTCAGTTCCCGCTTGCTGTTCGGGGTGTAGACGGAGACCACCCAGTAGTCGTCCAGTTCGAGGGCGATCACCCGTCCTTCCGTGGTCGGATCGCCGAAGGGATCGTTCGCGAAGTCGTACTGCTGGACGAGGTCGACCGGCAGCCCGACGAGCACGTTCTGTGGCTCCCGCTTCGTGAAGATCGCCGTGCCGCTGTATCCGCTCTTGTCGGCGGCGTTCCAGTAGGCGTCGTAGTCCGGAAGATCGAGCTTGACCTGGGTGGGGTTCGCCTTCGTCTCCTGCAGGCAGAGCACATCTGGAGCGTGCGTGGCGATCATCTCCTGCAACGCGCCCTTCTTGAGCGCGGCGCGAATCCCGTTGACGTTCCATGAGTAGAGCTTCAATCTCGATCCTTTCGTCCTGGCGGCATCTCGCGATTCGACCGAACTCGCCAGCACGTGCCAGCCAGTCAGGCGTCGTTGCCCTGGAGCAACGCGCGGATGTAGTTGACCTCACCGGCATGATAGACCGTATGCTGGATCATGAGTTCCACCACACGGCGTCGCTCCACATTCCCGCCCCAATGACCTTGGGTGGGTTCGTCGAGCTGGTCGTCGGTGATTCGGTCGAGGCTCGACCGGAACCGATCGTGGGCGGCCCGGAACCAGGCAATCGTCTGCTCCATCGATTCCCCGGGCAGCAGGCCATCCACATTCTCCGCATCTTTCCAATGCATGGTGCGATCACCGAACCCGTGATTCTGGTACATCAGATAGCATCCGCCGACATGAATGACGAGTTCGCGGATGGTCCGCACGCCGCCGGGAACGGCAACGTCCCAATCCTCAGGACGGACCGACGAGAGATTGCCAAGCATCGAGTGCCATCGAATGGTGCTGAAGTCGCTTGCTGATTCTTCCAGCGCGCGATCGAATTGGCGCAGCAAGGCATCGACTTCGACCCGGTTTCCGGCCACGTTACTTCTCCCCACGGACGATCAGGCTGGGCTGCGTCATGTCCGGTGGCGGCGTCAGGTCCATCGTGTCGAGAACCGTCGTGGTGACGGCGCTCAGGCGGCCGTCGGTGCGCAGGGTGGCGTGGCGGAGCGGACTGTTCTCCGGCGCGACGAGGACGACCGGCACCGGGTTCGTCGTATGCGACGTGAACGGACCGCCCGTGACGGGGTCGATCTCTTCCTCCGCGTTGCCGTGGTCGGCCGTGATGATCGCTGTCCCGCCTGCCGCGAGCAAGACCGGGATGATCTCGCCGATGCACGTGTCCACGGTCTCGACCGCCTTCACCACGGCGGGGATGACGCCCGTGTGACCGACCATGTCGTCATTCGCGAAATTCACGATGATGAAATCGTACTTCCCGGAGCGGATCGCCGACAGCACATGGTCCTTGACCTCGAAGGCGCTCATCTCTGGCTGGAGATCGTAGGTCGCGACCTTCGGGGAAGCAGCCATCTGCCGATCCTCGCCAGGAAAGGGCTCCTCGCGGCCACCGTTCAGGAAGAAGGTGACGTGGGGGTACTTCTCGGTCTCGGCGGTATGGAACTGTGTCTTGCCGGCATCGGAGATCACCTTCGCCAGCGGTTCCTTCACATCCTGCGGCGGGAAGATGACGTTCACTGGCAGCGTGTCCTCGTAGGTCGTCAGGGTGTAGACGGGGACATCGGTCGTGTAGGTACCACGGTCGAAGCCGGTGAAGTCCGGCACGGAGAGCGCCTCGGTCAACTGGCGGCCACGGTCGGAGCGGAAGTTGAAGAAGACGATCGTATCGTCCGGCCCGATGTGGTGCGTACTGCCGTCGGCAGCCGGAATGACGGTGGGGATGATGAATTCGTCCGTGATGCCGCCGTCGTAGGACGTCGCCAGCAGCGCCTCTGGTGAGGACGCGAGCGGGCCGTTGGCGTGGACGATGACGTCGAACGCCTTCTTCGTGCGATCCCAGCGGTGGTCGCGGTCCATCGCGTAGTAGCGGCCGGAGACGGTCGCGATCCGCCCGATGCCGAGATCGTTCAGCCTCGCCTCGACCTGGTCGATGGACTCGCTGGCGCTTGTTGGCGAGGTGTCGCGTCCATCCGTGAAGGCGTGGACGAGCGTCTTCGTGACGCCGGAGGCTTTCGCGATGTCGAGCAGGGCGAGCAGGTGACGGACGTGACTGTGGACGCCGCCATTGCTGACGAGGCCGAGGAAATGGACGGTGCCCCCTCGGTCCTGGGCGTGGCTGAATGCTGCCTGGAGCGTCGGGTTCGCGGCGAGTTCGCCATCGGCGATCGCCTTGTCGATGCGGGTGATCCACTGGAAGACGATGAAGCCGGCCCCGAGGTTGAGGTGTCCGACCTCCGAGTTACCCATCTGGCCGTGCGGCAGGCCGACATCCTCGCCGGATGTGCGGAGGGTGGCGTGCGGGTACTCGGCGACAAGACGATCGAGGTTCGGCGTGTGGGCGAGGGTGACGGCGTTGCCGGGGCCTGGCGGCGCGATGCCCCAGCCGTCGAGGATGGCGAGCAGGACGGGATGCTTCGTGACAGTCATGATGGTGGTTCCTTCCGGCGAAAGGTCGCGACGTGACCGGCGGCGATGCTCGCCTCATTGTCGGCTATCCGGGCGGACAAGATGCGACCGCGTGGCGAGCGTGCGACAATTCTGGCGGCATCGTGACAGGGTTTGTCCGTCGTATCGACGAGGAGAACGCATGGCTACGTATCAAGTATCGCTGCTTCCCGGTGACGGCATTGGCCCCGAGGTGACGGAGGCGACGCGTCGCGTGCTGGAGGCTACTGGCATTGGGTTCGAGTGGGACTATTGCGACGCCGGCCTCGACGCGCTGGAGAAGGTCGGCGATGTGTTGCCGGAGGTGACGCTCGACTCCGTGCGCAAGAACGGCCTTGGGCTGAAGGGGCCGATCACGACCCCGATCGGCACCGGATTCCGCTCGGTGAACGTTGGCCTGCGGCAGGCGCTGAACCTCTATGCGAACCTGCGGCCAGGTAGGACGATCAAGGGCGTGCAGGCTGCGTTTTCCGATGTCGACCTCGTGATCGTGCGCGAGAACCTCGAGGATACGTATGCCGGTGTCGAGTTCGATACCGGGACACCGGAGGCCCACGAGGTCATTGCCGAGATCAACAAGCGCAGCAAGAAGCAGGTGGCCGAGGACGCGGCCATCAGCATCAAGATGATCACGCCGGAAGGCTCCCGCCGGATCGTGAAGTACGCCTTCGAGTACGCCCGCGCGAACAACCGCAAGCTGGTGACCGCAGTCCACAAGGCGAACATCATGAAGTTCTCCGACGGCCTCTTCCTGAAAGTCGCGCAGGAGGTTGCGGCGGAGTATCCGGACATCGAGTTCAACGACCGCATCGTCGACAACATGTGCATGCAGCTCATGCAGAAGCCGCAGCAATACGACGTGCTCGTGATGCCGAACCTGTATGGCGATATCGTCAGCGACCTCGTTTCCGGCATGATCGGCGGACTTGGGGTGGCGCCGGGCGGCAACATCGGCGAGAAGGCGGCGGTCTTCGAGCCGATCCACGGCTCCGCGCCATCGCACGCCGGCAAGAACGAGGCGAACCCGGTTGCCATGATCCTCTCGGGGGCGCTCATGCTCCGCCACATCAACGAGCAGGGGGCGGCCGAGGCAGTCGAGAACGCTGTCGCCGCCGTGATCGGTGAGGGCACGGACGTGACCTACGACCTGCGCGCCGACCGCGATCCGGCAAAGGCCGCCACCACGAGCGGCATGGCGGATGCCATCATTGCGAAGCTGTAGCGCCCGTCCGCTGTCCGGACGTTGCGCGGAGAACACCACGAGCGGACATTCCGTTCGTGGTGCCTCGCCTCCAAAACTCGTTTCATGTCACACCGGGACCAGACCATGACTCTCCAGACTACACCGCCTGATTTGTCCCTGCTACCGGTGAGTGCGGCCGATGTCGATGCCGCCGCCGAGCGGCTCGAAGGCGTTGCGGTAGTAACCCCTCTTCAGCGATCCCAGCGCTTGAGCACCCGAGCCGGCTCCGACATCTGGCTCAAGCGCGAGGACTTGCAGCCCGTACGCTCGTACAAGATTCGTGGCGCGTACAACCTGATTGCGCAACTGAGCGCAGAGGAGCGGGCTCGTGGTGTCATCTGCGCTTCCGCGGGCAATCATGGCCAGGGAGTGGCGATGGCATGCGCGCTCCTCGGGGTACAAGCTCGTATCCACGTGCCATCCACCACACCGCGGCAGAAACGGGAGCGGATGACGACGCTCGGCGGCGAATATGTTGAACTCGTCGTCAATGGCGAGACGTACGACGATGCCTATCGCTCGGCCCGGATCGCCGCCGAACGCGAGGGGTTCGTTATGGTGCCCGCGTTCGATGATGCCCGCACCATTGCCGGGCAGGGAACGGTAGCGCCAGAGATTGTGAAACAACTGGGTGCCGCTCCGGATGTCGTGCTGGTTCCGGTCGGTGGTGGTGGCATGCTGGCCGGGATGCTCACCTGGTTCGCGGTGCACGCGCCGGAGACGCGCGTGATCGGCGTGGAGCCGGGCGGCGCTATCTGCATGCAGGCGGCGTTCGATGCAGGCAAGCCGGTTGTGCTGCGGACGATCGACACGTTTGTGGACGGCGCGGCGGTGCGGAAGGCGGGTGAGCTGACGTATCAGATCGCGGCCGCGCATCCCGATCTGGAGCTTCAGTCGGTGCCGGAAGGCCGGATTTGTGTCGAGATGCTGGATTTGTACCAGGTGGATGGCATCATCGCCGAACCTGCCGGAGCGCTTGCCTCGGCGGCTATTGGTGAGTGGCTACCCGCGCCGGGACAGACGGTTGTCGCAATCCTCTCTGGCGGGAACAACGATGTCGCGCGGTATGCTGAGGTCATCGAGCGGGCACTCGTCTACGAAGGGCGCAAACACTATTTCCTCGTCAACTTCCCGCAGGAGCCTGGGGCCTTGCGCCGCTTCCTTGATGATGTGCTCGGCCCCAACGATGACATCACCTACTTCGAGTATGTCAAGCGTTCGGATCGGGCATTGGGACCAGCCCTTGTTGGCGTCGAGCTTGGCTCGTCAGAAGACTTGCCGGATCTCTTACGTCGTATTCGCCGCTCACGGATTGAGGTTGAGCCGATCGACCCCCAGAGCATGATGTTCCGGTTCATGACTCCATGATCGACTGAGAGGAGGAGTCGGTGTTCCCTGAGATCGGCGTGATATTTCGGCGCGAGCAACATCCGGCATCTCTGGCTGACTATGCACGTCGTGTAGAGGCAATGGGGTTCAATCAACTCTGGGTGGTCGAGGATTGTTTCTACATGGGCGGGATCGCGCAGGCCGCCATCGCGTTGACGGCGACCACGCGCCTGACCGTCGGCGTGGGGATCAATCCGGCGGTTGTGCGGAATCCCGCCTTCCTGGCGATGGACTATGCGACGCTCGCTTCGGCGTTTCCGGGCCGTCTCATTGGCGGGATCGGGCATGGGTTCGGCGGCTGGATGGAGCAGGTCGGCGCAAAGCCCGCGTCGTGGCTGCAGTCGATCGAGGAGGTCACGACGGCGGTCTGGCGCATGCTGGGCGGCGAAGAGGTGACGGTCCACGGGGACTACGTGAACCTCGACGCGGTGCAGCTCGCATCGCCCCCGGAGGTCGCGCCGCCGATATTGCTGGGGGTGCAGGCAGAGAAGTCGCTGCGACTCGCCGGGGCGTGTGCGGATGGTGTCCTCCTCGCTGAGGGCGCCGGGCCTGCCTACGTGCGGTGGGCACGCGGTCTGCTGGCCCAGGGGCGATCCGACGCTGGCCGGGAGGGTATCGGCAGCGTGGTGGTCTATGCGAACTGCCTGATCGATGACGACAACCCGCAGGCTGCGCGTGCGCGCGTCCGGGAAATCACTGCGGAGAGCGTTGGCGGCTTTATGCAGCCTCAGTTCGCTCACGCTGCCTGCGGTCCGGCGTTGATCGATGTCGTTACCCGCGAGGGGGCGGACGCCTTGCGCGATGCGATGCCGGATGCCTGGCTGCATGAACTTGCGATCACCGGAACGACGTCGGATGCGGTCGCGGCCATCGGCAGGCTTGCGGATGTAGGGGCGGACGTTGTTGTGCTGGTGCCGCCGGTGGGGAGTGACGGCGATGCGTGGCTGAATAGTCCGGAGATGGCCAGGATCGCGTCATTGGCTCGCCGCTGAGTGGGCCGTCTTGCTTTACGTGGCATAGTGCGAACTCCGAACTCACTATAGGATTGCATGTCATGCTGAACGAAGTGAAGCACCCCTGTGCGAAGCACAATCGACCGAAGGTCGATATCCGAGCGACGAGCGTTCATCCCGCCATTCCGCTACGTGATGCGGAAATCCACGCGCCATCCATGCCAACACTGGTTCCGGCTTCGCCGGAAGCGCTTCGCGCCGGGATCGTGAGCGGAGCGAACGATGACATGCTCTGGATATTTCTTGGATGACGAAATGCATGCCAAGGAAAACAGGCCGGTTCGCTGAGTGAGCCTTCGGTGCATTCACCTGGTGCCGATGAATGCACTGATCCGGTCGGCAATCTCCGAGACCGTTTGTGTGCCCGTATCGAGTTCGATATCGGCGGATTCCCGGAGCAATGGCAACACCCATTCGGTATCGCGGGCGATGGCGTGGCGATCGGCCGCGGTCGAGCCGTATGGATTCGCCGTTCGGGCGGTCACGCGTTGCAGCATCACGTCGAGCGGTGCGGTCAGGAGCACGATCGCGGCAAAGCGATGCCGGAATCGACCCTGGTTGCGCACAGTGCCGGACAGGGCGAGTCGCTCGTTGGCCGGAAGCGAGTCGAGGAGACTCGCGATCTTCGGCTCGTCCCACATCGGGTCGCCATCCGGTCCCGCAACCTGCCAATCATCGTAATCGGTGTCGACGGCGCGCCAGCCACGACGCGCGAGTTCGTCCAGCGTGGTCGACTTGCCGGTTCCCGACATGCCGGTGATGAGAACGACGATCGGCCCATGATTCGGCATGTCGATGTCGATTTGGGTCATCAGGCGTCCCTTTCGATGGCCGGTCGGAATGAGCGCGGATGGGACACTATCATATCGCGTGACAAACGCCGCAATGCATGACATAATACCGATATTGGGCGTGGATGAGCGCCTTGACAGTGAGCGCCATGGTGCCTTGACGGCCTCCGGAGGGCCTCGTATACTTCGGTCCGGCCGGGCGCCCTAGAGCTATGCTGTGCCGACGTAGCTCAATTGGCAGAGCAGCTGTTTTGTAAACAGCCGGTTGCGGGTTCGAGTCCCATCGTCGGCTCCATCGGGGCGAGATGGTTCCGGGGTCCCCGGGCAGGTACCAGAGTGGACAAATGGGTCTGGCTGTAAACCAGATGGGAAACCTACGGCGGTTCGAATCCGTCCCTGCCCACCGAACAGGCCGCCGCTGCACGCGGTGATGGTTCGGGCCCACGTAGCTCAGTCGGCAGAGCGCGTCCTTGGTAAGGACGAGGTCCCCGGTTCAAGTCCGGGCGTGGGCTCCAGCTTGTTCAGAGCGATACGAGAGGCTCCACGGATGGAGCCTCTCTGTTTCGTGCAGCCATCGTTGGTTGGTGACGCCGCCGTTGCGTCGTCTCTGGAGGAAAGATCATGGCGAAGAAGGTATTTGCGCGGACGAAGCCGCACGTAAACATCGGGACGATCGGGCACGTGGACCACGGGAAGACGACGTTGACGGCGGCGATCTCAAAGACGCTGTCGTTGCAGGGAGGGGCGCA
>JASGDN010000016.1:0-98132 GCA_049841275.1 Thermomicrobiales bacterium
CGTCGCGGCGGCAAGGCTCCGTGGCAGCCTGAGAGTC
Organism: Thermomicrobiales bacterium; assembly: GCA_049841275.1. GTDB lineage: Bacteria > Chloroflexota > Chloroflexia > Thermomicrobiales > UBA6265 > JASGDN01. The sequence goes on from JASGDN010000016.1 coordinate 38, forward strand.
CCCTTCCGGGAACGCCCGACAGGGATTACGCAAGATACTTCGCGCCGTAGTCGTTGCTCGGGTCGCGGTAGATGCCGTGGATGTGATCGGCGGCGCTGGCGCCCATCCCGCCCTGTGGGGAGAACTCGATCACGATTGTCGGTCCCGCCACGCGGAAGTAGGCGGCGCTGCCCTGCGTCGTCGGGCCGTACCAGACGAAATAGGTGTCGTCCAGCACGTCGGTGACCTCCTTCAGCCGGGCAGCGGCGAGGTCGTCGTTGAGCAAGCCGGTGTAGTAGTCGATCAGCCCGACGAGCATCGTCGTCTGGTCGTCGGTCAACTGGGAGGCGGGCAATCCTTCCGGTTGGAGCGTCTTGCCATCCTGGCCTGGACCGAGCACGAGGTCGATGTACGTGTCACCGAGGATGGCTGCCGATTGTTGCTCGGCGTCGAGGGCGTTCACCAGGGCGAAGGCGTCGTCTTCGATGTCGCCGAGTGGGCGGATCTCGTTGCCGGCGTCATCGGTGTAGGTGGCGGGTTGGACGCCGATGAAGCTTGGGGTGAGGGCGACGTTGCCGTTGCCGACGGTCGCATTCACGGTGACGTGATGGCCGCCCCATTGCCATTGCCACGGATCGGTTGTGGATGGGGTGCCGATCAGCGCGACCCAGTAATACTGCTTGCCGAGCATCTGCCCCCCCCCGCCGCCGTTCCCGCCAGGACCGCCATTGCCGCCTGCGGGCGGTGTGCCGTTCATGCCGTTCGGCCCGCCGTTACCCCCCGGCCCGCTGCTTCCGTCGGCCGGAGGCGTACCATTCATCCCGTCCTGGCCGCCGGGACCGCCATTGCCCTGCCCGGTGGCAGGCGTACCGCTGGCGGAGGGAGCGCCGCCAGTCCCACCTCCGCCCTGTTCGGCGGCAAGCGCTTCGTCGGCAGCCCATTCCTCCAATACACGCTGGTAACCGCGCTCGCTCAGGGTTGCCTGCATCAGGCTGAGCCAGGCATTCTGCGCTTCCTCACTGATATCGCCCCACATCAGGCCGTCGCGGGAGAACAGTCCCTCCGGGAAGTTGGACCAGCGTTGCTTCTGCTCGGTGTCGGACCAGTCGAAGAGCACGGCAGGCTTCTCGTCATCGGTGAGGGTGGCGAGGAACGCCGTCCCGGCGTCGGTGATCTGCTGGATGCGGTCGGCGGTACTCCCGGCCACGGCAGTTGCCGCACCCGTTTCGGGGGTCGCGGTGCCGGCATCTTGTGCGAGGATGCTCGCGCCGCCCACACCGAAGCGCACGATGGTGGTGGCTCCGGCGGCGCCTGCCCCGACCACGGCTCCCCGGCGGAGCAACGTCCGGCGGCTGATATGACGTGAGGGCTCCGAAGGTTCGGGTGTCGACGAGGGGGCAAGGGGGCTTGTCATCGGTATCGCATCCTTGGATTGAAGCGACATCGTCCTGCACGAGGCAGTGGCGGCGGTGGGCGGTCATCCATCCACGCCTCGATCCTACGAATGGTTGCCCGGGGATAGCTGGATTCCGGCATGGAGATTTCTGTGGATCCTTCGCCTCTTTCGCGCCGATGTGCCTGCCTGCATAATCGCCCGGCGGATGCGTCCGTCCGTTCTGCTCGTTTCCACCTCTCCGGAGAGTTCTTCCATGCGTATCGCCATCGGCTACTTCGCCCACGAGACCAACACGTTCTGCCCCGGCACCACCCCGCTTTCCGACTTCAAGGCCTCGCAGTGGGAGGAGGGCGATGAGCTCATCCGGAAGAACCGGGGCGTGCGCAACGATGTCGGCGGCATGATCGCGGCAGCCGAGCGGCTTGGGATCGACCTGGTCCCGACCCTCGCCACGACGACCCAACCGTCCGCCACCGTCTCCACCGGGGCCTACGAGGCAATCCGCGACGAGATGTTCTCCCGCATCCGCGCGGCGGGCGAACTCGACGCCATCTGCCTCACGCTGCACGGTGCGGGTTCGGCGGAGAATATGGACGACATGGAGGGCGTTTTCCTGCAGGAGCTTCGCGCTGTCGTCGGGGAGAAAATCCCGGTCGTCGTCTCGCTCGACCTTCACGGCAATACCACGCAGGCAATGCTCGACCACGCGTCGGCCCTCTTCTACTGCCACGAATACCCGCACATCGATATGTACGAGCGGGGCGAGGAGATCGTGGAGATCGCCGCGAAGATCGTGCGGGGCAAGATCAGGCCGGTGATGCACTTGCGCATGCTGCCGGTCGCCATCCCGCCCACGACGTCGTTCACCGACCCGGTGAAGGCGATCAACGAGCGCTGCTTCGCGTGGGAGGCGAAACCCGGCGTCCTCGATTGCAACTTCACGCACGGTTTCCCGGATACCGATGTCCCGATCGTTGCCACCTCCGTGCTGGTGGTGGCCGACAACGATCCGGCGCTCGCGCAGGAAGCCGCCGACGATGTCGCGGAATACGTCCTTTCCCGGATCGAGGATTTTCGTCCGGACCTTCCGGGAGCGGAGGAGGCCGTCGCTCAGGCGCTCGCTGCAACCGACCTGCCCGTGATCGTCGCGGAGGTTTCCGACAACTGCGGCGGCGGTGCTCCCGGCAGCGGGACGCACCTGCTCCGGGCACTGCTCGCGGCGAACGCGCCGGATACCTGCTTCGGGTATCTCGTCGATCCGGCGATGGCGGCCCAGGCGCACGAGGCGGGTGTGGGGGCGACGATCCAGGTCCGGCTGGGCGGCTTCACCGACGAGTTGCACGGCGCGCCGATCGAGGCGGAGGCGTACGTCAAATGCCTCACCGATGGCCGCTTCGTCCTGACCACGCCGATGGGCGCCGGGCAGATCGAGGACTACGGGAAGATGGCGCGGCTGACGATCGGCAACGTGGAGGTGATCGTCGGGACGGCGCGGTCGCAGACCTTCGACGAGGGCGTCTTCCTGTTGCATGGGATCGACGTGCGGCGGATGCGCATTGCGGCCCTGAAGTCGCAGCAGCACTTCCGGGCCGGGTTCGAGCCGATCGCCGGGACGATCATCCGTTGCGACACGCCCGGCTTCACGACGAGCAATCTCGCGAACCTGCCTTATACGCGTATCACGCGCCCGATCTGGCCGCTCGACCCGCTGCCAGAGGTCTGATCGGGGATATGCGGGTGTGGCATTGCTGTCCCGATCCGGCTCGTGGTGGGCGTGGGGGCCGTTCCCTGCCACCTATAATCAGGGGAACCGACCTCGCATCGCCTCTCGGAAAGGACGCCTCGGCCGATGTCCAACCCCACCTCGTCACCCACCACATCTCGCCCGCTGCCCGAATGGGCGTTGCCCGCCTTCCGGTGGCTGACTGTCGTGAACGCCGTCCTGATCGTCGTGCAGGCGTTCCTGGCCAGCCAAGGTTTCTGGGGAGGTGAGCACGGGCTGATTACCGGACACGGCCAGCTCGGGAATCTGGTCTTCCTGCTTGTGGTGGCCCAGGGTGTGCTCGCGGTGATGCTGGCGAATGCGGGTGCGATGCCACGGGGCGTTCTGGTGCTCGCCGGGCTGGCGGTCGTGTTGGTCGTGGTGCAGATTGCCCTCGGGTACGCGACGCGGGATGATTTCAAGATCACGGCCTGGCACGTCACGAACGGCGTGCTCCTGATGGGAATTGCGGCGGCGCTGGCCGCGATCGCATGGACACGTCCAGCTGGGGACGCGCGCTCCTGATCTGGCCTCGATCATCCAGCTCCACGGCATGCAGAGAGCCGGGACAGCGTCCCGGCTCTCTGCATGCCCTGGAGCTGGATGTTATGCGGAGATCGAGGGGCGGCGAGACAGCGCGTAGAACAGGAACAGCCGCACGGGGGATGGCCCGTGCGGCTGTAGACACCACTGGAGGGAAGGGGAGAATTCGTGCTGTGGCTGGCAACACGATTCATATGGTGCTGATTTCATTCTAGGGGTGACATCAAGGCAGAACCGGTCCAATCGGATACGGTTTCAGGTCCGTTAGGGCTATCGCCTCCCGCGGAACGCTGTGCATCCCTGTGTGCAGCACCCCACATGGACATTCCTCATCCGGACGCCGATCCTGCCAGTGGTGCCAGCTTGGCAGGATCGGCGTGGGGCGACGGTGCGTCAGGGCCGCCGCGTGCATCGGGAACAGGCATCAGGAAATCCCACCTGCGAATCGGTCCTACCTAAAGATTGTGATACCATACACACAGCTTCGCGGACCCCTGTTTGTGGTCCGTCGGGGAGTGCGAGAGTCCCGCCAACGATGCGAACGGACGCTGGACTCATCGCTCCAGAATCGCAACCCGGGTTCAGGCAATGACGCCACGCAGCATCGCCGGCCATCATGTCCGGCCGCTGCAACCGCACGACCACGCAGGAGAGGGATCGGTGCACAGCTTCGGGGAGAACTGGGTCGTTATCGTCTTCATGATTGCCGCGGCCTTTGCAATGGGCAACGCGTTGCTCCTCCTCAACCGTGCGGCGGCCCCCTCCAAACCCAACCCCGTCAAGGAGATGCCCTACGAGAGCGGCATTCCCGACGTGGCCCCCACGAAGATCTACTTCACGCCCCGCTTCTATGTGATCGGCATGCTCTTCGTCGTCTTCGATCTCGAAGCGGTCTTCATCTATCCGTGGGCCGTCAATCTCGACCGCCTCGGCCTCTTCGGCTTCACGGACATGATGGTCTTCCTCGGATTGCTCCTCATCGGTTACATCTACGCATGGAAGAAGGGGGCCCTGGAATGGGTCTGATCGACGATCGCTTCGACAAGAACGTCTTCATCACCTCGCTCGACTTCCTCTTCAACTGGGGGCGGCGCTCGTCCCTTTGGTGGCTGCAGTTCGGCCTTGCCTGCTGCGCCATCGAGATGATCGGCGCGTCGATGTCCCGCTGGGACCTTGCCGAGCGCTTTGGCATGCTCTATCGCGCCTCGCCGCGCCAGGCCGATCTCATGATCGTCGCCGGCACCGTGACCAAGAAGATGGCGCCCATCGTCCGCACGTTGTACGACCAGATGCCGGAGCCGAAGTGGGTGATCTCGATGGGTTCCTGCGCCAATGTCGGCGGTCCGTACGATACCTACGCGGTGGTGCAGGGTGTCGATCAGGTCGTGCCGGTCGATGTCTACGTGCCCGGTTGTCCGCCGACTCCGGAATCGCTCTACTACGGCATCCTGCAGCTGCAGAACAAGGTCATCAAGTACGAGACGATGGCCAAGAAGCAGGGCGTGGACGCCGCGGAGGCCCAGCGGCGCGCCGATCGTGAAGAAGTGATGGCGGGGATGCGCGCCTAGGCAGCCATTCCACGCTTGGGCATGGCCCCTATGGGCCGCTGTCGTGGGCGACGATGTCGCGCCCGTCGGCAGATGGAGGAACAGATCGTGAGCGACGGCGACACGAACGCCCGGACCAATCCGGATCAGAACGCGCAGGGCCAGGCCGAAGCCGCCGAGGCCGAGGCGAACCGTCTGCCGGGCGATACCGCACAGAATCCCATCCCCGCGCCGGAATCCCCGGTCGCAGCCGACAGCGGCAACGGGCCCACGCCGGAGCCGAAGGCCACGGCCGATGCCTCCGCGCCGATCGCGCAGCCGGAGCAGGTGGCCGAGGTGGTCGCCGATCTCGCCCCGGAAGGGCGTGACATGACGCCCAGCGCGGGGCAGGAATTTGCTGCCGCGGCGGAGGGAGAGCAGGCGCTCCCCGAGGCCGAGGAGCCGATCCAGGACCTCGCCACCGCACCGCAGCCGGTGATCGAGGGCGACCCGTGGGCGCGGGCGCTCTACTTCGACGACGACATCGAGAAGCATCCGGTCGTGCGTGAGTTGCGTCGCGTCTTCCCCAACGATGTGCTCGACATCGTCCGCTTCCGGGATGAGACGACCATTCACGTCCGCCCATCGCAGCTGCGCGAGATCTGCTACTTCATCCGCGACCACGACCAGCTGGCGATCAATTTCCTTACCGACCTCACGGCAGTCGACATGCTTCGCCTGCGCGCCGCGCCGCGCTTCGATGTCGTGGTCCAGCTCTATTCGATCCCGAATCGCGTCCGCCTGCGTCTGAAGGCCGGGATCGACGACGGCGAGACCGTGCCGTCGCTGGTGCCGGTCTGGAATGGCGCGAACTGGCTGGAGCGCGAGGCCTACGACATGTTCGGCATCGTCTTCGAGGGCCATCCGAACCTGCGCCGCATGCTCCTGGCCGACGATTGGGATGAGGGCCATCCGCTTCGCAAGGACTATCCGTTGCGCGGCTGGAAGGAGTTCCCCGTCTACAACACCGAGCGCACTGTCCCGCGTGTCCGCACGCGGTGGACCGGAAGGGGGGTCTAGCTCATGGCTTCCATCACTCCTGACGCCCCGAACACCGACCGCGGTCTGGTCGAGGATATCGCATCCACGCCCTATGGCCGTCCCGGCGAGTTCGTCAACCCGAACGTGCCGCCAACCGGCACACTCTCCATCACCGATGACCGCACGATGGAGAACGGCGACCGTTTGATGACCCTGAACATGGGGCCGCAGCACCCGTCGACGCATGGTGTGCTCCGCGTGCTCCTCAAGCTCGACGGCGAGATCGTCGCCGAGTGCGATCCGGTCATCGGCTATCTCCATCGTGGCACCGAGAAGCTCGGCGAGGCGCACCGCTACGCCCAGCTCACCCCGTGGACGGACCGTACCGACTACGTTGCCGCACCGCTGAACAACCTTGCCTACATCCTCACCGTGGAGAAGCTCTGCGGTGTCGAAGCGCCGGAGCGCGCGCAATACTGGCGCGTAATCATGGCGGAGCTCAGCCGCATCGCCTCTCATCTCGTCTGGCTGGGCACGCACGCGCTGGACATCGGGGCGCTCTCGATGTCGCTCTACTGCTTCCGCGAGCGCGAGCTGATCCTCGATATCTTCGAATCCTTCTGTGGCGCCCGCCTCACCACCAATATGATGGAGATCGGCGGCTTCTCCCGCGAGATCCCGGATGGCCTGGTCGAGAAGATCCGGTCCTTCATCCGCATCTTCCCGGAGCGCCAGAAGGAATACACCACGCTGCTCGACGCCAACCCGATCTGGCTCACACGCACCAAGGGCGTCGGCATCATCTCGCCGGAGGCGGCAATCTCCTACTCGCTCACCGGAGCATGCCTCCGGGGATCGGGCATCAACTACGACGTCCGCAAGGCGACGCCGTACCTGGTCTACGACCGGCTCGACTTCGAGATTCCGATCGGCCAGCACGGCGACACGTTCGACCGCTATCTCGTCCGGCAGGAGGAGATGCGGCAGGCAATCAAGATCGTCAAGCAGGCGCTGGATCATGTCGAGAAGATGGATTCCCCGCTGATGGCCTACGAATCGGCCTACGTCATCCCTCCGCACAAGGGCACGATGACCACCGCCGAGGACATGCAGCGCCACTTCATCTGGACGATCAAGGGGTTCAACCCGCCCGTCGGCGAGGCGTGGGCGTCCATCGAGCATTCCAAGGGCGAAATGGGCTACTACGTCGTGTCGGATGGCGGTCCGATGCCGTATCGTTTCCGCATCCGCACGCCGGATTTCGTGAACCTCTCCGTGCTGCCGCACATGGCGCAGGGGGCGATGCTTGCGGATATGGTCGCGTTGATCGGGACGATCGACATCGTGCTGGGGTCAGTCGACCGCTGACAAGGCGCCGACGGGGATGGTCCGTCGTTCAGGGGTGGCGGACAGGATCGAGTTCTGGAGGACGGAGCGGTCATCGTTCCGGCCAGTCGGGGAGAGGCGACGGGGGCGTTCGCGGACAGGGCTGCCGGGTGGGCAGCCGATGGCGGACGTACGTCGAGGGCTGAAAGCAAACGATGGCAGATCAACCAATCTGGGTCTCATTCATTGTGGCCTTCGTCGTCCTGAACGTCTTGCTCATCAGCATGGCGTACATGACGTGGTTCGAGCGCAAGGTCCTCGCGGCCATGCAGGACCGCCTCGGTCCGACGCGTTCGGGTCCGCACGGCCTTTACCAGCCGCTCGCCGACGCTGTGAAGCTGCTCGGTAAGGAAGACCTCATTCCCGCCGCGGCGGACAAGTGGGTCTTCCTCTTCGCGCCGGTCGCGGTTTTCGTCGCGGCGCTGACCGCCGCTTCGGTGATTCCCTTCGGCGGTGCCCTCGATCTCTGGGGCCACAAGGTCAATCTCTTCGCGACGGACCTGAATGTCGGCGCGCTCTTCGTGCTGGCGGTCGGTTCGGCCGGGGTCTACGGCATCATCCTCGGCGCCTGGGCTTCCGCGAATCGCTTCGCGCTCCTCGGCGGTCTCCGCTCGGCGGCGCAGGTGATCTCCTACGAACTGATCCTCGGCTTCTCGCTGGTCGGCATCTTCATCCTCTCCGGCACCCTCAGCCTGCGCGGGATCATGGTGGAGCAGTCGCGCTCGATCGAGATCGGCCCGCTGCACATCAGCAACTGGTTCATCCTCTCCCAGCCGCTGGCCTTCGTCCTCTTCCTCATCGCCGCCGTGGCCGAGACGAACCGCGCGCCCTTCGACCTTCCGGAAGCGGAGACCGAGCTGGTGGCCGGTTTCCATACCGAGTACTCCGGATTCCGGTTCTCGCTCTACTTCCTGGGCGAATACATCAACATGATCGTGGTCTCGCTTTTCGCGAGTACGCTCTTCCTCGGCGGCACGGACGGTCCGGGATCGGGCACGTACTGGGTGCTTGGCTTGCTGTGGCTCTTCCTGAAGACCATCGCCTTCCTCTTTTTCTACGTCTGGCTGCGCGCTACCCTGCCTCGCTTCCGGTTCGACCAGCTGATGGGGCTTGCGTGGAAAGTGCTGCTGCCATTGGCGTTGTTCAACATCTTCATCACGGCCTTGTTGCGGATCATCGCCAACGGGCAGCTGTTCTGATGTCGGTACGATGCACGGGCGCGCCGGTGAATGCGCGCGAGGGCGGAACGGTCCGGGAAGCCGGGTTCCGCATCCAGGATCGAGGAGCGGCCTGATGCCCTGGGATCTGATCTTCTTCTATGTCATCGGCGCAGCGTCGGTCCTTTGCGCGTTGGGGATGGTGCTGGCGAAGAATCCCGTGCATTCGGGCATCTTCCTTGTCCTCACGTTCCTGAACGTCGCCGGCATCTTCGTCATGCTTGGCGCCGAGTTCCTGGCGGTGATCCAGATCATCGTCTACACCGGCGCGATCCTGATCCTGATGCTGTTCGTGCTGATGTTGGTCGATCCGGACGACCTGCCATCCTTCTCATCCGCCGCGCCGCTGCAACGGAACCTCAGCGTGGTGCTCGGCATCGTGCTGGTGCTGGAGCTGGCTGCGGCGATCATCACGCGGACATCCCTTGGCCCGGTTGGAACGGACACCCAGGCCGCGATCGATTCCGTCGGTGGCAACACGCAGGCGATCGGCCTCCGCATCTATTCGAAATACCTGTTGGCTTTCGAGGTCACTTCCCTGGTCCTGACCGTCGGGGTGATCGGCGCCGTGGTGCTGGCCCTGCCGGAGCGGTTGGGTGAGAAGATCCAGCGCCGGCGCGACACCATCAGCCTTGCCCACGCGCGCGGCGCCGATGGCCTGTTGCCGGAAGGCCCGAAGGGCGAGACCCCGATCGCCGTCGATCCGGAGCGGGAGGCTGCGCTCCAGGCCACTGGCCGCACGTTGATCATGACCAAGGACCCGGATGCCTATACCCGCGTTGGTGTGCGGCAGGGGCGCCCGGATGAGCAGAACGACTAGCCGCGTCGGCCGGGAGGCCATATCGTCACGGGCGCTCGCACAGAACGCGCGAAACGGGATGTCGCATGGGTGAACTGAGCACAAACCACTTTCTGTTCCTGAGCGCAGCGCTCTTCGTCATCGGCATGATGGGCTTGCTGACGCGACGGAACATGCTGATCATCTTCATGTGCGTCGAGCTGATGGTGACGGCGGTCAACATCACGCTGGTGGCGTTTGCGAACGAGACCCAGACGCTGAACGGTCAGGTGTTCGTGCTCTTCGTCCTCGCTGTCGCGGCGGCCGAAGCGGCGATTGGCCTGGCGATCATCGTGGCGCTGAGTCGCCGGGGCAAGACGGTCGATGTCGATGACATCCACGAGTTGCGTGATTAGGACGATCTGCATGCGGGCGGGCAACGGCCTTCGGGCGTTGAACCCCGCCTGCGTGGACCGCGACACCGGGGTTGCGGTGCGTGTGGGCGTGATCGAGGGGCGGGAGCCCCGGTTGAGGACGCATTGATGGCGAACTGGTTGTATCTCATTCCATTGCTACCGCTGGCGGCGTTTGTCATCAACGCCATCTTCGGGCGCGCGGCCATTCGCGACAAGGCGTATCTGGTCTCCATCCCGGCGGTCGCTGTCTCGTGGGTGCTGGCGTTGCTGGTCCTGCGGGAAGTGCATGCCGACAAGGAGCCGCTGCACCAGCGGCTCTTCACCTGGATTCCGTCCGGCGATTTCCACGTCGATGTCTCGCTCTATGCCGACCAGCTCACCGCGGTGATGCTGGTGGTCGTGACGACCGTCGGCCTGCTGGTCCACATCTACTCGGTGGGCTACATGCACGGTGACGATGGCTTCTATCGCTTTTTCGCCTACCTGCCGCTCTTCGTCTTCTCGATGTTGATGCTGGTGCTGGCCGATAACCTGCTCCTGCTCTTCGTCTTCTGGGAAGCGGTCGGCCTCTGCTCCTATCTCCTGATCGGCTACTATTTCCGACGCCGCTCGGCCGGCAATGCCGCCAAGAAGGCCTTCATCGTCAATCGCGTCGGCGATCTCGGATTCGGCCTTGGCGTCATCTTCCTCTTCTGGACGGTCGGCACCGTCAATTTCTACGGCGAGGACGGCATCTTCGCGAAGGTGCAGAACCATGCCGCGCTCGGCATCGCCGGCAGCACCCTGACGGCGATCGGCATCCTGCTCTTCATCGGGGCCTGCGGCAAGAGCGCGCAGTTCCCGCTCCATGTCTGGCTGCCGGACGCAATGGAAGGTCCGACCCCGGTCTCCGCCCTCATCCACGCCGCGACGATGGTGACGGCGGGCATCTACATGGTCGCCCGCACGCACGTCATTTACATGAGCTCCGACACCGCGATGACGGTCGTCGCGATCATCGGTGGCTTCACGGCCTTCATGGCGGCGAGCATCGCGCTCACGCAGAACGACATCAAGCGCGTGGTCGCCTTCTCCACGTTAAGCCAGCTGGGCTACATGGCGCTGGCGCTCGGCACCGGAGCGTGGGTGCCCGCCATTTTCCACCTGATGACGCATGCGTTCTTCAAGGCCCTGCTCTTCCTTGGCTGCGGCTCCGTGATCCACGGCATGCACGAGGAGCAGGACATCCGCAAGATGGGCGGCCTGCGCAAGTACATGCCGCTGACCTTCTGGACGTTCCTCATCGGATCGCTCGCGAATGCCGGTCTGGTGCCGTTTGCCGGTTTCTGGTCGAAGGACGAGATCATCGTCGGCGCTTGGGCCAGCGGGACCATGCATGGCAAGATCCTGGCGATCGTTGCCCTCGCGGCGGCCTTCATGACCGCGCTCTACATGTTCCGGCTCGTCTTCATCGTCTTCTTCGGCAAGGAGCGGTTCGACACCTCCCACGTCCACCCGCACGAGTCGGGGGCGTGGATGGCGGTGCCGTTGGTGGCGCTCGCGATCCCGTCGCTCCTCATCGGCTTCGTCGGATTCCCGCCGGAGAAGGGGCCGCTCCAGAAGTTCCTGGAGCCGGTCTTCTACGGGGAGAGCGCCGAGGAGCACGCCGCGGCCAGTCAGCTCGCATCCACCCAGCCGCAGCTCTACGTCCTCGCGGAGGATCACGCCACTGCCGAGGCCTCCGGTGCGACGACGGATGAGCATGCGGCCACGACCGAAGGTGAGGAGCACACCGCTACCGAGGGCCACGAGGTCAATGCCCTGGGCTATCCCACCGCGCCGCATCACGTGACATCCGGCCAGACCTGGGCATTCGCGATCATTTCGACCATTGTCGCGCTCTCCGGGATCGTGTTCGCCTGGCTGACCTACATCCGGGGCACGATCAGCGCGGAGGCGATGAGCCAGCGGTTCCCGTGGCTCTACGACTTCCTGCTCAACAAGTGGTACTGGGACGAGATCTACCAGGCCTGCATCGTGCAGCCGCTCTACGTCTTCTCGCAGTTCCTGTGGCGGGTGGTGGACGTCAAGATCATCGACGGCACGGTGAACGGGGTGGCCACCGGTATCGGCGCGATCAGCCAGCGGCTGCGCCACGTCCAGACGGGTCTCGTCACGAATTACGCCTTCGCCATCGCCCTGGGGATGGTGTTGCTGATCGGCATCTATCTCGCAGGGTTCTCGAGCCTGTTCCGGTAGGGCAGGGTTTCTCTCGCGCATCACGGTGGCGTCGGCAACGCGGCAGGCGCCTGCACTTGGACCGGGATCGACCGATCCCCTGAACCGCTCCGGAGGAGCTCGTGGACAGCTTTCCGATTCTCAGCCTGATTGCCTACATCCCGGCGATTGGCGCGCTCGCCATTCTGCTGGCGCCGAAGGCGTCGCAGGACTCGCCGCGCAAGATCGCCGTGGTGGCATCGGTCGCCAGCTTCCTGCTGTCGCTCGTGATCCTCTTCAAGCTGAAGCACAACGCCGACTTCCAGTTCACCGAACACAAGGTGTGGCTGAAGGATCTCGGCATCAGCTACTTCATGGGTGTGGACGGGATTTCCACGCTCCTGATCGTACTGACGACCCTGCTGACGCTGATCTCGATCATCTGGTCCTACGATACGATCATTGTGCGCCGTCGCGAGTATTACATCGCGATGCTGCTTCTCGAGACCGGCATGCTCGGCGTCTTCATGGCGCTGGATCTCTTCATCTTCTACATCTTCTGGGAGCTGATGCTGATCCCGATGGCGCTGCTCATCGGGATCTGGGGATCGAACAACCGCGTCTACGCCGCCATCAAGTTCTTCATCTACACGCTCTTCGGCTCGCTGCTGATGCTCGTCGGCATCGTCGCCACTTACCAGGACTACTTCCGGCAGACCGGTGTCCGGACCCTGAACATCCTCGAACTCCAGGCCGGCCACTACAGCACGACCTTCCAGTTCTGGGTCTTCGCGGCTTTCCTGGTCGCCTTCGCCGTGAAGGTGCCGATGTTCCCCTTCCACACCTGGCTTCCGGATGCCCACGTCCAGGCTCCCACGGCGGCTTCCGTCATCCTGGCCAGCGTGATGCTGAAGATGGGCGGCTACGGTATCCTGCGCTTCAATCTCCCGCTCTTCCCGGACGCCGCCAAGACGTGGACCCCGTTTATCGTCGGCCTCTCGGTTGTCGCGATCATCTACGGTGCCCTCGTTGCGCTCGTGCAACCGGACATGAAGAAGCTGATCGCCTACTCATCGGTCAGCCACATGGGATTCGTCACCCTGGGCCTCTTCGTCGCCAACATGCAGGGCATGGATGGCGCGATGATGGTGATGCTCGCCCACGGCTTCAACACCGGCGGCCTCTTCCTCTGCGTTGGCGTCATCTACGAGCGCGCCCACACCCGCGAGATCTCGGCGTTCGGTGGCCTGGCCTCACGCATGCCGAAGTGGGCGATCTACTTCTGTATCTTCATGTTCGCCAGCATTGGTCTTCCGGGCATGTCCGGCTTCATCGGGGAGTTCCTCGTCACGATCGGTACCTGGCACTACAACCGGTGGGCAGCGGCCTTTACCTTCGTGGTCGTCATCCTCGCCGCGTGGTACATGATGTGGATGTTCCAGCGGGTCGTCTTCGGACGTGCATCCGGTCAGGCGCCGGACCCGGCCGATGGCGCGCTGGAGCCATACGAGCGTGAAGAACTCGCCGCGATGGGCGGCGGTCATGGCCACGACGATCATCACGGTCACGCGCATGGCGGCCTTGCGCCGGTGAGTGGCGGCGCGCACGATCATGGCAGCGACCACGGACACGGCTATGCCGGCTCCGACTCGTACCCAACGCATCCTGGGCAGCTCGACAGTTCGCGCTGGCCGGATCTGACCAGCAAGGAAACCCTGACCCTGCTGCCGCTGGCGGCGCTGACCATCTTCTTCGGCATCTATCCGAAGCCGCTCCTGCAGATCGTGGAGCCGAGCTTCCAGGCCATTCTCGACCACGCCATGCGGGTGGTGGGGAACTAGACATACGACCACGACACCGCTCGGTGCAGATGCGGTGTCTGTAGGGACCGGCCTCGTGACGGTCCGGCACAAGAACGGGAGCGGGCGGACGCGATGTCGTATGACCTGATCAAACCGGATTTCGGGCTGGCGATGCCCCAGTTCGTCGTCTTCCTCACGGCGATCGTGCTCTCGCTGGCGGATGCCTTCCTCCCCAAGCGAATGCAGTTTGCATGGCTGACGGCGATCTCGCTGATCGGCTATGGTCTCGGCATCGTCTTGCTCGCCGACCAGCGTGGCAAGGACGAGAGCACGTTCTACGGGCTCTTCCGGGCCGACGGTCTCACTGTCTTCCTCTCGCTCATCATCCTTGTCGCCGCCATCCTCACCGTCCTGGTCTCGGCCAACTACATCGAGGACCTTGAAGGCAAGATGCCGCTCGGCGAGTACTACACGCTGCTCAGCTTCTCCGTACTCGGTGCGCTCCTCGCGTCCTCGGCGGGCGATCTCGTGATGATCTTCGTCGGCATCGAACTGTCTTCGCTGGCCGTCTACATCCTCACCGCCTTCGCCCGGCGCCGCGAGACCTCGCTGGAAGGCGCGCTCAAATACTTCCTGCTCGGGATCTTCGCCAGCGCCATCCTGCTCTATGGCATGGCCTGGATCTACGGCAGCACCGGTTCCACCGACCTCGACGAAATTTCCCGGAACCTGCAGGGATTCATTGCCGGGCAGGACAGCATCGACGCGTCGCTGGCCCTGGGCATGCTCCTTGTGATCGTCGGCATCGCGTTCAAGGCTGCCGCCGTGCCGTTCCACTTCTGGACGCCAGACGCCTACGATGGGGCGCCGACCCCGGTCACCGCGTTCATGTCCGTCGTGCCGAAGGCGGTCGCCATCGCTGCCGCAATCCGCCTGCTGGTGCAGGGCATGGCCCCCCTGCGCGATGACTGGATCATGCTGATCGCGATTCTGGCGGTCATCACGATGGTCTTCGGCAACATCGTCGCCATCTCCCAGCGCAACGTGAAGCGCATGCTCGCCTACTCATCGATCGCCCACACCGGTTACATGCTGGCTGGCTTCGCCGCCTACCGTGTGAGCGACACGTTCACCGGCAGCGAGACGGATAACCAGGCGATTTCCAGCGTCCTTTACTACCTGCTTGCCTATACGTTCATGAACATCGGCGCCTTCGCCGTGCTGGCATGGATCCAGCATCGTGGCCGCGGCATCATGCTGGAAGACTTCAACGGCCTGGCGGCGCGGCATCCGCTTCCGGCGGCGGCGATGGCCGTCTTCCTCGTCTCGCTGATGGGCATCCCGCCGACGATCGGCTTCTATGCCAAGTACTATGTGATCGTGGCGTTGCTCAACAGCGACCTGCTCTGGCTGGCAATCGCGGTCGTGGTGGCGTCGGCCATCAGCGCCTTCTTCTATCTTCGCGTGGTGGCCGCCATGTATTTCAGCGAATCGAGCGAGCAGGAGACCAACGAATCCTCCACGCGACTGCTGGATGTCGGCATCCTCGCGATGGTGGTTGGCGTGATCGTTCTCGGCCTCTTCTCCGGCTCGATCATCAACCTCGCCGGCGAGTGGTCCAGCGCGTTGACCCTCACGGCCCAGCTGCATCCCTAGCGTCGAATCTGGCTGGAGATCGGCAATCTGTTTCGCGATAGCACGAGGAAACGACTCCGGACCGTCGTCCGGAGTCGTTTCCTCGTGCTATCGACTGGACCTTCTACCTGGAGGCGACGATCAGGTAGCGGTAGGCAAACCACCGCAGGATGGGCAGGTTCCCCAGGCGGTCATTGATGCGGCAGGCGCGCTCCGACCATCCGAAGAGCGAGCGCGGCAGGATGCCCACCCCGCGAATGTCGATCCGGCGGAACCCGTGTCGGCGCAGTTTCGTGCGGAGGGTCCAGACGTTGCAGAAGACGATCCGGCGTTCCACCCGGAGATCGGCCACGATGGCGAGGTACGGGTACCAGGCGGGGTTCATGCCGCCCGGCTCCGTGAAGACGAGGATGCCCCCGTCGTCGAGAAGGTCGTGGAAGCGGGGCAGGAACTCGTCCAGGTCGACGTGATGCAGAACATCCCCGCCCACCACTGCCGCAAAGGTTCGATCGGTTGGGAGTTCCGTGCTCGTCTCGATGGAGGGCAGGGAGAGCGATGTGACGACCTGCTTCAGGTCCGAGAGCGACGATTCGCTGATATCGACCGCGAGAACGCGATACCCATTCTTCGCCAGGGCGACGCTGATCCGGCCGGTGCCGGCACCGAAGTCCACGACCTCACCGTCGGGCGGAGCGGCATGCATGGCCTGGACGACGCCTTCCAGTTCCAGTGTGGTGTGGAGCGGCGGGTTCAGGATGGCATCCACAGGATATTGATGTTCATCCTGCTCGAAGTGCGATCGCTGGTCGTCATACCGTTGGGCTTCGCTCATACATGCTCCTGTGATCGTGATCGTGAGAGATGGTCAGTCGTGTTGCTGAAGGTCACCCGCCGCCGGGAGGGCTTCAGCGTCGGGTGCATGGCGCAGGATCATCACGGCGGCCTGCCATTCCGTGCGATGCGTGGCAAGCGCCTGCCGCATCTCGTTGGGTGTGCAGCCGATCAGCCACTTCACCTGGGAGTCGGCCTTGTGCGTATCGACGGTGACGATCGCGCCGGTCACGCGAAGATCCGGCAGGCTGCCTCGCCAACAGTCGACGCCGTCTCCATCGACCGCCCCTGTCCCTTCGAGGTATCCATAGTCGAAGGGGTAGATCAGGTCGGGAAAGCGCGGATGAGGGCTGCCGCCGGGCCGGTCGATTGCGATCGGGTGATTTGTCACCAGGCGGTCGCCATGCGCCCAGAACCGTCGTATCTCGGAGAGATCGTCGTTCACGGTTCAGTCCGGCAGGAAGATGAAGTTGTTGACATAGGCGTCGGAGAGGACATCATCCGAGGCGGCGGTCTGATGCCGGGTGACATCGAACGCCGAGATCGGGCGCCGGTACCGGCCATCTTCCAGGAATTCGCCGTGATATCCCTGCGCGACGATCCACGCGAACACGTCCGTCGCCGACCGTTCGCCGCCAAGGTCATCGTTGATCTCGATCAGGATCGCTGGCTTGTGCGTCCGGATGGTGCCCTCGGCCCCCGCCAGCACGGGCAGCTCGTGCCCTTCGACGTCGATCTTGATGAAGCTCACCGGCTTCGCGTAGACGGACATCACCTCGTCGAGCGTGCGGACCGGAACATCCCGCGTTTCGATCGCGACATCGGCACTTGCCTGGACGGTCGTTTCGAGGCTGGAGAGCGCCGTCTTCTCGTACCCGTGCAGCTTCGGGATGCGCATCGTGGCAACGCCGCTGTGGTCGGACAGCGCGGTCTCGACGACATCGACCGGCAATCGCAACTGGGAGACCGCCTGCCGGAGCATGGCCGCGTCCTCGGCGATCGGCTCGATGCTGACGACCTTGCCCTGCTTGCCGACCAGCCGCGCCAGTGCCAGGCTGTAGGTGCCGAAGTGGGCTCCGACATCGACGGCGATCGAGTCCTTCCGCACGAGGCGGGGGAGTTCCTTCAATTCGGGCTCGCCGAGCACCCGATGGAGCTGGGCATTGCTCCAGAGCGCGAGACCCGGCGGCAACTTTCGCATGGGGCCTCGCTCGGCGCGCACGACCATTGCTTCCAGATTCATCGAACTTCCCCTCCTTGGATCGGTGCCTGGTATCGTTCGGATTCCGTCATACGTGACGTGGCTATCCGACGGGTGTGTAGGTTGGCGTTGGCATCGTGACCGTCGCCGGTCGCTCGGTCGTTGTCGGCTCCGGCGTCCTCGTGGCGACTGGCGTGCCCGGCGTTGCGGCCGGCGATCCTTCCGTTGTCACCGGCGAGCTGGCCGGGCTGGCATTGCCCGTCGCGATCGCTGGCGAGGCGACGGGCGAGGCCAAGGGACTTGCCTCCGGAGAAGCAGGCGGGATCGCATCGTCGTCGTCGGGAACCGGAACCGACCGGTCGTAGACGTAGATCTGGACCCCGTTTCGATCGTAGACCGACTTCAGCGCGCCGTCCGCTACGCCCTCGTCGAACTTAGCGAGGGCCGCCGCAGGATACAGCGCACGTTCCAGTGCGCCGACATAGATGATCTGCACGGCGTATCGGTTCAGCAACGGGCGTACGCTCGCAAAGTCTCCATAGCTGCCGTAGATCTCATTCACGTCGTCGATCCGGTTCTGGACCAGTTGTTCCAGACCAGGGCGCTGCACGCGTTCCTGCGCCCCCCACCCGATGATGGTTGGCAGGCCGGTCATCGCGCTGACGCGGTTCCCGTAGTGATACTCGCCATCGTAGGCTTCCAGGATCGTCGGCATGCCGTTCGTATGCTTGTTCAGCCAGTCGATGGCTTCCCTGTCGCCGGCAAGGCTGAACGTCGTCGACTGCCCTCCATCCGGCCCGGCGGTGATTTCCGTCGAATCCATATAGGCCATACCGTCGAGCGTCGGCGAGATTGGATTCGTGACATCACGCGCCCGGCCAACCGTCGCCAGCGCGGGATACGCGGCCGCTCCGGCCACGAGCATGGCAAGAAGGATGGTCCACACCACCTGTGCTGCGCTTCCGGTGAGCCGCCAGCCACGCTGGGTCGGTGTCTGCGCGATTACGATCACGCGCTCGCGCATTGGCTGCGGCGAATCCGCCACGGATGGAATAGCCGCCGGAGCATCGGCCAGGGAGCGGCGCTGGAAGGCGTCGAAAACGAGCCCGAGTCCGACCGATCCCGTGATCCCGAGCACCACCCAGGCGTGGAAGTAGAACTTGAAGACGGTATTCATCCGGCCGATGTCGTTCTGCATGCGCAGCACGTCTGGAAGCAGCAGCAGGGAGATCCCCAGGCCGATCATCGCCAGCAGCAGGAGGTATCCCCGGTCGTACTGGCGGAACCAGGCGACAAGTACGACTACGGCCAGCATCAGCGCCAGCAGCAGGACGATCGTTCCGGACATGAAGGCCAGCACGAAGCAGACGATGCCGACCGCGATGCCGAAGACCGCGCCTGTGGCGGCCGTTCCTCCCCGGTCCAGTTGTGGCCGGACGATACGGACGACCTCCAGCAGGAGGTAGCTGGCCACGGCGAAGAGCAGCACGCCGTTGATCGACAGGAAGTCCGGCATCGTCGTCGTCTCGGTCGCCGCCTCGAAGCTCGACGGCAGCGAGCCGTAATGCTGGATGTATGGGAGCCAGAAGACCTGCGAGGAGATGACGGCGATCCCGGCGAACGCCGCGACATCGCGCAGGAGGGTCCAGCCGGAGGTCCAGCCGCTGGCTGTCCCGACAAGGATGAAGCCGGCGGCGCAGATCAGCGCCATTGCGGGAGGGAAGTCCCACGAATTGGAGGCCATCAGCATGCCGCCCAACAGGCCGCCGATTAGCGTCATCGTCAGGGCCGGTCCCCAGCCGCCGAACGTCGTGAAGATCGAGGCCGGCTTCCATCGTCCCGGCGCTACCTGTGGCCGGATGGAGAACACGAATGCGGCGATGATCCCGATCGTCGCCGTCAGCAGCGGCAACGTCGTGTAGTGGGGATGCAGGTCGCCGAAGATGAAGCTGAACCACGGGAACTCGTTGACCGTGCCGGAGATGACCCGCGTCGGGTCCCAGTAGGACGAGGTGACGGGCAGCGTGGCCGTGCGGCTGACGATCTGCCACGCGCCCCAGGTCATGTCGGTGAGGGCGCCCCAGTGTGGCCAGCTGGCGGGGACCGGCTTCGTGCCGTCCCAGATCCCTTCGCCGATCAGCCGGATCAGTTGCAGGTTCCCGAGAATACCGGTGACGATGGGGGCGATCAGCGCCAGCAGCATGATCCGGAGGCGACCGGAGAAGCGGCGCGTATGGGCGATGCCGGGCCGTGCCGGAACCAGGTGCGAGAGGAAGGTCGCCGCGACACTCCAGGTATTGAGCAGGAACAGCGCGAAGACACTCGGCACGGCAAGGTTGTAGGCCGTGGTCGGGATGATGCCGGTGAGGCGCGTCAGCATCGCCCACGGCACCAGGCCCCAGTAGTAGTAGTGAATCGTGCCGCTACGGAACCACGGATCGTAGGGTGGGAAGAACGGGGTGCGGATCGTCGCGTTGAAGTACGCGAGGTCCATCGACTTCTCGCCGCCGGTCCACGGGTTCCACAGGTTCGGGTTCTGCATCCGGATCCAGACCGCAGCCGCGAACCCGGCGAGGAAGATGAGTTCGGTGGCCACGAACCAGAGACGGCGTTCCCCCAATGATGCCCGGAATGCCCCTGCCCTGCCCCGCAGGCAGAGGAATGCCACGACCCACAGGGCGAACCAGGCGATCACGATGGGAACCGGCCCCCATTGCATGAGCCGCACGCTGGCGATCAGCCAGGCGAGGTATCCCGTTGCGATCAGCCCGCCTGTCTTCGCGAGGGCGTAGCCGCGGTCCGGCAGGCCGGGGAAGAGCCGCCACAGGATGGGGATCATCGGCAGCGTCAGCAACTGGATGGCAAGGTACCACCAGATTGCCGGGTGGCGATTCGTCCACGAGGATGGATTGAAGATCTCCCGCCACGTTCCCTCGGCGTAGTAGGCGCGCTGGTCGGAGCGGTCCATCAGCTGGAGGTCCGGCGAGTCTGCCCGCGATGGAATGACCAACCCCGTGTCGTTCCCGAGGCCCGTCTGGAGCATGGGGTAGAGCTTGTCATACGCAGCCTGGGCGTTCCAGGCATCGGTCTTCTTGAAGATGTATACCTGCGGGTGCTCGTAGACCGTCAGCGTCTCCTCCGACGAACTGTCGTCGACGGAGAACGGGCCGATGCTGGGCGGTGAGGAGAAGGATGCCACCAGCTGGAATCCGAGCGACCCATCGAAGAGATAGTCGTAGTAGGCGTTCGTCATCGGCCAGCGATAGGGCATCTGGGCGATGGAGTCGATGAGGCGGCGGCTGGACAAGACGACATAGTCGGCGCGATTGAGGCCGCCGATCAGTGTCGTCAGCTTGTTGACGTCATCCTCGGCGTAGGGATAGAGCTCGATTCCGGTGTACTGCGAGCAGTCCTCGTTGGGGATGCATAGCGGCAGCCCGTCGTCCCAGTATTCGCCGGTGATGGTGCTGCCGGCAGGGACGTTCTCGTAGATCCACTCCGACGCCTCGACGCGCGTCAGCGGTTTCAGATAGATATTCGTGAAGGCGATGCCATAGAGGACGGTGATGCCGACGGCGAGCAGCGGGATGATGTACCCCGGATGGAGGAGCCTCGGCCAGCGCGCCGGCAGGCTGATCGAGAGCCTGGACCCGAGGCGCAGCGATCTCCCGCTTCGCGCCCATGCGATCAGCGAGGCCAGGAAGGCTCCCGAGAGAATCGCCATCGCCGGATAGGCCGGCAACATGTACCGCTGCGAGGGCACATGGTTCGTCCCGTAGTACAGGATGTGGAACCAGCACCATCCCGCCAGTCCCAGCGTCCACCACGATGGCCAGCGCCAGCTGAGGACGCAGCGGATTGCGGCATAGCCGATCGCCAGCAGGGCGATGATGCCGAACCCCGGCGCCATGCCCCAGAGGACCATGTTCTTGACGATGAACACGACCGGTGTCCGATTGGCCCACTGGAATCCTGGCGGGTAGTCGATGATGCCGGCCTGCGCCTGCGACCAGTAGCTGAGCGACTCTGTCCAGCGGGAATCGAGCGAGAAGTCCCAGAAGTGCGGACCCGTAAACGCGTAGGGCTGGAAGACGCGGAACGTGAGGAGCGCGAGGATGCCGGACACCACGGCACCCGCCAGGATGGCGAACCCCGGCAACGATCGGCGTCCGTTGTGGATCGTGAACTCCGCCGGACGGCGCGAGAACCGTGGCGCGATCGAGAGCCAGCCGTTGAGCCGGATCTGCTCCAGGAGCGGCAGCGCGAGGAAGCCCACGGCGGCGGCGGCATTCGGCTTGCTCGCCATCGCCAGCCCGAGGAAGAGCCCGGCCGGGATATACCAGACTGCCTTTCGCGTCTTCGAGACCATGACCGTGCAGGCGATGACGCCGGTGGTCGTGAGGACGACGGCGGAGTCCGTCGTGTAGTAGTGGGCGGTCTGGATCATCAGCGCCGTGAAGGCCAACAGGGTCGCTGTGAGAATGGAGGCGAGTTTGCCGTACAGCTGGCGCGTCGCCCACGCCGCGAGCGCCACCGTGCCGATGTCGTAGAGCGCCGAGAGCGTACGGCCGGGAATGTGCATGTTCCCGTAGACATTGTCGCCCGAGATGGTCGCCGCGAGCTTGGCGAGGAAGACCGGGAAGGTGCCGTACAGGAAGCCGCCGAAGGTGTTGTTGTAGGGATTGAGCTTGGATACCGCGCTATTGAAGAAGGTCCCTGCGTCCGGCCAGGAGATGCCGGTGGTGACCATCACCAAGTACCGCTCGTCCGGGTGCAGGTAGTAGGCGCCGCCCCATTGGAGTCCGGCGAACCGCGTGATGGCCGTCGCGACGAGGATGAGGATCAGCAGCGGTCCGTAGTGGATGGGGAAACGCCCGACGCGGAAGACGACCGAATCGTCCTTGCCCTGGCCCGGTTTTTCCTCCATCAAGTCGACGACCCGCCGGCTTCGCACCTCCTCGGAGCGCTGGAGCGCCCGCTGATTGACGGTCGGTTGGGACAGGGGGCGCTTTGCCCGTCGTGCCGGCGCTCCGGACGAAACGGGAGCGTTGGTGGTGGGCGGTGTGATCGACGGGGGGGTCGTGCTCATGCTGGCTCGCTGGGGTCGGGACGGATGTGAGTCGGTCGAGTGCGTGCGGTCATGCACCCGTTCGGGTGGCCGTCATGCGATGACGACGCCCCGATGGTCATGTGCTCTTGCGAGCATACCCGGACAGCGGCCTTGTCGCATCCTCTTCGCCGCGATAGACGCGCTCGTAAGCATCAATGGTGGCATCCAGGCTGAATTGCGAGGCGATGGCCTGGAATGGCTTGACATACGCATCGCGATTCCGCGCAACCTCGATCACGGCCTCGGCCAGGCTGTTGGCGTCGCCCACAGCGGCGATCCGGCCCATACCCGTCCGCCGGACCGGCTCGCGCACGCCGGGCAGGTCGGTGCAGACCGAGGGCGTGCCGGAGAGCATCGCTTCCACCTGCACCATCCCGAAAGTCTCCGTATTGTCCACGCTTGGCAATACCAACACGTCCATCGTCGCGAAGAAGTCTGCCAGCTCCTGGTCGGAGAGCCGCCCGAGGATGCGGATTGCCTCGCGGTTTTGCGCCATGTCTTCGTCCCACGGGCCTCGATAGGGTTCGCCCGTGCGGGGGTCGATGTTCGGTCCCGCCAGGGCGAAGACTGCGGTCGGGAGCGCAGCGCGGATGGCTGGCACCGCCCGCATGAAGACATCGAGCCCTTTCTCGACCGTGAATCGCCCGACGAACCCGATCACCGGTCCGTCGCCGAGGTCGAATCGGGCGCGCAAGGCCGCCGGCCCATCCGCCGAGGCCACCGGTGTCGGCACTGGCGGCGGGATGATGTGCAGGCCGTGGTGGATGCCGCGCACGGTCGGTGAGATGGCCGCCTGGTCGCGCGTGGAGGCGACCACATCCTGCGCGAGGTGTGCGGCGCCGATACCACTGGCGCGCCCTGCGCCGGTCGCGATCTTCTCCACGAGCGTGGAGGAGAGGACGAGGTCGGAATGGTGCGTGATGACGACACGCTTGCGCATCGTCCGGCCAAGTGCCGTCAGGGGGGTGGCCTCGGCCATCGGGAGGTGAAGGTGAAGGACATCGTGCGAGCGAAGCAGGCGGGCGGCGGTCGGAAGGAGCGTGGGCAGGATGACGGCGCGGCTGAGGTTCGCAGCGATTGGGATGCGAACCACGTGCACGCCCTCTTCCGTCACGTTCTCACGCGGCAGCGAACGGTCGTGCCAGGACGTGAGGACCGTCACCTCGTGTCCGCGCCGCACCAGTTCGCGTGAGAGCCGTTCGCAGTAGATGGTGAGCCCGCTCGTATATGGGGCATAAAAATACAGCGTCTGCAGGATCTTCAATGCATGCTCCAGGCCGATCGGATCGACAGGCGTCTCGTGTCCGGCCTGGCGCAAACGGTTCTGCCAGACATATGCCTGCATATGTTCCTCATCATGATACCAAGCGGACCGCCGCCGCCGTGCAAGCCGGGGTGTGCCGGTCAGGGCAATCGCATCACGGCCATTGGTTGACTGATCGATGCCGGTGATGCGGCACGCGGCAGGCCACCTTGGGCCTGCCGGACGAACGACCGCGGTGGGGAACCCGGTCGTACGTCCGGCGCGGCCACGGTGCCGCGCCCATGCTGGCAGGCGCAGCCTCCGCCCAAGGCTCCCGCAGCATCATGCGATTGCCCTGGTGTGCCGGTCAGGGCCATTGCATGCCCGCGAGATTTGGTTTCGATGCGCAGCCGATGGATGTTTATAGAAGGCCCCGTGGCCGGCCCCTGGGCGACCGTGTCTCCGAGCGGTCGTTCGAGTCCCATCCCGGTGTCTTGCAGCCTACGGTTCGTTCATGGGCCAACTCTTGTGGCTGGCCGCTGGGCATGCGAAGGCCGCTGATGCGCCGGTTTCCCTCCTATAATGGAGGCGGGTCTTGCGGCATGCCCCTGATCGGGGCCGTTCCCGCCTCTCGTTCGCAGGTGCCGGATTGCCGGCCGGCGGGCACTCCGAGGCCACGCGCGGGAGAAGCTGGCCATGTCGGGCAACCATGTTGCGTCATCCGGATCGCCATCCGGGCTTGCCGCGTCCCATTCGCCGGCCAACGTCACCCCGTTGTTTCCGGCGGACTCGACGCCGCCGATCCATATGCCAAAGCCGCTTGCCCCCTTCGTCGGTCGTGCGGCAGAGATGGGGACGGTGCTCGGCTTGTTCGCCGATCCGGATATCCGCCTGTTGACGCTCACGGGGCCGGGAGGTATCGGCAAGACCCGGCTCGCTATCGAGATCTCCAGCGATCCGTCGTTGCAGGCGCGTTTCCCGCATGGCATCTGGTTCGTTCCGCTCGTTGCGATCGCCGATCCCGTCGGAGTGCCGCTCGCCATCCTTCGGGCGTTCGGCGCGCGAGAGTCCGGACATGCCGCCCAACGGGATGTCATCGATCTGATTGGCCGCCAGCACCTCCTGCTCGTGCTCGACAATCTGGAGCAGGTGCGTGGATGTGGGCCGTTCGTGTCGCGGCTGCTCGAATACTGCTCGAACCTCATGATCCTGGCGACAAGCCGCGCGCGCCTTCACCTGACGGGCGAGCATGAGTACATCGTCCCTGCCATGTCCCTTGCCGGCCAGCCTGTTGCGTCCGGAGCGGCCGACAGTGATGCGATTGCGTTCTTCGTCTCCTGCGCCCGCTCGGCTGCTCCTGCATTTACGCTGACGGAGGCAAATGCGGAGGCCATCGCCGATATTTGCCAGATGCTCGATGGCGTTCCGCTTGGAATCGAACTGGCTGCGGCCCGCCTGCGTATGTTCTCGCCCGATCTCGTGCGCGAGCGGCTGGCGAACCGGCTCGATCTTCTCACGCGCGGGCCGCTCGATCTCGCGCCGCATCAGCGCGCGATGCGCGACACCATCGCCTGGAGCTACGCGTTGCTCGATCCGCCGGAACAGGAGGCCATGCGGCGGTTGTCTGTCTTTGTCGGGAGCTTCTCGGTCGCCGCGGCGGAAGGCGTGCTGCACGATGTGCAGCCGTTGGCCGGCGGGAAAGATGTCCTCGATGTGCTCGCCTCGCTAGTCGACAAGAGTCTCTTGCGCAAGGGGATGGGGCGCGAGCGCGACGACCGTCTTTCCATGCTTGGTGTCATCCGGGAGTTCTGCAGCGAACGCCTGCGGGCCGAGGGGGACGATGCTGCGGCATACGGGGCACACGCGCGTTGGTATCTGGCCTTCGCCGGGCAGGCAGCTGGCGGCATCAATGGCCCGGCGGCAGAGCGCTGGTTGGACCAGCTCGATGCGGAGCGGGCGAACATCCTGCACGCGCTCGACTGGTTCGATGCGGAACGTGATGGGGACCGATTGGTGCGTCTGGTGTCGTTCCTGCGTGAATACTGGATCCTGCGCGCCCGGTACGCCGAGGGGCTGCCGTGGATGGAGCGGGCGCTGGCCTGGATCGAATGTGGTGCTCCCGGCGACCCGGCGATCGCGTGTGAATGCCTGCTCGGGGCTGGCTGGATGGCGTTGCGGCAGGGAGACAGCGCCCGCATGACGCGCTATTCGGCGGCGGCGCTGGAACGAGCGCGTGAGACGGGCGACCGCGCCCGAATCGTCCGCGCGCTCGACCTTGAATCGGCCGTTGCTCGCCGGTGGAACGATCATGCGCGAGCGGTGGTATTGCTGGAAGAATCGCTGGTGCTCTGCCAGGAAAGCGGTGACCGTGCCGGTGCGGCCGCCGCCCTGCGTGGGTCGGGCTACGCGCTGATGAATCTTGGGCGCATGGACGAGGCGTTGACCCGCTACCAGGATGCGATCGATATCTACGATGCGCTCGGCGATGCGCAGGGTGCGGCGTTGGCACGGTCGACGATGAGTCTCATTCCCTATCTGGAGGGGGACTATGGACGTGCCTTCGCCTGGGACATGGATGCCTTGGCCGTGCTGCGCCGCTTCGAGAATCGGCGTGCCCTCGGTGTCGCCCTGACGCATCTCGGTCTCGCCGCCAGTCACCAGGGCGATCTGGAACGGGCCTGGGCGTTCCTGGATGAGAGCCTTGTCTATCGGCGGGAGGTCGGCGACGCCCGGGGGTTTGCCGTCTGGACGGAGGCGGCGGCGCTCCTGCTTGCGTTCGGCGGCGATGCCGAGGGTGCGGCGACAGTGCTCGGTGCCGCCGACGCGATGCGCGCCCGTGCGAATACGCCGCTCGCCGCGACGGAGTGCGATGACCGCACCCTCTGCGAATCGCGCATCCGGGCCCAGCTTCCGGAGGAGAGGATCGACGCGGCTCGTACGGCAGGCGGCGAACTCGGGACGCAAGCGGCGCTTGAGATCGCCGTTGGCCGCGCGGAGGCCATGGTGAACGATACGCGGCGCGATGCCGTGCCGGTCGGTATTCTCGAACATGGGCTGACCCCGCGTGAGAGCGAGATCCTGCGCCTGATCGCCGGGCGAATGTCCGACCGGGAGATCGGCGAGGCGCTCTTCATCAGTCCGCGCACCGTCTCCCGCCATGTCGCCAGCATTCTTGCCAAGCTCGGCGTCCATTCCCGGCGCGAGGCGGCGGCCATCGCCCGGCAGCATGGCTATCCTGTACCGGGTACGCATGCTTCGTAGTTTCCCGAGGCCGATTGCGTAGGCGCAGCTGTCTGGAAACGCGCAGAACCTACCGATCCCATCCTTCCTCAATCGCGCGCATCATCGACCCAACCGGAATCGCGATCCCGGCCTGCCTGTGCGGCTGGCTGGGATGCCGGGCGTTTCGCACCGCCTGCCGGTCCGGTTTGCCACAGGGATTCCGTCCGCTGCGCAGGAGAGGAGCAAACATCATGGCGCATCGTCCATTCATCCCGTCGCCCGTTCGCCGCGTCCGGCTCAGGTCACGTCGAGGGCACGACCGATATCGTCGCGGATCGCCACTCTTCACCGCATTCACGATTCTGGCGCTGCTGGTCGGGGCGATCTCGCCCGTGTTCGATGGCGTCGCGTTCGCCCAGACGGTCACGCCAGACGGTTCCAGCGGTGCTGGCGACAGTGATGTGCAGGGAACCCAAGCGCCACAGGACCAGCCGACGCAACCGGAGCAACAACCGACCCAGCCCGACCAGACCCAGCCGACCGTCGATACGTCCATGCAGACGCCGACGGAAACACCCACGCCGACCGTCGAGAACGAGCTCCTCGGCGCGGTCAACATCGCCTACTGGGAGTGTCCGCCGGCGGATCCGGCGAATCCCCCGCTGATCGATCCATCGAGCATCTGTACCCAGCAACGGAATGGCGTCACCTTTGCCATCACCGATGGGCAAGGTAATACCCAGACCCAGGAGACCGGCTACTACGACGACAGCCAGATCGGTTTCACCGAGATTCCGATCGGCGCCATCACGTTCGGGCAGACGACGCCCCCGTTCAACGCGCTCGTGTTGTGCAACGGCATCGTGCAGCATGGTGGACCGGAGACCGGCATCATGCAGCTTTCCGTTTCCAACGGCATGGTGTCGTGGAACCTGAAGGACGATGAGATCGTCTTCTGCAATTGGTACGTCACCCCGATCATGACGCCGGCCGCTTCGGCCACGCAATCGACCGGAGAGACGCCGACGGCTACCGTCTCGACCGGCATGACCGAGACGCCGACGGCCGCAACGACCGGCGGCGTGACAATGACGCCCGATGCCGTGGCCTCCGGTACGCCGGTGAACCAACTCGTCGGCAGCATCAACATCACCTACCGCGAGTGCCCGTCGACCTTCGACCTGACGAATCCGCCCAGCGATCCGGCGACGGCCTGCACCACCATGCGCAACGGCGTGCAGTTCGACCTGACTGCCAGCACCAGCCAGACCTTCTCCCAGCTCACCGGCTATTACGACGACAGCGTCGTGAGCTTCACCGAGATCCCGACCGGCAACACGACCGTGACGCAGAACCCAGCTGCCGGCCAGACGCTCGTGATCTGCGATGGTATCGTGCAGCACGGCGGCCCGGAGACGGGTGACATGACGATGCCAGTCACCAATGGCAGCATCACCTGGGACCTCAAGGACGACGAGATCGTCGGTTGTAACTGGTACACGAACGGCGTATCCGGTACGGCAGCGGAACCGGCCAGCTTTGCGATCTCAGCGTTCACCTGCCCGTCCGGGTTCAATCTCAATGCATCGGACGAAGCGACCACAGCCACCACCTGCACCACGTCGATTCTTGGGCTCCGCTTCGATCTTGGCCCATCGGGCGGGACGGGCAACCCCATGACCGTGCTGACGGGCAACGACGGGAGCGCCGGTTTCGGCGATGTCGTGCCGGGATCGTACACACTCAAGCGGTACCCGGTGCCCTCCAACTCGTTCATCTATTGCCACTCGGCGACCAATCCACAGTATCCCTTCACGGCATCCGTCCTCGGCGGATTCGATATCTCGCTCGATCCCGGTGTGGCCGTGACCTGCGCCTGGTATGAGACGCCAGCGGCAGCTGGCACCGGTACGGTCGTCATCAACAAGCACGCCTGTCCGGCGAGCTACGTACCGTCCAGCCCCCCCGATATCTACGATCTCGCCGCGAACTGCCACGACGATGCCGGCCCGACTTCGTTCGTCGTCACCTATGGCCAGACATCCGTGCCCGGAACCACCAGCGGATCGCCGAACCTGCTGGAGATGGACAACGTGCCCAGCGGCCTCGTGATCGTGACCGAGAATGCCGTCCAGGGGTACGGCGCACCGATCGTGACCTGCAAGGGCATGTCGCTGACCAACGATCCCACGGTCGAGGTACCATCTACCCTGATGACGGTGACGGCGAACACCATCACCTGGAACCTCGTCGATACCCAGACGATGTTCTGCGACTGGTTCAACATGCCGTCCGGCTACGGGTCGATCACGATCAACAAGCTGGCCTGCCCGGCGGGTTACGCCGTGGCGAATCCGGCAGATCCGTACGACATCGCCCTCAAGTGCCATGAGAATGCCGGCCCGGTGAACTTCACTGTCACGAACGGCGCCTATTCAACCACCGGCACCACCAGCGGTTCGCCGCCGAATCTGCTCTCCGTGTCCAACGTGCCGTCCGGCGCGGTTACGCTTACGGAGACGATTCCCACGGGCTACGCACAGCCGGTTGTCTTCTGCCGCGGGTCCTCCGTGACGAACGATCCGGACCTGGAGGTGCCTTACGGTCAGCAACAGGTGAACAACGGCACCATCACCTGGAATCTGTTGCCCGACCAGATGCTGTACTGCGACTGGATCAACATCCCGATGCCGCCGACCTTCAGCGTCATCATCTACAAGTACACTTGCGGCGACGATCCGACGGCCTACATGACGAACGGCGTCCCCGATTACCAGAAGTTCACCACGCTTTGTACGCACCCGTTGCCGGGTGTCCCCTTTACCGCCAGCCAGAGCGGCTCACCGGTCGCCACGGCGACCTCCTCGAACAGTAATCCGTTCTCGCTTTCGAATCTTCCGGTGACGACCACCACCGTGGCGGAGACCATCCCGAGCGGGTATGGCGAGCCCTACGTCTTCTGCGGCGATGCCTACTCGCCGACGCTCCAGATGGTGATGAACGGCGCGATCACGCTGAATCCCGGCGGCAGCGGCCCCATCGTCTGCAGCTGGTACAACATGCCGGATGGCCCCGGCTCGATCACGGTCTACAAGTGGCTCTGTCCGGCGGGATACGACTGGACGCTGCCCGGCGCCGACCCGAAGATGGATTGCGCGACCCCGCAGGACGGCGTCACGTTCTCGCTCTACGACAGCACGAACACGAAGCTCGGACAGACCGATACGGGCGACAGCATCCCGTACGCCATCTATTACGGTGGCCTGCAGATCGGCGACTACTCGCTGAAGGAAACCGTGCCCGATGGCATCGGCGGCGTCTTCGTCCTCGACTGCACCGGGCTCTACACCGGCAGTATTCACCCGGCGCCGCTCTGGACGGGCAACGACTTCCCGTTCCACGTCGGTAGTCACGACCAGATCGTCTGCAACTGGTACAACGTGCCCTACGCGGACCACGGTGGCATCGTCATTCACAAGTCGATGTGTACGACCCTCACCTGGGTCTCCACGGTCGAGTGCGACACCTGGGAATATGGCGCCAGCTTCACCGTCTCGAACGGCGGCGGCACCGTCGACCAGGGCACGACGGACGCCTGGGGCAAGCTCTCTGTGGATGGCCTCGACGCCGGCAACTACACCGTCACCGAGACCAGCGGCACGCCATGTCACGTCGAAGCGAGTGTCGGCGGCGGCCAGTCCAGCCCGGTCACCAACGGCGCCGTGACGGTCGAAGGTGGCAAGACGACGGATGTCTGGGTCTACAACTGCTCCACGAATCCGACCCCCGGCGCCACGAAGCCGCCGACATCCGGCAAACCGCCTATGAAGTACCCGAATACCGGCCGGCAGGACACGCAGGTGATCGAGCCGGAGATGGCGACCCCGCCGTCCGCGCCGAACGAGCTCGGGACCCCGCAGGCCTGCGCGTCCTTCCAGGACGGGACGCCGGTCGCGGCGACCCCGGAGGAAGGCGTGCGCTGCGGTGCGGTGCCGGTCTCCATCGCCGCGACGGCGATCGGGCTGAGCGCGAAGGTCGAGATCCTCGAAACCGTCAACGGCGACATGGAGGACCCGACCACGCCCGATCAGGCGGCCTGGTACAAGGAGACCGCCAAGCTTGGCGGCGCGGGCAATACGGTCATGGCGGGCCACCTCAACTACTGGGGCGTGCCGGAAGGTGTCTTCTTTGCCATCGACCAGCTCAAGGCCGGCGATAGCATCGTCGTGACCGGCAACGACGGCACCGTCTATACCTATGTCGTCGACTGGGTGAAGCAGGTCGATGCCACCGTCGCACCCGGCGATGACATCGTGGGCGAGACGGCCCAGCCGAGCCTCACCCTCATGACGTGCGGCGGCCCCTGGAACTCGGATGTGTCCGAGTACACGGAGCGAACCGTGGTGCGGGCACACCTCGTTGGCACCGGCCCGGCTCCGGAGGCGACCCCGGAAAGCTGATCCATACCCGCGCATCCCCACGGGACCGGGATGCCGCATGAACGCAGCAGGGATGGCGAACTTCGCCATCCCTGCTGTTGTCTGTCCGCTATGGGTAGTTTTCTACGTAGATGCCGTCGTTCGGAATGTCGGTTACGGATGTGCGTTTCCGCATTGTTGCGGAGGAATACGGGTTTCCATCACCCCAGAATCGAGAGAGTGGAAGCGACACCCAATTTGCGCGCACCGGGATGTCGCCAGCCGCCGTTGTGTGGCCTGCCCACGCTGTCTCGCGTTTTCGTGGAGGATGAATCCATGTCCGCTTCCCGTTCGCACCGCCGCTGGCCGAACCGTGGTCCCGGCCGATTCCGCTCATCGTTCTCCGCATCGATGGCGGCGAGTGTCGCTGCCGTTGCCCTGACGCTGCTTCTGGTCTGCGCCGATCTGGCCGGCAGCGTTGCTGCGCGTCCGCTGATCGAACCTACGCCGACCGAACAGCCATCTCTGGACGGGCCGTTCCGCCCGATCGAGATCGCGACGGAGGTCCCGACGCGGGATGTTCCGGGTCTCGGTGTCCCCACGGAGACACCTCCTACCGAAGAGGTGATTCCTACCGAGGTGGTGGTTCCGACTGACGAGGTCATCCCGACCGAACCGCTGGAGATCATCCCGACCGAAACATTCGAAGGCGCCGACAGGCACGACACCAGCGTCATCCAGATCAACAAGTTCATCTGTCCGGATGGCACCAGTTACGGGATGGCGCTTGGAGACTATGTCTCGGAATGCACCACTTCGGGCGCTGGCTTCGAGTTCAGCGTGACCGATGGTATCGGCACGACGAGCACGGTGACTGATGCCAATGGCTACACCGAGTTCACGGAAGTCATCGTTCCCCAGGAGGGCGAGGTCCAGATCCAGGAGACCCTTGTGGATGGCTACGACGCGCCGGTCGTCTTCTGTGGCGAACCCACCAGCGAAGCGGTGCTCGTGCCTTCCGATGGCGGATTTGTGATTCCGCAACCAGCTTCCAATCCGTTCATCTACCGCTGCTCCTGGTACAACATCCCGGTGGACGAACCGGGAGATGGCACCGTCGCGGTGCGCAAGTACTACTGCCCGGCGGGGGTGGAGTCCGGCCTCACGCTGGACGAGTATATCGACGACTGCACTGACCCCATGCAGGACACGACCTTCACCCTGGTCGATGGTTTCGGCGCCCACGAGCAGACGACCAACCCCGATGCCGGCGGTGTCGTCTGGGAAAACGTGGTCATTGGGCAGGAAGGCGAACTCCAGATCCAGGAGGACATCCCGGTCGAATACCTCGATCCGGTCGTCTTCTGTGGAATGGAGGAATCGGCGCCGGTGCTGATGCCCTCGGCCAACGGCTTCGTGATCCCGCAGCCGTCCGCCGTGCCCTTCTATTACCTCTGCCACTGGTTCAACATCCCCGCTGAACGCCCCGATGGCAATACGATAGACGTGCAGAAGCGGTATTGCCCAGAGGGGACTGCATACGGTCTCTCGCTCGACGACTACGATGTGGCCTGCAACACCGCATTGCTGGAAACGACGTTCACGCTGGTCGATGGCAATGGCCAGCACCCCCAAGGGATCGATGGCAACGGGATCGTCTCCTGGGACGGCGTGACTATTGGACAGGAAGGCGAACTCCAACTCACTGAGACCATCCCGGACGGCTTCGGCGATCCGGTGGTCTTCTGTGGCGACAAGGATGGCGAACTGAACCTGATGGATTCGGCGAACGGCTTCGTCACGCCGATCCTCGCTATTCCGACGTCGACAGACGAGCCATTCCACTACTGGTGCGCCTGGTACAACATCCCGGATGACGACCCTGGCAACGAGATCGACCTCTTCAAGTACTACTGCCCGGAGGGGACGGCTACCGATCTCACGATGGAGGAATACCAGACGCTCTGCATCGCGTCCAAGCTGGACACGACCTTCACGCTCGTCGACGGTGCCGGCATGCACGAACAGACCACTGACTCCAACGGTTACGTCGGTTGGGATGGTGTGGTGATCGGGCAGGAAGGCGAACTGCAACTCATCGAGGAGATTCCGGACGGCTACGGCGATCCGGTCGTCTTCTGCGGCGAGCCCGATAGCGTCCTGGATCTGATGCCCTCGGCCAACGGCTTCGTCGTCCCGATTCCGGGCACCGCCGATCCGTTCAGCTACGTCTGCCACTGGTTCAACATCCCGGATGACGGGGGCAATGCGGTCGAGCTCTGGAAGCATTACTGCCCGGCCGGCACCAGCGATGCGCTGACCATTGCCGACTACATGGCCATCTGCAACGAGCCGGTTCCGCCCACGACCTTCACGCTCACCGATCCCGATGGGTCCTATCCGATGACCACGGATGCCAACGGCTACACGCGCTGGCTGAACGTCTCGACGACCGCCGGGCAGGTTGCCATTGCGGAGGAATTGCTCCCTGGATATGGCACGCCGCAGGTCTTCTGCGAGTACTCCGGCCAGCAGCCGGAACAGGTCCCTGCGACCAACGGCTATCTCCATCTCTCGCTGGTCAGCGATGAGTTCACGATCCTGTGCCAGGTCTTCAATATCCCGAATGGCGACCCGGAGAATTGGATCGAGATCCAGAAATATTTCTGCCCGCTTGGTACCAGCGATGCGCTCACGCTCGCCGAATACGTGGCCGCATGTGTGGAGCCGGTCCAGCCCACGACCTTCACCCTCACCGATCCTGACGGATCCTATCCGAAGACCACGGATCAGAACGGCTATGCGAATTGGAAGAATGTCTCCACTACGGCCGGACAGGTCGCCATCGCGGAGAAACTTCCAGCCGGCTATGGCACGCCGCAGGTCTTCTGCCAGAACATCCACGAGAATCCGGTACAGATACCCGCCACGAACGGGTACATGCATCTCACCCTTCCCAGCGATGAGTCCTTCATCCTCTCTTGCTGGGTCTTCAACATCCCGACCGATGACACATCGTCCCTCACCATCGTGAAAAACACCTGCCCGGAGGGATACGACCTCTACGCACCGGGTGCCAACCCCGGGAACGATTGCCAGATGCTCACCGACGGGATTCCGTTCGTGCTGGACGATGGGATGCCGGGAATCGATCCCGGCGGCACGACCGGGGATAGTGGCCCTGGCATCGTCACCTTCGCCGATGTCAAGCCGGGAAGCTACACGGTCGAGGAGATCGTGCCGCCTGGCATGGGCGACCCCTTCGTCCTGGACTGCGAAGGAGACGTTCCGCAACTCCAGCCGTATCCGCTCTGGTCCGGCAATGACCTGCCGATTACGTTGAATCCGGGGGACACCGTCTGGTGCTTCTGGTACAACGTCCCGGAGCCCGATCCGGACCTCGGGACACTCACGGTCACCAAGCACATCTGCACGACGGAGACATTCATCTCCGATGTCGATTGCCAGATCTACGAAGACGGCTGGACCTTCGACCTGCTGTCGTGGGACAGCGTGCAGTGGAACGTGATCGACACCGCCACGACGGACGCCTTCGGGCGCATCGTCTGGACGGACCTGCCGATCGGGCACTACCGTGTGGAAGAGCACAACGGTCCGTGGTGCCACTTCACATCGAGCGCCCTGCTCGGCAACGACAATTCGTTCAACATCAACCATCAGGGCGGGATGGACCAGACCGTCGATGTCTACAACTGCGGTGCCGATCCGAAGACGCCGAATGACACGCCGAAGGACTATCCGAACACCGGTATTGGTGCCGGACAATCCGACTCCTCCACCCGGCTGGCCGCGCGTGAGGACCGGCTGGTTCCGCCAGCCGATACGCTCGACTCTGCCACGCCGGCTGCACCTCAATGCCTGCCGGCGGACGATCCCGCCGCGACGAGTGGCGACGCCGCCTGCCCACGCGGGGCGGTGCCTGCCTCGATTCGCATCGATGCGATCGGCGTTGATGCGCCAATCGAAGTAAAGGAGACCGTTGGCGGCCAGATGCAGCAGCCGTCGAATGAGACCGAGGTCGCCTGGTACAAGGAGAGCGCTCGCCTGGGTGAGACGGGCAATATGCTCTTCGCCGGGCACCTCAACTGGTGGGGCATTCCACAGGCCGTCTTCTATTCGCTTGGCGACCTGCAGGAAGGCGACGAGATCGTGCTGACCGATGCTTCCGGCGCGACCTGGACCTACCGCGTGACGTGGGTGCGGCAGGAGGATAGCCTCGCCCCCGCGTCCGCCGATGTGCTGGGACCGACCGCCGATCCCTCCATCACGCTCATCACCTGCGGCGGCGAATGGAACGCCGAGGCCGGGCTCTACGACGAACGAACCGTCGTCCGCGCCGTCCTCGTGAGCGGTCCTGCAACCGAGTAGGAACGATGCCGGATGCGCTCGCCGAGCGCATCCGGCACACCGCCCGCACGGGTCGAACGGAGGTGATGGCATGTCGAACCGTGATTCGAGACGTCGCGCACCGGCCGAGCGTGAGGATCTGGCCTGGTTGTGGCTCGTGCTGGTTGTTGCCATCGCCATTGCGGCCGTAAGGGCGACGATGCAGGTATCGGACGCCCATTCCGAAAATCCGATGGTGATGGCCCTCGCGCCAACCGCGACAATGGGACCGACGGCGACACCCTCGCGTGGCGCCGATGGTGCAACGCTGATCCTGAGCGTTCATGCCTGCCCGTCCGGATTCAACCTCGCGCCGATGGATGACCTGCTGGCCAGCTGCACGCTGCCTGCCGGCGACGTGGCCTTCGAGGTACAGGCGCCAACTGACCCTACCTACGGCATCTCGCTGGTTCCCGGACAAGATGCCGCCCCGATGACGGTTACCGGCATTCCGGTGAACGGCGCGGGCGATGCGTTCGGGATCGTTCTCAGCCAGACCCGACCCATCTCGGATGACCGCATGGCCCGCGCGGTTTGCCGGGAGAACGGGGCGGATGGCGTCGTGGGCGAGTGGACCGAGCGCCCGGTCTGGCGCCCGGACAACGCAATCTACACGCTGACCGGACCGCGAACGACGCTCGAGTGCGGTTGGTTCATCCTGCCGGATTCCCCAGCTACTCCGAACCTGTAGGGGGCCTCGCACGGACGCCGGGCAACGCCTATCCGATGCCGAGGATCGTCACCAGCAGCAGCGACATCACCACCAGCAGCGCTGTCAGGGCCGACACCGTCAGGGCGACCTTCGCGCCGCCCTGGCGAACGCTCTTCACATCCACGGTCAGGCCGAGTGCCGTCATCGCGACCGCGGTCAGCGTCTTGCTGATGTTCTGGACATCGGCGCCGGTGCTGTCCGGAATCACGTTCACCGTCCGCAGGAGGGCCAGCACGACGAAGCCGATCACGAACCACGGCAGGTACGAGAGAAGAGACGAGAGGAATGAGGAACGAGATGCTCCTGGTCGCTCCGCAGTGGATACCAACGTGCCTCCTGTTCGTTCCTCACATCTCGTTCCTCGTTTCTCGTTGCGGGCGGTCCACCACGCGAAGAACGCCACCACGGGTCCCAGCAACAGTACGCGCGTCAGCTTCACCAGCGAGCCGATCTGGCCGCTCTCGGCGCTCACCGGAAAGGTCGCCGCCAGCACCTGCGGCACCGCGTAGACTGTCAGGCCGGCGATCACCCCATAGCGCTCGTGCGAGAGATCGAAGACGGGAATCAGCAGCGGCAAGGTCAGCACCACGCCAACACCGAAGACGGCTGTCAGGGCGATTGCGCTGGCGACCTCCTCCTTCTTCGCGCGAATTGCCGGAGCGACCGCCGCGATGGCGGAGTTGCCACAGATCGCGTTGCCGACCGCCACCAGGATGGCGAGCCGCGTCCCCAGCCCGGCAGCGCGTCCGACCATGATGCCGGTGGGGATCGTGATCGTCACGCTGATCAGGACAGCCAGCAGGATCTTCGATCCGGCGTGGGCCAGTTGGTGCAGGTCCAGCGATGCTCCCAGCAACACGATTGCGAATTCGAGGATCTGTTTCGCCGCGAAGGCGATGCCCGGCAGGAAGAACGCCGGTACGCCCCAGATGCTGCGGATCGCAATGCCGAGGATCAGTCCCAGCACCAGCGGTTCCAGGATCTCGTAGCCGAAGATCCGCTTCTCCAGCATCGCCAGCAGGATCGCCACGACGGTGATCGTGGCGGCGAGCGCGATGCCGGGAAGGTATTTCTTGCTCCAGCCGGTGAGGCGATCCGTGATGGCAGGTGCTGGGGCCGGTGATTGACGTTGCATGGCGGCGTCT
The DNA here is from genome assembly GCA_049841275.1 of Thermomicrobiales bacterium. Classification (GTDB taxonomy): domain Bacteria; phylum Chloroflexota; class Chloroflexia; order Thermomicrobiales; family UBA6265; genus JASGDN01. The sequence goes on from JASGDN010000016.1 coordinate 38,004, forward strand.
GGTGCTCCTCGGGAAATCCGTGTCCGATCGCGACTCATTCTGCGGGAAGGTGATATATATGTCCATGACGAATATTCGATTGACCCGATAAGTGACACCTATCGATGGACGCCTTCGATCTTCCGATCAACCTGAACCGGCTCCGGCTCTTTCTTGCGGTGGTGGAGCACGGCGGCGTGCGTCGCGCCGCTGAGGCGATCGGCATCAGCCAGCCCGCCGTTTCGCAGGCGATCCACGCGCTGGAGGCCGAAGTCGGGCTGTCGCTCCTGGAGCGGGTCGGGCGTGGCGTGCGGCCCACGACGGCGGGCCTCACGCTGGTCGAGCATGGACGGCGTGTCATGACGGAGGCCATCGCCACGCGCGATGCGATCGACGGGCTGAAGGGTCTTGCGCGCGGATCGCTGGCGCTGGGAGCGAGCACCACGCTCGGGATCTACGTCCTGCCCGATCCGCTTGGCGTCTTCCACCAGCGCTACCCCGCCATCGATCTCTCGTTGAATGTCGCCAACACGCGCGACATTCTCACGCTGCTGCGCGATGGCCGTCTCGACCTTGCCTTTGTGGAAGGCTCCGTTCGCGACGACGATCTCGAAGCGACGTCCTTTCTCGCCGACGAATTGATCGCGATCGTGCCGCCGGACAGCGATCTTGCACAGCGGGATGCCCTGACGGCGCAGGACCTCGCTGGCGCGCCCTTCTTGATGCGGGAGGAAGGTTCTGGCACGCGCGAGGTGGTCGACCGGGCATTCGCGGCGTGGGGAATTGCGGCGAACGTGATGATGGAGCTCGGGCATACCGAGGCCATCAAGAACGCGGTCTCCGCCGGTTTGGGCATCTCCATCCTCTCGCAACTCACCGTCGCACGGGAGATCGCCGATGGGCGGCTGGCGACGCGCCCCATCGCGATGGGGTCGGTGACGCGCCCCTTCCTCACTGTCCAGCGCCGGTCGAGCCGTCTTTCCCCGGCCTCACGCGCCTTCCTCGATATCATGCGGGGGGCTATTTCCCTTGCGGCCTCATCATCAGATCTCGGCGAACCACAAGGGTTCGTCCTACGTACGACCGGGTTGCATGCACCGTCTCGTTCGTAGGGCAGGCCCTCGTGGCCTGCCGCCCGGCTATGGGATGATAGAGTGAGGGTCATCGACATCATGCAGATGGGCTGATTCGGGAAAGGTGGCATCGTGGCAAAGCGGCGGATTCTCGTGACTGGTTCGGACGGCCTCATCGGCAAGCTGCTGATCGATGCCTGGCGCCACTCTCCCACCTACGAGGCGGTCGGCCTCGCACGGAAGCCGGGTCCATACGCCGACGTGATCGGCGACATCGCCGACCTCGACGCGATTCGCCCGCATTTCGAGGGTATCGACGCGGTCGTACATATGGCCGCTTCCTCGGCGGTTGGCTCGACGTGGGAGCAGGTGCTGCCCAGCAACCTGATCGGCGCCTACAACGTCTTCGAGGCTGCGCGGCAGGCCGGGGTGGAGCAGGTCGTCTTTGCTTCCTCCAACCATGCGATCGGGACCAATGAGACCGAGAACCAGCCTGACCTCTGGGACATCGACGATCCCCGCGTCTGGGACGAAACGGCGGAGATCCGCCCGGATTCGCTCTATGGTGTCTCCAAGGCCTATGGCGAGGCGCTCGCCCGCTACTACGTCGATCACCACGACATGCGCGCCTTCTGCCTGCGCATCGGCGGCGTTCGCGATCCCCAGGACCCGAGTCACCCGGACAACCTCTGGAAGCCGGAGTTCGACAACGACTCCCAGAAGCGCCTGCTCCGGAAGCGCACGCGTGCCGTCTGGCTGAGCGAGCGCGATTGTGTCCAGTTGGTCGAGCGTTGCCTCGAATCGCCGGAACGATGGTTCCTCGGCTACGGCATCTCGGACAACCCACGCAAGTTCTGGGACATCGAGCATGTGAAGGCCGTCCTCGGATACGCCCCGCAGGATGCCGCCCCGCGCGAGATCGCGCCCGGAGTGGAGTAGTGCGGTCATGTCTTCTCATGTCTTCTGACGAACGTGCCGCGATGCCGCTGCGTGGCATCACCTTGCTTCCCACTGGTGCTGATCTCGCGATCGCCGAATGGGAATCACCTGCCGGGGAGACACTCTGGATCGCGCCGCTCCACATCCATCACGAGGCCGACGAGATCTGGTACGTGCTGGAGGGTGAGATGATCCTTCACCTCGATGGCGAGGAGATTCGTCTCGGTCCGGGAGACTGCGGGATGGCTGTTCGTGGGACGCCGCACGCCTACCGTAATGCTGGTCCTGGTTTGTTGCGCTACGTTCTCGTGATGTCCCGCCAGGTCGCGGAGCTCATCGCCGCGTTGCATGCCGGGCCGTGCGATCGGGCGGCGCTGGAGGATCTCTTCCGGAAGTACGGAAGTACGTATCTTGATTGGTTGCCTGCCCCCGATTGAGCGGCACGTCAGCTCCGGCTCGATACAGTCCCGGAATCACCGGATATGGTGTAGGGTGACACCCGACATCGGCGCATCGTCGCGTCTATTTTTCGGTGCCTTCCGGCCTCTATTCGGAGATGTTCCTCATCATGCGCAATCTGCCTTTCGATCAGCCCGGACGCTTCTACAAGGGCAACATCCACATGCACAGCACGAACTCGGACGGGCTGAAAACACCCGCCGAGGCCGCCGCCGCATATCGGGAGCGTGGGTACGATTTCATCGCGCTGACCGATCACTTCATGGATCGCTTCGGGTTCCCCGTCAGCGATACGAGCGCCTTCCGTACCGACGACTTCACGACGATCTTTGGCGCGGAGCTCCACGGTGAGGGAATGCGCAACGGCGAGTTGTGGCACATCGTCGCCCTCGGGTTGCCGCTCGGATTCCCCGGCCAGGGACCGAACGAGAACGGTCCGGAAATCGCGGCCCGCGCCACCGCCGCCGGAGCATTCGTTGTCATTGCCCATCCGCACTGGAATGGGGTCACCCAGGCTGATGTGCTGAGGATCGAGGACTTCGACGCGATCGAGATCCACAACGAAGGGCACACGAACGACAGCGACCGCGGCAACGGCTGGATGCTCGCCGATGTGCTGGCGACCTCCGGCTATCGCTTCTCCGTCACTGCCGCCGACGATGCCCACTTCAAGGGGGATCGTCCGGATACGTTCGGTGGCTGGATTCATGTCAAGGCCGAATCGCTCGATCCGGACGCGCTGCTCGCCTCGCTGAAGTCTGGCTACTACTACGCCAGCACCGGCCCCCAGATTCACGATGTCTCCTTCACCGACTCGGAGATCGTCGTCTCCTGCGATCCGGTGAACGCGGTCTTCGCGGACGGCCGTGGCTCGATCAAGCTCTTCAGGCGGGGCGAGGGCATTACGGAGGTGCGTTTCCCGATCGGACCGTTTGCGAATGCGTTCTGCCGCATCGAAATCCTGCGTGTGGATGGCAAGAAGGCGTGGACTAGCCCGCTCTGGCTGGATGAGCTCAACCTCGGTTGAGTCCGGTCGGCACCCCCTGCTTGACCGGCACGGGCGATCGGGCATCATTACGCAGCAGAACCCGGCCGCAGGCCGGACCGTCCCTCGACAGAGGATCGCAATCACCGCGAGCGGATCACCCGCTCTGAACAGGAAGAAGACGCGCCGTGGCAAGTAGCAATTCGGTCCCTCCGTCCTCCCCGCTGATTCCGGTGTTCGACGGACACAACGATACGGTGCTCGACATTCTCACGGGCAAGCGCAGCTTTTACGAGCGCAGTGACGAGGGCCACATCGACCGTGTCCGCGCGGCGGAAGGCGGCCTGGCCGGCGGCTTCTTTGCGATCTGGGTGCCCAGTCTCGACCGCACCGAGGGCGGGGCCGAGGAGATGAAGGAGCTGCTCGGCAGCGGGCTGGACGGTGTGCCGTTGATGACGGAGGAGGGCTGGCTGTCGCTGCCGTACTCCCAGCAGTACACGAACGCGGCGTTCTCCCAGCTGCTCCGCCTGGAGGCAGGCGAGGGAGCGATCGCGATCGTGGACAAGGACCTCGGATACGAAATTCCGGCCGATGTCCTGAACGTCGTGCTCTCTGCCGCCGACCTCGAGGACAACATCGAGAACGGCGACTTCTCGGCGATCATCCACTTCGAGGGCGCCGAGATGATCGACGAGAACTTCTACGCGCTGGAGACCTACTACAGCGCCGGCCTTCGCTCGCTGGGCATCGTCTGGTCGCGGCCCAACCGCTTCGGTCATGGCGTGCCGTTCGCCTATCCCTCCACCGGCGATACGGGACCGGGGCTGACGGACCTTGGCAAGGAACTGGTAACCGCCTGCAATGAGTTGGGCATCATGATCGACCTCTCCCACCTGAACGAGAAGGGGTTTTGGGACGTGGCGGCGATTAGCCAGTTTCCCCTGGTCGCGACGCACTCGAATGTGCATGCGATATGCCCGTCCAGCCGCAACCTGACGGACAAGCAGCTGGACGCGATCAAGGATTCCGACGGAATCGTTGGGGTGAACTTCAATTGCGGCTTCCTGCGTCCGGATGGCGCGGGCGACGCCAACACGCCGCTGGAGGTGATGGCGGACCACGTCGATTACCTGGTGAACCGGATCGGGATCGATCGGGTGGCCCTCGGCTCCGATTTCGACGGTGCGTTGATGCCGAACGATCTCTCCGATTGCAGCAAGCTGCCGAACCTGATCGCGGTGCTGCGCGGTCGCGGCTATGACGACGATGCGTTGTTCAAGATCGGGTACGAGAACTGGCTCCGCGTGCTGGAAGTCACCTGGGGGATGTAGGGATTCAGAGACTGACACATGGCGGACCGTACTCGGTCCGCCATGTTCATCACTGTCACGGCGCGACACATTGGTCGCGCCGTTATGCATACGACTGTGTGGGGACAGCGAGCCACGAGGGCTCGCCCTACGTACGATCGGACACCACGATCAAACGTGTTTGTTGTGGGGACACGAGTATGGCGTACCCGTTCAATGGCTGAAAACATCCGCGTCTGGATGGATATGATTATCGCCTTGCCAACGACTATTTCGTCACATTCAAGACGCATGGAAACGTGGCGCTCTTCGGAGATGTAACTGCGAACGGTGTGGAGCATTCCGATGCCGGCCGAATGGTCGATGCATACATTCGTGGTCTCCCGGACACATTCCCTCGGGTCCGGGTGGACGAATGGATCGTGATGCCAGATCACGTTCATATTCTGATGACATTGCTATCGATGGAATTGGCGAACCAGCCTTTGGCGTCTCTGTCTGCAATCATCGGCTGGCTAAAATCGATGGCGGCGAATGCTTACATTCGCGGCGTGAAGGAAGATGGTTGGCCACCGTTCGAGCGTAGGTCTGGCAAGTGAGTTTTCATGATCGTATCGTGCGGAATGAAGACGAGTTTGCTGCAATCCGGCGGTACATCCAGGAAAACCCGGCGCGACGATGGGCTCGCATGTGTGCAGGGGATATGCCCAGCAATGGGTAGCAGCGATTTCCGACGGCGGGTAAGTGCTCACGACGCCGTTTGTACGTAGGGCGGACCCTCGTGGTTTGCCGCTCTCCGACATGTTTTCCGCGGACATCACCCCGCGTGAATGCGGGCCTGTGGCAGGTCTGGCGCCGAGCCTCTCGCGAACCGCGCGAATGTCAATGCATCGATCGGGATCGACGGCGACCCGTCCAGGATCAGTTCGCTCAACAGTTGTCCCACGATCGGGCTCAGCGCGAACCCATGCCCGGTGAACCCCGTCGCCAGCGACAGGTTTGCGATTCCCGGCACCGGTCCCAGGATCGGCACCTGATCGACCGTCTCCCCCTCGATCCCGACCCAGACGCGCTCCAGCTTCGCCTGCTTCAACACAGGGAAGATTGCCGACGAGTGATCCATGCTGCCGGCGATGCTGTCGATGCGCGGTGTCGCGAGGTTCGTCTCCAGGTCCGGATCGCCCGGCCAGCCTCCGCCGATCACGTAATTGCCGCTCGGGATCTGCTTCAGGCTCAGATGCCGGTTCAATGCGCCCACGACCTGCAGCAGCGCCATCGGCATCCTCGTCGTCGCCATCATCTGCAGGCCCATCGGTGTGATGGGCAGATCGAGGTCCAACGCGCGCGCCAGGCCGGTGCTCCACGCCCCGGCGGCCAGCACAAGCCAGTCGCAGGCGAAGGAGCCGCTGGTTGTTTCCACGCCGGTGATCCGCTCTCCCGCGCGAACGAACCCGGTCACGCGCGTGTCGAGGACGATCTTCGCACTGTGACGGACCGCAGCCGAGGCGAAGGCGTGGGTCGTCAGGATCGGGTTCGCGTGGCCGTCGTTCGCGGTATAGGTCCCGGCCAGCGCGTTCGGCGTGACACCGGGCACCAGTGCACGGAGGTCGGCGCCTTCCACAAGCTGGATGTCGAGTCCCACGGCTTGCTGCCTGGCGATCGCCTCGCGCATGCGCGGGATGTCGTCCTCGTGTTCCGTGACCTGGATATGGCCGTCACGCCGGTAGTGGACATCCGCGTCCAGCTCGGATTCGAGGTCCTTCCAGCGAGCAATGCTGGCGATGGCCAGCGGGAGTTCGCGCAGGTCCCGTCCTTGCTGGCGGACTCCCCCCGCACTCGATCCGGACGCAGCCGAAGCGATGCCGCGTTGCTCCAGCAGCGTCACGTCGGCGCCGCGCCTGGCGAGATGCCAGGCGATCGAGGTGCCGATGACACCGCCACCGACGATCAGGATGCGGGACGAGGAATGGGATGCACGCATGAGGGCGGAGGCTCCTGGTGGATATGCGGATCAATGCGTCGCGACGGCCCCAGTCAGGTCGGGCAGGAAGGCATGGAACGGGATCGGGCGGATGGGCGGGCGAGGGCGCGCCAGCAGCCGTTCGTCAGCGATGGTGCTGTCGCGCCAGAGCAGAAGCGTCGCAACTACTGGCAGGCTCTCCGCCCCTTGCGATTCGCCCATGCCGACGCGCGTCACGCGACGGATGTCGTTGATGTCGTATGCCCCGGCCTCGATCGCATCCTGGATCTCGCCGAGCGTTACGCCCTCCTCACGATCCACGACGATTTCGCGGTCGCGTGGCGGCGGGAAGAAGGGGCGGCGCGGTCTGTCCGGGTCGATCCAGATGCCGGCTGGCGGTTCGTGGGCGGGCACGCCGCGCACGGCGGCGGCTCCCACACGCTCTCCGTGCTGGTAGGCCCAGCGGGCGCCCTGGACGCCCGCTGCCTCCCCAACGACGAAAAGGCCGGGAATGGTGGTTGCGCCATCCGAGGTGGTGAACGGCGTCGGGACTGCCTCGCCGATGTGCAGCGTGTGTGCCGCCCCTGCCTGCACGGCCAGCGTTGGATCGATCCGCTGACCGAAGGCCATCACCACGGCATCGACATCGACCGGCCCGCCGCGATCGACGATCCGCTCGACGCGACCGTTGCCTTCGATCCGGAGATGGTTGATGTCGACCGAGTCGAAGACGATCGTGCCGCCGGTGACCGCGATCGCGGCCTTCACCTGATCCGTCGCCTTGCCATCACCGATCAGGGCGTACCGGGTGCCGAACGGAGGAATGTCGCGGTGGAGCGTCTGCAGCAAGCGCCGTTCGGTGAAGAAGCCGTCCAGCTCCCAACCGCGCACCGGCCAGGCGCGGTCGCGTGTGCCGGTGGCGACGATCACCGCCCGGGCGGTGATGGAGATTCCTCGGTCGTTCGCGGCATCATAGGCGCCGACCGTGAAGCGTTGCGGACCGCCGGGAAAGATGCCCCAGGTGGCGGTGTTCGGCCGGTAGTCGATGTTCGTGCCGTCCAGCTCGGCGGCGGCAGCCTCAGCGACGGACGAGCGCCAGAGGGGCATTGGGGTGAGCGGCGGCTCGTCGATGTCCGGCACTTCCCAGACGAGGTGCCCGCCGGCCTCCGCTGCCTCATCGACGAGCGTCACGCGAGCACCGGCCTGGCTGGCGGTGAGAGCGGAGGCGATGCCGGCCGGGCCGGCGCCGACGACCAGGATCTCGGTATCGATCGTCTCGATGGTGGCGGGCAAGGCGGGGGAGTCGGACGGGGAGGACACGAGGCGTTCTCCGGGCGGATCGGCTAGTAGACGACGAGGCTGTGAACGGCGATTCCGGCGGGAATGGTATCGCGGCCGCGAAGCGCGCTCAGTTCGGCGAGGACGGAGACGCCGACGATGTCGCCCTGAAGGCGTTCGATCAGCTTGATGGTGGCGTTCACGGTTCCGCCTGTGGCCAGCAGGTCATCGACGATGAGGACGCGCTCGCCGGGAACGATGGCATCCTGATGGATCTCCAGCGAGTTGGTGCCGTATTCGAGCGTATAGTCCTCGGTGAGTGTCGCAGCCGGAAGCCGTCCCGGTTTGCGGACCGGCACCACGCCTGCGCCGATGGCATAGGCGATCGGTGTGCCGAGGATGAAGCCACGGCTCTCGATCACGATCACCTTGTCGATGCCGCTGAACGGAGCGGCCATCGTGTCGATGGTCTGGCGGAAGAGTTCCGCATTCGCGAGCAGGGTCGAGATGTCGCGGAACATGATCCCGGACTCCGGAAAGTCCGGGATATCCCGAATGTTCTGCTTGAGCAGCGTGGTGAAGGCGGTGTCGGGGACAACGGCGTCTGGTGAGGTCATGGCGATTCCTGGGTGATGCGTGGGTGGTTGCCGTGCGCAGTCGGTTCGTCGTGCGCGTCGTTGCGCGAAGGCAGTGTACCCCGGTCATGAGGCGCTGGGACCGATTCGCGCCGTGAGGACGAAGCTAGCGTCCGCTGCGGTGGGCCGCGAGCTCATGCGCGGTTGGCGCCAGCAGCTCCGGTGCGTGGGTGATGATCGCGGCGGCCGCACCGAGGGTGAGCACGTCGATGATCGGGCGGCCGGGCCGGATGGTCACTCCGGCAAAGGCCAGGGGGGATGTGAGGGGTTCGGCATTGGCGCGGACGAGGTCCGCGAATGGTTCTCCCCACCACGCGAAGGGGCCGCCAATCACGACTTCGTCGGGGTTGAAGATCGAGATGAAGGTGGCCACCGCATGCCCGAGCCAATGCGCGGCGAAATCCATGATGAGGGCAGCGCCGGGATCACCACTTTCGGCGGCATGGGCGACGACCTCTGCGAAATCGGGCTCCGGGACAAAGGCCGGGATCGTCGATTCGAGGCCTTCCTGGCGGGCCTGGTCGAGGATTGAGAGCAGATAGGTCCACTCCAGGTACCCCTCCAGGCACCCCTGGTGGCCGCAGGGAAACTCGGGTCCGTTCGGGTCGAGGAGCAGCAGGCCGAACTCCCCGGCTGCGTGATCGCGGCCAGGGTAGAGCATGCGGTCGGCGATGATGGCGCCGCCGACGCCATTCCCCGCATAGATATAGACCAGGTGCTCGCGGTGTTCGCGCCCGAGGAGCCAGAGTTCTCCGAGTCCGGCGGCATGGGCGTTGTCGAGGATCTCGACCGGCACGCGGAGACGCCGGGATAGCTGCGCCCGCAGGGGATAGCCGGTAAACTCCCAGCCGATACTGGAGAACGTGTCGGTCCGGGTGTGGACCTGACCCGTGAACCCCAAGCCGCACCCGATCAGCGCTCCCGGCTCCCGGTCCGCCATGAGGGTCGTCACGGCGCGAGTGGTGAGTTCGACAACGGCTTCGGGGGTGCGCGGCCCCCGATGGTCGAGGACGACGTGATCCAGTTCCTGTCCATCGAGGTTGACCAGCGAGCCGTGGCACGTGTCCCCCTCGAACGCGATCCCGGCCACGAGGTGTGTCGCGCCACCCAGCCGGAGCATGACCGCACGACGGCCGCCGGTCGACATGGCCGAGCCGATTTCCTGGATGACCCCCTCCGCCACCAGTTCGTTGGCCGAGAGCGAGATCGCCGCGCGGCTCAGGCCGGTCAAGCGGGCAATATCCATCCGTGACAGCGTTCGATGTTCGATGAGGAGGCGGAGGATGGCGCTGCGGCTGTTGCTGTATGCCCGGCGCTTTGCCATCGTGGGTGCTCCTTCCCTGCCACGGCCACGAGCGAGACTGTCTCCTGAACAGGCCGGCGGAACTCGACATGCATATTCCGATGTGATGAGGATACCCGAACGTGGCATGTTCGCAGGCATGCTTCTCCGTATGGAGTGGACATTTTCTTGACAAAGTCCGTGCCATCCTCCCTTATGGCTGGAGAACATCGTGTAAGGGGAGGGTGGGGATGCAAGGAACGGGTGAATCAGCACGCGATCTGGCCAGGAATGGCGGTGTCCCGGTGCGGGCCAGGGCATTTCCGGCCTGGCCGCAATTCGGGGATGAGGAACGTACGAATCTCCTGGCCGTGCTGGAAAGCGGGGAGTGGTCTGATCCGGCCGGCGGGCCATTTGTCCGGGCGTTCGAGCGGAGCTTTGCGGACCTGCATGAGGCTGCTCATGGCGTCGCCGTCACGAGCGGCAGTGTTGCCCTGACGCTGGCCTTGCGTGCATTGGGCATCGGCACTGGCGACGAGGTAATCGTCCCGGCCTACACGTTCATTGCCACCGCCATAGCGGTGCTCGAGGTGAATGCGCTGCCCATCTTCGTGGATGTCGATCCCGATACCTGGTGCATCGATCCGGGCGCGGTGGAGGCAGCCATCACGCCGCGCACGAAGGCGATCATCCCCGTGCACCTGGCGGGACACCCCGCGGATATGGACCGTCTCTGTGAGATCGCACGGCGCTCTGGTCTGTGCGTGGTCGAGGATGCGGCTCAGGCCCACGGGGCGGTGTGGAACGGCCGTCCAGTCGGGAGCTGGGGCGATGCCGGCAGCTTCTCGATGCAGGCATCGAAGAACCTCACCAGTGGCGAGGGGGGCATCGTGGTCACGAGCGATGCCGATCTGGCGGAGATGATCGTCTCCTTTCGCAACTGCGGACGGCAGCACGACGGCGTCTGGTACGAGCACGTCCGGCAGGGTGGCAATGCCCGGATGACGGAGTTCCAGGCCGCGATACTCTCCGCGCAACTGACGCGCTTTGCCGGCCAGCGTGCGCGCCGGGATGCGAACGGCCGCATCCTCGATGCGGGCCTGATGGAGATCGATGGCATCCGGCCCCAGCGGCGCGATCCGCGCACCGCGATCCACGGCTATCATCTCTACGGCTTTCGCTACGATCCGGCGGCATGCGACGGGCTTCCGCGCGATGCGTTCATCGCCGCGTTGAACGCCGAGGGCATTCCTTGCGGGCCGGGATATCCGATGCCGCTGAACCGTCAGCCGCTCTTTGTCGATCGTGCGTTCGACACCAGGGCGACCGGCTACGACGCGACCTACGCGCCGACCCGTTTCGAGGCGCTCGACGTGCCGGTGACGGAGACGATGTGCAACGAGGTGGTGCTGCTGCCACAGTCGTTGCTGCTGGCCGACGGGCGCGATATGGCCGATGTGATCCAGGCAGTGAAGAAGATTGGCGCCATTGTCAATCGGCATGGGGCGGCGGTATCAGTCTGATCCTGTGCGTGGTCCGACATCTGCGTGGAGAGCCGTTCCGACTGGAATTGCGCGAGGAGGCACGTCCGTGAGTGAGGATCGAACCGGCGTACAGGGTGTTCTGGACGAGATCGAGGAGGCGTGGCGCGCGTTGTGGGCCGCGGTGGATGCCTTCTCCGACAAGCAGCTTTCGGAACCAACCGATGCTGCCGGCTGGCGCGCGCAGGATCATCTCGCGCATCTCGGCGCGTGTGAGCGTGGCGTGATGTTCATGTTGAACGGACATCCGTACTATGCCGGGCTGGGGATCGATGAGACGACCTGGGCGAACCGCGACCTCGATGCCGAGAATGATGTGATCTTTCGCCTCAATCGCGACCGGGTGCTGGACGACGTGCGCACTGGGCTGCGGGCGACGCATACGGAACTGGTCACGACGATCGGCGATCTCGATCCGGCGCGTCTTGACGAGCGGATTTCACCCGATGACAGCGGCGATCCGTCCGCCCCGCCCACGCTTCGTGAGAAGATTGCGGGCAATACGTGGACGCACTATCCCGAGCACGCCGAGTGGATCGCGACGCTCATCAACAACGCGCGAGACGATTAGCGATCCACGGCTACCGCGTTGCGTGAGACTCGCGTGACCACGCCCATGGTCATGCGGATGCCGAAGGCTGGCCACGCCGGAGGACGGCGAGATTGACGATCGCGCCGAGCATCAGGCACCCGCTGGTGATCAGGAAGACCCATTCCATTCCGAAATGTCCGCCGACGAATCCGCCGACCAGCGGGCCGGCAACCTGTCCGGCGAACTGGGCCGAGGTCGACACACCAAGCACGGAGCCCGCCATCGCATCCGGCACGCTGAGCCGGAGCATGCTCGTGACCGATGGCAGCAACCCGGCCAGCGTGAGGCCCATCACGAAGCGGAGGCCGACCAACTGCCATTCGTTGGTCACGAATGCTTGCGGAATCAGGAGCAATGACCCGGCGACGAGGCTGCCGATCACGACGCGTTGTGCGCCGATGCGGTCGCCCAGCCGTCCGATGAACGGTGCGGCGAGCATGCTGCCGAACGCGGTTGTCGAGATCACGATGCCCGCCAGCAGAGCGATTCGGGACTCGTCGTGCGTGATCTGGCCGATGAAGAGCGTTAGGATCGGCTCGATCGACATGTTCGCGACCAGGAGCAGGAATGCGGTCAGCAACATCGCGTAAACCAGCGGCCGGTTCGGGATCGCCGACCACGGAATCTTCATTGCTCGACGGCTTTCCGCGGTCGTGGGCGGACGTTTCTCCTCCTTGATGAGCGTGGCGGTGAGGACGAAGGCGAGGAAGATGAGCACCGCCGAGATGCGGAACGTGCCGCGCACGCCCAGGATGGGCTGCAGCGCGCCGCCCGCCACCGGGCCAATCAGGTTGCCGGCCATGATGCCGGACGAGAGCAGGCCCAGCGCCCAGCCGGAACGGTTGCGTGGAGCTTGCGTGGCGACCAGGATCGTGGCCGCTGCCGCATAGCCGCCCAGGATACCGGCGAGGGCTCTCAGGACGACGAGTTGCTGGACGTTCTGTACCAGCGAGAGCAGGATCATCACGATGGTGATGCCGAAACTGGCGCGAAGCAGGATCAGCTTGCGGCCCTTGCGGTCGGCCAGGATGCCCCAGAGCGGCGAGACGAGCGCCGCCATGAAGTAGGTGATCCCGTAGGCGAGGCCGGACCATTGCGAGATCTGTGCGTGCCCGGTGACGCCGAGGTCTTCGACGTAGATGGGCAGGAACGGGATGACGAGGCTGAGCGCGATGATGTTTGCACAGACGCCGAAGAAGGCGACGAAGAGGTTGCGTCGCCAGAAGACCGTCCCACCCTGATTGACTTCGGGAGGCGTGAGGGGAGAGGAGGGAGAAACGAGCGGATCAGGATCGGTGCGATCTGGCTGGTCGCGTCCCTTGCTGTCCACTACGTTCGCTCTCACTCGTCGTTACTCGCTTCTCCTCTGCGGTAGATCGTCGTCCTGGTGGCTTCCGGCCACTCGGCCTTCAGCATCTCCCAATTGACGATGCGGACTGGATTGAACCACGACTGCCCATTCTTGTTGAGAAAACGGTCATGCGTTGCGCACCAGGCAGCGTGCATGGTGTCGCCATCGCGCTCGAAAATCACGATGTCGTCGGCGATTGGTTCGGAGGCCGGCACGGGTTGATACCGATTGGCTTCCAGCAGCGCATGGAATGCGGGTGGCTTGAACCATTCGCGCAGGAGCCATGCATTCTCGGTTGCGCCGTAGGCTGCGATGGCGAAGCAATTCGTTCCTTCCTGCGGGATGAAGCTGTTGGCAACGGCGCGAACGTGCGCTGGCGCGTTCGCGGGCACGGGATAGCAATCCACCTCGTCCCATCGGCGTTGCTCAGCCCGGAGCACGTGATGCAGGATGTCCGTGGGAAGACTCGCCCAGACTGATTGCCCCAGCACCACCTGGTCGTCAACCAAGAACTCCTGAAGCTCGGCAGGAAGGTCTCCGAACCAGCCGGCGGAGAAGACGAGCCCACGTTTCAGGTCCACCTGCTTCTGGAGGACTCTTTGCCGATCGTCGCCTGGAAGGTCTCCGATCCACTCGGGATCGCTGATGATGAGTTGGACGACCTCGGACGGCATCTTCCAGCTCAAGTAGGCATTATCGTAGGAGATGGTGTTGTAGGCGGCGTCTGCCCGGTACGCATCGCGCGTCATGACCTGGCAACCGGTCAGATCGAAGTCGAGCGGCGAATTGTCCCAGTACCAGACGTCTCTGGGCGCTGGAATGAGGTGCTCCGCCCAAAGGCGAAGCATCTCCGGTGGGGGCTGGACCTGGTTCACGGGTTCGGCATCGATCATGGCTGATGGCCTACTCCCATTCGATCGTGGCGGGCGGCTTCGAGGTGATGTCCAGCACCACGCGGGTGATGCCGTTCACCTCGTTCACGATCCGGTTGCTGATCTTCGCCAGCACATCATAGGGCAGGCGCGCCCAGTCGGCGGTCATCGCGTCCTGGCTGGAGACGGCCCGCACGGCGCAGACGCGGCCATATGTCCGGTAGTCGCCCATGACGCCGGTGGAGCGCACCGGCAGGAGGACGGCGAAATATTGCCAGACCTCCTTGCTCAGCCCGGCCGCCTCGATCTCCTCGCGGACGATGGCGTCGGCGGGGCGCAGGAGGGCGAGATCCTCGCGCGTGATCTCGCTCATGATGCGAACGGCCAGGCCGGGACCGGGGAATGGCTGGCGCTCCACAATCTCGTCCGGCAGCCCGAGCGAGCGCCCGACGTTCCGTACCTCATCCTTGAAGAGGAACTTCAGCGGCTCCACGAGGCCGAACTGCATGTCGTCCGGCAATCCACCGACGTTGTGGTGGGTCTTGATCTTGGCGGCGGCCTTCGTGTCCTTGGTCGTGCTCTCGATTACATCCGGATAGAGCGTACCCTGCGCCAGGAATTCGAACGGGCCAGCCTTGTCGGCCTCTGCCTCGAAGACGCGGACGAAGGTCTCGCCGATAATCTTCCGCTTCTCCTCCGGATCGGTGACGCCGCTCAGCTTGTCCAGGAAGCGATCGGTGGCATCGACGTAGACGAGCTGCATGCCGAACGACCGCGCGAAGACCTCCTGCACCAGCTCCGCTTCGCCCTGCCGCAGCAGGCCATTGTTCACGAAGACAGGCGTCAGCTGGTCGCCGATCGCCTTGTGCAGCAGCGCCGCCGCGACGGAGGAATCGACGCCGCCGCTGAGGCCGAGCAGAACGCGTCCCTCGCCGACCTTCTCGCGGATCTCCTGGATAGAGGCATCGATGAACGACTCGGGCGACCAACTCGGCTCGATGCCGGCAATGTCGACGAGGAAATTGCGCAGGATGTCGGCGCCCAGCGGCGTGTGCTGGACTTCCGGGTGGAACTGGATGCCGACGAGCTTACCCTTCGCCATCGCTGCGACCGGCGAGTTGCCGGAGGTGCCAATCACCTCGAAACCGTCCGGAGCCTTCGCGATGTGGTCGCCGTGGCTCATCCAGACGTCGATCTGGGCCGGGAGGTTGGCGAAGAGGGCCGATTCGGTCGCGTCTTGCACGACATCGACGGTCGCCGGTCCGTACTCGCGGCGATTCGCCGGGGCGACCTCGCCGCCGGGGAGGTTGTAGGCGAGCAGGTTGGAGCCGTAGCAGATGCCGAGCACCGGCAGGTCGCGTTCCAGCACCCATGCGGGCAGCTGCGGCGCGCCGTCGGCGTAGACGCTGGCCGGACCGCCGGACAGGATGATGGCCTTCGGATCGAGCGCGGCGATCTCGTCCCACGTCACGTCGTGGTGCAGCAACTCGCCGTAGATGCCGATCTCGCGGATGCGGCGGGTGATGAGCTGGCTGTACTGCGAGCCGAAGTCGAGGATGGCGACGGCATCGACGGCCTTGCCCTCGGACCCGGCATCGGCGAGGAGGTGTGCGCTTTCGGCAACCTGCGCCTCATCGACGCCGGAATCGGTGGACGTGGTGTCGGGGACGGGCGCGATGTCGGTGGGGGAAGTCGACACGAGGGGAACACTCCGTGGGTGGGGTGGGAAGGAGACCGGGCCAGGGTCGGCGATGACCGTTTCGAGGCTGGGGGCGCCGGGGGACGCTCTCCGGCTGCTGTTCCGGTCATTCTACCCGAGCGGAGTGGCTCGGCGAGAAAGCGTGTGGACATCGAGGCCTCTCCGGGTCGCGTATCGAGCGAGGACCTGGTCCGGATGATCGCTCGGGACTGCAATGTCCATGTCCAGTAGACGGAGAAGTGGGGCGGATCGATGCAGATCCGCCCCGGTCCCTGTCCACCCGGCCTTGTTCAGATGATGGGAACGATCAGGGCGAATCCGATCGCCGATCCGATCAGGAAGCGCGGCAACGAAAACGCCCGTGTCTTCGAGACGTCACCGATGTATATCAGGACACCGACCGCCGCGAGAATGGCGGCGAATGCCGAGATGAGCGTTGCGAGAAAGAACACGATGGAGATTGCCAGCGTAGCGCCCCAATAGACGCCAAGCAGGAAATCGCTCCAACTGGGCCCTGCTCCACGGTGCAGGATCACTGGCGGTATGAGCAGGACAACGCCGGTTGCGATCGTGAGAGGCAGGAGGTGAAGGTCATCTGTCCGTGTGTAGCCGAGCGCAAGCGATATGAGGATGAACGCGAGGCTGGCTACGAACAGGATCGTGGACTTTCTCAGGTGTATGGATTTGGTCTCCATGTGAACGGTCCTTAGGCAAGCCTATGCCTAGCTAATATAGGCGTAGATTCCCAATACGACCAGTTCGGGAGGGTCCCCCAGTGATAGCTGTCAAGATAGCAGCCATACGGCGGGACGAACGTGATGACCATGTGGTGTTCGTGGGTGCCATAGATCGAATGGCCGAAATTCCCCCAGCCCTCTGCTTGAGCATAAGGGCCATAGTAGCTGTACGGGTATTGATCTGAGTAGTTGTACCACCATCCCGTCGTGTCGAGATAGTAGTAGTTTCCCCATGCGCCGCCAACACTATTCACCCAGCTTCCGTCGTGCCAGGACAATAGGGACACTTGGTACCAGGTCATGTCCAATGTGACGATCCGGTTGTCCACCGCCTTGGAGATTCCGCGGCAGATCGTGCCAGAGTCCATGACGCGGTTCTCGGCTTACGTTGCGAGCGACTCCTGAACCCATGAGGGATCTTCGGTAAGTACCGCATCACTCTCCGTCAGCGACCGATACGCGACCTGGAATGATCCATCGACGCACGTAACTCTCGCGACTTGCCCCGCTTCGGTCGATATAGAGAGAGGACTATCGGGAGTTGCGGTACACGGTGATTCATCCTGCGCGCTGACTCCCTGTGGCATTGACCACATGGATGTAAGGAACGCGAAGGCGAGAAGGACTCGTGCCATCTGGGACCCCTTTCTTGAAATGGCGGACGGCTACACCCTACATGAATAGTGTCCTGACTGCAATATGCGTGAATACCCGTTGGGGCTAGTCATATATGGTTGAGAAAGCGGAGAAGAGGAAAGAATCAACCTGCCTCGTGGGTTGATTCCGGTCCGCCGAGGTAGACGTATTCCTTGTCGAAGGACCAATCCACGATGGTTTCCAGTTCGACCTCCAGGCGGGGATGCAGCGGGTCAATCTGCTTCGTGAGGTGCATGTCCACCACCGAGCGATCGTCGAAGCCGAGACCGGTCGCCAGCGCATCCAGGGCGATCTTCAGCCCGCCATCGAGATCTCGCCGCATGGGCGTCTCGAAGTAGAACGTGAAGTACGCGCCGATCAGCGACGCGCCGAACGCTTTCTCCACCACCGGGTCCAGCTCGCCGCGCTCCCGCATCCCGGAAAGTCGCTTCGTCACGTCCCGTTTGAACGCCTGTGCCGGTTTGCTCAACACGCGCCGCTTGCCCACCGTCACGTACTGGTTGTTCACGCTCGGCGGCAACGGCAGGGTCAGCGTCAGTGAAACAGGCGATTTCACGGCGTCGGGTCGAAGGCGAGGAGCGTGCGGAGTTCACGTTGCATCGCCCAGACGTTGCAATCCTGGTTCGCAAGGATCGCCACCGTCGTGTCCGTCTGCGGGTAGTGGGCGAGGATCGAGGCGACGCCCGCGTTGATGCCGTCCTTCTGCATCGTCACGACTGCCCCCTCCGCGTCCAGCAGGAACTCGAAGCCGAACCCGTACATCTGCCGGAACGGATCTCGCTCGGTCGGCTCCGAGGCGTCGACGTGCGGATGCAGCAGGAGATCGCGCCCTGCCTCGCCGGTGAGGACGCCATTGCGCAGGGCGTCGATGAAGCGAACCAGATCGCGGGCGGGCACCGTCGCGCCGCCATCCGGCGAGCCGATCGGCGGGTAGGAGTAGATGTTCTTCTGCCAGCGTTCGGAGCCATCCGGCGCATCGTCGATCCGCGTGTAGTGCTCGGCGAAGTCCGGCGCGGCGAAGTCCATCGCGAGGAAGTCCGAGCCGGTCATCCCCGCCGGTCCGAAGATGCGTTCTCGCACCACGTCGCGGTAGGTCATGCCCGTCGCGCGTTCGATCGCCAGCCCAAGCAGCACGAAGGCGCAGTTGTTGTAGCGTACGCCCTCGCCCGGCGGGAAATTCGGCGCCTTGTAGGCAAAGTTCGGCAGGAAGTCGGCTGTCTCCCGGATGCGGTAGTTTGGCGAGTCGATGAAGAGCGCGGCGTAATCCTCGCCTGCCTCCTCGTCCGCGTCGTCGGCGATCCCGGATGTGTGTGTCAGGGCATGGAAGACGGTCACCGTCTCCGGGATCGCGGTGCCCTCCAGCCCGAGGTAGGGGATGAGTGGCGTATCGAGCGCGAAGTCGCCACGCTCGATACATTGGATGGTCGCGACCGCCGTGAAGAGCTTCGTCACCGAGGCGATGTCGAAGCGCGTGGTCAACGTGTTCGGGACGCTGAACCCGCGATGAGCCAGTCCGAACGCCTCGTGGTACCGCTCCCGACCCATACCCACGACACAGCAGACGCCGCTGAAGTCATGCTCCCGGGCGTATCGGGCGACGATCGCCGCGATGGCATCCGATGTGGCCGCGGTGGGTGGGTGGGTCGTCATGATGTCCTACTCGTACGCGTCACCGCGTCGCAGGTGGCCGATGATCTCGACGTGGTGCGTCTGCGGGAACATGTCGTAGCCTTGCACGTCCACCAGCTCGTACCCGGCGTCCAGCAGGCCGCGCAGGTCCCGCGCGAAGGTGGCGGGATCGCAGGAGACCGCCGCAATGTGCGCGGGGCGCAGCTTCACCAGCGCCTCGATCACCTCCGGACCGGCCCCGGTGCGCGGCGGGTCGAAGACGGCCAGCGCCACCCGGCCGAGCGGCGAGCGATCGTCCGCCAGCCAGCGCTCCACCGGTGCCGTTACCACACGGGCGCGGTTGGCGAGGTTCGCGTCGGCGATGTTTGTCTCCGCCCACTTCGTGGCGGGCGGGTAGCTCTCGACGGCGATGGTGCGCTTGAAGAGGCGGGCAAGGGGCACCGTGAAGAGGCCGACCCCGCTGTAGAGATCCAGTGCGTAGCCGGGGTTGATCTTGGCTTCCTCGGCGATGCGGATGATGTGCTGAACCATCTTCGCCGCGACCCCGATGTTGCCCTGGAAGAAGCATTCGGCGGCGAAGCGATAGGTCTCCTCGCCGACCGATTGCAGCACCATCCGGGAGTTCGGCGTGGCAGTCTGCTCCAGCACGGAACCGGTCTCCCCGGCGACGGCGCGGTATTCGCGGGCGGTCGCCGGCACCAATCCGGCTTGCATGTCGTCGCGCAGGGTAGAAAGCAACAACTGCACGGTGGGAACGAGCACCGGGCTTTCCGGCACATCGACCACACGATGGCTCTGGCCCGCGAAGTAGCCGACCGCTTTCGTCTTCTGGTCGATCTGGAACTCCGCGCGGGAGCGATATTCCCATTCCTGTGGCGAGGCGACGACATCGACCTCCGGCACGGGATCGAGCTTCGCGATCCGGCGCAGGCAATCCGCGATGATGGATGCCTTCACGGCCAGCTGATCGGCATACCCGATGTGCATGAGGTCGAGGCCGCCGCTCGCCTCGTAGTCGGCGACACGCGGCTCGATTCGCATGGGTGAGGGGGTGACGATCTCCGCGATCTCGGCGTGGAGGACCTTGCCCTGCGCGCGGGTGACGCGGGCCGAGACGACATCGCCGGGGGCCGTTCGCGCCACGAAGACCGTCTTTCCGTCCGCGAAACCGATGCCCTTGCCATCGCCGACGATGCGGTCGATCGTCACGGTGATGGGCGGCATGTCCGGTGCTGGGCGGTCCGACTGGCGGGGGCGCGTCGGGTTCGGATGGTTGCCCGGTCCCCGTCGTCGTTCGCGTTCATCCGGCTCGGCGGTGCGACGGGCGCCCTGGCCGACGGTCAGGATCGCAGGATCCTTCTCCTCGCGATACGTCTCCCGGGGGGAACGAGTGGGTCGGGGCGAGGCCGGGCGCTGGCGATCGGCGGGACGCGATGGACCGGACTGGCCGGGACGCTCCTGGCGGGAACGGTTGCGGTTCTGGGGTGGGCGGGAGGACGAAGGCATGCTGAAGGTCTTTCCGTGGAAAACATCAATGGTGGCGGCAAGGTGTGCCGAGGTGCGTCCATTGTAGGGGGTTCGGTGCCATCGGCGAGCAGGGGGGCGTTTATCTACGAACGTGCCAGGGGCATCGAACGGGAAATCAGTAGACATATCATGGCCATCCTGTTACGGTGAACTCCCTCTGATTTTCGTTCTGGCTGATCCGCGTATCTCCTGATTCATGGCCGATTGGGTGTGAAGCACCTGTAAATGCAGGGCGGCGAGCTTCCGGCCGTGATCGGTGCCGGGATTCTGGTTGGCATTGTCCCCAAGCGTATCTTTGGATCTCGTGCCACGGTGAGGGGGATTCGAATGCATCGCTTCGCGGCCTGTATTGCGGTAGTGCTCCTGTTTCTCGGCACAATGCCGGCGACTGTGGCCCTGACACCTCAACCCAACCAAGCGTGTGAGGTCACCAGGCCGAACGGAATGGTTCCGCCAAACGAATCTTCTAATCCGGGCTGGCATGGGAACGATGTACTGATCGTCGGATGGCTCGACCCAATGGGATTGCTCTACGGCAGGTCAATACAGAATGGTGGAGTGGCCGCGAAGTTGGCGTGGTACCGGTTCGATCGGGGCGCTCCACTCACCATCACCGGGCATCTCGCCACCGATCCTGCAATCACGCTTCAGGCGAGCATCCCGGAGGGCTACGATGAGACGTTCATCCAGGCTTCGGGGGTGACATTCCCAACAGAGGGGTGCTGGGTCATCACCGGCAGCGTGCCTGCTGGAAGCCTCACGTTCACGGCGATGGTGGTGCCGTGGATTCCAACGCCGACCCCGGATGCATCCCCTGCAAACTAGCCGTCACCATCTCCGCGATAGGGGATAATGCCCGCTGGACCCGGCGCGGCCATCGCGCGGGCAATGGTTCAGCAATCGGGGGGCACGACGCGGCATGGCGGATCAGGGCGAAGGGCAGCAGGATGTGAAGCAGGACCGACCCTGGCGAGCGGCGGTGCTGCTCTCCGGTGCGGGACGGACGCTGGAGAATCTGCTGCGCGTGATCGCGTGGGGCGAACTCCCGGTCGAGGTCGTCGTGGTGGTCAGTTCGGTGCCGGATGTGCGCGGTCTGGAGGTCGCGGCGCAGGCCGGGATTCCGGCGGCGACCATCACGCGGAAGGGGCATCCCTCCGTCCATGCCTACAGCCAGGCGATCTATGACGCCGTCGTGCCGTTCTCGCCCGACCTCATCCTGATGGCGGGCTTCCTCCGCCAGGTGCTCGTCTTCCCCGGCTGGGAAGGCCGCATCCTGAATATCCATCCGGCGTTGTTGCCCGACGCAGCGGCCTACGCGGCGGGCAAGGGCATGTTCGGCGAGCGCGTTCATGCGGCGGTCCTCGCGCATGGCGATACCGTCAGTGGGGCAACGGTGCACGTCGTCACCGACGAGTACGACGACGGTCCACCGCTGATGCGCGTCGAGGTGCCGGTGCTGCCGGACGATACCCCGGTGACGCTGGGAACGCGTGTTTTTCATGCCGAATGCGGCCTCTACCCGGAGGCGATCCGCCGCTATCTGGCCGCCAATCCAGGCTTGCGGAACGAGCTGCCGGCTGGCATGGGTCGTCCCGGATAGCTTTCCCGACCATTGGCCTGCCCCGAATCGTTACGGATGCGTACCTGCTTACGAAGCATCCGCGCTGGCATCACCTGCGTATGCGATGTATCGGTGGGTTGCTGCTCGCCGAAATGCCGGGAGCGGTCCCGGCACGCGATCGGACCTGGCGCGGGCTGGCGCCCAGCCGATCGCGGGAAGTCGCACACGCCGGATGGCGCAGGAGCATGGAAGGGGTAGGCATGGCGATGAACCCACGACCCGGATCGGGGCAGGATGAAGGACTCTTTCCCTCGGCGAGCCTTGGGCTACTCATGATTCGCGTAGTGACGGGGATCGTGTTCTTCATGCACGGGTATCAGAAGCTGGTCGACAACGGCATCTCCGCGACGCAGCAGGGATTCGACATGATGGGCGTGCCGCTGCCGGATCTCACCGCAATTGTGGTGACGTTCGTCGAACTGATTGGCGGCGCGGCGCTGATCGTCGGGGCATTCACGCCGATCGTCGGCCTGATCCTGGCGGTCGATATGCTGTCGGCCCTGTTCATCGTGCATATCGATGCCGGGTTCTTCGCGATGAACGGCGGATTCGAGCTCGTGATGGTGCTCGGTGCGATGGCGCTTGGCGTGGCCATTGCCGGTCCGGGCCGCTATTCGATCGATGCGGCGACGAGTCTCGCGTCGCGCCTGCCGCTCGGTCAGGCATTGATGCCATCGTGGCGCTAGCGCGAATCCGGAGCGTGCAGCCTCATCGCTTGTAGAGGCAATGCGCGGAGTTGTTCCAGCCCCGTATCCCGTCAAAGGCAACACCATGTTTGCCGCTGCACGGGATATGGGGCTGGTTCGTTTGCAGGGTTTACAGGCAGGTCAATGGGGGCGGGTTCCCCTGGCCACCCGCAGGATGGTGGTTGCCAGCAGGGCGATGATGGCCAGCAGGTAGAGCCACCAGACATCGAGTCCGGCTTTGCGCGGACCCCAGGTGGCGGTCATGATCGCGGCGACGCCGATGGCGATCGTCCAGTCGTCCCCAACGATGAAGTCGTACCAGAAGCGGAGGAAGGCGGTCACGTGGCGCATCGTCGTGTCCTTCTACTGCGTCGCCAATGCCATTGTCCGCATCTGGCGTAACCCGAATACCATCAACCAGGCGACAACCAACACGCCCACGAGGATGGCGAGAAGCATCGCCGTCTCGCCCGGCCAGGCGATGCCGATGCCTTCACCAGCCCAGAAGATGCCGAATCCGGTCAGCATGACGCCGACCGCGAACTTCATCGTGTTCTCCGGAACCCGGCTGAGCGGCGCCCGCATCACCACACCGACCAGCGCGACGGCCAGCAGGCCAAGGATGGCCCCGGTGGCGGCCAGGGGAATGCTGCCGTGCGACGAGCCGAACGTGAGGACGATGAACGCCACCTCCAGCCCTTCGAGGAAGACTCCCTTGAAGGAGACGGTGAACGCATACCAGTCCATGCCGGCGCGGATTTCGTGACCTGCTTCGCGGGATTCCGCGACCTCCCGTGCGAAGATGGCATCCTCGTCGTGCATTGCCTTGTAGCCGGATGCCCGAAGGATTGCCTTGCGTAGCCATTGCAGGCCGAAGATTGCAAGGAGACCGCCGATGACGATCCGGAGTGGCGCCAGCGGCAGGTCGGCGATGAGCGGGCCGAAGATCGCGATCGTCACACCGAGGACGACCAGGGCGACGGCACCGCCGATCAACGCCGATTTCCAGCCACGGGTGACACCCATCGCGAAGACGAGCGTCAGGGCTTCGACCATTTCGACCGCGCTGGCGAGGAAGGCCCCCACCAGCAGCAGGACATCGGCCATCATGATGCGGACTCCTTTCCGGGAGCGGTATCGTCGTGCGCTGTCACCGGCATGTCCGGCAGGCTGATGGGCGGCAGCTCGTCTGGCCCGAGGTCGGACGTGGCGCGGCGGTAGACCTCTTCCTCGAAGTCGGCCAGGAGGGCTTCACAGGTGGCGATGTGTGTCTCGACCTCGTCTCGCCCGCTGGCATTGAACCAGTCGCGGTCGCGGACGCGGTCGAACCAGCGACGGATCTTGTCGAGGTCCTGTCCGATCTCCTCCGATTCGCCGAAGGTGTAGTTCTGGCGGAAGTGTTCGAATTCGACCTCCTTCACGAACCGCGTTTCACATTCCTCCACGATCTCGGCATATTCCTTGTTGCGCAGATCGCGGAACGCGGCGAGCAGGCGCTCCTCCTGCGTGGGGTCGATGGACGGCACATCGAGCAGCCAGAACGACCCGCCGAGACTGTCGATGCGAGCGGTGATGCGCTCGACGCGGGCCGAAAGCTCCGGGATTGCAGGGAGGATGCAGGCGCATTGCTGGAGATAGAGTGCGCCGGACTGTTTCAGGTCGCGCCAGATGCCCACGCGACCGCTGGCGGGCTCGGTTGGGACGCGATAGATAAGGACTCGCCAGGATGTCACGCTTATCGTTCCTTTCAGGAGTGATGATGCATCAGATAGTGGAGTGATACATCTGTACATCGGTGTTGGGAATAGGTGTGCCGGGGCGATATCGATCACGCCCGGCACACAGGACGACGGCATTCCGCAGTGCTGCGGAATGCCGTCGTCCTGTGTGCAGTCGAGGCTGTCCTCTCGGCGGGGTTACGCCCGGCGGTACACCCGATCCCCAAGCGCGATGCGTGGCGACGAGTCGGCGCCATTCTCCGGCTGCCATGTCGCGTAGAAGCCGCGCACTCCCTGATGCAGGAACTTCACGGCCTGAGCGACCTGCGCATCCGCCTTCTGGTCGTTCGGATAGCGCAGGCAGAACTTTCCGAACTCCACACACGGTGGTGCAACCTGGACCCTGGTTAATTCCACTGGCCCCGTCGCCGTCATGATGACGATGCCCCCGGCAAATTCGTCTTCGGTGTGTCGGGCATCGCTTGCCACGAGCAGGTTCTCCCCGGCGATTCCGTCGTGCAGGAAATCGCCGAACTCCGCCCGCATGATCTCGTAGTGCGAGGTGAACCCGATAGAAACCCCGTTCTCACCCCGGTAGCGGCTGAGCGGATGATCGCGGTGGTGGACATCGTTCTTCACCGTCTCTCCGTCGAATCCGACCACGCCTCCGGAATCGAGCGCCAGTTCCGGCACCGGTGTAATCGCATCGGGCCGGTACCAGCGGAGCGGCTTCTCCCCCTGCTTCAGGGGCGAGATCTGAACCTGCATGCGCACGAGCGCGCCAATCAGGACGAGATCGGAGGCGGCGGCATCCGGTTGAGCGAGGACGGGAACAGGCGTGGGCATGCGAGAACTCCTGGGCGCGGCGAGGGCGAGCGACGTGCTGGCTCCCAGTATGGCGCGTGAGGCGTCAGTCGTACCGGAGTCTCGTCAGGAGTTCCGGGCCGTTCCGTTCGAGCCAGACGATGGTCCAGCGCCCTCCCCACCATGCCGCGAGTGCTCCCGAGGCGACTCCGATCGCGATGGCCAGCCATTCCAGCATCGGTTGCCCGTAGCGTCCGGCGAGGTAGAGCATGGCCACCGTCGGCAGCAGGGCGGTCAGCAACATGGCGATCGTCACGATCGTTTGGGCGGTATTGTCCGCCGCGGCGACGAGATTGCCGCTCTTGCGCGATGCCTCCGGGACGGGCACCGCGCCGCGGGCCGAGACTGCGATCATCGCGCCCGCGCCCGCGCCGAGCGCGGCAGGAAAGATCGCCGCGATCCACGTCCACGCCCACCACTGTTCGCCCCATGCGGTCGCGATCAATGACAGCAGCAATGCAACCGGCCCGAACTGCAACAGGTAGGCGATCTGCTTGCCGCGCACATCGGCGGGGATCGCTCCCGGTGTCAGGAGCGTCATCCAGAAGGCGCTCCCTTCCAGGCCGTAGAGGTTGCAGGAGGTCGATGCCCCGAGGACCAGCACGATTACGCCGACCCAGGCCACGATCTGGGTCCAGTTCACGGCGGCCGGGATCGCCACGATGAAGATACCCCCGAGGACGGCAATGCGCGCCTCCAGTGCCATCCGTGGCTCGCGGCGCCAGGTCAGGAGCGCGCGGTTCGTCGCGCCGCCGAGTGGTGTGGCCGGCAACCGGCGCTGGAGCCATGACGGGTTGGTGATGCGTCCGCCCGTGCGACGCTGGCGGACCTCCAGCCGCTGGCCTACCTGCATCGACCAGGCCCATGCGAGGACGGCGATGATGGCGATCAGCCCGGCCAGATAGCCGAGCATCGGCAGCCAGCGATGGTCGTCAGTGGCGACGGTTGCGTCGATGCCCCAGCTTGCCGGGGACATCCGGAGTGTGCGTTGCATGCCATAGGGCAGATCGTGCGAGAGGAACGCAAACGGGTCCTTCAACAGGCGGCGATCCTGTGCCAGGGCAGCCGGAACTACCCATCCGACGAGCGAGAGCGCGATGACGATCGCATATTGCAGCGCCGCCAACTCGAGGCCGAATCGGGAGACGAGCGCCTGGCTGGTGAGGCCGATCACGATCCGCGAGAGCAGGACCGCCATCGCGAGATGCAGCAGCATTGCAAGGGTGCCCACGATAGCCGCAGCCGGGCCGAGTCTGGCGCCGAAGACCGGCAGCGCCAGGAATGCGCCGAGTGTGACGAGCGGTCCCATGCCGACGAAGAGTGTCGTGAGCAGGCCGCTCGCCAGCCGGCGCGTCGTGATCGGCAGCAGGGCGAAATGTTCCGGCATTAACGGCTCGTCGGCACCGGCGCCGGTCTGGATTGGTGCAAGCACCCATCCCAGCGTCCAGCCACTGATGGCGATCATCAGGAGGTTGCCGGTTTTCGCGATGCTGCCGGTCGGATAGGTTGCGAGCAGGATGGTGGCGATGGCCAGGACCAACCCGACCGCCGTCCGCCAGTTCGCAATCGGGCGGTGGGCATGACGCAGTACCGCCAGCTTCATGTGGATCAGTGTATCGAGCACCGGGTCCTCCGGCGGTAGCGGTCGAGGTCGCGTCTCGGGTCCAGGGCTGTCATGGAATGGCCTCGCCGTCGAGCCAGGCGAGGCCGATGGCATCGACCGGGTGGCCGCTGACCAGTTCCACGAAGGCCTCCTCCAGCGAACGGTTGCCGCGCACCTCGTCCAGCGGCCCGGCGGCAGCCACGACGCCCTTGTCGATGATCGCGACGTGGTCGCACATCTGCTCCACCAGCGCCATGACGTGGGAGGACAGCACGACGGAGCCACCCGACGCCACGAAGCGCTGGAGGATCAGTTTGATCGTTGCGGCGGAGACCGGATCGACCGCTTCCAGCGGCTCGTCGAGGATCAGCAGGTTTGGGGCATGCAACAGCGCCGTGGCGAGCACGATCTTCTTGCGCATGCCGGCGGAGTACTCTGCGATCAGCGTCCGTTCTGCTCCCAGTAACCCGAGCACATCCAGCAGGTCCTGCGCACGGGCGCGGACGGTGTTGGCGGGGAGTCCGCGCAGTTGCCCGAGATACGTGAGCAATTCGCGTCCCGTGAGGCGCTCGGGCATCACCATGCCGTCCGGCATGACCCCGACCAGTGCCTTTGCCTCCAGCGGCTGCGTCCAGACATCGACGCCGAAGATGCGGGAATTGCCGGTGTCTGGCCGTAGCAGGCCGACCGCCATCGAGATGGTCGTGGTCTTGCCCGCGCCATTCGGTCCCACGAGCCCGTAGAACGAGCCTACCGGAACGATGAGGCTCACATCGCCGACCGCGACCTTCTCGCCGAACCGCTTCGAGAGTCCGCGCAATGCCATTGCGGGAAGCGACGGCTGCCCGATCTCCGCGAGGGTTGGATGTGCGGCCGAATCCAGTGATAGCGCGCGCTCCTGGACGGTCGTGTTCATGAGACGGGATCCCTTCGGGGTGTCGCGGCGTTCCGGGGCATCGGCCTGATCGGGCTCCGGATCAGGCCGATGCCGCCTGTTTTGCCCGGAATCGCCGGATGCGTGTCACATTGCCGCATCCGGTTGCGCTGCAGAAACGCCGGCTTCCATTCTTCGTGCCGTCGAGGAAGAGCGTGCGGCAATCGGGCGCCGCACATCGCCGGATGCGGCCGGCGCCCTGCGTGCTCAGGATGTCCTGTGCCGATTGCAGGACCGGGCGCAGGACGGCGTCCAGATCCCGCTCGCGGGACGGCGCTGTCTGGAAGGCGAGCTTGCCATCGATGACCGCCAGGTGCTGCGCGTCGAGCAGGAGCCGGATCTCGTCGCCGATTGTTGCGAGGGATTCCGGCGGCGGAACCGTGTCCTCGGTCAGGGCAACGATCACCTGATAGAGCGCTTCCCGCAATGCGACGGCGCGACGGCGGACGCTCGCGGCGCTGCGGCCGTCCTTGCGGGCGATCCGGCGCAGGTTCTCCGCCTGCTGGGCATCGACGCCGCCGCTTGCCTCCGCCCATGCAAGGAGATTGGCGTATCCGGGGGCGAGTTCGTCGAACGCCGGGAGCGAATCCGGCCCATCTGTTGTGCGGTCGACTGTATTGATGAAGTCGAGGAAGAGCGCGCCGCCGTGAAGTGGACGGATCGTCGTCGTGGCGATGGGGCCGTTGGTGGCAACGCTGGAGCGTGGCATGGCGGAACTCCGGTGAAACGTGCGTTCGTGCTATTGCCTAGTACACCACGATTGCCTGCCCGGCGTCACCGACGGCTTTCTGGAGAATGCTCCTACTGGTTGGCCTCCAGATGGGCGCGTTCGAGGGCGTCGGTGAAGGCGCCCATCGAGGGGAAGGTCCAGTCCGGGGTGACGTCCTGCGGTGGAGGTGGCGTCGCGCCGAAACCGGGCCGGACGCCGCGCCGGTCGATCCAGACGGTCGTCAGGCCCTTCGCCTTGGCGGGAACGTGATCGTGGAAGAGGCTCTGCGCGACGTGCAGCAGCCGGTCTTGTGCGATGCCCACCTCGCCGATGTGCTCCAGCAGATAGTCGAAGTTGCGCGGGCTGGGCTTGTAGGAACCGATGTCCTGCGCGGTGTAGATCGCGTCGAAGGTAACACCCAGACGGGCGTTGCTGCCCGCGAATGATTCCCGATCGACATTCGAGAGGATGATGAGCTTGACGTGGCGTTGCAGCCGGCCGAGGGCCTCCGCCGAATCGGGAAAGGCCGGCCAGTCCGGAACCGACCTGCCGATCTCGGCCGCCAGACCGTCCGAAACCTCGATGCCGAGCACCGCGCCGGTGCGATGGATGGCGGCGGCGATAACGTTCGGGTAGAGGAGTCCTGGCTGCTCGCGTTCGATCGTGCTCTCGGCATCCGCATAGGTCTCCAGCAACACGTCGGGGGCGGGCGGTGAGGGGACGAGCGCGGCGACCCTGGCGAGCCCTGCGCCCAGCCCGGCTTCCCAGTCGATGAGCGTGCCGTAGCAGTCGAAGCTGAGGGCATCGAAGTCGGCGAGGGAGCGTGTCGTCTGTGGCATTGGGACGGCCTCCGTGCGGTGTGCGTTTGTTCGGAACGTATGGTCCCTCGATGATCGTGGGATGGCATTGGGCGTGTCAATGGGAGGCGGATTCCGCGAGCCGGCGAAGATTCCCGATCAGCATGGTCCAGCCTCCGCCTTCTCCGAAGCGTTGTTCGTCGTCCGGACCGACTTCCCCGAACGCGTGGTGCGAGAGCTGGAGGATGGTTGCACCGTCCTCAGTTGGTGTCAGGGTGAAGCGTGTCGTCCCAACGATGGCTCCCTGCATGCCGTTGGGGCCGGCCCAGGTGAGCGTGCGATCCGTTTCCACCTCGGTGACGGTGCCCCAAAGGAAGAAGTCACCCTCGCCCCAGAACTCGCCTACTGCGCCACCGGGACGTGGCTCGATCCTCATCTCCCCGCCATGACCGGAGAAGATGGAAAGCCAGCATGGTGCGCGCCGATTCGTGAGGAATGCGAAAACGACGCTTACCGGTGCGGCGATCTGATGCACCTGTTCGATACGGAAGCTGCCGATGACGAAGCCGGACATGGCGGGATCGGTCACGTAGGATCTCCCTCTTCTGTAGGGTTTGCTGACTGACGACGAGGACAAAGACGATCGCTCTTCGCGAGACGAATAACCACGCCTGGCGGCGAGTGCGTGGCAAGCAGCGCGCTGATCAACACATTGGCATCGACCAGCACGCTCATGGGTGATCTGTTGCTGGCGACATCTTCGCGCGTCGCTGTTCGGCGTCCAGATAGTGCTCTGCGCGAACCTCTCTTGTTGCTCGCACCGCGAGGTCCATCGCTTCGTCCTCGGTGAGATCGTCTTTTTGTGCACTGATCTGCTGTACGAGTTCCTCGAAGCGCTTTAGGGCTTCTGCGCGGCGATTCTTCTCGCGCATAGCCTGGAGGGCGCGATAGTCATCCATCGAAATAACGGCAGCGGTTGGCGTGCCGTCGCGTTCGAGGATGATGTCTTCTCCTGTGACGACATCATTGACGATGGCATTGAGGCTCGTCTTCGGGTTGGACGTCGAGATGGTACGAGCGGTGGATGGGGGAGCAGTCTGGTTGCCATGATGGATGCCTCCTGAGAAACTGCCTTCCCTGAGTATATCGGGTGCGCCGATCCACGAATACGACGCACGTGCAGGCCGAACGGGGGAACAGGATCGATGGGAGAAGCTCGGCAGCGGGCACGGGAGCTGGGTATCGCGCCGGGGCGCTTTCCGGTCGGTCCGGTGAACGCTATTACCGATGTGCCCGGCGTGCGCGTCGGGCAGGTGACAGTGGCTGAGGGCGACGACCTCCGGACGGGCGTGACGGCCATCGTTCCGGACGCGCTGGCGATGCGCAAGGCCATTCCGGCCAACCTGTTCGTCGGGAATGGGTACGGCAAGCTGGTCGGTGCGACCCAATTGGCCGAGCTGGGAGAGATCGAGACGCCGATCCTGCTCACCGGCACCCTTTCCGCCTTCCGGGTCGCCGATGCGCTCGTCTCCTCCATGCTCGCGCAAGTCGGGAACGAGGCGATGACCTCCGTCAATCCGGTCGTTGGTGAGACGAACGACGGCTATCTCTCCGATATCCGGGCGCGACCGTTGACGGAAGCGCACGTCCTGAAGGCGATCGCGTCTGCCAGCGGTGGTCCGGTTGCCGAAGGCTGCGTTGGGGCGGGAACGGGCACCACGGCGCTCGGGTTCAAGGCCGGGATCGGCACCTCGTCGCGTGTCGTGGAAACGAACGGGGCGTCATTCATGCTTGGCGTGCTCGTGCAGGCGAATTTTTCCGGCACGCTCTCTATCCTCGGGGTCCCGATGCCGGCTGACGACATCCTGGCCGAACGCACGTCCGACGATCCCGGTGCCATTCCGAGCGAGCGCGGCAACTCGTGCATGATCGTCGTGGCGACGGATGCGCCCGCCGATGCGCGCCAGCTTGGGCGCATCGCGCGGCGGGCGGTGTTCGGGATGGCACGGGTCGGCGCCGACTACACACACGGCAGCGGTGACTATGGCATTGCCTTCTCGGTGGGAGAGGGCACGCCATTGCCGGATCGCGCGCTCGATCCGCTCTTCATCGCGACCCAGGAGGCTGTCGAAGAGGCCCTGCGGAACAGCCTCTTCATGGCGAAGACGACCGTTGGCCATCAGGGGCGCATCCGTCAAGCCATCCCGCTCGACGCGGTCCGCGATCGGCTCGTGCGGGCGGGACGGCTGCCGGGTTAGCGGGCTGCTTGCCCATCTTCGGCGCGGATGTCGCCTCCAGGGAGCAGGCGAACGATCCGGCGAAGCAGGCCGATCACCGAGCCGTCCTCGGTGCCGTTGCCCTCGCCGTTGGTGAGGATGATGACGTTCGCGCCGGAGGCCTCGTGTCGGCCCGCGTAGCAGGTGTAGCCGAGAATCCCGCCACCGTGCCCGATGACGCCCTCCTGCCGCATGATACCGAGCCCGTAGCCTCCGGCGGATTCAGCCTCGTTTGCCGAGGTCGGTTCCATCGCCATGCGTGCTGCCTGCGTCTCGGCCGTCAGCGACCACCCCTCGAGCAGCGCATCGATCCAGCGGTCGAGGTCGTCCACCGTCGATACGATTGCCCCGGCGCCGGCCGCGAGGGACGGCGGGAAGCGCGTGCTGTCCTGCAGCGCGGAGAGGTCGATCTTCGTGGGGGCTGGCGTTTCGGTCCCGCCTTCTGTGGACTTGGCGTCCGATTCTGAGGCCGCCTCCGCGACCTCGGCTTCCGGATCTTGCTCGGGATTCATCAGGGCGGGATCGCCGCCATAACCGTGGGCGAAGGGTTCCGGCATGTCCGGCGAGGCGGGCAGGATGGTCGCGGTGAGGCCGAACGGTTCCAGCACGCGGCGGCGCAACTCGTCGCTGAAGGCGTTGCCGGTTGCACGCTCGACGATCATCTCGAGCAGGATGTAGTTCGTGTTCGAGTAGTGGAAATCGGTTCCTGGCTCGAAGTAGGCATCGTGCTTCCGCGCGATGTCGACCATCTCCGCGAGTGTCCAGATGCGGTCTTCCTGCCCAGGAACGTTCCCGAAGAGACCGGGATGCTCGGTGTAGTTGAAGACACCGCTCCGCATGTTCAGCACATGCCGCAGGCTGATTGCCTCGGCATGTGGAAGGTCGGCGGCTTCCGGCAGCAGTGTCGCCAGCGTCTCGTCGAGACCGAGCGTGCCCTCGTCCACGAGCTGGAGCACGACGGTGGCGGTGAAGGTCTTGGTAACGCTACCGACGCGCATCCGCATGTCAGTCTGCATCGGCGCGCCCACATTGCGGTCGGCGATCCCGAAGGCGCCGGTCCACGTTTTTCGCTCGGGCATGGAGACGAGCACGACGGCTCCGGGGAAGCCAGTCTCGTCCATGAAACCCTGGACGGCGGTGTGGAGCGCGTCGGCGGTGGGCCAGAGCACGGGGATGTCGGATGCAGTCATGAAGGGGGCTCCTTGCAGGAGGATATGGACAAATGACGGGTGGTCCGGGACGGCAGTTGCCGCCGCCGCCCGGCGCATTCTGTCATGCCAGTGGGTGGATGGATCGGACACCCGCCGTCGGATCTCAGTGTTGCGGCATGCCCTTGATGCTGGTAACGCCAGCTGGACCCCAGCCGACATTCGGATCGACCTCCAGCACGATCCCCGTGTCCTTCACACGGATCCGGAAGATCGGGCAGCTCTCGCTCTCCGTGAAGCAGACGCGGACTTCGAGCGTGCGGTCGTCCGTCCATGCGACGCTGGCTGCAACCGCCTCTTCGCCATGTCCGCGTCCCGCCGAACGTCCGGTCAGCCACGAGCCGTATCCTGCCGTGACCGAAAGCGTATCGCGGTTGGCGCCTTCCGCGACGAGCGTCAGCGCCACGGTGTCGCCAGTGGCCTCGACGGTGAGGGATCGGGCTCCGAGGTCATTCTCCGCCAGAGAGAATGTGTTTCCGTGCAGCGCGTCGGCCTTCGCCGCGGTTTTCTCGCCGGACGGAACGGGCAGGGCGAGGCTTGCGAGCTTCGCCGTCAACGCCTCCTGCGCGGCGGGATCGGCAGGGAGAACATTGGCATGCATCGCGGGAAGCAGGTGTTCCCAGACGAGATCGAGGATCTCCTGCATGTCGCGCAGGCCGCTGGTGATCGCGATCGCGACGTCCTGTTCCGGGAGCACGATGCCGTACTGCCCGAACGCGCCGTCGCCGCGATAGGCGTTGTGACGGCAGCGCCAGAACTGGTAGCCGTAGCCGACCGTCCAATCGGGGTTCGTCTGCGTGTTGCTGTTGTCGGAGTGTGCGGTCGTGGCCTCGGCGATCCATTCCGGCGTCAGGATCTGCCGGCCGTTCCATTCACCCTGCTGCAGGTACATCTGCACGAAGCGGGCGATGTCCTCGGTCGTGATGTGGAGGCCAGAGCCACCGATGCTGCGGCCCTGTGGGTCGGCGTCCCAGGTTGGGTTCGCTATGCCGAGCGGCTCGAAGAGGCGCGGGCGGAGATAGTCGATCAGGAACTCGCCGGTGAGTTGCGTGATGATCGCGGAGAGCATGTAGGTGGCAGCGGTGTTGTAGACGAACCAGGTGCCGGGCTCGTGCTCCACCGGCAGGGAGAGGAAGGTGCGCGGCCAGTTATCGCCCTCGCCGCCCCAGACCGCCCCGGTCGTATCCTCGTGGTGCCCCGTGTTCATCGACAGCAGATGCTTGACCGTCATCGCCTTCAGGTTGGCGCTTGGATTCTCCGGCGCGTCGTCCGGGAAGAATTTCAACACCGGGTCGTCGACGCTCAGGAGGCCTTCGGCGACGGCGAGGCCGATGGCGGAGGAGGTGAAGCTCTTGCTGAGCGAGAAGAGCATGTGCGGGAGTTCCGGCTTGTATGGCTCCCACCAGCCCTCGGCGACGACCTTGCCGTGCCGGAGGATCATGATGCTCTGGAGGGCATCGAGGGGATGCGTGTTCTTGCGGCCGGTTTCGACGGCGTCGATGAAGGCGAGGATGGCGGCGGACGCGATGCCCTCGGCTTCCGGGGTGCTGCGGGGGAACTGGTAGGACATGCTGCGCCTCCCTGCGGGCTGCGAACGGCGAACGATGACGTGGCGGCGTCAGGGTAGCACGGGGAGGCGCGGTATGGATGGGGGTGGAGAAGCGGTTCAGGGTTCGATGCGGGTGACGCCGGGAAGCCGATTCATCTTCTTGTCGAAGGTATAGATCTGCGTCAGGCCAAGGTGACGAGCATAGAGCAGGTGATAGCAATCCGCGAACGAGAGCGGCGGTTCCTTTACCCACAAATCGAGCGTTTGCAAGAGGAGGTCCCGTTCCTGACACGAGATATGCGTGAGGCGGAGGATACTCTCGATGCCATCCCGAATGAGTCTGCGTGGTGCCTTTTCACCCCGGCTCATGGTGAAGATCGCTTCAAAGATCACTGTTGGCCCGATGCCTCCGGTCTCCTTGCCCAGAGCAATCGCCAGGAACAGCGCCGAACTTCGTGGCGAGTGGTTGGGGTGATTTTGGAGCAAGTGATAGATGACGATATTCGAGTCAATGAATGTCGTCTTCACGCTTGGCATTCTCCATGGACGCGATCATCTCGTCAGCGATGGCCTCTTCGGCAAGACTGCGCCAGTGGGAAGGGAGATCGTCGTCGGCTATGCCGAATGGAACGAGCACGTCATCAAGATAGTCGTGCAGGATGCCCGCTGATCGTTGGACGAGCCAAACTTGGTATTCGATACTCTCTGGATCTCCGTCTGGCTCCACCAGAGCTGCTGCTCGTTCGCTGGGCGGCAGATTCAGGGGATTTTCCTGAGGCGAGGATGCCCGCACCACAATTTCTCCGGTGTCCTGTTGATCGAGCATCACCACACCATCGGACTTTCCGATGCCGCTCTTTTCGAGCATGTCGTCGGGAAGTCTGATCTGGCCGTCGTGAATGACGACCGGGCGGGGACTTGTGACCATTGCGATCCTCCAGCTCAGTGCCGGCGAAATACCTAACCAGCACTCTGGTATCGACAGAATCCTGTCATCCGTGCTCACCGCGTTGAAGCGAGCTGTCTTTCATCGACTGGACTGCCCCACCTCGTCTGCGACACCTTGCTCGAACGCGCTTTTCCATGCGTCGATCTGTTCCTGTGTCGACACGTGCCCGGTTGGAAAGGCCTTTGCGTACTCCCGGAAGATTCCTGCGGTCCTGCCGACCGGGTCATCATCAATTCGCGTCGGCGCGCTCGCACGGACGACGATCTCGCCATTCGCTCGCAGATCGACGATGACCACGCCATCGCCGGTGCCGATCCCGCTCTGTTCTAACAAGTCCTCGGGGAGTTCGATCTTTCCATCCCGGATTTCGACTTTACGTGGTGTTGCAACCATTTCGTGCGTCTCCCTTCGTGGGGATCGACCCCCTCTCCACCCCTCCATTGTAGCGACTGGTTTGTTGAACGCGAAGCCACAGGCGGGTTGGCATGTCGCCAACCCGCCTGTCGTTCAGCGTCGCTTGATCGAATCGTCAGACCGTCGGTACGGGCTCGCCGATCGTGGCGCGGACCTGCTGCGCCGCCTCGACCATGTTCCGCAGTGCGGCCTCCGTTTCCGGGGCCTTGCGTGTCTTCAGGCCGCAGTCCGGATTCACCCACACTCGCTCGCGGTCCAGCACGGAGAGTGTTGCCTCTAGGTTCCGTGCAATCTCCGCCACCGGCGGGACGCGCGGGCTGTGGATGTCGTAGACGCCCGGACCCACCCCCTTGTCGTAGCCCTGCTCGCGGAACGACCGCAGCAGTTCCAGCCCGGAGCGCGCGTTCTCGATCGAGATCACGTCGGCATCGAGATCGCTGATCGCCTGGAAGATGTCGCCGAACTCGGAGTAGCACATGTGCGTATGCACCTGCGTCTCCGGCGCGGCTCCGGCAGCGGTGATCCGGAAGCTCGCGACCGCCCAGTCGAGGTAGTGCTGCCAGTCCGCGCGATGCAGCGGCAGTCCTTCGCGCAGCGCAGCCTCGTCGATCTGGATGATGGCGATGCCGGCGGCCTCCAGGTCGCTCACCTCGTCGCGGATCGCCAGCGCGATCTGCTTGCAGGTCACCTCACGCGGCTGGTCGTCGCGCACGAAGGACCAGTTCAGGATCGTCACCGGGCCGGTGAGCATCCCCTTCACCGGCTTCTCGCTCAGCGACTGTGCGAAGGTCGCCCAGCGGACCGTCATCGGCTTCGGGCGGGAGACATCGCCGAAGATCACCGGCGGACGGACGTAGCGGGAGCCATAGCTCTGCACCCAGCCCTGCTGCGTAAAGGCGAAGCCGTCCAACTGCTCGCCGAAGTACTGCACCATGTCGTTGCGTTCCGGCTCGCCATGCACCAGCACGTCGATGCCGAGCGCCTCCTGGTGCGCGATCACATCCCGGATCTGCCCTTCGAGGAAGGCCTCGTAGTCGGCATTGCTCACCTCACCACGGTCATGCTTGCGCCGCTCGACGCGCAACTCCGGCGTCTGCGGGAAGGAGCCGATCGTCGTGGTCGGGAGGAGCGGCAGGTGCAGCTTCTCCTGCTGGAGCGTGGCGCGCTCGGCGTACGGGAGGGCGCGGTTGATCGCATCCGCGGGGAGCGCCGCGAGTCGGTTCTGGACGGCAGGGTTGCGCCGCTTCGGCGAGCGGGCGGCGTCGTTCAGGAGTGCGGTGCGGGCATCGAGGTCGGCGGCGATGGCGTCCCGGCCCTCACGCAGGCCCTTGGCCAGGAGTGCGACTTCGGCGAGCTTCTGCTCGGCGAAGACAAGCCACGAGCGGACTTCGGTGTCGATGCCGGTCTCGCGCGTGACGTCGTAGGGAACGTGCTGCAGCGAGCAGGAGGTCGAGACGTGGAGGTTCCCGACGCCAACTTGCTCCGCGAGCGCGGTCAGCGTCCCGAACGATGCCGCGAGGTCGTTGATCCAGATGTTGCGCCCATCGACGACGCCCGCGACCAGGACCTTGTCCTTCGGGAAGCCGTATTCGGCAATGAAGTCAAGGTTCTTTCGGCCGCGGAGTGGTCCGAGGTCGAACCCGATGCCATCCACCGGCAGGTTGACGAGCGTCTTGTAGTGGTCTGCCTCGCCGACGTGGTCGAAATACGTCTGGACGATCACCTTCGCGCCGCCCTTCACGGCAGCGATGGCGGCGTGGGCCTTCTCCAGTGTGGGCAGGGTGCCCTCCGGAAAATCGGTCACGAGGATCGGCTCGTCGATCTGGATCCACTCGGCGCCGTTGTCGGCGAGTTCCTTCACCACCTGGGTGTAGAGCGGCAGAAGCCGATCGAGCAGTGTCAGTGGATCGAAGCCGTCCACGGTCGGCTTGGCCAGCGCCAGGAAGGTGACCGGGCCGAGCAGCACGACCTTCGCCTGGTGGCCGAGCGCCTGGGCGGCGCGCAGGGAGTCGAGCGGCTTGGTGCTGGCGATGCGGAAAATGGTCTCCGGGCCGAGCTCAGGAACGATGTTGTGGTAGTTCGTATCGAACCACTTGGTCATCTCCATCGCCGGTACGTCGTGCTCGCCGGTGCGGCCGCGCGCCATCGCGAAGTAGGTGTCCAGATCGACCGTCTCGCCGGTCCAGCCGTAGCGGGCGGGCACGGCGCCGAAGAGGGCGATGGTGTCGAGGACCTGATCGTAGAGCGAGAAATCGTTGACGGGCAGCAGGTCGAGTCCGGCGGCGGACTGGGATTCCCAGCCAGCGTTGCGGATGGTGTCTGCCGTCGTGGCGAGTTCCTCGGCCGTGATCTTGCCCGACCAGAACGCCTCCAGGGCTTTCTTGACCTCGCGGTGCGTGCCGATCCGGGGATACCCGGGAACACTGGCGA
Source organism: Thermomicrobiales bacterium (assembly GCA_049841275.1). Taxonomy (GTDB): domain Bacteria; phylum Chloroflexota; class Chloroflexia; order Thermomicrobiales; family UBA6265; genus JASGDN01. Next base: position 76,267 of record JASGDN010000016.1, read on the forward strand.
TGGTGCTGGTAGATGTAGGTGGTTGTGCGACTGCGTCCACCGTGCAGACCTCCCTGCAACTGACCTGGTGCCGGAACTCCGGATCACGGTGACCGGAGCATGACGCCTGGTGCCGGGCGCTCGTCTGGCGCCCGCACAGATGAGCCTATCACGCTGGGGCGTTCGACCGTGCGACCCGTTTGGGCGGGGGCTCCCCAACCCAGGTCGCGCTCATCCGGTAAGCCGACGAAGGCGTTCGGTGCGTGGAGCGATAGCATAGAGGACCTGAAAGAAGAAGATCACGATCAGGCTTGCTACCGGGTTGATGAAACAGACCAGCATGCTGGCACACCAGAGGATCTGCGCCTTGGCAATCCTTCCGTATACGGCGTGAACCACGTCGTCTGTTGCGCTAGCAATCAGGAGTCCTGCCTGGTTCGCGTACCACCAGCTGACAAAGAGACTTATCCCGAGCAGCGCCAGGTTGAGCCTAATAGACGATGACGGCGATGCGGAAGTGAAAGTATTCGGCCAGGAGATCCGTTGAGAACGGGAGGAGGGCGATGACGGCAAGAAAGACGAGATGGAGCGTTGTCAGTCTGCGATTGGTGCCGGTGAGGAGATTGTGCTGGGATTGTTGACCGAACCAGAAGATCATCAGCGTGAGGAAGCTCATCGCGTACGTGGCAAATCGAGGTATGAGATCGCCGAGCGCCGCGATGAGGTCGGACTCGTTGTGGATCGATTCCGGGGATGGAATCCGTATCTCGAGCACGATGAGGGTTAACGCGATCGCGAAGATGCCGTCGGTAAGGCCGAAGAGTCGCCTTCGCTCTTCCTCGCCGATGGGAGTTTGTTTCTGCATGGGTCTCACCTCGGTTGCCAATGGACGTGGCCGACCATGCGGTCCAGCCTGATTCGCCACGTGCGGCCGGATTCACTGCGGATCGTCATGCTGGGACGGCGTTTCAGGGAATGGTGCAGGGCGCGGATGGATCGGCGTACCCATGAGCATGGTACCGGGAGGCCCTCGGCATAGAATCCACGAACGACACCGCTCTCGCAACGACCCGAGTGTCGCTTGGCACGAGCAATCGTGACCACATCAGGTCATGATTGCTCGTGCCAATGGCAGGCGAATAGCCGTTGCATACGCACTTCCCTGTGCCGAAAAGAGCTCCGAATCCCGCCGAAGTTCCAGTAAGTGAGGAGCCGACCGTGGCGGAGAACTATCGTTCCGCGAGATGCATTGGACGGGTACGGAACGATCTCGGGTTCTCTGGCACTTGCCCGGGAGTCGGTATATGTTTGAGTCATGCGCGGATCGTCTGCGTTTTGGTGGGCGATCTTTACACGACGAGGGATGATGTGGCGGACGATCTGCGACAGGTACTCGACTATATCGTACGGCGCTACGTCGTCGATGACGAACTGCGGACGATCGATCGCGATGCCCCCACCATGGCCGCCGACCTCGAACAGGACAAGTACCAGGCCGCCCGCCGTGAGGTCGAGCGTGCTGACAGCCTCTCCGCTGCTTTCGAGAAAGGTGTCGTCAAGGCGTGGCAGCGGTATGCGATCGGTGGCACCGAATTGCCGCTGGATGACCGCAAGCCGGACGAAAATCGCATGGCCGATGCGCTTATCCGCTTCCTCGTCAGTTACGATCTCGCCAGTTCGCGTTCGATCGAAACCGGTGACCGCACCTATACCTACTTCGTGGCGATTGACTGGCCGAAATTGCGGGACATCGCGATGGCCGCCGGGGTCAACCTCGATCGCATCCTTGGCACACAAACGCCTTCCCGCTGACCCAGTGCGCGACGCTGGCGGGATGGTTGCCATGCATCCCGCACATCTGCCCATCGAACACCCTCCTGCCGGCGTCCTGCTTCGCTGGCTCACGGACCGGATATCCTGCCCATGACCTCCAGTTCCCAGACCTCGCTCGCTTACCGGCTGCCGGACGATGCCGCCGATGCCGCCTTCGCCCGCAATGTCGGGATCGTGTTTCGCGACGATCTCATCCTGCGTCTGGCGCTCACGCACCGCTCTGTCCTCCACGACTGGGGGAGCATCGAGGAGCTGAACGCCATCTTCCAGAGCAACGAGCGGCTGGAGTTCCTTGGCGATGCCCTGCTCGGCCTGATCGTCGCGGAGTATCTCTACGCCGCCGATCCCGCCGCGGATGAAGGGACGCTCACCCGTCGTCGCGCTGCCACCGTCCGGGCGGAAACCCTCGTGCGCTGGGCGCGCGAGCTCCACATGCAGGACTACTTGTACCTTGGCTCCGGCGAGCGTGTCACCGAAAGCGCTCGCGACCGCATGCTGGCCGGGGGATTCGAGGCGCTGGTTGGGGCCATCGCGCTCGACCGTGGGAGGGATGTTGCCGAGCGGTTCGTCCGTGCTTATCTCGAACGCGATCTGGACGCCATCCTCGCCTCGGAGACGCTCTCGAATCCGAAGGGCATCCTGCAGGAGGTGATGCAGGAGCGGTTCGGCGATCCTCCCACGTACGAGACTATTGCGGAAGAAGGGCCGGATCACGCCCGTCAGTTTACTGTCGCCGTGGTGCTGGAGGACCGGCAGATCGGCGTCGGCAAGGGGCGCAGCAAGCGTGAGGCCCAGCAGGAAGCCGCTCGCCAGGCCCTGGTCACTCTCGGTCAGGACGATCGCGAGGAGGATGCCGGGGTCGAGCCGGAGGTCACGACTGTTCCGGCGGAACCGGTCGTGCCGAGGGGTGTTTCGCGGTCGCCCTATGCCGAACTGGCGGATGTCGGCACGGGCAAGGGCAGCGAGAAGGCCGCATCGCATCAGGATCGCTCGCTCGCCCAGCGCCGTGTGCGTGGCGCCGGCAAACGAGAGGGCTGAGGCGATGGCGCACGGCTACGATCAGATCACGGTCCTGGGGGGCAACTCCAACGGTCCGCTGGTCGATGAGATCTGCGAATACATCGGCATTCCGCGGGGGCGGGCCGAGGTCTTCAAGTTCAGCAACGACAATACGTTCGTCCGTATCGGCGAGAGCGTGCGGCAGAACGATGTCTACGCCGTCCAATCGTTCACGAAGCCGGTCAACGATGCGATCATGGAACTGCTGATCATGATCGACACCTTGAAGCGTGCCTCGGCCGGGCGCATCACGGCGGTTATCCCGTACTTCGGGTATGGGCGGACCGACAAGAAGGACCAGCCGCGCGTGCCGATCACGGCACGGCTGGTGGCGAAGCTGATCGAGCAGGCCGGGGCTGACCGCGTGCTGACGGTCGACCTGCACGCCGGACAGATCCAGGGATTCTTCGACATTCCGGTCGACGAGATGAGCGCAATGTATCTGACGGCGCAACACTTCCTCGAAAAGCGGTTGCCAAATCCCGTCGTCGTATCGCCGGACCTCGGCAATACGAAGCGAGCGCGCAATTTTGCGGAGATCCTTGATGGTCCGCTTGCGATCATCGAGAAACGGCGGATCGGGAACCGGGATGCTTCCCAGGTGCTGAACCTGATCGGTGACGTGGCCGGCAAGGAAGCGGTCATCGTCGATGACGAGATCGACACAGCCGGGTCCATCACCCATGCGGCGCAGGTGTGTCTCGACAACGGCGCGACCGCCGTCTATGCGACCTGCATCCATCCCGTCCTTTCCGGGCCGGCGATCGAGCGGCTGGCCTCGAGTCCGATCCGGGAGGTCGTCGTGACGAACACGATCGAGATTCCGCGTGAGAAGTGGTTCGATCGCCTGACGCAGCTTTCCGTCGCTCCGCTGCTGGGTGAGGCGATCCAGCGCATTCACGCCGGATCGAGCGTATCCACGGCCTATCGTGCCGCCGGGTCGTATCAGACGCGGCTCTCGCTCGTGGCCCCGGAATGAGCGGCATGCCTGCCCTTCAGGGGACGCGATGATGAGCGGGCCGCCGTCGCCAGACCGGCCAGATGTCCCCTCATCCGATCGCGGACAGGTCGTCGTCGGATCGCCCCTGCTTCGGGTGGCGCTTGTGCTCATTGCGCTGGTGTTGGTGAGTGTGATCGCAGGCGGCGTCTGGATGGTGCTTCGCGATTCCGATCCCGGTGGCCTGCCAACGTCAACGGTCGCCGTTCCTACCGCATCTCCGGGTTCCGGCCCTTCCGGAACCCTCTCTCCTACGTCGTCTTCCCTCAACGGCACCGTCGTGCCGACCGAGACTGCGACCGTCTCGCCGGCGGGAACGCCGGTGGCGCGGTCGGGGAGCCTGCCGTCCTTGCTGGCACTGGCGCCGGATCGCCTGGATGACGACAGCGTGCCCCTTCCCATCGTTGCAAGCTACGCCGACATCGCCGCCTGGACGAGTATGCAGGGCCTGACAATGCCCACCGGCCTGGACGATCCTGCGCTGGATGCGTGGACTGCCGAGCTGGGCGCGCTCGCGTTGCCGACGAGTATCGGGACCCGAGGGACGGAGCCGATCTGGCAGGAATGCTATGGGTTCAATCTCACGCAAGTGCATCAGGTCCTTTCCGTCGGGGCCGCCCCGAACTCCGTGACGATCATGACCGGGGCGTTCGACCGGCGTACGTTGGAGGATGCCTGGGTTCGTAGCGGGTATCAGGCGGTGAAGATCGAGGGTGTCACCATCTGGTCGCTCTTTCCTGGCGATACCATCGACCTCTCGGCCCGGGCGAGTCGACCGTCGCTTGGGAGCCTGAACAACATCGTGCTGCTCGACGATGGCACGCTGGTTGCCGCGGCGAAGCTCTCCCGGCTGCAGGCGGTTCTGAAGGTCCTGCATGGCGATGAGTCGTCGCTGGCCCAGAACGACGACGTGCGCGACCTTCTCGCGCCGCTTGGACAAGGTGAGGGGGTGATCTCTGTGGAGATCGCACGCGGCGATCTCGTGGAGGCGCCGCCAGCCGCCGCGGCCGACGCCGGCGCGACCCCGGAATCCGATGGGGTGTCCGCGACACCGTCGCCCGAGGCATCACCGCAGGTATCGGTGGCGATGCCCTCCATGCCGGAGGTGCGTCTCGTCCTGATTGGCTTGCGCGCGACCGGCCCCGCCGAGACCACGCTCGATGCGTCGCCGGTGGCGAGCCCCGTTCCCGTCGGCACGGCGACCTCCGAGGGGGAGGTTGAGCTGATTGCTATCCTCTCCTTCGCCGATGACGACGATACAGTGGCGTTGGATGCCCGCACCGTGATGACCCAGCGGCTTGCCACGGAGCGTTCGGCGGTGACCGGCGAGCCGTATTCCCGCCGCTATCGCGATCCCCACGTTCGGGTGGCCATTACGCCCGGCCGCGAGCACGTGGTCGTGATGCGGGCAGGCCTGGTCGATGGGCCGGTCGACTGGCTGCAGATCGTGGAAACCCGCGATCTCGGGTTTGCGTTCTGGGAGCAGGGGGGATAGCCGCCCGCTGACAGAGTGAGGGCGAGGTGTGGCATCATCACGTCATCGAACCGACGACGGGAAAGGACGCGCTTCCATGCCAGGCATCATTTTCACGCGCTACGATCAGTCCCGGGTTCCCGCCGATCGTCCGGACCAGGACCGCAGCGTGGCCGGGCGTCCCGGCTCGCTCGACCGGCGACGCTTCATCGGCGGTATCTCGGCGTTGGCGGCGACCGCGTCAGTGGGATTCATGCGCGGCCAGGAGGTGTTGGCGCAGGGCACCCCCGCAGTGGCGGATGCATCCGGTCCGGTCGCGGCGCTGCGAGCGTTGCTGCAGCGGCTTCCGGCTTCGTTGACGGCCGATAACGCGCAAGCCATGCAGGTCTATCACGCGGATCTTGCGGCCCAGTTCGCCGCGTGCGGCGTTGATCGCTCCGCGTCTGACTGGAGGACCACCACGAACCTCTATTCGGTCACCGCGTCGCTCGCGCTGGTCTCGGCCGGATTCCAGTACGGCGCGTCGGACGACTTCGCGCAATCGTTCGGGTTCCAGCCGCTCGATGTCGATCGGGCTCTGGAGGTCGGTTCGCCGCCCAATGCCCTGTCGGTTTACCAGGGCGGATTCGAGCGTACTGCGTTGGAGGCCACCTGGACGCAGACGGGGTTCAAGCAGGTATCGCTGGATGGCGGCTTGGTGCTCTGGACGATGGGAGAGGAAGGTGAGATCGATCCGAGTTCGCCGATCGTCCAGTTTGGTGCGGGCGCCTTCAACAACCTCCTCCTGCTGGACGACCATACGTTGCTCGTCGCGCGCATGGGGAAAGTGATTCGGACAGTGGCTGCCTTCGCGTCCTCCGCCGACGAATCGGCGTCCATGCTCGGAATCGCCGGCATCCAGGAGGCAACGGCGGCGTTGTCGCCGACCGTGGTCTCCTCGATCGGATTGGACGGGACCCTGCTGACCGCGTCCTCCCGACCGGGAGCCGCGGCCACACCGGTTGCCAGTGGGGCGATGCCCGCCATTTCGGTTGCCGTGTTCGGCATCGAGGCAGGTGCTCGGGGCCAGATCGACGCGACCGGGGCGACGCCGGCCGCTGCGACGGCAGTAGACGTGGAGGGGGCATCGGCAAAGGTCGAGGTGCGCCTGGTGACCGGCTCGAAGGCGGATGCAGAGGAAGCGGCGAAGGTTGCGGCATCCCGGTGGGAAACGATGCAATCGCAGGTGACGCAGCAGCCGTACTCCCAGTTGATGACGCTCTCCTCCGCTGGGGTTTCCGAGGCTGAGGAGGTGGTCGCGGCCATCGACTTCGAGTCGGGGCCGATGCCGGGGCGATGGATTCAGCTGGTGGCTATGCAGGACCTCGCGCCATTCGCTCCTGGCGGAAATTGACCGGATCCTTGTGGATCGCAGCCGGAGGGGGATCGTGTATCCGACCCCCCTCCGTTCCCACCTGCTGCTATGCGCCCGAGAAATCTATGGCAGCCTCTACCAACCGGTCGATCAGGATTGTGCCGGTGAGGGAGAAGCCCTGCACGAACTGACTAGAGAGGTCGTAGACATGCTCCGCCTTCACGGCAGGGAGTTGCTTCCATGTCTCCAGGCTGTCCATGAAGGCGAACCGTTCTTCGCCGCCGAACCGGAAAATGAGGTCGGCGTCTGCGATCTGGATGACCTGCTCCCAACTGATGTTCACCCAGTCTGAACCGTCGGTCTGGAACATCACGTCCATGCCGATGTCGCTAGCAATGGACGTCGGGAATCCTTTCGGCCAGAGTCCCAGATCGTCTCCCGCGGATACAAACTGGACGCGTTTTCCATCCAGCAACCCGGAGATCTGGTCACGTGCGGAAGCCAGATGCTCATCGTATGCTGCGAGGTAGGCACCAAGGTGCTCCGTTCGTCCGAGCAGGGTCGCCTGGTCGATGAGCGATTTGCGCCATTCCGGAGAAATCCGTTTGGTGCCATTGGCTATTCCGAGAATTGGCGCGATCATGGCAAGTTCTTCGTTGCCATACCAATCGTCCTTGAACTGGTAGTCGCGCATGATGATGAGGTCCGGGTCGAGCGTGGCCAGTTGTTCGAGATCGATCACCCAGTCGGTGGCGTCGAGGAGTGCGACGTCCTTCACGATACCTTCACCGAACCATGCTCCTGGCGTCTCACCCGGGTTCCATGAGTTGCCACTGGCAATCAGCGGATATCCCATGAGAACGGCGAACTCCAGATCGTCCTGTCCTTCGAGGGTGACAACTCGTTGCGGATTGGCCGGAATCTCGAATGAGAGGTCGAGATAGGTGAAGTCGATCATCCCGGAACGTGGGGTGGCAACTGGAGATTGCGCCCGAAGCGATGCCGGAATACCTGCTAGGATCCCGGCGGCCGCTGTGGCATCGATCAGTTTGCGACGAGTCAGCGCTGCGACCAGATCGGCCCGCTCATCGGACGACCACCCGTGCGACGCCTGCGGAATGAGCCGTTCTTCTCTCTTCGTCGTTATGTGTTCGCCTGTCCTCTTCTGAGGTTCGGAACCGGTTTGCCACCCATAGGATAAAGCTGACCTAAAAGGTCAGCTTTATCCTATGGGTGGCAACGGGGAGAGTCAAGACGGTAGCAAGAGGCCACGATGCATGACGGCGTGCGTGTGAATCATCATTATGCGGTCGAACGATGAACGGGACGAGCCATCGTGCTGGTGAGCCTGTCCCGCTCGTCGGGAACGATCAGATGGTAGAGGAGTTTCCGGCGGCGAGCGCCGCGTCGATTGCTGCGAGGAGGCGATTCCGCTCGTCGAGCAGGGCGAGGATCTCGCCGGTATGGCGGCCAAGGTCCATCATGGCGTAGAGGTCGCGGGGGTTCGCATCCGCCTGCGTCGCCGCTGTGCGCAACGCGTCGTAGGCTGCGCGCTCGCCGCGTACTCCCTGCAACGGCGCGAGCACGGCCTCGGGATTGATCCCTGCGGTCTCGCTCCCGGCCGTTGCCAGTTGCGGAAGCAAGGAACGAAGCTCGTCCAGCAGTGATGCTGCCCGCGCCTGGGCGCCGACGCCAGCGTCGGTGTCTGCATCTGCTGGGGCAACCGCAGGAGCGGCTATCGGTGTGGCGGCGTCCGGTTCGGCGGAGGAGTCGGGGGTGGGTTCGGCCTCGTCGGCGATGGCGCCAGCAACGACGAGTGCCTCGGGGGCGCCAGCGGGCGCCCCTTCGATCCCGGCGAACGCTGGATCGTCCGGCGCTTCCGCCGGTTGCTCGATGGTCCCCATGTCTGGCAGGGCCGGGATCTCGTCCGCCTCCGGTTCGTCCGTACCGTCGAGACCAGCGGGCGCGCCCTCGATACCGGCTGGCGATTCGGTTTGCGATGAGGGTGATTCCACATCTTCATCGGAGTCCTCATCGGATGTGGACTCGTTCGTTTCCTTCCAACTGCCCGTCTCGGCATTCCAGCGTGCTGCCCATGAGGAGAGGGCGTCGGCTGCGTCGTCTTCGGTTGCGGAATCGGTAGCGGCGGCTGGCTGTTCCGCCGGTTCCGCGATTGGCGTGTCGACCAGGGCGGATGAGGTGTCGACGTCACCTGGGCCGGCAGCATCGTCCCGCGCCTCGGATGGCGAGGGGGCGCTGAACGGGGCGGGCCAGTCCCAGTCGGAGGCGGCATCGGCGCTGTCGTCAGCGGTTGCAGTCTGCTCCGGCCTGGCCGGTTCGGGGTCGGGAGCGGCCGCTGGCGTCCCCCACGACCAGGTGGTCGTCGCCGTCGTCCCGGCTGGGGACGGCGCGCTCATCTCGGACGCGAGCGTGGGCGACACGGTCGCGATGCCGCCGAGGCGGGTGCCGCAGGTGGTGCAGAACTTCGCTCCGGGTCGGGCGACCGCTCCGCAGTTCGGGCAGGTTTCCATTTCTCTCCATCCTCCACAGGTCGCCAATGGCACGCGTGTGCTCGGTTGCTCGTTCGATGTTCTGAAGCTGGCCGTCAGTGGCGCTGTTGCGGCCCGTATCCCCTGAAGTCTATCCTCGCGCAACCTTCGCATGGCAGGTGCCGGTATGTCGAGATTGCCGCAATCCTGGCGGACATTCGCCTTCGATGGCGGTCGTGCAACGGGGTGAGGTGGACCGGGTCGTGCCCTGCCTGCGAGAATACCCCGCAATTGGCGTGGTGTGGCATGAGGACGTCCTCATCATTCTCTCGCATACCCAGGAAGCAAGGTTCGAGATGGCAAATGTGTTGGTCGGCCACCGTGCGGTGGCGGCCCGGCAACTCGCGGTCGGATCTGCGGTGGCGATTCCGGTGCAGGCGGGGGATCTGGTCCAGATCGTCGATCTCTGGGGCAAGCAGGTCGCCAGCGTCGTGGCGATTGTCGGCCCTGGCGAGCACCTGTCGACACCGGTGACGGCGTCGCTGAATGCCTCGCTTATCCTGAAGACGGGCGACAAGCTCTATTCGCAGCGTGGCACGCCGTTGTTCGAGATGGTGGAAGATACCGTCGGGCGACACGATCTGCTCACCTCACCATTGCCGATCGAGGCCGACATGCAGAGCACGGTAAAGGCGAAGGTTTCCACGCGCGACAGTCTGGAAGCCGCGGCGGCGGAGGCTGGACTCGAAGCCGCCGATTGCACCGATACGATCAACTTCTTCAAGCATGTGGTGATCAAGCAGAAGGGCGAGATCGAGGTGCGCGATGCCTTCTCGGAGCGCAACGACACCGTGATCCTCAGCGTGCTGGCGAATTGCACCGTGATTGTCGCCAATGCCTACAGTGAGAAGAAGCCGGGTCTGGCGGCGGCACAGCCAGCGGCCGGCAGTCCTGGCCAGATGCTCGTCCGCGTCTATCGGTAGGCATTGCCTGGCGGCGGGGGGACCTCTCCTGGCGGGAGCACCCTCGTCTGCGCTTCCGGCGGCGACAGTTGCGTGACGTGCCCGTCCGCGCAATGATGGCGATGATTTCCAGCGACATCCGGAACGATGGCTGTTCGCGGTGCATCGATCCTGTGAAGGGTGCTCGCCTGCTGGATTCGTTTATCCGGAGCGGAATTCGATTCCGTAGTGGGCAACCACCAGCCGGTGGTTGCCCACTACGGAATGTGGCGATCAAATCGAATTCGGCTCTAGAAAAGCAGGACCAGCAGCACGCTCGTCACGGCGATGATGCCGATACCCACCAGGGCGATGGTGATGAGGTCCGTGCGGGTCAGCAGCGGCTCCTTTGGTTGCGCAGGCTGGCTCGGCTGGTCGGGGAGGTCGAAGGGGCGCATTCGGGTACGTCTCCTGCGTGGATACCGCGCGTGGTCGCGGCGTGCGGGAATCGTAGCCGATCGCCTGGCCGGATGGCATCATGACCTGCCGGCACGCCAATTGCCGGGCATTTCCCGACACTGCGGTTCGGCACGGTATGGTACCTATGGAGGACACACGTCGCGCCGGGCGAAGAGGCTGCTTTGCATCGCCACGCGCCAGCGACACACAGGACCGGCAGGGGAAGCAGTCACCCCTCCCGACGCGTTGAAGAGGCATCCACGTCCATGCACCAGTCGACAGACCAGCACGATTCGGCCGCCGGGTCGGACCTTCCCGTCACCAACCATCTGATGATCATGGCCTATGGTGGGCCGGACAAGCTCGAAGATGTGCGTCCGTACCTGCTCGATGTCCGCAACTACCGCGAGACGTCCGAGCATGTCTTCGCGGAGATCACGGATCGCTATCGCCAGATCGGCGGACGTTCCCCGATCCTCGAACTGACGCAGGCGGAGGCGCAGGGGATCGAGGATTCCCTGAATGCCCTCGCTATGCCGGGTGAGCGCTGGAAGGTGTGGGTCGGCATGCGGCACTGGCATCCCTTCATCAAGGATGTGCTGGCCGAGATGGAGGCCGATGGCGTTGTCCGGACGATGGGCCTCGTGATGGCGCCCCACTACTCGCGCATGAGTATCGGCGCCTATTTCAAGCGTGCTGCGGAAGCTGGCTCACCGATCGAGATCGTGCCGGTCGAGGACTGGCACCTCCTGCCTGGTTACCTCGATGCCCTGGCCGAGCGTGTCACCGATGCCCTGCAGACGTTCCCGGAGGATGTGCGTGCCGATGTGCCCGTCATCTTCTCCGCGCACAGCCTGCCGGAGCGCATCCTCGAATGGAACGATCCGTATCCGGTCGTGCTCCGTGAGACCGTCGATGCATTGGTCGAGCGCCTGCCCGGCCAGCCGTGGAAGTGGGCATATCAGAGCGCTGCGATGACACCCGACCCTTGGCTGGGTCCGGACGCCGGCGATGTCATCGGTGAGCTTGCCGCGCAGGGGCACAAGCACATCCTCATCTGCCCGGTTGGATTCATCTGCGAGCACGTCGAGATCCTCTACGACATCGACATCGAGTACCAGCAGCTTGCGGGTGAACTCGGCGTCCAGCTGGAGCGGATCGAGATGTTGAACGCCCATCCCACGATGCTGGCCGGCCTTGCTGGGCTGGTGCGGGAGAAGGCTGCCGAAGCCGGACTCGTCGCGACGCCTGCGGAGGCTGCCGCATCGTGAGCCGGCCAGAGGGGGCGCGGAGCGGACGCTCCATCGCTGTCATCGGCGGCGGTGTGAGCGGGCTTGCCGCTGCCTGGCGGCTGGTGCAGCGCGATCCGGCCGCACGGGTGATCGTCTTCGAGGCGAGCGACCGTCTCGGCGGCAAGCTGCGTTCGGTGCAAGCCGATGGCTTCCTGATCGAGGCCGGGCCGGATGCCTTTCTCTCTGCCAAGCCACGCGGCGTCGGCCTCGCTCGGGAACTCGGTCTGGAATCGCAGTTCCAGTCGCCGGACCCGCGTACCCGTGGCTCCTTCGTGCTGCGTCGTGGGCGGCTTCACCCTCTGCCGGAAGGCCTGACTGGCCTGATCCCGACGCGCCTGAAGCCGATGGCGCAGACATCGTTGATCTCGCCGCTCGGCAAGGCGCGCATGGCGCTCGACTTCACGATCCCTGCGCGGCAGGACGATGCGGACGAATCGCTGCATGCGTTCCTCACGCGCCGCCTGGGGACCGAGGCGTTCGAGAACCTGATCGAGCCGCTGATGGCCGGCATCTATGCGGGCGACGCGAAGCAGCTTTCTGTCGAAGCGACGTTTCCCCTACTTCGCCGTGCTGAGCGCGAGCACGGCGGCGTCATCAAGGGCGTGATTGCCGCGCGGAAACAGGCCGACGCCGCGAAGGCGGCGACTGCCGATCCCGTCGCACCGTCGTTGCCCCCGTTCGTCAGTTTCACGATGGGCAGCGAGACATTGATCCGGATGCTCGACACCCGGCTGCGTGAGGCTGGCGCGGACATCCGCCTTTCCTCGCCAGTGATGGCGGTCCATCCGGCGTCTGCTTCAGATGGACATCGCCAATGGCGTGTGATCGCCGACGGTGGCCGGGATGAACTCGTGGATGGGGTGATCCTGGCATCTCCGGCCTGGGCAACCGCGCCGATGCTCGCCGCGCTCGATGCCGCCGCCGCGACGTCCCTCGGCGAAATCCCCTACGTCTCCACGGCGCTGATCGTCCTCGGCTTCCCGCTGTCGCAGCTTCCCGCTCCGGGTCGCCTGCATGGACACGGCTACGTCGTGCCGCGCACCGAAGGTCGGACGATCATGGCCATGACGTGGCTTTCCTCGAAGTGGCGAGGCCGGGCGCCAGAGGGCATGGCGTTGTTACGAGGATTCGCTGGACGCGCCGGACAGGAGGCTGTCTTCGCCCGTTCGGACAACGCGTTGATTCAGGCGATGCGGAACGAGGTCCGTGACGTGCTGGGGATCGACGCCGATCCGTCCCTGGCGCAGGTCTTCCGTCATCCGGACGCGATGCCGCAGTACACGCTTGGGCACCGTGACCGCGTGCGACGTGTCGAGGCAGGCATCGCTCGGTTGCCGGGAATCGAGATCGCCGGGAACGCGCTGTACGGAGTCGGCATTCCGGATGCCATCCTGGCGGGGGAGAAGGCGGCTGACAATCTCCTGGGCCGATACGTTTAGTCGTAATGCCGTAACCCTTCGCCTGCGATCGTGTGGGGATACGTAATACGCCGAGTGTGGCAGCCAGCCTGGCGCGCCTGACGACATCCATCGCGTTTGGAGACGGCCTCTATGGCCTGCCGATATCGACCTTCCGAATTGGTTGTCATTGTCGGTAGGGGCGATCCTTGTGGGTTGGACCTGCATTTTGGCTACCTTGTCGAATTCTGCCTGGATTGGCACAGGCCATCACTCTCGGACCGGTCTCGTGTCGGACCGGTCTCGGCGTTGTGAATGCCAGAAAGTGTCCTGAGCGGGACGCGAAGGCCCGGCCTGCGCCGTATGATGTCCGGAAGACCTGCACGATCGCTCGACCGGAAAGGGACGTTCCATCATGACCGAGACGTTGCAACGCGGTACTGACGCTCCTGCCCCAGCCTGGCAGGACCCCGCCGTGCTTCATCGCAACCGCGAGGACGCGCGCTCCCTCCTGATCCCTTACGCCGACCGCGAATCCGCGCTCTCCGGCGATCGCACGCGCTCCCCGTGGTACCGCTCCCTGAATGGCGACTGGCTCTTCTTCTACGCCGAGCGTCCGGCGACGATCCCCGATGGCGCCGAGCAGCCCGATTTTGCCGATCACGACTGGGACACGATTCCGGTGCCGAGCGTCTGGCAGTTGCAGGGCTATGGGACGCCGAACTACACGAATGTGAACTATCCGTTCCCGGTCGATCCGCCGTTCGTGCCGGACGATAACCCGGTCGGTTGCTACCGCCAGACGTTCGAATTGCCGGCGGGTTGGGACGGTCGCCGGATCATGCTCACGTTCGATGGCGTTTGCTCCGCATTCACGGTATGGCTGAATGGCGAAGAGGTCGGGTTCAGCAAGGGCAGCCACATGCCTGCCGAGTTCGACATCACCGACTTCGTGCAGCCAGGCCAGAATGCGCTTGTCGTGCAGGTCCTCCAGTGGTCCGATGCGTCGTATCTCGAGGACCAAGACATGTGGCGTTTCAACGGCATCTTCCGCGATGTCTGGCTGATGGCGCTTCATCCCGCTCACATCCGCGACCTCTGGTACGAGACGGATCTCGATGGCGGAGCCGGCAACGGTGTGCTCAAGATGCATCTCAACTATGCCAGTCCAGAGGCGACCAAGGTCGATGCGTTGACCTGGGTGTTGGTCGCGCCAGATGGATCTGTGGTAACCGAGTTTGGCGGTAGAGTCCGTTCTGTCCCGGAGGGAGCGGAAACCGGCTTTGCAGGCGGAACATCCAATATCCTCCTCAAGGAGAAGCCACTACTCTGGACGGCGGAGACGCCGAACCGCTACACGCTGCTTGTCGAGAGCCGAGACGGCACCGGGGACCTTCGCGAGATCCTGGCGATCCCCGTTGGGTTTCGGAAGATCGAGATCCGCGACCGCCAGCTGTGGGTGAATGGCGTCTCCGTCAAGCTCCAGGGCGTCAACCGTCACGACGACCATCCCGACTACGGCTACGCAATTCCGTACGAAGCGATGGAACGCGATGTCGCGCTCATGAAGCAGCTCAACGTCAACACCGTCCGCACCTCGCATTACCCGAACGATTCCCGCTTCTACGACCTCTGCGACCGCTATGGACTCTACGTCATCGACGAGACCGACCTCGAAACGCATGGCTTCGGTCCCGTTGGCAACTGGTCGCAGCTCTCCAATGACCCGGTCTGGAAGGACGCTCACATCGACCGTCTCGCGCGGATGGTGCTGCGTGACCGTAACCACCCATCGGTCATCATGTGGTCGCTTGGGAACGAGTCGGGCTACGGCGACAACCACGATGCCATGGCGGAGTGGGTGCGTGCAGTCGATCCCTCGCGGCCCGTCCACTACGAGGGCAGCGTCCACATTGCGGATCGTGTCTCGAAGGAGAGCGATCTCCACAGCGTGATGTATCCCTCCGTTTACGAGGTGATCCGGCAGGCGGAGAACGCGGACGATCCGCGCCCGTACTTCATGTGCGAGTACGCCCACGCGATGGGCAACGGGCCGGGATCGTTCAAGGACTACTGGGAGGCCGTTCGCGCCCACCAGCGGCTGATCGGCGGTTGCGTCTGGGAGTGGGCCGATCACGGTGTGCGCCAGCGGACGGCGGATGGCGTCGAGTGGTTCGCCTACGGCGGCGATTTCGGGGACGAGCCGAACGATGGCAACTTCTGCATCGACGGCCTGTTGTCGCCGGATCGCGTGCCGCATCCGGCCGCGATCGAGATGAAGAAGGTCTACGAGCCGCTGTCGGTGTCGCTCGTCGATGCCGAACAGGGCGTGGTCGAGATCCTGAATCGTCGCGCCTTCGCCGATCTCTCCGATCTCGCGATCCGGTGGGAGGTTCGTGCGAATGGCAAGGTCGTCCGTCAGGGAACGCTGCCGCCGCAGGAGATTGCCGCCGGAACCTCCGCATTGGTGACGCTCTCCGGGTGGTCGCCGCCGATTGGGACGCCGTACACGGAGTACTGGCTGGATCTCGCCTTCACCCTGGCGAACGGTACACGCTGGGCTCCGGCGGGGCATGAGGTCGCGCACGTTCAGGTAGACCTGCCGCTGAACGTCGTCGCTGTGCCGGCACCGCTGCCGGCCAGCGATGCGACGGCGTCTTCCCTGAGCGTTTTCGAGACGGACTCGCACATCTTCATGCATACGGAGAACGGCGATGTCATCTTCGAGCGGGAAATCGGGACTATTGCGGACTGGTCGCTGAACGGGCGCGGGCTGATCTCGCGCGGACCACGCCTCAATGTCTGGCGTGCGCCGATCGACAACGACCGGTACATGGAATCGGTCTGGCGGCAGGCAGGGCTCGATGTCTTGCGGCACCGTATCGATCGCTGTGAGGTCGTTGCGGAAGGTGATGACTCCGTCGCGGTCGAGGTGGAGGCGACGGTCGCCGCCTGGTCGCGGCGTCCGGCCTTCTATGTCGACTACCTGTACGTCGTGTATGGCAACGGCGTCGTCGAGCTGACGACAAGCGTGCATCCGCATCCGTCGCTGGACGACCTGCTGACGCTGCCTCGGGTCGGCATCCAGTTCGCGATGCCCGGTGGGTTCGAGCAGCTTGCATGGTACGGTCCTGGACCGCACGCGAGCTACAGCGACCGTCGTGAGAGTGTGACATTCGGCGAGTGGCGTGGCTCGGTGAGCGGTCAATTCGAGAACTACGTATTTCCGCAGGAGAACGGCGGCAAGGCGGAAACGCGCTGGGCGGCCGTCGCGTCGGGCCACGGGACCGGCTTGCTGATGGTGGCCGAACAGGAGCATCCGTTCCTGCTCACGGCATCGCACTACACGCCGGAGGACCTCGATGCCGCGAAGCACACCTACGACCTTTCCCCGCGCGACGAGACGATCGTCAATCTCGACCGGCGGCATGTCGGGCTGGGAAGCAGTATCTGCGGCCCGCGTCCGATGGATCAGTACCTGATCCCGCCACAGGATGTGACCTTCACGATCCGCCTGCGTCCCATCGCGACGATGGCTGGGCTGGACGATGCCGTCCGTACCCTGCGCACGACAATGGGAGGTTGACTCCTCCCGCCCAAGCGGCATGTGTCAGGACCCGCCTCGATTCGAGGCGGGTCCTGTTGCGTTCAAGATTCGATCTGGGAGGGCTTGCCGGGAGACCTGTGCCTTATAGCCAAGTTCGAAATGGGTGCCATTGCCTGGAAGGGCGATCCTCGCAGCAACTACGGCGAGTGTCGCCCCGACGCGGAGCCATCCCTCTGGGTTGGTACCCCGTTTGGATTCTGCTGCAGGGCATGTCCCTATGGGATCCGCTTCGCCCAGATCGACTCCGGGAAGCGCGGGAGGAGGTCGACATCCCAGACCGCATGCGCGGCTTGAGAGCTCTTTCCGGCCTTGAAATAGGCGGCGATCCCGCGCCAATACGTCGCCTCCGCTGTGAGCGGCCCCTCCGGCGAGCGACGATCCAGGCCCTCCAGCAGGCCGATCGCGTCGTCGTAGCCCTGCCAGCGCATGGCAACCAGCGCCTCCCCGATGTCGAGCAGATCGAGGAAGTCGTCCGGCGGCAGGAAGTTCGGGGATGTGTAGCGGATCTTGCCACTGCGATCGCCGAAGAGGACGGTGGGCGTCCAGAAGACCTGCCATTCACGCGTGATTGCACGGTCCCGCATCAGGTGGAGTTTCACCGGGACGAAGCGGTTTGCAATCGCCTCGGCCACACGCGGATCGGCGAAGGTCACGTCCACCAGCTTGTCGCAGCCGAAGCAGTCATCTTGGTAGACGTCTACGAGAATCGGCCGCTTCGTGCGGCGCGATTCGGCGATGGCATCCTCCCAGGAGTCAAGCCATGGGAGCTCGGCGGTGGCTGGGGCGATAGGGGGGCGGGATGCGGTGTTCATGGCTGTCCTGACGATGCACGGGCGGATCGATGCTGCCATCCATCGTAGCAAGGTCCGCGCCGTTCGCTGCTGCCCGACCGGCCGGGCAATGGCGAGATGATGGCGCGGGGACAGCGCAACGGCGGGGTACAATGAGCGTAGATGGCCGTCAGTGCGACGGCCCGTGCTGTTTCATCTCACACGGCAGGACGGAGTCATGACCGAGACGCTGGACACCACCATCGCGACCGCAGATCGACCTGCAACCCGGCTGAGCGCGCCCGAGCTCGCGCGGCAGCAGGGCATGAACCCGGTCGACTATCTGCGCCAGCGCGGGTTCATCCACGACATCTCCGACGAAGCGGGTCTGCGCCGGGCCTTCGACGACGGCACGGTCACCTCTTACATCGGCTTCGATCCCACCGGTCCCTCGTTGCATGCCGGACATATGGTCAGCATCATGCTGCTCGCCAGCTTGCAGCGCATGGGCCATCGCCCGATCGCCCTCGGCGGCGGTGGCACCGCGATGGTCGGCGATCCCACCGGCAAGACCGTCTCCCGCGAGATCATTCGCATGGAGGACCTGGAGGCCAATCTCCAGTCCATCTCCGGCCAGCTTGCCAAGTACCTCGACTTCACGGGCGACCAGTTTGCCGGCGGCAATCCCGCTGCCCTGCTGGTGAACAATGCCGACTGGCTGCTGAAGCTCCAGTACATCCCCTTCCTGCGCGACATCGGGCGGCACTTCTCGGTGAACGAGATGCTCTCCCTGGAGACGTACAAGACGCGGATCGAGAGCGGCAACGGGCTCAACTTCGTGGAGTTCAACTACCGGCTGGTGCAGGCGTACGACTTCCTGCACCTCTACCGGGAGCTGGGCTGCACGTTGCAGATGGGTGGTTCCGACCAATGGGCGAACATCACCGGCGGGGTGGAGCTGATCCGGAAGGCAGACCAGGGCAAGGCGTTCGCGCTGGTGAGTCCGCTGGTGACCACGGCGAGCGGCGAGAAGATGGGGAAGACCGGCTCGGGCGTACGGGTCTGGCTCGATCCGGAGCAGTTCTCGCCGTACGACTACTACCAGTACTGGGTGAACACGGACGACGCGCTGGTGGAGACGTACCTGAACCGCTTCACGTTCCTGCCGAACGAGGAGATTTCCCACCTGACCTCGGTCTCCGGGGAGGCGTTGCGGGAGGCGAAGCGGGTGCTGGCCTTCGAGGCGACCGCACTCGCCCACGGTGTCGAAGAAGCGGAGCAGGCGGATCGTGCCGCACGAGTGCTCTTCGCGAGCGAAGGAGGATCGTCCGTCTCTGCCGCCGATGCCTCCTTGCCGACCACCGAGATTCCGGCGGTGGATGTTGCGGACCTGACGCTGGCCGACGCCTTCGTGCGGGCGGATCTGGCCAAGGGGCGCGGTGAGGCGCGCCGCCTGGCGTCGCAAGGCGGCCTCTCGGTCGACGACGTGAAGGTCGAGAATGTCGACCTGCCGCTGGCGGATGTGCTGGCAGGCCGCGATGCGGTTCTGCTGCGTGCCGGGAAGAAGCGCTTCAAGCGGGTCGCGGTCGTCGTGTAGCGGGGCTCGAGATCCAGACGGGACTGTGAGGGTGGGGCCATGGTCGTGGAGCGGAACACGTCCACGCAGGATGACCGATGTCATCCCTTACCGCGGGTCATGGCCCCGCTCGTAGGCCGCAGAGCCGCTCTGGCCGCCATCGCGGCCTGGTGGGATACCGGGCCCGGACGAGCCCGGATGCTCACACTCACCGGTCCAGGCGGAATCGGCAAGACACGTCTGGCCATCGCCGCAGCCGAAGCGCTCGTCGACCGAGGGGTGGATGTGCGGTTCGTGCCGCTCGACACCGTTGCTGATCCCGCCGCCGTCCTCCCGCGCATCGCAGCCATCGTCGATTCCGGCGGACGCCGCCACACTGATTCCCTGGCAACCCTCGTGACCTGGCAGAAGCACTCCAGTCCTTCCACACTCCTGGTGCTGGACAATCTGGAACACCTCGATTGCGGGCCGGCGCTCGCGGACATCTTCGCACGGTGTCCCGATCTGGATATCATTGCGACGAGCCGAACCGTCGTCGGGTGTGCGGACGAGCAGGTCCTGACCGTCGAGCCGCTGGCGGTGCCGCCGGAGGTGACGAGAGCACACCGCGACGAGATTCTCGGTGCCCCGGCCGTTTCCCTGCTCGTGCAGCGTATGCAGATGCGCGTTCCATCCCTGATCGTTTCCGATGCCGATCTGCCGCGGCTTGCGGCGATCGCGCGTGGGGTGGACGGCATTCCGCTGGCAATCGAGCTTGCGGCGGCGATGATGCCCGACCTCGGACTGGCGGATCTGGACCGCACCGTGCGGGAGCGAAGCACGGCGCTCCAGCACGCCTGGCCAGACCGGCCGCCGCGCCAGCGGAGCGTTCGGGCGATGGTCGAAGCCAGCCTTTCGCTGCTGGATGACCGGGAGCGAACCCTCTTCCGGCAGCTTGGCGGATTTGCCGGGCGGATCTCACTGGCCGGAGCGCGTGCGGTCGATGCGACGAGCGGGGAACCCGACAACGACGATCTGGACGCGCGGATGCGAGGGCTCGAACGCCAGCATCTCATCGTGCGCTTGCCGGATGCATATGGCCTGGACCGAGACGACGCCCGCGCGTGGACAATGATGCGGACGATCCGGGACGTTGCCGCCGAGTGCCTTGCCGAGGCCGGCGAGACCGATTCTGTCATCGCTGCGCTGGCGGCGTGGTATGCGGAGCGACTGGGACCAGGATTCGAGAACAGGTTGCTCGGTCCGGATCAGAGAATGGCATTCGCGTGGCTGGATGCCGAGATCGATACGCTGCGCAGTGTCCTGCGCTGGCTGATGGACCGGGGCGATGCTGCGGGAGTACTCCGCCTGATGTGCTCGGGCGTGCATCGGTTCCACCTGGCTCGGGGGACGCTGGGGACCGATGGCCAGGTGATGGAACGAGCGCTCGGATTGCTCGATGCGGCAGGAGACGGCGATGCGAACCTGACCGCCAGGACGTGCATCATCCTCGCCCGGCGGATGCAATTGCTCGACCGTCCATCCGATGCACGGGTGATGGCGACACGAGCGGTGACAACTGCGCGGGAGGGAAACGATCCTGAAATCATCGCGCGGGCACTCACGGCCGAAGGGCACATCGCACTCGACCATGGCGACGGCATCACCGCCAAGCGCCGTCATGAAGAGGCATTGGCGATCCGTCGCGGACTGGAGAACCCCCGGATGATTGCCACAAGCCTGATCAATCTGGGTGACCTCGCCGTTCGCCTCGGGCAACCCGGCCGGGCGATCGAGGCACTCGACGAAGCCATCATCATTGCCGACCACGCCCAGGATCTCCAATGCACCGCGTATGCGCTCCACAATCTCGCCGAGGCGCTCGTGTTACAGGGCGATTACGCCGCTGCATTGGCGGCGGCAGAGCGATCCAGAACGATCGCCGACGCACTGTCGGACGGCGCCGGCTCGGCATGGGCGATGCTTGCCGAAATCCCGGCACGTGCCGGAATGGGTGACCTGGAGCGAAGCCGGGAATGCCTTGCCGAGCTGCTGAATGCCTGCGCCTCGCTTGGCGATCCGGCCATCATGGCCCAGGCGCTCGAGCGTGGGATGATGGTGGCAGAGCGGATCGGGCGACCGGACGCTGCCCTCTCGTTCCTGGCATGCGCCGAACATGTCCGGGCGCGGGGTCTTCTCCAACGGTTGCCCGAGGAGGACATGCGTACAGGCAAGGCATGCGACCGGTTGCGAGCGGCTATCACGCCAGCGCAGTTCACGCTTGCCTGGTCGCGGGGACAAACCATGTCACCGATGGAGACGATGGAATTGCTCGCCGACCTGCGTGAGGATGCTGTTCCCGTGACCGCGCCGCCCATCGATTGGGCGGCGCGGTCACCAGCGGTGGAGTTGACCTCACGTGAGATGGATGTTCTGGGCCTGTTGGTGGAAGGGGCGACGGATCGGGAGATTGCCGCCACGCTGGGCTTGAGCGCACGCACGGTCTCCAACCGGGTACGGGACATCGCCGCGAAGTTCGATGTGACGACCCGGAGCGCCATCGTCAGCCGGGCGCTCCGGATGGGATTGGTCTGAATGCTCGGCCGGGGAGACGACGGATCTCGTCGTCTCCCCCGCGGTTACCAGAAGCCAGTGTCACC
>JASGDN010000017.1:0-10576 GCA_049841275.1 Thermomicrobiales bacterium
GGCGTCAGCAAGGGCGGGAACCCGGGATTGGCCGCCCGGCGATCCCCGACCCCGGCGAGACCGTCGGCGTTGTAGCGGCGGACAATCGCCAGCGCCCAGTTGTGGGTGTAGCCCACCAGGTCCGCCGCCGCGGCCACCCGGTGCCCTTGGCCGATCAGCCAGAGCAGGTGCCATCGGGTCCGTTCGACGACATCGGTGGTGGTGCGGTAGCGGGTTTCCAACTCGGCGACGGAGAGATGCGCGGCGAGGGTGGCGGTGCGAGGCATGAGATCCTCCTGTCCCCCGCATCATATCACCTCGGATTAGTCGGATTCGGTATGAGACTTCACCGGCGCGGAACGGCAAGCGAACCGTCCCACGCCGGTGGGGCGTCTGGTTATCCCAACGACGAAGCTATGCGTCGCGCGTCAGAACGAGCGAGACCCAGTCGTCGTACTGCCGCCGCGTCGCCACGCGGGCGCCATGCTCGGCGAATGCCGCAACGACATCGTCCTCGCGTTGCTGGATGATGCCAGCCAACACGAGAAATCCCCCCCCCTTCGTATGCCGGACAAGGGCCGCCGAAAGGTCGATCAGGATGCGGGCGATGATATTCGCCAGCACGACATCGTAGACCTCTCCCTCGAACGGCTCCCCCGCACCAACGCTTCCCAACGCGACCTTGAGGCGATCGGCGACGCCGTTCAGTTCGGCGTTCTCCTCGGTGGCGCGGACAGCGACGG
Source organism: Thermomicrobiales bacterium (assembly GCA_049841275.1). GTDB lineage: Bacteria > Chloroflexota > Chloroflexia > Thermomicrobiales > UBA6265 > JASGDN01. The sequence continues at coordinate 723 of JASGDN010000017.1, forward strand.
TCTCCACGTCGACCGTGTCGGCGTTGGCCGCGCCAAGCTTCAGCGCGGCGATGGCGAGAATGCCGGAGCCCGTTCCGACATCGAGTACGCGGTCGCCCGGTTTCACTACCTGCTCGACCCCGAGCATCGACAGGCGCGTGGAGGGATGGAGACCGGTGCCGAACGCCATGCCGGGATCGAGGTCGACCACGACCTCGTCACCCTTGGGCTCGTATGGACGCCAGGTCGGCCGGATGACGACGCGCTCCCCGATACGATGAACCTGGAAGTGCTCCTTCCAGGCGTTCGCCCAGTCCTCTTCCTTCAGGTTCGAGACCTTCAGGTCGCCGACCGACCGCATGCACCCGAGGTACCACAGTCCCTCACGCACAGCCTCGACGGTCTCCGGCTTGAAGTCGGTGTCCGCCACCCACGTCCGGATCACGAACGGCCGCTGGAGATCGAGCTCCAGATTATCGCCGTCTCCGTCCTGGATGTACGGCTCGTCGATGGCGACGCCCTCGTTGAACCCATACCGTCCAAAGAGTTCGGATACCGGCTCGACAGCTTCCGCCTCGACTTCGACCGCCAGTTCGATCCAGACCCTCTCCGGATTCGTCGTGGCCGCATTCACCGACTCGCTCTCACCCTGGTTACTCGTCACACTGTCACCTTTGCGGTATCGCCGATATTGATCTGCCGGGCAGTGCCGGTCACTTCGGTCTTCGCGCCGATCACGGAATGCGTCAGCACCACGTCGGCAACGACCGAGTGCTCCTCGACGATCGCATCGCTCACCACCGCGTTGCGAACGACCGTGCCCGCACCGATGCTGGCGTGCGGACCGACGACCGCGTTCTCCAGCACCGCGTCGCGATGCACGAAGGACGGATGGACGATCACGCTGCCCGGCCGCTGGGCCGGCGATGGCGGATCGGTGGACAACAGCCAAGCGTTCGTCTGAAGCAGGGCATCGACATTGCCGCAGTCTTCCCACGCCGACACATCACGCGTCACGAGCTTCTTGCCCTGCTCGATCATGATCGCGATGGCGTCGGTCATGTAGTACTCGCCCTTGAGCTGGATCTTGCGCTCGATCTGCAGATCCATCGCGGCGTAGAGTTCCTGCACCTGCTTGAAGTAGTAGATGCCGATCAGGCCGAGGTTGGAAACGGGCTCCTTGGGCTTCTCCACCAGCTTGGTGACGCGGTCCCCCTCGATTACGGCGACGCCATAGGCAGAGGGATCGTCGATCACCTTCGTGAAGGCGACGGCATCGGCGTCGAGATCGCCGAGGCCGGAGAAATCGGCATCGAAGAGGGCATCCGGGTAGAGCACGATCGCGTCGTCATGACAGTATTCGCGCGTCCGCAGCACGGCATCGGTCTGCCCGAGCATCTCCGGCTGGTTCACGAAGACCAGCTCGACATCGGGATAGCGGGTGCGCGCCCAGGCTTCGAGCTGATCGCCCAGATAGCCGGTGATAAAGACGAGCTTGCTGGGTCCGTATGGCATCAGCCGATCGAGGATATGCTCCATCATCGGCTTGCCAGCGACCGTCACCAGGGGCTTGGGCTTGCTCCATGTATGCGGCCGAAGTCTCGTTCCGAATCCCGCTGCCGGCAAGATGATGTCCACGCGTGCTCCTCCAAGGGACAAACTGACGCTCGGTAGCCTGGCGTCCACGATACGCCGGGACGGCACGGCCATGCGTCACCCACGCACAGCCAGTCACATGGGCACGTTGCCTGTACGCTAGGCCCACGAACGCTTGCCGCTCAATACAGACGGAAGGATACCCCGAGAGCCACACGAGGGCGATCATGATTCCCCGAGCGCAGCGGGGAGATATGACCGGAGCAGGGCAGCAACCTCGGGAGAACGCCCGTCGAGCTGGGCATCGGTCGCCAGCTCGAATCCGGCAGGATCGAATCCAGGCGTCATCGTCGTTCCCAGCAGCGCCCATGCGCCACCCTCCACCAGGCGGGTCCCCTGCCACGTCCCGGCGGGCACGAGATGCTGGACGCGCTGCCCGGCCCGGATGTCGCCTCCAAGGATCGTCTCGGCCGGGCCCTCGCCATCGCGGAAGGTGACCATGCGGCAGGGGTCACCGAGGTAAACATGGAAGAGCTCGTCTCCGGTCAGGCGGTGGAGCGAGGAGAACGATACCGGCGTGATGAGGTAGAGGATTGCCGTGGTGGACACATCGCCAGTGCGAACGTAGGTCTGGCGGAACATACCGCCTTCTCCGTCCAGCGGCGCAAGATCCAGCAGCGCAATCACCTCGTCGGCAGTCAGATTCGGCAATGCGGTCATATCGCCATCCCATCGGTGCGGTCCGCCGTGCCGCGGACGCGAAAAAGGACCGGTTACCCGGTCCTCGGTACCCCCAGCGGGATTCGAACCCGCGATCTTCACCTTGAAAGGGTGACGTCCTAGGCCGCTAGACTATGGGGGCGACGCCGCACAAGATACGCGCTGGCACGGCTCATTGTCAATGCAGCAACCCCTCCATGACAAGGATTGCCGCCGCCGATCCCACGAGCAGCCCGGCAATCGCCGCCATCGTGGCTCCCTCATCCTGCCGCACGGACGATTCGACCCGTGCCCACCACCGGCGCGCGTCCTCACTCAGCACGGCAATCATCACGCAGCAGGGAACCGCCGCGGCCATCACCACGAACGTGCCGCCGGCAGCAAGCTCCATCCGGGGAAACGCCGACGCCACGGCCTTCGCGGTCGCGACAGCCATAGCAAGCGGAAGCTCGGCTGCCAGCGCAACGAGCGGAGCCACGAATGGCACGACAACCAGGCATCCGGCCAGCAGGAAGCAAAGGGGAAAGGCGACCTGCATGAGCGGCCCGACGATGAGGTTCGCCGGAATGCTTCCCAGAGACCAGGTACCGAAGACGGCGATGGCGATCGGCACGGTGGCCAGTTGCGCGGTGACAAGCGCCCCAACGGCACGCATCCCCCATTCCCGCACACCGACCGGCGGATCGCCGAAGGCCGTCACCAGCGCCGCCGAGGCCGCCATCGACAACCAGAAGGAGACCGATGAGACGTAGGAAGGATTGGCGAGCAGCATGCCGCCGCTCACGAGGGCAAGGATCGTGAGGAAGTCCGGCTTCCGCCCGAAACGGGACGCCGCAAACGCGAATGTCGCGAAGAGGCCAGCCCGCAAGGCGGGCGCGCCAAACCCGGTCATCCCGACGTAGCTCCAGATCAACGCCAGCGTCACCACGTGCACGATGATGGCGCGACGCACCGCCCGGCCACGAAGCAGCAACGTCATCAGGCCGGCCAGCATCGCGATGTTCTGCCCACTTACAGCAGTGACATGACTCAGACCGGCGGTCTGAAAGGCGTCGGACGTATCGTCGTCGAGCGCAGAGTCGTCCCCAGTGACGATGCCGGCGGCCAGTGCGCCCGGATCGCCCGGAATGGCGCCGCGGAGCCGGTCCGTCAGGTCGCGACGCACGGTGACGAGCATCCGTGCCGGCGACGATCCCGGATCCAGGAGGGTTGCGCCGTATCCGATGAAGACGCCGGCGGCCTGCCGCCCTTCGACATACCGGCGATACCCTGGTTCCAGCCCATCCAGCGCGGTGAACTCGCCGCCGAGTTCGAGCCGGTCCCCGACATTGGCCCGCAGGGAAACAGGAACTGACGCCAGCACCGGGACGGACAACGGTACGGTCGATCCGTCCGCAAGGGTGGCAGTTTCGACCTGGAAGAGCGCCGTATCGAAGCGAGCGCCCGGCGATGGCATCGAGCGGACGACCCCGGTCACGGTTGTGGCCGACGCCAGCCGAGGATCGGCAACGGGCGGTGATGGTTGCCCCCGAAGCGCCGCGAACGCGGCCACGACGACAACCACGCCTGTCACGGTCGCCAGCTGCCGCCTGTCGATGCGATCGGGCGCATCCAGCAACAGGAACCCGAGGGTGGTCAGCAGGGCGAGGAGGACGCCGGGGATGCCAAGTCCGACGCCAGCCATCGCGGCCAGCCCGATCAGCAGGCCCAGCGGCACGCTATTCACCGACGGTCACCAGCGGCCGCAGCTTTTCAAGCAGCGATGGTCCAATACCCTCCACATTCCCAAGCTCGTCGACCGACGAGAACCGCCCATGCTCGTCGCGATAGGCGATGATCCGGCCGGCAAGCACCTCGCCTACCCCAGGAAGTTCCTCCAGTTGCTGGGCGGTCGCCGTGTTGAGATCGAGCTTGCCAACCAACAGTTCGTCGCTCCCCGGCGTGCCACCCACTGCGGACGCCGGTTCCTTGCGCGGAATGACGATTCGTTCACCATCGCCCACGCGCGCGGCAAGGAAGAGCCGCGTCACGTCGGCATCCGAGGTCAGGCCACCCGCCGCCGCGATCGCTTCATCGAGCCGGGCGCCAGCGGGCAGCGAGACGGCGCCGGGATGGACGACCGCGCCATCGACGTGAACGGTGATCGTGGCATCGGGATTGCCGATCACGACGATGGAAACCTGCCGCGACGAGTCCCACCACAGCAGCAGGATCACGCAGGCAGCCGCAGCAATCAGGGCGACCGGCAGGAAGACCTTCAGCGCCTTCACCGACGCGCCTCCAGGGAAGACGCCCCATACAGGGAGGATTCGTGCACCATGACCCTTTCGAGTGTCCTCGCAACCGCGACAGAGCACAACGTGCCGGGATAGAGCAGGGATAGTCCCCGGAATCGCCTTGACGTTTATGCAAACGGATTCCTATCATAAGTACGCTCGTTCTGCACAATCGACCCGAATGGGATCGGGGTGTGCGGCCTTGGGGGAGGCATTCGATCGTTCGGCGACGGAACGTTGGTACGGCGCACTGGATTTCGCCGCTACGTCCTTCGGTGCGAGATATGCAGCTACAGGCCGCTTCCACCGCTCATCATGCCACGTGCGTGCACGCGCGGGTCCAGTTGTTGCGAGGGTCAGTTGAGACGCATCACTCGGCGGCAACGTCGCCTTCGGGTCGCGGAGACTATGAGAGGGGTTCCTGACATGAATCGGACGACGATCGATCAGCTCGTCGAGCAGTTGAGCCGCGGCGAATTGAGCCGGCGCAGTTTCGTCCGCCGGGCCACGGCATTGGGTCTATCCGCCGCTGCGGCTGGCACGCTGGTCCGCTCGGCGAGCGCGCAGTCCACACCCACCGCCTCGCCAGAGGCATCCCCGGCGGCGTCTCCTGCTGCGTTCGAGGGTCCCACCGGTGTGCTCTCCCCAAGCCGCGACGATTACAACGCTGCGCTGAAGGAGCACTTCCAGTTCGAGGAAGCCGGTAGCCAGGGTGGGCAGGTCATTCACGTCCAGACCTCGGACATCTCCACCGTCAACCCGATCATCTCGCAGGATCTCTACTCCAGTTGGATTATTGGCCTCTTCAACGACGGCCTGGTTGGCCAGAGCCCGATCGACGGGTCCTACGTCCCCGGCATTGCCGACTCCTGGGAGCTGGGTGAGGATGGCAAGACCTACACGTTCAAGCTGAACCCGAACGTCACCTGGCACGACGGCACGCCATTTACCGCCGACGATGTGGTCTTCTCCTTCGACGCCACCGTTGCCGAAGATAGCCTGAGCGTGCGCCGGGCCGACGTGCTCTCCGTGCTCGACACCTACGAGAAGGTCGACGATCACACGGTGAAGTTCATCGCCAAGGACATCATGGCGACGTTCCCGTTCTTCGACAAGACGGTCGGCCAGGTTGGCATGGTGCCGAAGCACATCTGGGAAGGCTCCAAGTTCGCTGACTGGAAGAGCGATCCCGGCTCCACCGGCGCCGATGCGAAGCGAGTGGTGGGGACCGGTGCATTCAAGTTCGTCGAATGGGTGCCCGAGGATCACGTCACCCTCGAGAAGAACCCCGACTACTGGGACAAGGCCAACACGCCGGTCAACATCGACCAGTACATCTATCGGGTGATCGCCGACACGAATTCCGCCGTCCAGTCCCTCAAGACCGGTGAAAGCGATATCGCGGATGTGCCGTTCTCCCAGGTCAAGAGCCTGGCGCAGTCCAACCCCGAACTGACGATCACCGACTACGACACCTTCAAGTTCAACTACTACCAGTTGAACCAGGACCCGGCGAAGTCCAAGCTCTTCACCGACCCGAAGGTCCGTCAGGCGCTCCACTACGGTATCGACCGCGACCTGATCGCGGAGACCGTCTACCAGGGCTACGCCATTCGCGCGGATGGCACGCAGCCGGTGCTCTCCGCCGCGTACAAGCCGGATCAGATCAATACGATCTACAAGCTGGACGTCGACAAGGCCAAGCAACTGCTGGCCGATGCTGGTTGGGCCGACTCCGACGGCGATGGCATCGTCGAGAAGGATGGCGTGAAGTTCAGTTTCGAGCTGGAATACGCCGAAGCGACCGCAACCTACGAACAGCAGATCCCCTACATGCAGCAGGCGTGGAAGGCGATTGGCATCGAGATGATCCCGACCGCGACGCCATTCCCGACGCTGCTCGAGCACAACGATGCGCGTACCTTCGAGGCGCAGGTGCTCGGCTTCTCATGGAGCGTCGATCCGGATCAGGGCGCGATGTTCCGCACCGACTCGTTGCCGCCTGCCGGTTTCAACAGCATGTCCTACAGCAATGCGAAGTACGACGAACTCGACAAGGAGCAGATCAAGGAGCTCGATGTCGACAAGCGCATCGACATCATCGTGGAGCAGACCAACATCGTGAACGATGAGGTCGCCGCGGGCGTGGTCGTCTTCCGGAAGGACATCGAAGGCATTTCACCACGCCTCCACAACTTCATCCCGAACGGCTTCGGCATGGTCTGGTCGATTCCCTACGTGTGGGTCGAGTCCTAGGCGCAGCCGGGGCGGCACCCGCTGTCGCCTCCTTGTGGGCTCCGGGAACGCAGATGCGTTCCCGGAGCCCTCGACCATTGACTCCGCGCCTGCCCGCGCCGGATTCAATCCCGCCAGCACGTCGGTCCGGAATCAGTACTATCTCCTTCCCCGCGCACGCCGACGCCCTGGCGCATCGCGCGAGTATCCGCCCGCAGACCCGCATCGCCTCCGAGGTCGCCATGACACGCTATATCATCCGCCGGATACTCGGCATGATCCCGCTCCTACTCGGTATCTCCTTTATCGTGTTCGCACTCCTGAATCTGGTGCCTGGCAGCCCGACGAACCAGTTCGAGTTCAATCCCTCGATCAAGCCGGAAGACATTGCCCGCATCAAGTCCAACCTCGGTCTCGACGCCCCCTGGTACGAGCGGTATTTCATCTGGCTCGGCAATGCCATTCGTGGCGACTTCGGCATCAGCTTCACGAACTACCGGCCGGTGACGGACATCATCGCGGCCGCCTTGCCGAATACCCTGCTCCTTGCCATCACCTCGCTGGTCATCTCGCTCGTCATCGCCATCCCGCTCGGTGTCTATTCGGCTGTCCGGCGCAATTCGCTCTTCGATCGCATCACGACCATCCTCTCGACCGGTTTCTTCTCCGTTCCGACTGTCTGGCTCGGCCTCCTGATGATCATCCTCTTTGCCGTGAAGTTCCAGGAGTGGGGCCTGCCCTCGCTGCCGACGAGCGGCGTGCGCAACCTGCGGGAACCGGATACCTTCATGAACCGGCTCCAACACCTGATCCTGCCTGCGTTCACGCTCTCGTTGATCAGCATCGCCGGCTGGAGCCGCTACATTCGCACCCAGATGCTCGAGACCATCCATCAGGACTTCGTGCGCACCGCCCGTGCGAAGGGACTCAAGAACCGGGTCGTCCTGATGTCGCACGCCTTCCGCAACGCCATCCTGCCGCTGGTGACGCTGATCGGCCTGACCATCCCGGATCTCTTCGGCGGCGCGCTGATCACCGAGAATGTCTTCGCGTATCCCGGCATCGGCCAGCAGGTCGTGAAGTCGTTGAGCAGCAACGACTATTCCGTAGCCATGGCCTGTGTGATGATGCTGGCAACACTGACCGTGATCGGCAATCTGATCGCCGATGTCCTGTACGGGGTGCTCGATCCCCGCGTCCGGTACGACTAGCAATCTCCCATGCACCGGGAAGCTCGTCCCGGAAAGGTGCAAGATCCTATGGCAGTGCAGACAACCACCAATATCGACGTCAAACCAACCCTCGGTTCGGCCATCGAGGACCGCGCGCATCTGAAAAAGTCCCGCAGTTTCTACGGGCGCGCGTGGGGATCCTTCAAGCGCGACAAGGTCGCGATGGTCGCGCTCGGGATCAGCGTGATCCTGATCCTCTTCTCCTTCGGCGCTCCCATCGTCGCCAGGCTAACGGGTCACGACTATGCGACCGGCGACTTGCGTGCCCAGCTGCTTCCCCCGTTCAAGACCTCCGATCATGTCCTGGGCACGGACGCAAACGGCCGCGATATCTTGACCCGCCTGGCGTATGGTGGCCGCATCTCGATGATGGTGGCTTTCCTGTCGCTGCTCTTCACGTTCGTGATCGGCGCGACGGTGGGTTCGGTGGCCGGATTCTTCGGTGGTTTCATCGACAACATCCTGATGCGCATCGTGGATGTCGTCCTCTCGGTGCCATCGATCACGCTCCTCCTGCTCATCTCTGTCTGGTGGCGACCGGGACCGGTGGGCCTGGCGGTCGTGATCGCATCCATCTCCTGGACCGGCGTCTCGCGGCTCATCCGCGGCGAGGTGCTCGCGCTGCGCCATCGTGAGTTCGTCGAAGCGGCTCGCCTGATTGGCGCCTCCGACCGGCGGATCATCGTCTCCCACATCTTCCCGAACGTGCTGTCGATCGTCATCGTCTGGGCGTCGCTGGCGCTTCCCAGTCTGGTCATCTACGAGGCGACGCTGAGCTACCTCGGATTCGGCGTCCGGATTCCGATTCCCTCCTGGGGGAACATGCTCAACGAGGCATACCAGTTCTACACACAGTCCTGGACCTATGCCTTCTTGCCCGGATTCTTCATCTTCCTCACCGCGCTCTGCTTCAACCTGGTGGGGAATGGCCTGCGCGACGCGCTCGACCCGCGCTTGAACAAGTAGCGGCAACCATGTGACGAACGGGGGAGAGTCGAGCGGCTCTCCCCCGTTCGCATGCGAACACCGTGCATTGACGCGCGTTTTCTTGGTCCCGACCTGACGTGCGGGTACACTTTCGGGAGACCTTTCCGGGCGGCCTCGCCCCTGCATCCATAACGGGATGTCCCCTCTCACGCCGATAGGAGACGAATGAGCGACGACACGATCCGGTGTCCGCAGTGCGGGCACGAGAACAAGGCAGGCGACCACTTCTGCTCGAACTGCGGAACCCGCCTGCTCCGCCAGAAACCGGCAGCTACCGACCCGGAGCCGGAGACACCGGCAGCCGATCCGTTCGCGCCCAGCGCCAACGAGGAGCCGGTCTTTGCATCCGATACGCCGAAGCAGGAGAACACCAGCAGCACCTCCAGCGCCAGCTATGGGTTTCCCCCACCGGTGACGCCGAGCTTCGTGGGCGCGTCGGGGCAACCGCCCTCCGGCCCCCCGCCAGCCGGCAGCAGTTCCGACGAGGACGATCCGAACTGGCGGATGTCCAGTCTCGGTCCGCCGCCCAAGCCGAAGCGGCGCATCTGGCTGTGGATCGTGATCGGGTTGCTCGCCCTGTGCATTCTCGTCTGCGTGGGCCTGGCGATCTTCTTCAATACGAACACGGGTCAGGACTGGCTGGGCGATCTCGGCACGCGCGTGGCGGAGGAGGCCACGAAGCAGGCAAACGCGACACCGGCTTCGTAGGATCCTTCGTGGGCCAATGACGAACGCCCCAGGAGCGATATCGCTCCTGGGGCGTTTGTTGTGCTGTGGCTGACCGCCGGTTACCGCGGCGGACGCGGGCCGCGGTCCCCGCCGCCCGGAC
>JASGDN010000018.1:0-37142 GCA_049841275.1 Thermomicrobiales bacterium
CTTCCAGATCCTCGACGATCTGCTGCAGGGCGAGCAGGGTCTCCTCGAAGGAAGCGGAGGTCGTGGCAGTGGATTCGGTATCGGGCATGAAGGCGTTCTCCGAAACGGGGAACGGTCCCCGCGGCACAGGTCCTGGCTGGCATTGTACCTGCCAGCGGACACTGCGCGGTCAGTGGCGTGAGGGAGTCGTTGCGGCGACCGTCGAGGTCACGGTGCCATCGCGGAGGACGGTCTCCAGCATGGTGCCCGGCGCGAGCTGATGCACGCTGCTCACCGGCTGCCGCGTCTCGCCGTTCACGACGAGCGCGTACCCGCGTTCGAGGATCGAGACCGGATTGAGGGAGGCGAGCACGGACGCAGTCCGTTCGATCTCGGCGGTGCGTCGTTCGATCGTGTGCGCCGTTGCCCCGGCGATCCGGGTGGCGATGACGTCGATTGCCGCGCGTTGCTGGGCGAGCTGATTGCGCGGAGATGTCCGTTCCAGCCGGTGAACCAGCGTTGAAAGCTGGGTCCCTGCCGTGTCGATCCGTTGCTGGGTGCGTGTCGCGGCGTGGACGGTCATCCCCGCGATGAACCCGAGCAGCTCCTCCCGCGAGGGGACAGCCAGTTCGGCGGCGGCAGAGGGGGTTGGGGCACGGACATCGGCGACATAATCTGCGATGGTGACATCCGTCTCGTGGCCAATGGCGGAGATGACGGGGTAGCGGGATGCGAAGATCGCCCGCGCCACGCGCTCGTCGTTGAAGCACCAGAGGTCTTCCATCGAGCCGCCGCCGCGGGCGAGGATGATCAGGTCGAGATCGGGTTCGCCCTGCAACAGCGCCAGCGCGGACACGATGGCATCGGGCGCGCCGTCTCCCTGCACGAGCGTAGGAGCCAGCACGAGTTCCGCGAGTGGGAAACGGCGTCCGATCACGGTCTGAATGTCGTGCCAAACAGCTCCGGTAGCGGACGTGGCGACGCCGATCCGGCGCGGGAAGAGCGGGAGTTCGCGCTTGCGGGCGGGGTCGAAGAGGCCTTCTGCCTCCAGCTTCTGGCGGAGTTGCTCCAGCCGGAGTTGCAGGATGCCGATGCCCGCTGGCTGGAACACATCGGCGGCTAGCTGGTATTTCCCCTGCCGTTCGTAGATCGTGATCCTGCCGTGACTCACGATGTTGTCGCCAACGCGCGGAATGAAACGCTGCCGCCCCACGATCGCCCGCCACATGACGCCATCAATGCGGGCGTTGCCCTGCTGGAGCGTCAGGTAGGCGTGCCCGGATGACGCGATGGTGAAACTGGACACTTCGCCCTCCACCCAGACATCCTGGAGGAGGGCGTCGCGTTCGAGCAGGCTACGGATATGACTGGACAGGTCCTCGACGGAGACGATATCGGATGCCACGATCAGGCGCCCGGTTGGTCCACGAGGCGGATGAGCGGCGATCCGTATTCGACCGACTGGGCGTTCGAGACGAGAATCTCGGAGACGATGCCGGCACGATCCGAGATGATCTCGTTCATGATCTTCATCGCCTCGATGATGCCGATCGCCTGGCCGACCTCGACCTCATCGCCAACCTGGATGAATGGCGCTTCGCCGGGCGCTGGTGCGGAGTAGTACGTGCCGATCATCGGCGCAGTGACTGTGTGCCCCATCGGCTCCTCGAAGGCGATGGGTGCGGACACGATCTGCTCGCCGGCTGCCACCGGAGCGACGGCGACGCTCGTGGCGCCGCGCAGGCGCACGGTCATGGCGGGCGTGGTGAGGTCCAGCTCGGAGATGCCGCCCCTGCCCATCAGCGCGATCAGCTCGCGCACAGCGTCCATGACCTCGGTTGTCGAGCCAGTGACGGCGGTGTTGTCGGAGACTCGGTTCACGGAACCGTTGGTCGCATCCATCAGCCTCTGCCTATCCAACACGTTCGATGTAGTCGCCGGTGCGGGTATCGACCTTGATCTGGTCGCCCTCGCTCAGGAACAACGGCACGTTCACCACCAGTCCAGTTTCGAGCGTGGCAGGCTTGTTCCCGCCTGTCGCCGTGTCGCCCTTGAAGCCAGGGTCGGTCTGCGCGATCGCCAGTACGACCGACGTCGGAAGCTCGATGTCGATTGGCTCCTCATTGTACGTCAGGATATCGATAACGTCGTTCTCCCGGAAGTACTTTGCCGTTTCGCCGACCGTCGACTCCTTCAGCACGATCTGGTCGAAGGTGTCGGTATCCATGAAGTGGAAATCGTCGCCGTCCCGGTAGAGGAACTGGACGTGCGAGCGCTCCAGCCGGACCGGGGTGAACTTCGCACCGGCCATCACGGTATGCTGGGTGGTGGAGCCGGTACGGAGGTCGCGCAAGGTCATGCGCAACTGGGCGGAGCCGCGGCCCTGCTTGTTGTGGGAGAAGTCGATCACCTTGACCAGCCGGCCATCGAGATCGAGCGTAATGCCCTTGCGAATATCGCCGGTATCGATCATCCGTGTGTCTCCTTGGTCCCATCGATCGAGACGATGGGGGCGTGTGTGAGATTCTCTGCGCCCGATTCGGTCACGACGACCACATTCTCGATGCGGACGCCGCCCCAGCCCGGAATGTAGATGCCGGGTTCGGTGGTCACGACATGGCCAGGCGCCAGAACATCGGTCGATGCCGGACCCGCCGATGGGGCTTCGTGGATACGAAGCCCGATGCCGTGACCCAATCCATGCACGAAATACTCACCGAATCCCTGGGCAGCAAAGAGGTCGCGTGCCTGCTGATCGACGTCTCGCCCCGAGACTCCCGGTGTGAAGAAGCCGAGCGACGCCTTCATGGCGGCAGCGACCGTTGCGTATATGGTAACAAGTCGCTCGTCTGCCCGCCCGAACCAGATCGTCCGCGTCAGGTCGCCATGATAACCGCCGGCCACCGCGCCCATGTCGATGATGACTGGCTCGCCTTCGCCGATGACGCGTTCGCCCGGCGCGTGGTGCGGTTTTGCGGCGTTCGGCCCGGAGGCCACGATCGTATCGAACGATTCGCCCTCGCTGCCGACACGGCGCAATTCCTCCCGCACGATCTCGGCGGCATGCGCCTCCGTCATGCCCGGCTGAATGCGTGCTGCTGCACCGATGAATGCCTCGTCGGAGAGCTGAAGCGCCTTCTTCAGAAGGTCGAGTTCTTCCGGCTCCTTTTGCGCGCGGAGGCTGTCCAGCGTCGTGCCGAGGAAGACGAATTCCGTGCCTGCCGGGGCGCCGTCGTTCAGCGCAAACCAGTCGGCGGTGGGCAGTACGCGCTCCTCGACTCCGATGCGCGTCCAGCCGCCATCGCGCGCAAGTGCGATGACGGAATCCGCCCAGGGACGCGCCCACGGCTGGCAGGTGACGCCCTCGGTTGCCTCGGATTCGGCCCAGGGCAGATTCGTCGGAGAGGCAAACAGCCATGCGCCAGTCGCGGAGACGACGCCGATTGCGGCTGGCTCGTCCGGGGCATGGTCCTCGGCGGTGAATCCGGTCAGGTAGCGCCGGTTCGCGCTATTGGTGACGATGGAGGCATCGAGACCAAGTTTGGCGAGCGTCGCCCGGGCGCGGTCGAGGCGGGACGGTAGCGCAGACTCAGGCATCCGATGCCTCCTGCAGGTTGGCGATCACCTCGGCACGCATCCAGTCCGCGGCGAGCAGATAGCCACGCGCGCCGAGTCCGGCGATCAGGCCGTTCGCGACGGGTGCCGTCACCGACGTGTGGCGGAAGGTCTCCCGTGCGTGGATATTCGAGATATGGACCTCGACCGTGGGCTTCCTGATGCCGGCGATGGCATCGCGCAGCGCGTAGCTATAGTGCGAAAGCGCTCCGGGATTGATGATGAGTCCCGCAGCACTTGGTCCACGCTCGTGCAGGAAGTCGATGATCGCGCCTTCATGGTTCGACTGGAAGGCGTCGATCGCGAATGGGGGCGTGCCGTTCAGCGCGTGGGCCGCCACCTCCTCGACGATGGACGCAAGGGTGCGGGAGCCATAGATCGATGGCTCCCGCGTACCCAGGGTGTTCAGATTCGGTCCGTTCACCAGCAGGACGCTGGCGATGCTCCCCTCACCCATGTTCGTGTGCTTACCCCACTGGTTGCTTGCTGTTGGCCAGCGCCGGGACGTAGGCGGTGATCGCGTACGACTCCTGCGAATCCTTCGGTGTCAGCTTGCCGGTGAAGACGTAGACCGGCTGCAGGTACTGCTGCTCTCCTGGAATGCCCGAAGGCGCCCACGCAATCGAGACGCTGGAGTAGATCGCCGCGCCGTCGATGGTCGATCCGTCCGGGAACGTGTCAGACGGCAGGGTCGCGCTCACGTACGAGCGGCGCTCGACGACCTCGGTCCACGCCTGGTCGAGCGGGCGCAGTTGGTACGTGTCGCCCTGGGTGATGTCCCCCCAGCGCCACGACGCCTCGACGATCGTGTTGTTGGCGCCCACGGTGACGCTGATGCTCGGGATCGATGAGAGGAGCGGACTTGGCGAGACCGGCAGGAAGACGACGATCGCCTGGGCCGGATTGTCCACCTTGGCCTGGATGGTGCCGTCGCCGATGTTGCCCGGAAGCTGGCCCTTGGAGCGCAGCCATTCGCGAGCGGCGGCAATGACGTCATCGTCGGACGCAAGATCGCCTTCCGGAGATGCGCCGGGCGCCACGTACTGGGCGAGGCCGGGGGTCACGAAGAGCTTGCCGTTGCCATTGGCGGCGAAGGTGCCGTTGCCCTGGTCCTGGACGTCGGCGCCGATCTCCAGCGCGTCGGCAAGCGCCTTCGCCTGGTCGGCATTCAAGGATTGCAGGGTCATTGCATAGACCGGAGCATCGGCGGGCGTGCCGCTCGGCGTTCCGTTGTAGGTCGATTCGAGGTTGAAGACGAACCCTTGCGAATTGAGGGTTGGGAGATCGACTGGGGGCAGTTCTTTCGCCAGCTCGGAGTTGTCATCCTGGGCGCTGGCCACGAGCGTTGATCCGGCCAGCAGGACCAATGCGAGCGTGGCGGCCAGCCATGACTGCCATCGCATGGGTTGACGAAGCATGCAGCGTGTCCTTTCGGTGAGTGTGGCTGTCGCTGGACGCGCGATCCGGTAGAGGGAGGTTAGGTCGCCTCGACCGGATCGACCTCGATAATGCGGCGAAGCTCCACGATCTGATCGCGCAGCAATGCCGCCTTCTCGAACTCCAGGTCCTTGGCCGCGGTCTTCATCTGGGACTCGAGGTCCTTGATCATGCGCGCGAGTTCGTCCTTCGGGATCTCGGCAATCACGCCGGGATGTCCATCGGCTCCCGAAGTCTGGTACTCGCTGCGTTCCTCGGCGATGGCACGGACGCGTTCCGTCAGGTCCTTGATGTCCTTGACGATGCCGCGAGGCTGGATTCCGTGCTCTTCGTTGTACTTCGTCTGAAGCTCGCGCCGCCGATACGTCTCGTCGATCGCGACCTTCATCGACCGGGTCATGGTATCAGCGTACATGATCACTTGGCCATCGACGTGCCGGGCTGCACGCCCGATTGTCTGGATGAGCGCCCCTTCCGAGCGCAGGAATCCCTCCTTGTCGGCGTCGAGGATGGCGACCAGCGATACCTCCGGCAGGTCGAGACCTTCGCGCAGCAAATTGATGCCGACCACCACGTCGTGGATACCCAGGCGGAGGTCGCGCAGGATCTCGATCCGCTCGAACGTGTCCACCTCGCTGTGCAGATAGTGCGTGCGGACGCCCATCTCCTTGAGGTAATCGGAGAGATCCTCGGCCATGCGCTTCGTGAGCGTGGTGACCAGCGCACGCTCTCCGCGCGCCACGCGGGCGTTGATTTCGCCAAGCAGGTCGTCGATCTGCCCCTTGGTGGGCCGGACCGAGATCGCTGGGTCGACGAGACCCGTCGGGCGGATCACCTGCTCTACCACACGGGCGGAATGCTCGAACTCGTACGGACCCGGTGTTGCCGAGATGAAGACCGCCTGGGGAATCATCCGTTCGAACTCGGGGAAGGTCAGCGGCCGGTTGTCGCGAGCGGATGGCAGGCGAAAGCCGTGCTCCACAAGGACATCCTTGCGCGATCGGTCGCCGCCGTACATGCCGCGTACCTGTGGCAAGGTCATGTGCGACTCGTCCACCAGCATCAGGTAGTCGTCCGGGAAGTAGTCGAGCAGGGTAGCGGGTTGCTCCCCCGGCTTGCGGCGGCTGAGGTGCATCGAGTAGTTCTCGATGCCAGCGCAGTATCCCGCCTCCTGCATCATCTCCAGGTCGTACATGGTGCGTTGCTTCAGCCGCGCCGCTTCGAGGACCTTCCCCTGCGATTCCAGCTCCTGCAGGCGTTGCTCCAGCTCCTGCTGGATGTCCTGGATCGCGACCTTCAGCTTGTCCGCGTTGGTGACGAAGTGCTTTGCCGGGTAGACGCTGATGTCGTCGCGCACGGCAAGGATCTCGCCGGTGAGCGGATCGACATCGACGATGCGGTCGACCTCATCGCCGAAGAACTCGACGCGGACAGCAATCTCCTCGTAGGCCGGGAAGATCTCCACGGAATCGCCGCGCACGCGAAAGGTGCCGCGGGTGAGCGTCATGTCGTTGCGGTCGTACTGGATGTCGATCAGCTGGCGCAGGACGCGGTCCCGCCGCACTTGCTGGCCGCGTTTCAGCGAGACGATGGTGCTGGCGTATTCCTCTGGCGTGCCGAGGCCGAAGATGCAGGAGACCGACGCGACGATCAGCGTGTCGCGCCGGGTGAGCAGCGCCCGCGTCGCGGCGTGCCGGAGCTTGTCGATCTCCTCGTTGATGTCCGCATCCTTCTCGATGAAGGTGTCGGTGCGGGCGACGTAGGCCTCCGGCTGGTAGTAATCGTAGTAGGAGACGAAGTACTCGACCGCGTTGCGCGGGAAGAATTCCCTGAACTCGGCGTAGAGCTGGGCGGCGAGCGTCTTGTTGTGAGCCAGCACCAGCGTCGGCCGGTTGACGGCCTCGACGATGTTGGCCATCGTGAAGGTCTTGCCGGAGCCGGTCACGCCGAGGAGCGTCTGGAAGCGGTCGCCATCGCGCAACCCGTTGGTGAGTTGCTCGATGGCCTGGGGTTGGTCGCCGGTCGGACGGAGGTCGGAGATGATCTGGAAGTCTGGCATGCTGCCTCCGGAGCGAGACTGAAACGAACGTTCTAGTATACCCCGTCTTCCCCCGTCCGTTCACGTCTCCGGAGTCGCCAACGGGATTCGTTCGTTGGGGCTTCCACCGGTTCGCCCGTCTCCTCTTCGCCAGTCCCGTTTGTGGGAGCATAGTGTGGCAGCGCGTCGTCGGCCATATCCCGGATCTCCGGTTCGAAGATATCTGCCAGTGAGAGGCCGGGAATGTCGCTGCTGGCCGGGTCCGACGGCTTGGCGACCTCGTCGAAGGTCTCCCCGATCGAAAGGTCTTCGCCGCGCTTGGGCAGCGGTTCCGGAACGGCCGGCGCGATGGCCGGTTCTGGCGCGGATAGCTGGTCGGGGGGCAGCAGGCGATAGAGTTCACTCTCGCGTTCGCCGATGCTCATGATCTCGTCGATGTGGCGGACCGCCCAGCGCTGCCCGGAAAACGGCAGGCGCACGGTGGCGTCGTCCCGTTCGAACCAGGCGCAGTCGCGAAAATCGTCTCCGAGGCGGACCGGCGCCTGTGGGTTCACCTGCACGGCAATCACCGGAGCCAGGACGAGGACATCCCGGTAGTCGTCGTAGAACTGGTTGACGTAATCGGCGGAGTAGTAGGCGCTGACGTTCAGCCCCACCATCTCGCGGACGGACCGTTTCGCCGCGTCGAGCGTGTTCTCGCCGCGTTCGACCTGGGCATGGAAGCCTTGCCAGGTCATCGCCATGGCGACATCGTGCCGGCGCTGGAGCAACAGGAACTGCACGCGGGCGTTCAGCCGCCGGAACACGTATACATCGACGATATCCGAAACGATTCCAGGCATGCAGGCTCCTGCAACGGGCGTCCGGTGTACTCGGACATGTATGCCGCACGATCAGGGGCGGCGCGAATTGATCCAGTCAGTAATCTTCTCGGCGGGCGTCCGCTCTCCGATTCCGCGTGGCCGTATCGAGGGGCTGTCCATCACTCGCCCACGCCACATCTTCGGGTCGTCCCCGCCCGGCAGGGACGAACGTCTCGCCGCCCGGATGTAGGGAGCCGCCAGAACGACGATGGCGAGCACGACCGCGATCGTGGCGATGAACGGCGAATAGGGCGCGACGATGGCGCAGACGATTCCCAAGCCGACCGCGGTGATGAGTGGCACGGCCATCACCGTGTCGACCACCGTGGACAGGATGGGCCGAAGGCGGTCGTGCGTCGATGGGCCATTCGGCCCCTTCGTTCGTCGTGACGAGATCGGTGTCGGTGGCAAGGGGGCGTCGCGCGTGGCCGAACGCAGGATCTCGTCGACCTCGCGGTCGAGCCGCGACCGGCGCGCGGAGTCGATGGGTGTTGGCTCGCGTGATGGTAATGGAGGATTAGGCTGCCCATCGTCGGACGGATCGGGTGGCACGGGTTCGCTGGGAAATGACGTGACCATGTCGGGGACTCCTGTCAACATCCGGCGGTGGCGCAACGCAATCGGAGCCGGATGCATTCGAGCCTATGGTACAGTACGCCGCGAGTTCGCCCCGCCCGATCCATGAACCCGGCAACGGTGCTTGTCGGAGCGCGATCGGTCCAGATCCACGTCCGCCAGAAACGGCCCTCAGATGAGTTCCAGAAATCTCTTCCGATTCAATGTCATCGACCAGCGCGGCATTGCCAGCTTCGTCGGTCCGGCGCACGCGCTGAAGGTCATCGCGGCGGCCTGCAGCCGGGGTGCGGAGAGCCTCCAGTCCGTCCTGGAGATGGCAGCCGAGTACGATGCCGAATGGGCGCGCAGCGTGCGGCAAGGACTCTACCGCTTCGACGAGCACAATATCGACGTATTGAGCAGCGACTTCGCCCTCGTCGGCAGCGGCGATGGCGACCAGCAGAACCATCCGTTCCGCGTCCTCGACGCGACGACGCGCCAGCGCAGCATGGAGCCGGCAAGTCTCGGTCTGGTGGTCTTCAACCTGAAAGAGCGCCGGATCATCCAGATCCAGAACCGCTACGCCGACCTGATGCGCAACGATCGCGGTCGCGTTCGGCGGAATGGCCTGCCGACGCGCCAACTTTTCAGCTACTCGCTCTCCGACGCCTGGAGCATCGTGCCCTGATCCTGTTCCGGATACCAGCAAGCCGCCGCGCCATCACTGGCGCGGCGGCTTCTTCGTTCGGGACCTGTCGATGCGCTACTGCTTCGTGTCCTTGCCACGTCGCTTGCGTCCGAAGCCGCCAAGGAACATGCGACCCATCTGCTCGCTCATGCCCTCCTTCTTCAGGCCATCCTGCCCATCGAGTATCTGCTCCGCCGCACGATCTACCGGCACTTCGACGGCGGCACGGGCATCCTGAGCCGCATTGAAATAGGCAAGGAGGGTGGATTGCGCCGTTTCCTCGTCGTTCAATGCTGACCGGAAGCTGGAGAGTTCGGCAATGTACTGATCGATCCAGCGGCTTATCGAGGCGCGGTTCGAGAGTGCGATGTCCCGGTGCATGGTTGGATTGCCGAGCGCCAGGCGTGTCGTGTCACGGAATCCCGTGGACGCGAGCGAGCGCATGTCCCGCCACGCCGGGTCCGATGTCACCGCCGTCGTCAACGTGGCGGCAACCACGAAGGGCAGGTGGCTGATGCCGGCGACGAACGCATCGTGTTCGACCGGATCGACGAAGAATGCCTCGGAATCGAGCGCCGCCACGATTCCCAGGACATTGCGAATGGCCTCGTCGCTCGCATGCGGACCGGGACAGACGACCCAGGTTGCTCCCTTGAAGAGGTCGGCATCGGCGGCTTCCAGACTCTGCGACTTGCCCGCCATCGGATGGCCGCCCACGAACGAAGCCGTGCGAGGGAGCGCTTTGGCGTCCTCCAGCACCTGCGCCTTGGTGGAGCCGGTGTCGGTGACGATCGCGCCGTGTTTCAGGTGATCGGCAATGTCCGTGAAGACCTGCTTCATGGCCCCGACCGGTGTCGAAACGATCACCACGTCCGCGTCCTTGACGGCGTTGACCAACGACCACTCCGACTGGTCGATTGCGCCCATCTTGCGCGCCTCGGCCTGGCGGTTCACATCCTCGTCGAAGCCGGTGATGGAGAGGACATTGCCGTTTGCCGCCGACCAGCGCCGGAGTCCGAGACCGATCGAGCCGCCGATCAGCCCGAGTCCGATGATGGTGACCTGTTGCATGGCGAGTGTTCTCCGTGGTGGTTGCGGCGTACGAAGCGGCTCGTCGGCGTGTTTGTCCAGGATGCTATGGCTCGTAGGTTTCGACGTCGATCTGTCGCACCCAGCCCTCGTCGCCATCCTCGGTCCGGAATTTCATCCATTCCGTATTCACGTCGGGATCGGATGTCGTCTGCGTCTCGTTGAGGTACTGGAGCGGTGTCTGGTACGGAAGGGCGACGACGGCATCATAGCTGGTTCCAGGACCCGAGCGCAGGTTGACCGATCCTGTACTGCCGATCTGGTAGTCCGGCGTGAAGACGCCGGGAGTGCCTGTCGCTTGCGCAGTCGGATTCTGCTCGATCGACTGCGGCTGCGTTGGTTCGGCGGTGGGAGGGCTCGTCGTGTCGGTGTTGGCGGCGGTCTGTTGCGGCGGATCGGTGGGGGCGAGCATCGGTGGAAGGGTAGGTTCCTTCTGCCCGATGAAATCGCTGGTATAGCCGTCGAGCGCAGTGTAGACGACGGTGAAGCCCACGATGCAGACGGCGATCGTCAGGGCCATCGAGAGACCGATCATGATGCCGGCCCTACGCGATCGCTGGCGCAGCCGATGGTTCAGCCCAGGGTCGGACATTGGCTCCTTCTCGACAGAGGGAACGATACGCGGACGCACCCGCGGGTCGTTCTCCGATCATTCATGCCGGCCGGGGATGATGCGGAAAGCAGGGAGAGGCCGACCTTGACGCGCTGCGTCAATCCGAGCGTATTTATAGCACGCACGAACGCGGGTTCCCGTTGCGTTGCGTCCATGACCACCGTGGTGCATGGTGCCGTTATCGGGTTCGGCTATGGTTCGCCGGACATGCCTTCCGCGATCGCCGGTTGGTCCGGAGACGGATGACGATCGCTGGGGAGTGGTGCCTCAGCCGGTCGTGTCGCCAGGCGGAAGCAACGCCAGACAGCCTCTACGAGGTATGGGGGTTCGCTCCTGGCCGAGCCGGAGTTCATCGTCCAATGCCTGCTGCCATGGTTGATCAGGCCGTCGGGCTCCTGAAGTCCGCGAAGGGAGCCGCACTTGGCGATGGGCGTGATTGGCCGTCCTGGCTAACCGCGTCGGTGCGGACTGCCGTGTCGCGCGCGGAAGGAAACGCCGGGCCTGCTGCAAGCGACCTGCTTGTCCGATGCAGGGGCGCGATTGACGAGGCATCGCTCTGCCCGGGTCAGGACATCATTCACGGAGACTTCACACCAGCGAATTGCCTGCTTGAAGGCGATCGGATTCTGGCCGTGGTTGACTTCGATCTATGTCGCGACGGCGATAATACGATCGACCTCATGGGACTGGCGATTGGATCTCGAGGGATGGGAGCAGGCCATCGAGCCCGTCGTGATCGAGGGCCTCTGGCGTCGTATTCTGGCGAGTAGTGAGCCAAGAACCGCAAGGGCGCTCCTTGCGTATTGGGTTGCATCGAGTATGGCGTGGGCAACGGGAACAGAATGGGAGGATCACGTCGTCGCGATGTCTCAGCGGGCGTGGGATCGCTTGCCCTAGGGTGTCTGACAAGGCGTGCGGCGCTTCGCGATCAGCCCTGTCCGAATTCCCGACATTGAAGCAAGTGAACGTAAATGGTATAGTTTGGTTGCGTAATTGATCGTCGTGGGATCAAACGTGGGCGATGCCCACGTTTCTTGCTGTTTGGCCGGGCCTCGAACGTGGAGCCTCGCCGTACACCGGTCCCGGAACGCGACCGAAACGCAAGGAACGGTCGTTTTTACGAGGCAAGGAGGTGAGCGGATGAAGAGTGATCTCTATACCGCGATCGCCCAGATTGCCGCCGAGCGTGGAATCCCGCGCGACGCGGTGCTGCTCTCCGTTCAGCAGGCATTGACGTCTGTCTACAAGAAGTCGTCGAATTCCAACGAGGATGTCCGGGTCGAGCTCGATTCGGCGACTGGAGAGATGATGGTGGTGACCGTGAAGACGGTCGTCGCTGAGGTAACGAACAAGGACCTCGAACTTTCCCTTGAGGAGGCCTCCGAATTTGCGGCGAATCCGCAGATCGGAGACGAGATTCGCATCTCGCGCAAGACGCCGGAGAACTTCGGCCGCATCGCCGCGCAGACGGTGAAGCAGGTTGTCCACACCCGCATCCGCGATTACGAACGCGAATCCGTGTTCAAGGATTACCAGGACAAGGAGGGCGAAGTCCTCAACGGCGTCGTCCAGCGGGCCGACAACCGGGCGGTCATCATCGAACTGGGCAAGGCCGAGGCGGTGATGCCTTCCCGCGAGCAGGTGCCGTCGGAGCGCTATCGCCCGAACCAGCGGATCAAGGTCCTGCTGACCGAGGTGAACGCGCACGCCCGTGGCCCGCAGTTGATCGTATCCCGATCCGATCCGCGCCTGATCCGCCGGCTCTTCGAATTGGAAGTGCCGGAGATCCAGAGCGGAGCGGTCGAGATCATGGCGATCGCCCGCGAACCGGGTTTGCGCTCGAAGGTCGCGGTGGCCGCTCGCCAGGAGAAGGTCGATCCTGTCGGCTCCTGTGTCGGCGTGCGTGGGGTTCGTATCCAGAACATCGTGAACGAGCTGTACGGCGAGAAGATCGACGTGATCGAGTGGTCGCCAGACACCAGTACCTTCATTGCCAATGCGCTCAGCCCGGCCAAGCCGACGAACGTGTCGTTGACCGACGATGGCGATCAGCGCGTGGCGACGGTGATCGTGCCGAACGACCAGATGTCGCTCGCCATCGGCAAGGAGGGGCAGAACGCCCGCCTCGCCTACAAGCTCACGGGCTGGCGAATCGATATCAAGGGACCGGAATCGCTGCTCCAGCCGGGTGGCGAGTTCTTCCGCCAGGCGCGGGAAGCTGCGCGCAATGCCATGCCCGACTTCAGCTGGCAGGGGCGCCAGCCTCGTGCTGTCACGGCCGAGGGCATGGTCAATCTCAGCGGCAAGAGCTACGGTCCGCTGACCGACGATCTCATCCGCCGGCAGGTGGATGTGGATATCGTGAATGGCGTCGTGGAGGTCTACTACGAGCGTGAGTTGCGCGCGCGGTTCGACCAGGAGACCACCGAACAGCTGCCGCTGGATGACGATATCGATTCGCTGGGTATCTACGCATCGGGCGAGAACCGAATGATGTGAAGGAGGTAACGGCGACGTATGCCTCACGCATCCGATCTCGTGACGACTGCGGACGCGGTTCCCGAACCGGCCCCCGGGCCGACGCAGACACCACCGAATGCCCGAGCCCCGAAGGGGCGGCGCAAGGGACCGCGGCCGAAGCATGTGCCGCGGCGGACTTGTGTCGCCTGTCGGGAGAGCGATGACAAACGGTCGCTCACCCGCATTGTGCGCACGCCGGAGGGGACGGTCGAAATCGACCTGACCGGCAAGAAGAATGGACGGGGGGCCTATCTTTGTGACCGCCCGACGTGCTGGACGCGCGCCATCGAAACCAACGTCCTGTCTCGCGCCCTGAACGTCGCGCTCTCTGAAGATGCGCTGCAATCGCTAAGAGATTTCGCCGCCACGTTGCCCGATTCCCCCGCGGGCGACGTTGCGGGCGTTTCGACCAAGGAGTAATCCCATGACCAATACCGTAGGACGAGGAGGCGCCCGTGGTGGCCGCAAGGGAGGCCGCAAGCATACGGGCGGCGCCCGCACCGTGGCCGTGAAGCGTGCGGTGCCAGTGGTGCGCGAGCCGGTGACGTTGCCGCCGGTGATGTCGGTCGCGGAACTCGCCGAGAAACTGGAAACCAGTGGCATCGAGGTCATCCGCGAGCTGATGAAGGTCGGCATCATGGCCAACCTGAACCAGCAGATCGACTACGACACGGCCGCGAAAGTGGCCGAGACGCTCGGTTGGGAGACCAACGAACAGGATACCGTCGCGAAGTCGATGGTTGCGGACTTCGAAAGCCGCCGCCTTGAAGGCGAGAACGATCCGGATGCGACATCGCGTCCGCCGGTCATCACCATCATGGGGCACGTCGACCACGGCAAGACCAAGCTGCTCGACTCCATCCGTTCCGCGAATGTGGCGGAGGGCGAGGCCGGCGGCATCACCCAGCATATCGGCGCCTATCAGGTCGAGGCACAGGGGCGCAAGCTGACCTTCCTCGACACGCCCGGTCATGAGGCGTTCACCGCCATGCGTGCCCGCGGCGCCCAGTCCACCGACATCGCGGTGCTGGTGGTTGCGGCGGACGACGGCGTGATGCCGACAACGCGGGAGGCCATCGCCCACATCAAGTCGGCCCAGGTGCCGATGGTGGTCGCGATCAACAAGATCGACCTTCCCGCCGCGAATCCGGACCGCATCAAGCAGCAGCTTTCCGAGATGGAGGTCATGCCCGAGGAATGGGGCGGTGACGTTCCCTTCGTCGAGGTTTCCGCGCGGGAGAAGCTGGGCATCGACGACCTGCTGGAAGTCCTCCTGCTGGTCGCCGACGTGAACGAGCTGAAGGCCAATGCCAACCTGCCCGCCAACGGTGTGGTGATCGAGGCGAAGGTCGATTCCAGCCGCGGTCCGGTCGCGACGGTGCTCGTCCAGACTGGGACGCTCAACCTGCGCGACGTGGTCGTGGCCGGTTCCACCTGGGGCCGCATCAAGGCGATGTTCGACGATCGCGGCAAGCGCGTCCGGCGGGCGACGCCGAGCACGCCAGTCGAGATCCTCGGCCTCATGGAGGTGCCGCAGGCCGGGGACACGTTCCTCGTCTTCGAGGACGAGAAGGCCGCCCGCCAGCTCGCCGAGCAGCGTACCGCCCAGCGTCGCATCGAGTCGCTGAGCGAGAATCGCCCCGTGAAGCTCACCGAGCTCTTCGATCAGGTGAAGGAAGGCAAGACGGCCGAACTTCGCGTGATCCTGAAGGCGGACGTGCAGGGATCGCTGGGCGCGATCCAGAACGCGCTGCTCAAGCTGAACGAGGACACGGACCAGGGCGTTCAGCTCTCGATCCAGCTCGCAGCGACGGGCGCGATCTCCGAGTCGGACATCAACCTCGCCGTGACCACTGGCAGCATTGTGGTCGGCTTCAATGTCCGCCCGGATGCCGCAGGCAAGCGGGCCGCCGACAATGCGGGTGTGGATGTTCGTTTCTACACGATCATCTACGAGCTGCTGGACGAGATCAAGAAGGCCATGACCGGCCTTCTGGCTCCGGTCTTCGAGGATGTCACCGATGGCTATGCCGAGGTGCGCGACACCTTCAAGCTCCCGGGGAACGACGTCGTCGCCGGCCTCTACGTGCTGGACGGCAAGGTGACGCGGAACTCGCGGGCACGCGTGCTGCGCAGTGGCACCGTCGTCTTCGAGGGCGGCATCAAGTCGCTCAAGCGCTTCAAGGAGGACGCACGCGAGGTCGCGGCCGGGTACGAATGCGGGCTCGGGCTCGACGGGTTCAATGACATCCAGGTCGGGGACCAGATCGAGTTCCTGCACCGGCAGGAAGTAGCGCGCTCCGTCTAGTTCGGCGCTGCGCGATGGTGGGTGGGGAGATGGCTCCCGGGCGCCTCCCCACCCACAGGTACGGGACGATAGTGACCAGACGAACCCGACAGGTCGGGGAACTCCTGCGGGAGGAACTCGACGACATCATTCGCCGTGAGGTGAAGGACCCACGTATCGGGTTCTTCAGCATCACGCGCGTCGAGGTCCCAACCGACCTCCGGTCCGCGCGTGTCTTCATCAGCGTGCTCGGCACCGATGAGGAGCGGGAACAGACGCTGACCGCGCTACGCTCAGCGGCTGGATACATCCGGCATGTCCTCAAGCCGCGCTTGCGGATGCGCCAGATCCCGGACCTCGATTTTCGCGATGATCGCTCGATGGAATACGCCCAGCAGATCACTGAGGCGCTGCGCGAGGTGCGGGATCGCGATCTCGCGATGCACGGCGACCGCGGCAGCGCCGCCGCCGCACCGAAACCGGCCGGCGCCGACGAGGCGGAGGAAGCCTGATGCCCACATCGTGGAGGCTGGATCCGGACGCAACCGCTGCGGCACTCGCCATGCTACGAGGAGCACGGCACGTCCTGCTGCCCACGCACCAGCATGTCGATGCCGATTCGATCTCGTCCGCAATGGCCATGAGCCGGGCGCTGGAGCGGTTCGGTGTTGCATCGACCGTCCTGGTGAGCGATGGCCAGCTTCCCGGTTCGTTGCGGTTCCTGCCTGGTGTCGAGCGCGTTGCCCGTTACGGCGTCGATCCTCTGCCGGACTACGATCTGCTCTGCCTGATCGACAGCTCGGATCTTCGTCGCCTTGGCACCTTCTATCGGGACGATCCGTCGCGCGTCGATGGGCGGATTCCGATGGTGAACATCGATCACCACGTCACGAACGACCGCTTTGGGGTTGTCAACATTGTGGAACCGGGCGCGGCCTCCGCCTCGGAGATTGTGGCGGACATCCTTGCGGCGTGGGCCGTCGAGCTGGACAGGGAAACGGCGCAACTGCTCCTCTCCGGGATCTACGGCGACACCCTCGGCCTTCGTACCGATTCAGTCACCTCGCGCACGATGCGCACAGCGGCGGACCTTGTGGACGCTGGGGCGAATCCGGTTCCGATCGTCGATGCGCTCTTCCGGATCAAGCCGCAGAGTACGGTTCGCCTCTGGCGGATCGCGTTGCGGAAAATCGAGTGGACCGGCTCGCTGATCTGGACCGCGCTTACCGAGGAAGACTTCACGGCGGCGGGGGCGGAATCCAGCGAGGCGGAAGGGATCGTCAATTTCCTGCTTGGGACCGAGGAGTCGCACGCGGCGGCGATCCTCTATGGGACCAGCGACGGCTGGCGCGTGAGCATGCGCAGCATGAACCAGCAGGTGGATGTTGCGAAGATCTGCGCCGTCTTCGGGGGGGGTGGGCATCCGCGCGCGGCGGGCTGCCAGGTCGAGGGTGGGGAGGAGGAGAAACGCGCCTTCGTCGAGCGCGTCGCCGAACTCCTGGCCGAGATCGAGATCACCGGCGTGTCCTCGCCGTCGACTGCCGCGAACCAGGCTTGAGCGGCGAATGGCGAAGCACCGGCGCGCCGCAGCCCGGCATGGCTACATCGTGATTGACAAACCCGGTGGCTGGACGAGCCACGATGTCGTCGCGCGCGTGCGGCGGATCGTCGGTGAGCGACGGGTTGGGCATGCCGGAACGCTCGACCCCGCAGCGGTCGGCGTGCTTCCGGTTGCGGTTGGCCTGGCCACGCGGACGGTGGAATACTTGTCCGACGCCCGCAAGTCCTATCGCGCCGAGATCACGTTTGGCATCGAGACGGACTCGGCAGATGGCGACGGTGTGGTGATCGCCCAGCGCGGTGCCGATGGCCTGACGCAGGAAATGGTCGCGGCCGCACTGGCAACGTTTGCAGGATCGCAGATGCAGGTACCGCCGCTGCACTCCGCCGTCCAGGTGGGAGGGAAACGGCTGTACGAACTCGCGCATGCAGGTGCGGAGGCGCCGGAGATTCCGGCTCGCGCGATCGAGATCTACACGATCGACCTCGTTGCATGGCGATTTTCGATCGCCACGGTGGATATCGTCTGCTCGAAGGGGACCTACGTGCGATCGCTCGCCCGGGACCTTGGTGAACGGCTGGGAACGGGAGCGTACCTTTCGAACCTCGTGCGGACTGCTACTGGTCCGTTCACGCTCGCCGATATCATGACGCTGGCCGAGCTGGAAACACGGATCGCGAACGAACCCTGGGCCACCATCGTCGCGCACCCGGATCGCGCGGTGGAGCATCTGCCCGCCGCGATCGTGACGCCGGAACAGCGCGTCGCATGGTTCCAGGGTAAACCGCTGCCCATACGGGCGGCGTCGGGCGACGTTCGCGTGTACGATAGCGACGGCATTTGGATCGGGGTCGGGGTTGCCGACGGGACCGCTATTCAGCCGGCGAAGGTCGTCGCCCTGGATGCGCTCGATCAATCGACAAGCGATCAGGAAAGGTCAGCGTGAATCAGGACTCGGTTACTGCCTCGCGTTTTGCGGAACTTCCGGCAGTCCTGCGGGTAGCCAGCATCGGTACCTTCGACGGTGTCCATCGCGGGCATCGTCATCTGCTCGATCTGCTGGTGAAGCGGGCGCATGCGCTCGGGATCGAATCGCTGGTCGTAACCTTCGAGCCGACACCCGTGCAGCTCTTCGCGCCGGATCGGTTCCGGGGACGGCTTACGGCGAACGAGGAACGAACGCGGCTGATCCTGGCTGCCGGTGTCGACCGGGTGCTCGTCCTGCCGTTTACCCACGATCTCGCCCGGGAGTCGCCAGAGGAGTTCCTCGGCCATCTCGCCGATGCCTCTGTGCGTGAGCTTTGGGTGGGCGAGGATTTCGCGCTCGGGCACAAGCGCGCGGGTGATGTCGCGACGTTGCGACGCATCGGCGCGGCGATCGATCTCCATGTCAATGCCATCCCGCGTGTGGACTTCGACGGCATGGCGGCCAGCAGCAGCGCCATTCGCGAACGCATCCTGGCAGGGGACGTGCGGGAAGCGAACCGGTTGCTCGGGTATTCCTTCGCCATCGCCGGCGCGGTGGTCCATGGCGATCAGGTAGGGCGCACGATCGGCTACCCGACGGCGAACGTGTCGTTGCCGAAGGATCTCGTGAAACCGGCTGACGGCGTCTATGCGTCGTGGGCGTGGATCGAGGACGATACGACCCCACACCCGGCAATGACGTACATCGGGACGCGGCCTGTGCTGAACACCGGTGAGCGGGTCGTGGAGACGCACATCTTCGATTTCGACGCCGACCTCTACGGGAAACGGCTGCGGAGTGAGTTCGTGGCGTTTTTGCGGCCGGATCAGCACTTCGATGGGCTGGAGTCTCTGCTGGGCCAGCTCGCGAGCGATGCCAGGAATGCCCGGATCGTGCTCGAAAAGGATGTACAGGAGGGTTCGGCAGGTTCTGCATCGCCGGCCATCGAGCGCGTCAGCCGTGTTTGATCCGGTGGCGGTTTCGTGGTAATCTAATCCGGCGTTGTCGCTGGCGAAACGTCGGTATTCGTACCGGCTTTTTTGTATGTCCGCCATGCACCGCCAGCAGTTCAGGAGGCAAGCTATTTCTCGACCAGTGCAAACTCGCGTGAACGAGCGAATTCGCATCCGCGAGGTACGACTTATCGACGATCAGGGGAACCAGATCGGGATCATCCCAACCCGCGAGGCGCTGGAGATGGCGCGCGAGCGTGGATTGGACCTCGTGGAGGTTGCGCCGAACGCGGTGCCCCCGGTCTGCCGATTGATGGACTACGGCAAATTCCGGTACGAGCAGAGTCGCAAGGAGCGCGAATCGCGCAAGAGCCAGCATGTCACCCGCGTGAAGGAGGTCCGGATCGAGCCGAAGATCGGCGATCACGATCTGGAGACCAAGGGGCGGCAGGCCGCGCGTTTCCTTGAGGCCGGAGACAAGGTCAAGCTCAGCGTGTTGTTCCGGGGCCGTTCGATCACGCATCCGGAGTTGGGACGCGAATTGCTGGACCAGCTTCAGGAACAGCTGAAGGACGTCGGAACCGTTGAGCAGACGCCGCGCATGGAGGGCAGGACGATGACGATGTACCTCGCCCCGGCCAAGGCTCGCGCGGCAGGAAGTGAGCGCAGAGAGGAAACGTCGGACAATGGCTAGCAAGACGGGTACGAAGACCAAGCTGAAGACGCACAAGGGTGCGAAGCGCCGGTTCTCCATCACCGCAACGGGCAAGATCATGCACGCCAAGGGAATGAAGAGCCACAATCGCCGCAAGAAGGCTCCGCGCGTGCTGCGCGAGCTGGACCGCATGCAGGAAATGGATCCCACCAACGCCAAGGGCGTGAAGCGGATGCTTCCCTACGGTCTCAAGTAATCAGAACATCGTCCGGTTGGCGGCGTGATGCGCCGGCTGGGCGACATCGAGCATCGAAGGAAACGACATGGCACGAGTCAAGCGCGGTGTGGCGGCCCATCGGCGGCACCGCAAGGTCATTCTCCAGGTGAAGGGGCATCGGGGCACGCGCAACCGCCTCTACAAGCGCGCTCACGAATCGATGATGCGCGCGCTCCAGTATGCGTACCGCGACCGCCGCAATCGCAAACGTGACATGCGCCGCCTGTGGATTCAGCGCATCAACGCCGCCAGCCGCCTGAACGGGCTTCCGTACAACCAGCTCATCCACGGCCTGAACCTGGCCGGGGTCGAGGTAGACCGTAAGGTTCTCGCCGATCTCGCGGTGCGTGACGAGGCTGCGTTCGCCGCGATCGCCGATGTGGCGAAGGGCGCGCTGCCTGCTGCCGCTTGAGGCTGGTGTGACGCCTGACGATCGTACCGACGTCCGTCTCCACGGCATCGGCCCGCGTGGACGGCTCAATCTCGAGCCGGTGCGCAGCCAGGCAAATCCCTTGATCAAGGACATACGCTCGCTCCAGCAGCGCCGCAAGCGCTATCAGGAGCGGGCGTTTGTTGTGGAAGGGGTTCGCCTGGTACAGGACGTTCTCGATGCCGGTGTCGAACCCCGGCACGTCGTCCTTCGGGAGGACGTGGTGTCCAGGCTCCTGCCACAGCTGCCGGAGGAGCTTCATCCGCACGTTCGCGTTGCCGACGCGGCCGTGTTCGCGTCGATGTCGGACGTGCCGCACCCGCAAGGGATTCTCGCCGTTGTCCCGATGCTGGAGCCTTCGCTGGACCGGCTTCGCGGTATCGCCAAGCCACTCGTGCTGGTGGCCGCCGGGGTTCGCGACCCCGGCAATCTTGGCACGCTGTTTCGCTCGGCGGCGGGAGCCGGGGTGGACCACATATTCCTAACCGACGATTCGGTGGACCCTTATAATCCGAAGGCTGTCCGTGCAGCGATGGGGGGGCACTTTCGGGTTAGTTTTTCCGAGGAAGATACCGATATTCTCGCGAATGTACTATCCTCATGTCGTGTCGTAGGGCTTGCAGATGCGGATGGCGAGTCCTCCTATGAAAATGTGGACTGGACGGGTTCCAGTGCCATCATCGTCGGAGGCGAGGCCGCCGGCGCATCGGACGCGATCCGCAGGTTTGCGACGGTGCGTGTGCGGATTCCACTGGCACACAGGGTGGAGAGCCTGAACGCGGCGGTCGCCGGATCGCTCCTCGTGTTCGAGGCCGCGCGTCAACGACGGGCGGTGAGGGCGTAAACGGGACGTTTGTCGATGTTCTGGCGGAATGTGGTATCGTAGCGCCTCGAACGCGGCGGAACGCCGCATGCGCAGAGACAATGACGCGAGGCCCCAGAGCTGCGCGGCAGCGGCGGGGACAGACGAAGGAGACGATTTCGATGCGAAAGCAGGAACTGGTGCGGGCGGTTGCCGAGGCGACTGAGACAAGCGAGGCTCAGGCGACCAAGGCCGTCAATGCGGTGTTCGAGGCCATCGAGAACGCGCTGGCCAAGGGTGACGAGGTCACGCTGAGCGGCTTTGGGTCGTTCAAGGTCGTCGAGCGGTCGGCGCGCTCTGGCCGCAACCCGCAGACGGGCGAGGAGATCAAGATCGCGGCTCGCAAGAGCCCCGTGTTCCGGCCCGGTACCCAGCTCAAGCGCGCCGTCGAGTAGGCACGGCGCTGCTCGCATACCCGCGTTTCTTCCGCATAGCACGAAGCCGGACGACACCCGTCGTCCGGCTTCGTTGCGTTCCCAGCGTCAGCCGCCCGGTTCGCCGGTGACGACCAGCAGGGATTGTCCAGCGGCAATCGAAACCGGACTGTCAGTTCCGGTGAGCACGAAGGTAATCGTCCCGTTTGTCACGACTCCGCTGACGTCTACTGCTGTCTGGACTCCCGGTGTGACGCCGTCCAGCCAGCCGATCTCGAAGCCGTCGAGGCCGTCGATGCCAGGGGCCGTTGCGCTCCACGGATCGATGGAAACGCCTGGGACGGCGAGGACCGTTCCTCCACCACCGGATGCCTCTCCGGCTTCCGTGACGTACAGCGTTGCCTGGACGACCGTGCCATCGGCGATCCCGGAGACCTGGAACGTGAGAGCGACGATACCTCCATCCGGTCCGCCAAGTGCCAGGGTTGGACCCGATACGCCGCTCTGGGGCACATCTGGCGAAGCGCGGAGGATGCTTGTCTCGGCGGCCAGTGCGAAGGTGAACGTCTGTGGTGCGATTGCGGCGGGTGATTCCACGATGTTTACCGGCGGCTCTGCCGCGTTCTCCTGGTTCACCACTGGCACGGTCGGTTCCATGACGACCGGCTCCGGAGAGAGGAACGCCGCGTCGGCGTACCCACGGCCATCTCCGCAGGCAACCATCTGCCAGCCGTCGACCGGGATGCCGATCTGCGTCACCGCCGTTCCGTCGGGCAGGACGGTTATCGGGTCGGCGTTCCACGATGGCGCAGCCATACAGCCCAGGCCCTGTCCGTCCGTCCAGGCGACGTAGGCGGTCGTCAGGATCTCTTCCGTCGGTTGCGGAGAGGTGGTGAGTGTCGGGTAGGGCTCCGCCGTTGGCTCGTTCGTGGGAGCGACTATCTCGGTGGCAGCCTCCGTTGGCGAGGGTTCAGGCGTCGGTGGTTCGAGGGTTGATGATGCGGCGTCCGTCAAGGGAATGGGCGTCTGGGCCGGGACGGCGGTGTTGGATGGGATGGCGGTCGCTGATGCGTACCCTTGTCCGAAGGAGTGTCGGTCACGGCGATTGCGCCAGTCACCGTGGTCGGACTCCTGGTCGGCGTCGGGGTGAACGGCGCCACCCCAAGATACTGGGCCGAGATGTATCCCTGCCGCCCGTCGCAGACGACGGGTTGCCAGCCGCCCGATGCGGGGCCGGTAAGCTGAACGGTTGTGCCCTCTGGCAACACCCGGATGACGCTCGCGGATGTGTTCGGCGCGGTCCGGCAGTTCACACCGGCGCCACCGGTGGTGCGTACGGTGCCCCTGCCCCAGTTCGGAAGCGCCGGCGGGCGGTCGCGGTGCGGGTCGGGGACGTCGTTGCGGTGACGCCGGCGGTCGCTGTCCCCGTCGCTGTGCTTTTGATGGTCGGGTTGACTGCGATCGTGGGTGATGCCGCAGTGGCAGGCGTCGGCGTTCCTGTCGCACCGGGGGTGGGCGTGAACGGGACGCTGTTGAGGTATTGCGCGGAGACGTAGCCCTGCTTCCCGCCGCAGACGACGGGCTGCCATCCATTCGCCGACGGGCCGGTCAGCTGGACACGCGATCCTTCCGCGAGGACCACAATCACGGTACTCGATATGGACGATCTGACCCGGCAATTCACCCCGGCCCCAGCCGTATTCGACACGATTCCCACGCCCCAGTTTGGAATTGCTGGAGTGCTGGTTTTGGTGGCCGTGACGGTGATTGTACGGGTGGGTGAACTGGTCGGGGACGCTTGCCTGGTGGAGGTGGGAATCGTTGTCCCTGTTGCCGTCGACGGGATGTTTGGGGTGATGGCTGGTGTCCGCGTCGCCGTGGGGCCGGCTGTCGGTGTGAACGGGACGCTCGCGAGGTACTGCGTGGAGATGTAGCCTTGCTTGCCTCCGCAGATGACGGGCTGCCATCCACCCGATGCCGGGCCAGTCAACTGAACGCGCGTTCCCTCTCCCGGGACCACGATCACGGCGTTTGTCGTCGAGGGGCCGACGCGGCAATTGACGCCGTCGCCGCCCGCGTTGGCAACTGTCCCCGATCCCCAGTTGGCCGGTCCGCTCGTTGGCGTCGCTGATGGGCGCACTATGCTGGATGGGCTCGGTGCCGGGGGAGCCGTGCCAGTGGCGGTCGGAGTTGCGGTGGACGTTGAGGTTGTGGCAACGGCACGAGTTGGCGCTTCACCAGGTGTTTCGGTAGCGGTCGCCGTGGGGAAGTCCGTGCCGGTAGCGGTGACCGCTGGGGAACCTGTTGGTGTGGCCGTTGGCGATCCCATCCCGTTGGGCGTTGAAGTCGCAGTACCCGTCGTCGTTGCGGTGGCCGTCACCGTCGGAGTTCCGGTCGCCGTGCCTGTTGCTGCCGGTACCGTGATGGTGGCGGTTGGCGTGGCTGTCCGTGTCGCCGCAATTGGAGTTGGCGTCGCCGTGGTCGTGAGGTAGCTTGCTTGCCGAGGCATATCCCGCCTGCCCGGCGCAGATTACCGGATACCAGCCGCTCTCCGCTGGCCCGCGTAAGGTGACCGTCGCTCCCTCGGAAAATACGGCGATGACGGTTCCGGATCCGTTCGGGGCGGTTCCGGCAATTGAGGCTGGAACCGCCGGTGCCTGCAACCTTCGCCATACCCCACGAGATTAGGGGCACGGTCGGAGTGGGCGTGACCGGTGTCGGCGTCCACTTTGGGATCGCACCGCCGCCCCGGCCGAGTCGATGGCCACAGGATGCCGCTGCGGAGGCCGGGCTCTCCCCGGTCTGCCAGAGCATTTCGACATCGACCCAGTTCCCGCCGCCGCCGATTCCGAGCGACCAATAGGTGCCATCGGCGAGATCGATACCCGCCTGGTTGCCGACACTGCTGTAGTAGTCGCTGCCGCCGATGCCGTTCGATCCCCAGCCGTAGCCGACATTCTTGCCGTCCCACGCTGCTTGTGCTCCGGGAAGTCCCTGCGGCAATACTTGGCGGTTGGAGGGGAGCTTGTTCAGGAAACGGATGTCGGCCGGGTTCCACCAGTCATCGACGGTGAACCACGGGCCGACTTCGATCACTGGTTCCGGTCGGCACGCTCCTGTTGCGGGATTCGTCATCTTGACGTAACACATCGATCCGCAATTCGTGAACCCGGCTCGCCCTGGCGAGGAACCGGGGCAACTCGTGGATGTGCACGAGGGGAGCGATACGAAATAGTCGTACGGGGTGATGATGTGTCCGTTCGATGTGCTTTCGCCGACCAGGCTCTCGCGTGTGGCGAAGACGCGGTAGCCCTGGCCCGATTGCGCGCGCCCTGATTCGCGTTCTTCCACATGCTCGGGGCCGGCCTTGGCCGTCATGAGCGTGCCGAGACTGGCGAGCGGGGCAAAGGCAATCAAGCAGCCCAGGAGCAGTCCGAGCTGGATCGAACTCCGCGCGCCTGACCCCCTTCGGATACGGGTAATGAGAGGTTCGCATCGAAACGAACGGCAAGATCCCACCGGCGCGATGATGCGCATGCTCCCGCCTCCGCAATCGGCAGGCAGCGGTCATCGTATTCATGCACGAATGTGGCGACGTTACAGCTGAATCCAAAAGGGTTGCCCAACCCAGATGGATCGCCCCTCCAGGCAATGGCTACCATTTCGAATGTAGCTGTAGCACTCACGATCGCTACAACGATGCCTTGCTACCGTCTTCAGGTTGTGAGAGTCCCTTGTGTCCCTGAAGACGGACCATAGCAGAAATGGGTGTTGCCTGGCGAGGCTGATGGCTTGTTCGGTGGAATCAGGTGGTGGCTGGCGTTGGTATCGGTTCCTTGACCGCGTCGCTCGCCTTGATGGTGGAGACGCGTTCGCGGATTCCCCCGGCGAGGTCGTGATCGTCCGAGCGGACGGCCACGCCGATCGCGTTGGCGATCGCCAGCTCGCTGGATCGGCCGTGTGAGATGACCACCACACCGTTCACCCCGAGCAATGGCGCACCGCCGATCACGGAGTAGTCGAGCGACCCGCGCAGGGAGCGGATCGCAGGCCGTAGCACGAGCGCCGCCAGCTTGCGTGGCAGGGTCGCGGTGAACTCCCGGCGCAGGGCATCCGTGAGCATGGAAATCACGCCCTCGGCGGTTTTCAGAAGGACGTTGCCCGTGAATCCATCGGTGACAACGATGTCCACGGCGCCCATCGCCACATCCTTGCCCTCGACATTGCCGATGAAGTTGATATCCTCGGCGGCATCGAGCAGGGGGTAGACCTGCTGAACGAGCTGATTGCCCTTGGTCGGCTCCTCGCCGTTGCTCAGCAGGCCGACCGTGGGGTGGGAAAGCTCCAGAACGCGCTCGGCGTAGACCTGGCCCATGCGGGCAAACTGGACCATGTTGGACGGCTTCGGGTCCGTCACCGCGCCGAGATCGAGGATGAGGGACCGCGCCTTGGCGGTCGGAACGTAGGTCGCGATTGCCGGACGCTCGATGCCGGGAATTCGTCCCACGAGCATGAGGGCGGCGGCCATCACCGCCCCGCTGTTGCCGGCCGAGACCATGCCGGCGGCGCGCCCTTCGGCGACCTCCTGGATGGCGAGGTTGATGCTGTTCTTCCGCTTCCGGCGCACAGCCTGGGCGGGATGCTCGTCCATGCCGATGGCCTCGGTCGCCTCGACGATCGCGATGTCGATATCGCTACGGTCGATCCCTTTCAGCGCGGTCTCGATCTGGGCGGGAATACCCACGAGCGTAAGATCGACTTGCTGCTGTCGCGCCCCGGCGACCGCACCGGGGACGACCACGGATGGTCCGTGGTCGCCTCCCATCGCATCGACGGCGATTCGCCTTTTCGTGTCACCCATGCGGAATTGCCTCTCGCGGGAAGTCGCCGGTCTAGACGTCGAGGTTCTGGACATCGCGGGCGTGAGTCTGGATGAACTTCTTACGGGGTGGCACGGCGCTGCCCATCAGCAT
This sequence comes from Thermomicrobiales bacterium, assembly GCA_049841275.1. Classification (GTDB taxonomy): domain Bacteria; phylum Chloroflexota; class Chloroflexia; order Thermomicrobiales; family UBA6265; genus JASGDN01. The sequence continues at coordinate 26,737 of JASGDN010000018.1, forward strand.
GTCGAAGGTCTCGTCCGCATCCATCGCGTCCTCGATCGTCACCTGCATGAGCGTGCGGTTGGCCGGGTCCATCGTGGTCTCCCACAACTGGCCCGGATTCATCTCGCCCAGACCCTTGTATCGTTGGACATCCACCCTGGCATCGCCCATCTCCTTCAGTTTCGCGTCGAGTTCGGCATCGGAGTAGACCCATGTCTCGTCCTTGCCCTTCAGGATACGGTAGAGCGGCGGTTGGGCGATGTATATGCGGCCATCCTCGATCAACTGGCCGAGGTGGCGGTAGAAGAACGTGAGGAGCAATGTGCGGATGTGCGCGCCATCCACATCGGCGTCCGTCATGATGACGATGCGGTGGTAGCGCAGTTTCTCGGCATCGAACTGGTCGCCGATGGACGTGCCGAGCGCCGTCACGATTGTCCGGATCTCGTTGTTCTGGAGCATCTTGTCCAGCCGTGACTTCTCGACGTTCAGGATCTTTCCCCGCAGCGGCAGGATCGCCTGGAAGCGGCGGTCGCGTCCCTGCTTGGCCGAGCCGCCTGCGGAATCGCCCTCCACGATGTAGAGCTCGGACTTGGCCGGATCGCGTTCGGAGCAGTCGGCCAGTTTGCCAGGCAGGCTGAAGCTGTCCAGCCCACCCTTACGTTGCACGAGCTCGCGTGCTTTGCGGGCAGCCTCGCGGGCGCGAGCAGCATTGAGGCACTTCTCGATCACGCGCTTGGCGACCTGCGGATTCTCTTCAAGATAGGCGCCGAGTGCATCGTTGACGACGGACTGCACTGCGCCGGCCATCTCCGGCGAGCCGAGCTTTGCCTTGGTCTGGCCTTCGAACTGTGGGTCCTCCAGCTTCACGGAGATGATCGCGGTGAGACCTTCCCGGACATCGTCGCCGGAGAGCGTCTCGTCGCCCTTCATGAACCCGTTCTTCTTGGCGTAGTCATTGATCGTGCGGGTCAACGCCGACCGGAACCCGGAGAGGTGGGTGCCTCCGTCGACCGTGTTGATGTTGTTGACGTAGGTGCGGATGTTCTCGCCGAAGGTGTCGTTGTACTGCAACGCGACCTCGACCTCGCCCACTGGTGTATCGCGCTGGACGTAGAACGGACGCTCGTGGAGGATCTGGCGGTTCCGGTTCAGATGACGGACGAACGAGAGGATGCCGCCCTCGAAGTAAAACGTCAGCTCGTCGTCGATCCGCTCGTCGATCACGGTCAGGCGGAGGCCGCGCGTGAGGTACGCCCATTCGCGGAACCATGTGGCCAGATGATCGAAGTCATAGTCGTAGCCGGCCTTGAAGATCTCGAGATCGGCGAGGAAGCGAGTCGTCGTGCCATGCGTCTCCGGTTCGGTGGTGCCCACGACGTGGACCTTGCCGGTCGGCTTGCCGCGCTTGTATTCCTGCCGGTAGACGTTCGTGTCGCCCTCCTTCACGACATCGACCTGGCACCATTCGGACAGAGCGTTGACGACGGACGCGCCGACGCCGTGGAGACCGCCGGAGACCTTGTAGCCGCCGCCGCCGAACTTGCCGCCGGCATGGAGCGTGGTCATGATGACCTCGAGGGCGGAGACCTTCGATTTGGCGTGGACATCAACCGGGATGCCGCGCCCGTTGTCGGTGACGGTGACGATGTTGTCCTTGCCGATCGTGCAGACGATCGTATCGCAGACACCGGCCAGCGCCTCGTCGACGGAATTGTCGACCAACTCGCGGATGAGGTGATGGAGACCCCGGGCATCGGTGCTGCCGATATACATGCCTGGGCGTTTCCGAACGGCTTCCAGGCCTTCCAGAACCTGGATCTGATCGGCGCCATAGGCGTTGGCGGTTGGCGTGTTGACAGCCATGATGTGGTACTCCCTCGTGGCGTAATGCAGGCCGGACGGCTTCGACGAATCGGGAACGACGGTCTGCGGTCGTGTCTGCGGATCGGTCGCGACGGCTATCGCCGGACGCGGCGTGGCGGCGGGGTCGCCCGATGGGGGCGACGGGCGATGAAGAGCATCGTCGCCGCGACGATGCCGGCCCCGATGAAGGCGTTAGCGAGCATGGCGACGGCAATGCCCGGTGGACTCTCGACCAGCACATGCCAGACGCGGAGCAATCCGGTCTGGATCACCGCGCAGGCAATGGCGAAACGAGCGCATTCGCCGAAGCGGCCGCGCACCATCCAGAAGCTCGAACGGATCGCCGCAATCGGACCGATGCGGTCCAGCAGCGCGATGTCGAGCGCGAAATAGACGTAGATGGCGCCCATCGTGCCGATGCCGAAGAGCCCGAACGCGATGAGAAATGCGAGTCCTGCACCGAAGATCAGCATCAGGACCGCAAGAATTACTAGCGGCACGACCAGCGCAAAGACCACGAGGATGCCAAGCGCCAGCAGGCCGATCAGCCGTACCCACGCCATCGGCGCCTCGTGGATTCCGGTTTCCCGGGCGGGCTCGTCGAACGCGAATCGGACCTGCCGTGCGATCGGCAGCCGGAACGCGATGACGAGCAGGCTGGCCAGCAGCAGGAATCCGACCGCCAGCGTGAGCACCGAAACCCAGTGCGGCGGGAACCAGATCGTGAAAAATCCGGCGCCCCAGTCGCGGTACATCGCCTCACGGTCGATGCCGGCGGTAATCTGCGGCAGGAGCGCGCTCAGCAACCAGCTGAAGGCGTTGTCCCGCGGCAGGCCCGAAAAGATGGACGGGACGAAGAACGCCACGAGGTCGTTCAGGTGAACCTTTTCACCGAGCGCCAGCAGCTGGCGAGAGGCATCCTCGCCGTTCGTGCCGCCGTCCTCCCGCATGAGGCGGGCGAAGGGCGTGGTAAGCGGCTGGATCGAGATCTGGACGCCGAGCCAGAGCAGGAGGTCCACCACGATCGGCAATACCATGAGCCATGGCCGGGCCAGGATCAGCGAAAAACCGTCGGCGATCGTGGCGAGCGCCCCTGTGGGTTCCGATGGAATGGACCGGGACGACCGGCGCAGGATGGGAGGTGTTCGATCGTTCACGCAAGCCCTAGCGCTTCGAGTCCCTCCTCGTCGAGTCCGAGGTGATGCCCCAGCTCGTGGAGAATGGTGATCCGGATTTCCTCTTCCAGGTCGGCCTGGTTGGTGAAGGCGCGCCCGAGTGGCCCCATGAAGATGGTGATCCGGTCGGGCAGGACCATCGAATAGCCCGATCCACGATCAACCATCGGCACACCCTGATACAGGCCGAACAGGTCGTCGTATGAGGTCCCGTCAGCCGAGCGCAACTGTTCGCTCGATGGCTCGTCGGCTACCACGATGGCGACGTTGTCCAGCAGATCCTGCACGTGGCCCGGCAGGGTGTCGACGACGCGCTGGACGAGCGTCTGAAATCGTCGGTGGCGCGCTCTCCGCGCCGTGTGAAGTGCGTCACGAGCCATAGAGCATTCTACCATTTTGGGGCATGTTTTTCCATGCCGGATACCATCGAAAACCGGCGTACGTACAGGGATTTCTGGCGAATACCCCCGGGATGGCGCCACTGCCGGACGCCGGAGGATCATGCCTGTTCCATCACTCCCTGGAGCATGGCCTGTCCGATGTTCACCGACGTACCGAGCGCATCGCTGCCTTCCTCCAGCACCACTGCGATTGCGTACTGCGGATCGGGCTGTCCGATGAAGCCGATGAACCAGGAGTGAATCGATCCATCGCCGGTCTCGGCGGTGCCGGTTTTTCCTCCGACGGTGTATCCCGGCGTGATCGCGGCCTGAATGGAGCCGTTCTGGACCGCGTTCACCATCATGTCCGCGACTTGCTTTGCCGTTGACTTGCCCACCGGGTTCCGCCACGCGCCGGGAGCATTCGTGCGGATCGTCTTGTTGCCGGCGTCGGCAACGCGGGCAACGAGGTGCGGTGTCGGCATCGTCCCGCCAGTGGCGAACGTCGCCGCTACCAGCGTCATCTGGAGCGGGGTGGTGAGAATCTGTCCCTGGCCGAATGCGGTGTCGGCGAGGGCGTTCTTGCTGTCGAGGAAGCTGCGTGATGAGGCGATCTGGCTCTGTGCCACCGGCAGGTCGAATGGCGGGCTGGTCTCGAATCCGAAACGTGTGGCGTAGTCCCACAGCTTGTCGGCTCCGATCTGCAGCCCCACTTGCGCGAAGACGACGTTCAACGACCAGGCGATGCCCTCTTCCAGGGTCCATTCGGATCGGGACGGATCGGGCCGGTTGTTCTCGACCAGCGTCCGCCCGTCGATCGTGAGTTCGCCGTTGTCCTGGTACACGGTGCCGAGCGCGGCGGTACCAGTGTCGAGTGCCGCCGAGGCCGTGATGGTCTTGAACGTCGAGCCGGGCGTGTAGAGTCCGAGGTTCGCACGCAGGACGAACGGCGCGCTGGCATCGTCGGAGAGCTGGTCCCAATAGGCACGGACATCCTTGCTCTCATCGGAGTTGGTGGAGAAGAGCCGGTTCGGATCGAAATTCGGCTGGCTGGCGAAGGCAAGCACGGCGCCCGTCCCTGCCTCCATCAGCACGACCGCTCCCTTGCGTCCGGCGAGCAGGTCGGTTGCCTGCTGTTGGAGCGCCGTGTCGAGCGTCAGGTGGAGATCGAAGCCATCCTCCGATCGGTCGAGCAACTCGTTGATCGTGCGGTCGACGGCATTGCGGCCGGCGGAGCCGCTCAGGTCATCGTTCCAGGTCGCTTCAATGCCGCTTGCACCGTACATCAATGGTGAATAGAACCCGGCCACGTAGGCGGTGACGGGATTCGGGTACGAGCGGACGAAGACGCCGTTGCGTTCGGTGGTGTCGGCGATCGTCTCGCCGGTGCGGTCGAAGATGCGTCCGCGTTTCGTGTCGAGACCGGTGTTGACGGTGCGTGGATTCGCATACGGTTCGCCGTCCGGGGCGGTGCCGGTCTTGGTGTAGATCGCCTGACGCTGGACGGCTTGTACGCGGACGAGTTGGGCCACGATGACGGCGAAGACGGTCGAGAGGGCGAAGGCCGTCCTGATCGTCGTGCGATTGAAGGTCGGCAGCTCATCCGGCAGGCTGACGTAGGTGCCGATCAGCAGCAGCACCCAGGCGGCACCGAGGATCGCCAGCCAGTGCGCATCCGAGGTGCGGTCGCTGGCGAAGAGACCCCAGCCGATCAGGCCGAATGCGCCGAGGATCGCGAGGGCACGGATGGGGCGGGGCATGGCTGGCGCTGCTCCTTTCGCTCAGATCCGCCGTGGCAGGCTGGAGATGTGCAGTAGCAGGCCGACGATCGCGAAGTTGACGAGCAGGGAGCTTCCTCCGTAGGAGATGAACGGCAGCGTGATGCCGGTCAGCGGAATGAGGCGGATGACCCCGCCAATGATGATGATCGTCTGGATCGCGAGGATGGAGGAGAGGCCGAACGCCAGCAATTGCGTGAACCCGTCGCGGGCACGCAGGGCGATCATGTATCCGCGCATCACCAGCAGGAAATAGAGCGCGACGATGGTCAACGTTCCCAGCAGGCCCAGTTCCTCACCGATCGCAGAGAAGATGAAGTCGGAATGGACTTCCGGGATGAGCGTCGGCTGGCCGCGTCCGAACCCGGTGCCGAGGATGCCGCCGCTCGCAAGGGCGTACTCGGAGTGGATCTGCTGGAAGCCGACCCCGTAGGGATCGGCCCATGGGTCGATCCAGTTCTGCACGCGGAGCCCGATGCGCGAGAAGGTTTCCCATGCCACCCAGCAGGCCATGCCGAATGTGAGGAGTCCGACTGCGACATAGACGGGACGGCCGCTCGCTGCATAGAGCATGGCGAGGAAGATGCCGAAGAACAACAGCGCCGAACCCAGGTCGTTCAGCGCGACGAGGGTAAGCAGCGAGCCCGCCCACATCACGCCCATCGGCAGCAGGTAGGGAATCGGCGGCAGCGAAAGCGGCCCCACCTGCCAACTGGAGCCGATGAGATCGCGTTTCTGATCGAGATAACTCGCCATGAAGATGACGAGCGTCACTTTCACGATTTCCGACGGCTGGATCTGGATCGGTCCCACGGTGATCCACAACCGTGCGCCGTAGACCTCCGTCCCAACGAAGAATGTCGCCGCTTGCAAGGCAAGACTGATCAAGAGCCAGGTGTATTTGTACCGGCCCAACCATTCGATCATGTTGAGCGGACCGGCGAGCATCACGATCGCGACCAGGATTGCGGACCCGGCGGCCAGGAAGACCAGTTGTTTCTGGGCCAGGCCGAGATCGGAGAGGTCCGGGTTCAGCCGCTGCATCATCAGGAGGCCGATCACCGCAAGCGTTGCCGCGATCGGGAGCAACACCTGATCGCCACGGAAGCCACGGATGCTGAATGCCACGCTCATGCCGGCGACGACCGCCGCGAAGGCGACGCTCACCCAGATGTCATGCCACGACCAGTCCAGCTGGGCGCGCGGCACGACGACGATGGTGATCAGGCCGACGACTGCCAGCAGGGCCGGGTAGAGCAGCAGCGAGAGCTCGGTGCCGCGAAAGGTGGGGCGGTAGCGAACGCGCATGCGTTAGTGACTGTGGGGCGCGGCGAGCGACGGCATTCCGAACCAGGCGAGCAGGTCGCGCGCCTGGTCGGAGAGATGGTCCTCCGCCGTGATGACCGCGCCCGTGAGGGCGTCCACGCAGCCGGTTGCGCAGATGGGGAGTCCAGCGGCGGCCACACGCTGCACGATCTCCCGGCTGGCGGCGATGTTGTCGGCCATCACGCGCCGCACGACCTCCACGGTCACGTCATCCTCGGATTCGTGCCACACGTCGTAGTCGGTCACCATGGCAACCGTGGCGTAGCAGAGGCCGGCCTCGCGGGCGAGGCGAACTTCGGGCATGGCGGTCATGCCGATGATCTGCGCGTTCCAGCTTCGGTAGAGATTCGATTCCGCGCGGGTCGAGAATTGCGGCCCCTCGATGCAGACGTAGGTCCCGCCCTCGTGAAACGATGGCACGATGTCCGCCACGATTGGAGCCAGCATGCTTCGGAAGGCTGGACAGAATGGATCAGCCAGCCCGACGTGCGCGACAATGCCGTTCTCGAAGAAGGTTCGCGCGCGCTGGCGTGTCATGTCGATGAGCTGGTCGGGGATGACGGCGGTGCGCGGGGGAAAATGCTCCTGCAAACTGCCGACGGCGCTGAGCGAGAGGACGTGGGTGACGCCGATCGAGCGCAGGGCGGCGATATTCGCGCGATACGGCACCTCGGACGGGTTCAAGACATGTCCGCGTCCATGCCGGGCGAGGAAGGCGACCGGCAGGCCGCTCAACGTGCCCTCGACGATAGCGGAACTGGGTTCTCCCCACGGAGTCGAGACGATCCGCTCGCGGACATCCTCGATGCCGGGGATATCGTAAAGACCGCTGCCGCCGATGATGCCGAGTTTGCCGTTGTGGCCGCCGTGGCGTGTCGAGTCCATGATGTGGTGGTCTCCGGTGGCTGGGAAGGATGCAGGCGCGGGGCGATACGCGCGAAGACTGCATGCATGGTACCCCGTCGCGGCGGAGACGGCCCAATCGGATCATTCGCGGATCGGCATGCCGCCATGCCCGCATATCGCGGGGTGCATCGGCTGATGCCAGCATGCTATACTTCCCCTGTCAAGCGCCGTCGCCACGGGCGTTTTTCCATCCTGCTGCATGAAGAATGACCGTACGACGGTTCGAGGAGGCTTCGCCGGCATGGCGCTGCAACCAGCTCAGAAAGAAGAGATCATCGCGTCCACCCGTCTGCACGACACCGACACTGGGTCGACCGAGGTGCAGATCGCGCTCCTGACCGAGCGCATCAAGGGGTTGACGGATCATTTGCGCGAACATCGTCACGACTTTCATTCGCGTCGTGGTCTGTTCAAGCTCGTCGGCCGTCGCCGCCGGCTGCTGGCCTATCTGGCCGACCAGGACATCGAGCGATACCGCGCGACGATCGCGCGCCACGGCCTTCGCCGCTAGGCCGGGCGCCGGTGGGATTCGTACTGCGTCACGTCTGTCGATGCGAGGGTGCGATAACCCGTCTGTTCGCGTTCCGGAATGGTGTGAAACTGGGGAGCCCAGGATCGTCAGATCCTGGGCTTTTCCTTGCGGATAGATATCGAGCAGAAAGGAGGATGGGCTTCGAATTGCCTGGACGGTATTGAGGCATTGGAGCGGCGCGAGTGTCGCGGTCGTCCCGCTCCAGTTCCTCAATCCGCCGGGCATGCACCGTCGAATGGTCGATGGTGTCTGCACGCCGGCCGGGCAGGATGCCCGTGCTGGCTCCCGAACCATCTGGAGGAACGCATGCTTCCCGATTACGCATTGGAGAAGATCAAGTACGTCTCCATGCTCCTTGGCAACGAGACGTTGAGCCTGGAGACCGGGCGCCTCGCCGAACAGGCGGCTGGCGCCGTCGTGGTGCAACTCGGCAACTCGATCGTGCTCAGCACGGTCGTTGGTGACCGGAAGCCGAAGGAGGAGCTTTCCTTCTTCCCTCTCACCGTCGATTACGAGGAGCGCATGTACGCTGCCGGCAAGATTCCCGGCGGTTTCATCAAGCGCGAAGGGCGTCCGACCGAGGCTGCCATCCTCGCTGCCCGCCTCACCGACCGTCCGATCCGGCCGCTCTTCCCGAAGGGGTATCGGGCGCCGGTCCAGGTGATGACCACGGTCCTCTCCGCCGACCAGCAAAACGATCCGGACATTCTCTCCATCATCGGCGCGTCCGCCGCGCTGACGATCTCGCCGATCCCGTTTGATGGCCCGGTCGGCGCTGCTCGCATCGGCCTTGTCGATGGCGAGCTGGTGGTCAATCCGACCTTCGCCCAGCTCGATGACAGCGATCTCGACCTTGTCGTGGCCGGCACCGCTGATGCGATCATGATGGTCGAGGGTGACGCGAACCAGATTCCGGAAGAGCAACTGCTCGACGCGATCGCGCTCGCGCACGAGCAGATCCGCAAGATCGTCGATCTCCAGCTGCAGCTGGCCGCCCAGGTGACCGTCGAGAAGTGGGCGTTCGCGGTGCCGCAGAAGAACGAGCAACTGATCGCCGATGTCTCCGCTTTCCTCGGTGACCGTTTGCGGGAGTCCGTCCGCAACCCCGACAAGGTCGTGCGCCTGGAGGCCACCAGTGGCCTCGAGGCCGAGGCAATCGTCGCGCTCGCCGGTGAGAACGGCCCGTACACGGCAGCCGAGGTTTCCGATGCCTACCAGGGGCTCCTGAAGGCTGAGGTCCGCAACGGCATCCTCGAAGATGGCATCCGCCCGGATGGCCGTACCACCGAGCAGATCCGCCCGATCTGGACGCAGGTCGGCTACCTGCCGCGCGCCCACGGTTCCGCGATCTTCACGCGCGGCCAGACGCAGGTGCTGACGGTCGCGACGCTCGGTTCGACCTCTGAGGAGCAGCGGCTCGATTCGATCAGCCCAGAGGACCACAAGAGCTACATCCACCACTACAACTTTCCGCCCTATAGCGTCGGTGAGGCGCGTCCGCTGCGCGGCGCCAGCCGGCGCGACATCGGACACGGTGCGCTCGCTGAGCGGGCGCTCGTGCCGGTGCTGCCAAGCGAGGACGAGTTCCCCTACACCATGCGCCTCGTCTCCGAGGTAGTGAGTTCGAACGGCTCCACCTCGATGGCCAGCGTCTGCGGCTCCACGATGGCGCTGATGGACGCGGGTGTGCCGATCGAGAAGCCGGTTGCCGGTGTCGCGATGGGCCTCGTGCTCGACGCGGAGCGCGATCGCTACACCGTCCTGACCGACATTCAGGGGATGGAAGACGCGCTCGGTGACATGGACTTCAAGGTGGCCGGCACCGATGAGGGCGTGACCGCGATCCAGATGGACATCAAGGTCAAGGGCATCACACTGGAGATCATGCGGCAGGCGCTCAGCCAGGCGCACACGGGTCGCCAGTTCATCCTTGGTCGGATGCTGGAGACCATTTCCGCGCCGCGCACGGAGATCTCTGCCTACGCGCCGAAGGTCGAGACGCTGAAGATCGACTCCGGCAAGATCGGTGCGGTCATCGGCCCTGGCGGCAAGATGATCCGCTCGATCCAGGAGGAGACGAACTCCAAGATCGATATCCAGGACGATGGCACGGTGACGATTGCTTCGCCGTCTGCCGAGGGTCGGGAGGCTGCCAAGGCGAAGATCCTCGGGCTCACCACCGAAGTGAAGGTGGAGCGCGGCGAGAAGTACACCGGGAAGGTCGTGACGATCATGCCGTTCGGCGCGTTCGTCGAGATCCTGCCGGGCAAGGACGGCCTCGTTCACATTTCCGAGCTCTCCGCCGATCCCGCCGTCCGCGTCGAGAAGGTCGAGGATGTCGTGAATGTCGGAGACGAGATCGAGGTGGTCGTGATCGAGGTCGCGCCGAACGGAAAGGTCAGCCTCTCCCGCCGCGCCGCGATCACGGGCGTGTTGCCCGATCCGAAGCCGGAGCGCCCCCGCA
>JASGDN010000019.1:0-16861 GCA_049841275.1 Thermomicrobiales bacterium
GCATCGCCTGCGCAGGCGATGCCCGTCGAACGGGGCGAGCGCCAACGGCGCTTCGTGACTATCCGGAAATCGAGGAGGTCTCGTCGACTCCGGGGTAGAGCTGCACGACAGACTTCAGTTCGTGCCCGTAATCGACCTTCTTGGACTTGCCGTAGACCTGGTTCGTGTAGAAGAGGCCGTAGCCGGCGAAGTTCTTGATGATCTCGATATTCGCCTGCCGCCAGAGTTCGGCCTGTTTGTCCGTGTCGGTCTCGGCACGGGCCTGCTTCACCATATCATCCACGGTGAAGTGGGAGAAGTTGGTGACGCCGCCTTCTGTGGAGAAGAACTGCGTGAGGTAGACATCCGCCGTTGGACGGAACGCGATGTAGATGACGATCGCATTCGATCCCTGCCGGATCAACTCGTGCATCGCCGAGTGCTGGACGGTGTCGAGGTTCACCGTGATGCCGATATTGCGCATCTCCTCCTGCAACACCGTGTAGGCGCGCAGGTAGGATGCCTGCTCCGATGTCACGAGCTTCAATTCGAACCCGTCGGAATGCCCTGCTTCCCCAAGCAGGGACTTGGCCTTGTCCGGATCCGGCGCGAAGTTCACCCCGGCGGTATTCGCATCGTCCTCCGTGAGTCCGCCAGGCATGAAGTCCGACGGCACCACGGAGAAGACCGGGGCCGACACCGGCGCGCCGCTCAGCGCCAGCGCGTCCTCACGGTTGACTCCAAGCAGGATCGCCTCGCGAACCTTCGGCTCCTTCAGGATCTCGTGATTGACATCGAGGTTGAGGAAGACCACCTCACCGACGCCGAAGACATCCACCTGGAGGCCATCGACGCCATTCATGCGATCCACCCACTGGGCTTCCGGCGTTCCCACGATGACATCGAGGTCGCCGGATTGCAGGGCCAGTTCGCGGCTCGTGTCGTCGGCCACGAAGCGTACTTCCACACCACCGAGCTTCGGCGCTCCACGGAAGTAGGCGTCGTGCGCGGCCAGCACGACCGCGTTCTGCGGCGTGTAGGCGTTGAAGGCGAAGGGGCCAGTGCCGACCGGAGCGGACTTGAAGCCATCCGCGCCGAGGGCTTCGTAGGCCGCCTGCGGAATGATGTAGCCGCCGGAATAGTTCGCGACCTGCGGCAGGAAGAGCGCCTCCGAAAGCGGCTCGGCCAGGGTGACGACGAAGGTCTTCGGATCAGGCGCCGCGAACGACCAGCCCGCATAGTTGCCAGCGTAGCTGGAGGCATCGGCATTCGCCGCTTTCTGATACGAGAAGAGGACATCGGCGGACGTGAGGTCGTAGGCGCCGGTGCTGGCAGCAGGATGGACCTTGACCCCATCCCGCAATGTGAACGTCCAGGTCTTGCCGTCGTTGCTGCTCACCGGCATGTCGGCGGCCAGATCGGGCTCGAACTGGGTCGAATCGCCGGGCTTGAAGCGGATCAGGCCGTTGAACACCATGTCGACGATGGTACGGTCCTGCGTGCCGGATGCCATGTGTGGATCGAGGTTGGCGATATCGGCCGAGTTGGTGCCGAGGCGGAGCGTGGGGCGATCGCCAGCGGGCTGCAACAGCCCGGCCGGCCCCTGCGGCTGGGCGGCTGGGCTTGCCGCCGGACTCGCCGAAGGGCTCGCGGCAGGACTGGCATCCTGGGCGGATGCGGCAGATACCGCAAGCGCGGCAGCTCCTGCGCCGGCAATGGCCGAGCGTTCGAGCAGCGTACGACGCGACAACGACGCGAGCGCGCGAGAATCCCGGGAATCCGATGAACGGGACATCTGGAATGACTCCTTGCACATGGGCGATGACTCGCGCCGCCGGTTTTCGGCGACAGCCGCATCGCTCGCACTACAGCCCAGAAAACGGGCACTGGCAACACTACTGCGCGCTTCGGGCGCTATTGGCTGGCAGGCTGCCACGTGGAAGCCCTCGAAGAGACGCGATCACCAATCGCCCTCACCACGGTGTCGATGCGTGTTGCATGTCGATCCTGCCACAATCGAGCCGTAATCTGCAAGAACACTGGTCCGCTCCCAACGATGATCGGCGTACAATCCCGAACATCCCGGCTTGTGCGTCGAAAACGTGCCGCACGATCGGATGCTGCGTCGGACAATACCGCCATTCACTGGCCGAATGCCGCGAACACGGCCAATTCTCCCGCCGGCGCCGGGCAATTTCACGAAGCATCGAGACCGAAGGCCTTGCCTCATGACCTCGTCCCGCCTGACTCGCCGCGCCTTCGCCGGTGCCCTCTCCGCGATCGCATTGCGGTTTCCAACCACTCCCCGGGCGGCCGCGCAACCCACACCGGTGGCAACGCCGATTGCAGGGCCATCGCCCGACGCAGCCACCGCCTACACCATGGACGTGACGATGCATGCGGAGTCGAACAGCCTCGCGGGGACCGAGTCGATCGCCTGGCGCAACGGAACCGGGCATCCCCAGGAAACGCTGTTCCTCCGCCTCTATCCGAACGCCGCCTACTACACCGAGGCAGAGACCGTCCTGTCTCATGTGACGGTGGGCGGCCACCCTGCGACGGCGATCCTCCACGCGGACGATCCGACCGTGGCGAGCATCGCGCTGGGGCGGACCGTGAAGCCAGGCGAGCACGTACGGCTGGACCTTGCGTTCACAACGCGGGTACCACTTGGCTCGGCAGGAAGCTTCGGGATCTTCGGCGTGGACAAGGATCGCGGTACATGGGCGCTGGCAGACTGGTATCCCGTCCTCGCGGGCTGGGAACTGGATCGCGACGCCTGGTATCTCGATGCCCCGACACCGTTCGGCGATCCCACCTTCCCGGAGACGGCGATGTATACGCTGACGCTGGAAACACCGGCGGGATACGCGCTCGTCGGCACCGGTGAGGTCGTTGCAGATTCCCCGGGCCAGTCCGGATCGTCGCCCACGCAAACACGACGCGTGGAAACCGGGCCTGTCCGCGAATTCGCGATGGCGCTCCTGCCAGATACGAGCGACACCGATGGCGAGCTCCGGCGGTTCCCGACGGCACCGGCCGACGCTACCCCGGCAGCATCGCCATCCACCGGAGGAAACGACCCGACGGTTTCGCTCGCACTCTATGCCGATGAGGACATCCCCGGCCTCGCGGACGCGATCGTCGACGCCGCGACGACGGCGTTACCACAGTACCAGGCCCTGCTCGGAGCGCTCCCACTGGGCCACATCGAGATCGCCAGCGCCCATCTCGCCGGGGCAAACGGCGTTTCGTGGCCGGGAATGATCTGGCTCGACCTGACGACGCTCGTCCGCGATGGCGCGCTCAGCGAAGAGGAGCGTCCCGGTCTTCGCTTCACCGTAACCCACGAGGCCGGGCACCAGTGGATCGGCGGGCTGCTCGGCCTCAATTCGAACGATCACGGATTCATGCTGGAGGGATTGACGAACGCGCTGGCGATCGGGACGATCCGGGACGCCTACGGCGCGGATGCGGCGGTAGAAGCGATGGGCCGGTTCGTGGCGGGTCCATATTCCGGCCTGGTGCGAGACGGACGCGACGCCATCGCGGACCAGCCGCTGACGGACGATACGAATGTCGTCCTGCGCGCGCTGGCGGTCTACGGCAAGGCCGGGCTGGGATTCGAAGCGATCCGGCAGGAACTGGGGAACGATGCCTGGCAGGCGGCGCTGGCCGGCTTCGCGCAGCATTTCCGGTTCGGCATCTTCACGCCGGACGATCTGCGAACAGCACTGATGGCCGCAGCGTCCTCGCCGGACCGCGTGGCCGCGCTGTGGACCTTCTGGTTCGAGCAGGCGAAGACGACCCTGCCAGACATTGACCCCATCGTGCAGGGCGCGGGAACCTGATGTGCCGGGACACAGCGCCCCCTCCGGTGTACACCGGAGGGGGCGCCTTGTCTCAATCGCTATTGCGAGAAACCGTAGATGCCGATGCCGAAGAGAAGCAGGATCGAGGCGACGATGCCCAGCAGGACCGCCGCGACGATGATGGTGACGATCGCCTTGCCGGTGGAGATGCCAAGCGCCTCCCGCACCGCGAGAACGCCAGTGATGATTCCCCAGACCCAGGCAACCACCGCCGCGATCAACCCGATCACCGGGATGAACCCGAGAACCAGCAGGAACTGCGGAGCCTTGGCGAATCCGGTCGTGCGCAACGTACGGCCCGGCCCGCCTCCGATATCTGGCGCACCCATCAACCGGGTGCCGACGAACCAGGTGGCAACACCAACGATGAGCCAGGAGATGATGGCACCGATGGCGCCGCCAATGATGCCCTTGACACCCTCGCCGGCGCCCCCGATCGCCCCGGCAACGACCGCCAGCGCAACAACCACCAAGGCCTGCGTGGTCGCCGTCGTATCCCGGGCGATCTCGCGATAGGTCGCTGGCACCAACCTCAACACCCCGACGATCCGGTCGCTGAACGGGCCTGCCTGGTTCATCGTGCATTCTCCCCAAGGCATGCCCGACCAATGACGAGCACTGCCCTCACGTACGACTGAGCGTCCGGTTCAGCCCCGGACCGCTCTCCGATCATCCTCCGAGCGATATGCCACCCATCATAGGGCACATCGGCAATAAACAGAAGATGCGGCGTGAACTCGTTTTCTCCGCGAACGAATGCCCGTCGAACAAGCCCCATCCGGCCATTACCTCACATGCTCCCGGAATCTGTTGAGCTCTGTTCGCGTCCTGATACTTGACACGAACTGTGCAACTGTGTAGATTTGAATCAACGAGATGGTCAAGCTCGGTCCATCTCAAGATTGCTGACAGAATGCGGACCGGCTATCTTCCTGTCGCCAATTCTGCCGTCCGCCAGTGCATGAGGGGGTTCAATCATGGCAACGCGTTTCCCCGCCACCGCCACGCAGGACATGGCCGCCTTCCGGCGGGCGTTCGATCCGTTCTTCGCGGAATTCTTCGCGCCAGGCCGCAGCCGGCCCAGTCACTACCAGGCTGCGGTATCCGCCCTTCCACTCGATGTCTACGCCCAGGATGACGATGTTGTCGTCGTGGCTGCGGTACCGGGTGTCGATCCGGAAGCCATCGAGATCACGGTCGAGAAGAACACGGTGACGCTCTCCGGCAAGACAGCACCCGTCAACACGTCGTCGAACTCGACGACGTGGTACCTGCAGGAACTGCCGCGTGGCGGCTTCTCCCGCACGCTCACCCTTCCGTTCGAGGTGGATTCCGCCCGCGCGGACGCGACATTCGACAATGGCCTGCTCCACCTGACGCTGCCGAAGCTCGAATCGGCCAAGGCGCGGCAAATCCGTGTGAAGGTATCCAGCCCACAGGAGGCAACTCAGGCCCAGGTCGAAGCGACAGCCACGATCCAGGACGCCGAGCCCGCAGATGAGCCCTCCGCCGTATAGGCGTGTGACTTTCCCAATCGACTACTGACCGCGGCTCGGAGCCGCACCTTCCCTCCCTCCAGCCACCCTGGCTCCGCGCCGATCTTCGAACCGGACTCGCCTGCCTCTGGCTCCATCCCCACCCGCAGCGCGAGTCCGGCCCCCGGCGATGGCGGTCGGGTCCTTCTCTCCCCATGTTCCCGGGACCCACCCGGCACGTCGAGAACGCACGGCAACGCCTCCGGACCGATACGGGTCCGGAGGCGTTGCCCGTTATACCCCTCGGCGCAGTCAATCGGTCACACCATACGAACGCCACGTCATCGTTCGCAGGCCCGATGTCGGACGACACGCGCGACACCCTGGCAGGACGTACCTGCCAGGGTGTCTGCATGCTCCGGGGGAGACCCGCCCGTCCGAATCGGAACTAGCGAATGGTCGCCTCGGTGGTGGCATCGAAGAAGTGCAGCTTCTCGGGCTCGAGCGCAACCTCGATCTGCTGACCGCGCTCCAGCTTCACTTCCGGGTCCATGCGCGCGGTGAGCGTGCTGCTCTGGTTATTGAGATAGACGAAGATCTCGTTGCCCAGAAGCTCGACCACGTCGACCGTGACCGGAATCAGCGTGCGAGCGGCATCGGGGGCGGCGTGGGCGCGATCGACGATGTGCTCCGGACGGATGCCCATCGTGACATTCTTGCCCACGTAGGGAGCCAGCCCCTGACCGCGATCGGCCGGAACCTCGATCTTGAAGCCGGGAGCAGAAGCGTAGAGCTTGCCACCCTCGGAGGAGATCGTGACATCGAGGAAGTTCATGGACGGCGAACCCATGAAACCGGCGACGAACTTGTTGTCCGGCCGGTCGTAGAGGTTCTGCGGGGTGTCGAGCTGTTGCAGCACACCCAGGCTCATGACGGCGATGCGGTCGCCCATCGTCATGGCCTCGGTCTGGTCGTGGGTCACGTAGATGGTGGTGGTGCGCACCCGATCGTGCAGCTTCACCAGCTCGGCACGCGTCTGCACGCGCAGCTTGGCGTCGAGGTTGGAGAGCGGCTCGTCCATCAGGAAGACATCGGCATTACGGACGATCGCGCGACCGAGGGCGACGCGCTGGCGCTGACCGCCGGAGAGCGCCTTCGGCTTACGGTCGAGGTACTGCTCGATGTCGAGGATGCGGGCGGCCTCCCGGACGCGCTGCTCGCGCTCGGCCTTTGGCACCTTGCGCAGCTTGAGCGGATAGGCGAGGTTGTCACGCACACTCATGTGCGGATAGAGCGCGTAGGACTGGAACACCATGGCGACGTTCCGATCCTTCGGCGGCAGGTCATTCACGACACGGTCACCGATGATGATGCGTCCGTCGCTGATCTCCTCCAGGCCGGCGACCATGCGCATGGCGGTCGACTTGCCGCACCCGGACGGACCGACGACAACCAGGAACTCCTCGTCCTCGATCTCGAGATTGAGATTCTGGACGGACGGCGCCTGGTTCCCGCTATACACCTTGGATACGTTGTCGAAGATGATACGAGCCATCGGTACTCCTTCACCGATTACAGCGCCACGCAGTGCCGGGACATCCGGCGGTGTGGCTCAGAAGCGCCCTACGACACACCCGGCCAATGCTCAGCATGGAGGCCGGGGGATCGGTGACTTTCTCGCGCAAATCACGGCGCTTTATGATCTGCTGTGCTGTTTGTGACACGTGGCGCACGGTTTGTCAATGCGTTGAGCCACGCTAGGCCGATAAATCGCGAACTGTCATCCCTAGACGAGGCGATGCCCGCCGCCTCAATCACAAGGCGGCGGACATCACGATTCGTGCTTATTGCTTCTGCGGATTGAACGGACTCTGCGCCCAGGCATCCTGGTAGATCTTCAAGTACTCCTCGAAGCCCACCGAGTTGAGCTCATCGAGATATGCCGCCCATTCATCGTCCGGATTGCCCTGCCCAGTCACCCAGTTGGCAAATCGTTGCTGCACCAAGGTTTTGATGTTGGTCACGGAGAGACTGAGTTGCGCACTCTGATCCACCGTAAACGAGAGTGTCGGCAGGATCTTTGTTTGCGGCACCGCATACGGCTCCTGGAACTCCTTGGTGGCGTCGTACAGAATCGTCTCGGTGTTCTCGTCGCGCGACCCGGCGACTGCCGAACCGAACCGATAGATACTGGATCGCCAGGTGGAACCGAGCCCCCACCAGTTTGTCGCCTTGTCGACGACCGCCTGCGGTTGCTTGATATCGAAGGTGATCGCCGGGTTGCCGTCGATACCCAGTTCCCCCGGCTTGGCCCACCGCCAACCCTTCCCAGGCGTGCCAGAATCGGAGACCTTGGTCTGCTCGTGAGCATACATATTGTCGGCCCACTGGAGCAGCAACTCCGGGTTCTTGCAGGCTGAGGTGATCTGGATTCCTCCAACGCTGCCGATGTTGTAGTAGAGGCGCGTGGTCTGCTGCAGGCCGGTCGGCCCGGTCAGCTGGGGAATCGGCTGGTACTGCTTGAAGAACGGGCTGTCGAAATCGATGAACGTCGCCTTCCAGAACGTAGGCGCTCCACCAACGCCCGGACGTGCAGGGTCCTTGGTCTTGGTGTACATCTGGTCGTCGGTCTGGGTGAAGGAATCCGGGTCGATCAGGCCATTGGCGTAGAGATCGGCCAGATACTTGATTCCATCCTTCCAGCCGTCTTTGATGTAGGACGCAGTGACAGTGTTGTCGTCGTCGAGATAGAGCCACGGACTTCCAGGGGAGAACTGGAACGGGTTCATCAGGAAGGCGTCCAGATCGCCCAATCCGGTGCCTGTGGCGACCGTGATCGGGTAGATCGGCTTGCCGTCACCATTCGGATCGCCATCCTTGAACGCGGTCAGGACCGTCTTCATCTCGTCCGGCGTCTTCGGGATCTCCAACCCCAGCTTGGTCAACCATTCCTGGTTGATCCAGAACTTCTGCGGCATCGAGCAATGATAGCAATCGTTGATGGCCGGCAGGGCGTACATCTTGCCATCCGGCGAGGTCACCATCTGCCGGGAGGCATCCCAGTCCTTGCTGAGCGCCAGGAAATTCGGGGCATTAGCCTCCAGCTTGTCGGTCAGGTCGATGAAGAATCCCTGATCGCCATAGGCATTGATTTGGGTTGGGGCAAGGTCTGTATATCCCCAGGCAAAGAAGGCGTCTGGCAGGTCGCCACCCGCGAGGATGAGTTGCATCTGCTCGAGTGCGTTGTCACCGGGCACAATCGTCCAGTCGATCTTGATGCCCGTGTTCTGCTCCATCCAGGTTGTGGACTCGTTGTTCTCGTCGGGGCGGGGCTGCCCAACATCTGGAATGACAAGCTTGAACGTATCGCCATTGGTAGAAAGCGGCAACTCGTGCAAAGACACGAATGCCCCTTCCGGTGGCGTTCCCACATCCTCGGTGATCGGGGTAGCCTCCTGCGCAGCGGCCTCACGCAGGGTGGGCCCTCCGGTCTGAAGCGCCGCGGCGCCTGCGATCGCGCCACTAACGAGTTGCCGCCGGTTGAGACCTTGTTCGCGAATCGAGCTCATTCAACAACTCCCTGATGCCTGAACCGGTCGATGACGAAGAGGATCGAGCAGCACGAGGTAATGGCGGTGAATCTTTCCATCCTTTCCGTTCGGCAATCTGCGCCCGATTCATCCGCAAAGCGCAGCCACGATCGCGACCATTACCATAGCGACGAGTCGCCGACCCGCCGGGAAATCGCATTCGCCGCGAACAGCAAGAGGAGACCGATAAGGGAGGAAAAGAGCCCAATGGCCGTGGCGAACGAATACTGAGGCAATGGTGCCTGCAGGCCGATGTGATAGACGTAGGAGTCGATCACCTCGGTCTTGGTCGTGTTCAACGAGTTCTGCATCAGGATGACTTTCTCGAAGCCAGAACGCAGCAGGCCTCCCATGTTGAGAATGAGAAGGATGACCGCCACCGGAATGATGCCCGGAAGATCGATATCCCGCATACGCTGGACCTTGGTGGCTCCATCGACAATGGCCGCTTCATGCAGTGTGGGATCAATCCCAGCCAAGGCAGCGAGATAGATGATGGCCCCCCACCCAACACTCTGCCACACACCGGACCAGACGTAGAGGGAGTCCCAGTACTTCACCTCGCTCATGAATCGGATCGGTCCGATACCGGCCAAACCGAGCAACTGGTTCACCAGGCCATTGACATCAACGAACTGGAAGAGCAGGCCGACAATGACAACAGTAGAGATGAAGTGCGGCGCATAGCTGACCATTTGTACAGTCTGCTTGAACCAACGCTTGTTGACGTAGTTGAGCGAGAGAGCAAGGATGATCGGCAACGGAAATCCGGCGATCAGTGAATAGATATTCAGCACCAAGGTATGTCGCAAGAGCGGCCAGAATTGGTAGGAATCGAAGAATTGATAGAAATTCTTCATCCCCACCCAGGGACTTCCATTAATGCCATCGCGCAAGTTGTAGTTCTTGAAAGCAATCTGGATTCCCCACATCGGCAAGTAGGAGAAGATAAGGGTCCAGATTACCGGAAACACGATCAACAGGTAGAGTTGCCACGTTCGGCGAAATGACCGCCACATGCGTTCAAACCGGCTTGTCCCGGTGGCGGAGGTAACAACGGTCGATGCTTGGCTGATTACTGTGCTCATACGTGTTTCCCTTCCCGCTCCGCCTAACCCTTCAGCGAGCCAATGAGCACACCACGGACGAAGTGCTTCTGTACGAACGGATAGATCATCAGGATCGGCGCAGTGGAGACCACAATCAGCGCGTACTTGAGGACAACGGCAAGCTGTTGCTGTTCAAGCACCTTCATCTGGTCCATGTTTGGGTTCAGATTCTTGACATTGCTGTTGACCAGAATGTCACGAAGGACGAGTTGCAGGGGCCAGAGATCCGGATCGCGGAGGTAGATCAGCGCGCTGAAGAAGGAATTCCACTGCCCGACCGCGTAGAACAGGGCATTCACCATCAGGATCGGCATCGAGAGAGGAACCACGACATCCCATACAAAACGGAGATCGGATACGCCGTCCAGTTGCGCAGCCTCCAGCAACTCGTCTGGAATGCTGGACTGGAAGAAGGTGCGGGTGATGATGATATTCGTGGCTGCGAGCGCGCCGGGGACGATCATCGCCCACACGGTGTCCAGCAACCCGAGCGAGCGGACCACGAGATACGACGGAATGAGCCCGCCGCTGAAGAGCGTGGTAAAGACGAAGAAGATCATAAAGTGATTCCGCATCCCGAAATCCTTGCGGGAGAGCGGATAGGCAGCGAGAACAGTGAGAAGAACACTGAACGCGGTACCGACCACGGCGTAGAAGAGAGAATTCCGAAAACCCACCCATACCTTGGAGGTCTCGAATACCGCCTTATAACCGTTGACCGTAAAGTCCACCGGCAATAGCCAAACCTTTCCGGCAGAGATCGCTGTCGGGCTACTGAACGACGAACTGACGACATAGATCAAGGGATAGGCCACTGCGGCAAGAAAAAACGTCAAAATAAGATAGTTAACGACAGAAAAGACTAGGTCCACTCCTCGATCCTTCGTCGCCTGCGTTGCCATATCACCCTCCTTGCTCCAGCTGCGTGGTTAACACACCCCAAACCAGCACACCCACCCATGGTGGTTATGCGGAAAGCCGACGAAAGATATCCATTCCTGCTACTGTTCGGATTGTATACAGCGAGCAAAAAATGTCAAGCTTGACCAAGCGGTGCCAGAAGCAACGGCTTTCCATACTGCCAATTTGGATTCGCGCGTTTGAGAAACGCACGCAATCAGGGCAGGCGATCTTGATTGCGTGCGCTTCTCACGCCTCGTTCGGGCGGAGCGAACGAATCCATTCCTCCATCTCGTGGATGTAATCCCAGTAGGAGGGTTCGAGCGGCGCACCGAGGCCATACTCGTCCTTAAGCATGTCGAGTACATCGGCGAGGGCGACCAGGCCATAGTAGAGGCCCAGCACGACGAGCCGCTGCGCGATGGTCAGGCGGTCGCTGGGCGGCGCATCGAGCACCTGCACCGGGGTCATGGCCGGGTCGAGCTCCGGCAGGATCAGCCCGGAGAGCACGCGCCGGCGGTCCTCCAGTCCCTGCCAGTAGTCGGCATCGGGAAACCGATCGTCACCGCCGTGCAAGGCATGCCGCTTCAGAACCCCGATCATGGCGCGAGCGGACGGGGCGTCGACCGCCACGGCGACCCCACCGAACGAGCGCGGCCAGTTGGCGGCGTCCTCCGGCTGGATGCCGAGATACTGGTGCTGGACGACGACATCGACCAGCTGTCCGATAGCCTGGAAGGCGAGCGTGAAGTGTTCGCCGAGCAGCAGATCCAGCCCGGCCTTCGCCGATCCGACGCCGTGCGCCACGACGGCCACCCGAAGGCGGCCCGGTGGGGTGTCCGCATCCTGCAAGAGCGGCTCGTGCCCGGTCACCGTCAGCGAATAGATGCCAAGCGCCTGCTCCCACAGGGCGATGGGGTGAGGAAACTGCTCCCGATACCCCCGGCTGGCAAACTGCGCCTGCCGGGCCAGATCCTGGTAGCTCCCGGCCACCAGCTGGGAATAGTCGATCGTGCGCGGATCGTTCCCCAAGGCAGCACGAATGGCTGCCTTGTCCAGCATCATCGGGGGCGAACCCGGCCGCAGCTGACGTTGTCGACCCCCCACCAAGACGATCGCTCCCCGGAGTTCACGGTCATGCCCGCAGACCCATATCGTGTCACGGCAGCGTGACATCGTGCATCACCCGGCAACCGGCCGCATCCAGTTGCCTTCCCATCGTAATGATAGGACGATCCAAGAACCATTCTCACGTACCGGATACACCATTGCCCAGATCGATCGCCGGCCGCACCAGGCGGTGTACGAAGACGACGATCCCGAAATCGTCCGGGTCCGGCCACGGCCCCATATACTCCTGAACGGAATTGACCCAGCCCTCGTTCCGCGCGCGGTCGAGCAAGCGCCGGGCAGGATCGCGTCCGGGATGCGCGAGCAGCACAATGCCCCCTGGCACAATGAGCCGATCGAACAGGCGGAGCAACGGCACGATGTCGCGTTGCTCGTAGAGCACATCGGCCGCAAGCACCACCGTGAACGGCCCGTCCGCCAGCAGGCAGGCGACATCGGCCTCGTTGCGCCAGTTGAGTTGCATGGTCCGCGGTTCGCATCCGGCGTGATGCAGGCAGGTCCAGCGGGTGAGCGTCAGCGATTCCGGCGCATAGTCGGTCGCGAGCAGGTCCGCCCCGGCAGCCAGCGCGACAGCGGCGGTGATCCCGACGCCACTCCCCAGTTCGACCACCCGCTTGCCGGCGACGAGTGCAGGTTCGGCGGCGATCTCGGACGCAAGCCCGACCCCGCTCGGCCAGAGTTCGGCCCAGTAGGGAAGGTTCTGCTCCGGATCGTCGGCAATGCGATCGAGCAGGACATCGGTGTCGACTGGCCGAATGACGCGAAGCGGCGCCGGCACGCCACGCACCGTCACGACCTCTTCCCGCAACTCGCCCGCATCCCAGAGCATGGTCACGAGTTCCCGCGCCCTATCCGCCCGTTCCACCGGCATTCCTCGACACTCATTGCGATGACGGCAGCGTGCATCCAATTGGCAGTCAGCGGTCATCGCTCCACCGACGCATTGTGCCACGTTCATCGGCTTCTCTTCGGGCAGCCGGGCGTCTACCCTCCCCCAGAAGCGTGCGGTAGAGTGCATATGCATGACAATCCCGGCGCCATCGACGCCGATTCGCCCAATACGAAGCCCATCCGAGCACCACGACGATCCAGCGACGAAAGGGAAGCAGACCAACCATGGCCACGTCCGAGCCCGCACCCACCACGCCGACGACTCCCGAGCCGACAATCCTCCCGGCGGATCTCTTCTCCAGCGTGCGCCCAGTCGAGCGGGTGGTCACATTCGGCGAGGCAATGGTGCGCCTCACGCCGCCCCACAACGAGCGGCTCGAGCGCACCGTCTCGCTGGATGTCACCATCGGCGGCGCGGAACTGAACACGGCAATCGGGCTGGAATGCCTCGGCATCCCGACCGCGTGGGTCTCCGCGTTGCCAGAGAACGCGCTGGGCCGGATGATCGCCCGGCAGGCGCGGGCAAGCGGTGTGGACACATCCAGCATCCACTGGGTGAACGAGGACGCCGGACGCTGCGGCATCTATTTCCTCGAAGAAGGCGTCGATCCCCGTCCGTCGAGCGTGACCTACGATCGCAAGAACACCGCGATCGCCAATGTCGCGCCGGGCACCTTCGACTGGACGGCGATCCTGCGTGGGGCGAGCGCGCTTCACATCTCGGGCATCACGCTGGCAGTGTCCACAGGCGCGCGGGCCGAGGCGATGGAGGCCGTACGCGTGGCGAGCGAAAGCGGTGTGTTGGTCTCGTTCGACCTCAACTACCGCTCGAAACTCTGGTCGGAGGTGGAGGCCCGGGCTGCGTTCGTCGAGATCATCCCCTTCGTGGATATCCTCTTCGCCTCGCGCGGGGGCCTGGAGACCTTCTACGGCATCACGGGATCGCACGAGGAGGTCATGAAGCAGGCGATCGAGAAGCTCGGCGTCGCGGCGGTGACCATCACCCGCAAGCGAACGAAGGGCAGCCGGCGCCTGAAGGTGCAGAGCATGGCCCTCGGGCCGTCCGCAATCCTGGCGGCCTCGGAATGGCGCGATCTGGAAGTGGTGGACCGGCTCGGCGGCGGCGATGCCTATGCCGCAGGATTCCTCGCCGGATACCTGGAGAATCCGATCGCGTTGACGAAGGCGGTCGCGCTGGGCACGGCAGCAAGCGCCCTGAAGCACACGATGCCGGGAGACTTCCTGTGTGCAACACGGGAGGAGGTCGAAGCGGTGGCGTTCAGCGCGTCGTCCGCCGTCCTGCAACGATAGCCCGCGATCCGCAGCACCCCGTCTCCTGCTGCGTTGTCGCGGCGACAGTTGACACACTGGCTCCTGCCTCCTACGCTTGCACGCGAGAGAGGCAGGAGCCATTCATGGGCGTGTGCACGGTGACAACCATTCGCATCCGGTCAATCGCGGAGTTCTCCGCGGTTCGGCTCCGCACATCCCCGTGCGGACGACGGATGTCGCTGTCACCGGTGAGCCTCTCTCGCTGACGATCCCTCCGAACCCGAAGAACTCCCACGTATGCGCCGGCCGATCGGGCCACGCGCAGCGGCATTCCGTGCATCTCATCCCGCACGGAACGCCATCGAGGGAGATATCGTCATGCCAAAAGTTCCCGCATCGTCCGGCATGTCCCCGTCGTTCATTCGCACGCCGTCGAAACGGATGGCGCTCAGCCAGAATTTCCTGCACAACCGCAGGCTCGTCCAGTCGCTCGTCAGGCAGTCCGGCATCGGTCCGGATGACCTTGCGATCGAGATCGGCCCCGGCAGGGGCATCATCACCGACGCGCTCGCCGAAGCCGCCCGCCACGTCCTCGCCATCGAGAAGGACCCCGTCCACGCGGCAATCGTGCAACGCCGGCTCGAAGCCGCAGGCCGGGAGAACGTAACCGTCTTCGCGGCGGATTTCCTCGACTTTCCACTGCCGGCAACACCCTATCGAATCTTCGCGAATATTCCCTTCGCCATTACTGCGGCCATCGTCGGGAAGCTGACGACCGGCACCGCCCCACCGGCCTCGGCACATCTCGTCGTGCAGCAGGAGGCCGCCGAACGCTTCATGGGCGCACCGATCGTCACCTTGCAGGCAGCGACGCTCCATCCGTGGTTCGCCTGCTCCATCGACCACCGCTTCCAACGCCGCGATTTCTCGCCGCCACCACAGGTGGATTGCGTACTGCTCCGCATCGAACGCCGACCCTCGCCGCTCCTTGCCCCCGAGGAGCGCCAGCGTTACGAGGAGATGACCTCCACACTCTTCTCGGCATGGAAACCGTCGGTGGAGTCCGCGCTGGAAAGCATCATCGGGAGAGAGGAAGCGAAGGCATTGCGGCGTCCGCTCGGCGCGCAGGCCTTCTCCCTGACGAATCGGCCATCGCGCTTTCCGCTCGACGGGTGGGTCACACTCTATCGCGAACTCGCCCGCACCCCGAACGCGCCGTGGTGGCAGGCATTCCATGAATCAGCGGCGCGGCTCCAGCAACGGCAACAGGTGCTGGAGAAGCGACACCGGAGCATATCCTCCGGTCCCAGACACCGGTAGCGATTGCAGCCTGGTCATCTTCCGAATCTTCGCCTCGCGACGCCACCGGCCCAGGCAGCAACGACGGCCATCGGGAACCTACCGCTCGCACCGTCGTTGTTCCCAAGGAAGGAGATCCGCCACAGGTCGAGGAGGGACGAGATGATCAGGTTGTCACCAGTTGTGAGTGGGGGAAGTCGCATTGCCATCGTCGCCATCGTGGTCCTTGGCTTCGCTCTGGCAACCCCGGTGTCTGCCCAGAACACCAATCTCCCAGATGGCGACTACGAGACGGAAGGCGGAACGACGATCGCCTGGAGTGACGCATGGGAGACCTCGTTGGCCATGACCGGCGTCGAGGAGGAGCAGGGCTTCGGAGCGTTCGAAATGCTGGCATTCGAGCCAGCGGACGACAACGCATGCGCGACCATCTATTGTGGGCTCAGCATCGTTGTCTACGATGCCCGGAATGCGGATGCTCAGGACGTCGAAGAGGCGTATGTCACCACGAAGCTCGCCGCCAAAGGAACCAACGTGTTGCTGGATGGCGATGCCAACGATACGTGGTGGGCGTTGCTGCAGACCGGGACAGGCGACTCGGCCCAGACCATCATGTCCTATACGACCCGGATCGATGACGAAGTGTTCGCCATCACGCTGACCGCCGACGCTGGAGCGATCGTCGACTATCTGGACAGCGCCCAGGGTTCCATCAGCGTCGATGGCGACGAACTCTTCGCCGCCGTTGATGTCGGCGATGTCGAGGACGCCCTGTAGGCACATCCCGTAGCCGCTGCGCGCGACGATCGATCCCAAGGCAATCGCGATGGGGGCGACGGCATGCGCATCGACGACCCCAATATCCGGCGAGGCAGAGATTCGGCCTCACGGTGAGCAGGATTCGAGCGCGTCAGTGCGGGCGCTATCCAGTCGCGCCCGCACTCGCTGGCGACGTTGCCGGATCGACCCAGAGCGGCACTCCAAGCATGGACGCCACATAGCCGAGTTTCCGGGGATTCGCGATGGCATGAATCTGGACGATCACGTGATCGCGGATCTCGAATGCGATCACCCCGAGCAGGCGACCAGCCTGGAAAACCAGGACCCCCGGTTCGGCATTGACCGGCATGGACACGAGCGTGGCATCGAATCCTCGCAGGAAGCGCAGGAACTGGGAAGCGACCCTGTCTCGGCCCACGATGCGGTGGAGCGGCGCGGGAACAAATCCCCCCGAATCCGTGTGCCCAGCCACCTGCGGATCGAGCACCACGAGCAATGCGTCGAGGTCGCCATCGCCGGCTGCAGCGAGAAAGCGGTCGACCACGCGCGCGTGGGCGGCCCCA
>JASGDN010000020.1:0-3668 GCA_049841275.1 Thermomicrobiales bacterium
CCCCATCGGGAGCCGCCCTTCCGTGCGTGTCGCGCTCCGCGCGGATTATCCGACCGGGGTGCCGAGCGTCGGCCCCTGCACCGGGGTCTCCTGCGATGCAGCCGGTGATGCCTCGGGTGAGGTCGAAGGACTTGCGCCCGGTGTGGCAACGTCCGCCGGCGGCTGGACATCCAGCGTGAACCAGACGACCCGGCTGGTACCGGCGTCCGTCAGGTAGATCGTCCCGTTCGATGCAACCGTGATTCCGACCGGCTGCGACAGCTCCTGGCCGCCATTCCCGTCGTAGAGCACCGCACCCGTATTCGGATCGATCACCGAGAACGACGCCGCCGACGGATTGGTTGCGTAGAGCAGGCCATTCGGACCGAAGGCCAGATAGTTCACCAATTGCGATTCATTCTGCCAGCTCGCCACCGGCATCATTCGCACGAAGTCGCCGCTCTTCGAGAAGACCGAGATACGTGCATTGGCCGAATCAGCCACGTAGACATTGCCATCCGGCCCGATCGCGATGCCAGTCGGTTCCCGCAGTTTGCCCGCCTCGCTGCCGGTGCCACCGAACGTGCGCAGGAACGTGCCATCGGCTGCGAAGACCTGAACGCGCTCGTTTCCGGTGTCCGTGATATAGATCTCGCCATTGGAGACGGCGATCCCACGTGGACCGTAGAACCGGCCGGTATCGACATTCGGGTCCGGCGAGTCCATGGTGTCGGCCTGTACGCCCCGCTGGCCCAGCTCGCGGACCATCGCTCCCTGCGGATCGAAGATCACCACCCGGTGGTTCCACGTATCCGCAACGTAGATCAACCCATTCTCATCGACGGTCGCGCCCTGGGGGCCCTGCCCGAAGGCGGTCGCGAACTGGCCTGCCTGATCGGACGAGCTATCCCACGCCCCGATGAACTTGCCGTCGATGCCGTAGCGCTGGAGGCGGAGGTTTCCGCTGTCCACGACATAGATCGTCTGGCCGTCCGGCGAGAGGGCGATCCCGGTCGGATCGTTCAACTGCCCCAGGCCCGACCCCGCCCCGACATCATCCGTCAGGTTGAACGGCCCAAGGTTCGGGTTCATCTGATTGGCAAGCCGGAAGGTATACCCAATGGAGTGCTGGACCGGTACCGGGTCGGTGGCGATGTCGCGGAACAACAGGAAGCGGATCCCCTGATACCATTTGCCGGGATTCACGACGTGGGACACGATCGTGCCGAAATTCATCGACTCGTAGGACGCCGGTACGCGATTGACCGCGTTACGGGTCTGCACGACGAAGCCGGCCTCGTCCATACCCTCGGAACTGGGGGCGATCACCATGTCGGAGCCGCTCCATCCTGCCGGGGAGACGACCTTGAGCTGGTAGAAGTCGCGGAAGTACCACATATACGGATATTCGATGGATGGATCGACCGCGATCTTGAGACTATAGCTGCCCGTATTGTCGATGGCCGAAGGCGTCGTGAGCCCCATATCGCGAGAGAGGCGAAGCGTCTGGCCGACGAACGATCGCAAGCCCGTCGTCGCCGTATCCGGCGCGGCCGGTTCGAGTCCCGAGTTCGCGCGGTTGTACGCCAGCGACGTGCCCGACCCGATCGTATAGAGACCGAAGAGCACGAAAACAACCAGCAGTGCGGACCATCCCACGGCGTGCCGGGTAGGACGGTTTTCCGGATTGCCGACGATCACATACGCGAGCGGCGCAACAACGACCAGCAGGATGAAGAGCACCGGCAGCGCTGTCGCCATGAACCCCTTGTTGGCATTGATTGGATCATTCGACCGGGCTATCAGGACCAGGACCGCGATCACCCCGATCAGGATGCCGGTCATTGCCAGCGGCAACACGCCCGCGATACTCGTCAGCAGGCGGTTCCGTGCGACTCGCTCGAAGAGCCGGCCCACACCATAGCCGCCCAGCAGTACCAGCGGCAGCGTCACCAGCGACAGCTGCTCCGCCGAACGGCCGGATGCCAGGCTCTGGAACACGAGCGCCGCCAGGAACCATCCGACGAAGAGACTCGGCTGTACGCGGGTCTTCGGGTCGACATCGTCCCCCTCGCCGCTATGGGAGGCGACCGCCACGATCGCGAAGATCACCGCTAGCAGCTCGTAGAGCAGCGTCGCATAGAAGAAGAACTGCACCGGGGTCGTCGAGGAGCGGGTAAGCATCAGGCTGCCCCACTCGGAGAACGTCCGGCCGACGCCGGCAATGGCGCCGATCTCGGAGAAGACCCGGGTAAAGATCGTGATCGTGACGGCGACGAATGCGAAGCCGAGGACCGCCAGCGCCTTCGGATCGCGCACCAGGCGATTCAGAGAATCCGGGACGACGCTGTCGCGGCCATCGTTGAACGACGCGACCGCCATTCCGATCGCCAACGCGATCAGTGCGGTGATGCCGTGCGGACCGCTCGCAAACGTGATCGCGATCCCGAGACCGGCCAGGGCCGCCCATCCGGTTCGCGCGCTCGGCGTTGCACCGCTGCCGAAGCGCAGGAGCGCTACCAGGGTCAGCACGATCCCGAATTGGACCCCGACGATCGGATCGGAGGTGCGAGACGCGTAGACCAGCGTCGGCGAAACCGCCGCCAGGAGCATCATGCCAGTCAGCACGTAGCGCGATACGAACGGGCGCAGCGCGAGCAGCAAGGCGACGGTACCGATTCCGAGGAGCGCCGAACCGATCCGGGCGATCGCGTCGGTCACGCCGAACAGGAAGTAGCCCAGTGCCTGAATCACCAGAAAGAACGGCGAGAGATCGGTGATGTCCTGCCCGTTCGGCATTGGTTTGCCGGTGAACAGCGTCCAGGACTGATAGGCCCACTTCGCCTCGTCGGCGTTGAGGGCATACCCATTCAGCTGGATCAGGCGGAACCCGATCGCCAGGACGAGTGCGACGGCTGCGCCGAGCCAGAGCCAGCGCGGCGCGGGAAGCGGTGGCAAGGGCTCACGCGCCGCCGGAGGTTTCGGGGCAGCCCGCCGGGACCGCGCCGATACCTCCTCCTGGGGATCGTCGTGAACGTTCTGGTCGTTCGGAGCCGCGTCCGATGCGGTCAAGGGAACCTCCTGGGCTGATGTCTCAGCATCGTTCGGGTCGGTGGAACCGGCGATAGGGGTGTCGTCGTCGTTGCGCATGGTTCGTGCTTACTTCCCGTAGCGAACATCGTTGTAGTACGGCAGGAGGTCGTTCCGGATGTAGACCTTGAACATGTATCCATTCGTGCCGTCCGGCATCTCCCGGAACATCAACAGGCGGAAATCCCGCTGCTCCCCTTCCTGGGTCCCCAGCGTCTCCATGCTGCTCGCCACCGACTTCATGATCGCCACGATCCCATGCGGTTGGGTCAGCGATGTCCAGGCCGACCGTCCCACCGGAATCTCGGGTGCGATCGCGAAGTTCCGATAGATCGACTGCTCGGGCTCGTGCCAGCGCAGCACGTACCATTGGCCGGTGTAACCGTCGATGGTGTCGCCCTGCAAGCAGCCCGCGCCGCCATTCGGTTGCGTGATGATGACCGGCGCACCGTTCGCGCCACCCTCGCTGGCCGGGTCCGAGGTCATGACCGCGTTCGGCATATTGCGCAGGTACCAGTTCAACGGCCATTGCACGCAGCCCGAATCGTATGCCACCCGCATGGAGCGGTCGCCATAGATCAGTTCCGACATCGCCGCCA